>JANXAL010000076.1 GCA_025062325.1 Roseiflexus sp.
GCCTGAACCGCCGTCCGGGCGACCCGGTGGGGCCTCCCAACCTGCCAGCGACCTGCCCGACTGGTTGCGCGATCTCGCCGCTGCGCCGCCCGAACCGCCGTCGGGGCGACCCGCGGCGGCGACCCACCCTCCCACGGACATCCACGAGTGCGTCAGCGATCTCGACGCTGCGCCGCCCGGACGCTCGTCCGCGCGAGCGGGAGGCTCGGGGGCCCAGCAACCTGCCAGCGACCTGCCCGACTGGTTGCGAGAGATTGCCGCCGCGCCGCCCGAACCTCCCGCCGCGCCGCCCGAACCGCCGTCTGGGCAACCTGCCGGATCGCCCCATCTGCCACCTGCCAGCGACCTGCCTGACTGGTTGCGCGATCTCGCCGCTGCGCCGCCCGAACCGCCGTCTGGGCGACCGGCCGGATCGCCCCATCTGCCACCTGCCAGCGACCTGCCTGACTGGTTACGTGAGATTGCTGCCGCGCTGCCCGAACCTCCCGCCGCGCCGTCCGAACCTCCGCCCAGGCGACCCAGCGGAGCGCCCCAACCTGTCAGCGATCTGTCTGATCAGCTTCAGACAACTGCTCCGTTATCACAGGAGACGCCGCCATGGCTCGAGAGTGAGCACAAACAACTTCCTGCTGCCGCTCCAGGAGATGCGCTTTTGCCAGATTGGCCACGCGGCGCCGATGGAGTGCTATCTGACACACGCGATGGGCGTTCTCAGATCTCCCAACCCGCAGCGCCACAAATCTCCAGCGACCTGCTTAGCGGCACGGACCTGCCCGACTGGCTGCGCGGCGAGCCGGAGTCAAAGCCAGAGTCTGTACCGTTCAGTCCACCCAACCTCGACGACTGGCTAGTTCGTCTGAGAAGCGCTACAGACGATGAGGTAGGCGTGGGAGCACTTGTCGCAGCGCCAAAGCTCGCGCCGCCGCCAGCGCCAAAACGTAGTGAAGAGCAACTCAGAGCGCTGAGTCTGTTGAGGCATCTAGCGGCAGAACCAATCCCTGCCACTACACCGCTGCTGGCGCCAGCGCCGGAAAGCGTTCTGCGACGTGTTGGAGTTGAGCGCCTGCTCTCAATTACTCTGTTGATACTCGCTATTATTGCTGTGGCGTTTCCGGGAATCGCTCCATTCCTTGAGACACCACCCGTTATGCCCGCTGTCTCCACGGCACATGAGCAGATTGCAGCGCTCGACGCGAACGATGTTGCACTCATCGGTTACGAATGGGACGCCAGGCGTGTCGGCGAACTTCGTCCACTTGAACAAGCAGTGATTGGACAGTTGATTGCTCAGAATGTCAAACTGATCCTGGTGAGCACCGATCCCCAGGGGACATTGCTTCAGTTCGATCTCCTTGACGCCTTGCGAGATGCCGGTTACCGTCAGCAAGGTGAGGGGTACTTGCTGTTGGGGTACAAGCCTGGTGGCGAAATAGCGCTTCGGACGCTGGGACGAGATTTTCAAGGAATGTTACGAAGCGATTATCGCGGGGATGATGCAACTGGCAGCGCACTGATTGCAGGCATTGACACAGGTCGTCCGATTGCGAGTTTGAACGATCTCTCACTCATTATCGTTCTGGCAGACGACACGTCCGACGTGCAGGGATGGATGGAACAGGTGTATCCCCAACTCCAGACAGGCAATCGTCCGGTATCGCTGGTCTTTCTGCTGCCGGAAGAGGCTGCCCCTATTGTTCAGCCGTACATGCGTCAACCCGGCGTTGTTGCCATCGCAGGGCAACGCGGCGCTCTGGCATATATGGCGCTCAACCAGGGTGGCGGAGCGTCAGAAGTGGCGAAAGCTGCAATACAACACCGATTGACCATTCTCCTCTTTGTTGTTGTGCTTTTGTTTGGTCTGGCAATCAGCGGCATCGATGCAGTGCGCAGGAGGCGCACGTGACTCAGGATATCGTTGTCAATATCATTGCCGCATTGGTAACGCTCATGGCGCTAAGCAGGGTGGCGGGCGACAACCCGTTGTTTCGGATTGCGCAGTATCTGTTCGTCGGAACGTCGCTCGGATTAGCATTCGTCGTGGCATACCATCAAGTGTTGCGCCCGGCAGTGCTGAGGCTGCTTGAGGGTTCGACGCCAGCGCTGTGGTTGTACGGTGTGCCGTTTCTGCTCGGCATGTTGCTCCTGCCGCGCATTGCTGGCGAACAGCGATTGTCATGGCTGGCAAACATTCCATTGGCGCTCGTTTTCGGCGTTGGTGGAGCGCTGGCAATTGGCGGCGCGATCATCGGTACGCTGCTGCCGCAGATCCGCGATACTGCACGCCCGCTATCAGGAGGAATAGGGGAGATCGTCGGAGTCGTAGTGCTGGTCGTCGGCACCGTTCTAACCATCGCCTCCTTCTACTATACCACGCCGCCGGAGAGTCGTAGCGGGCGCATTGTCAGAGGCGCGGCTGCGGTTGGTCACTGGGTGATTATGGTTGCGTTCGGCTTTTTTTTCGCCAGTGCGCTGCAGAGTTACACAAGCGCGTTAGTTGAACGCATAAACTTCGTTCTGGCAACAGTACGCAATTTGTTCGGCATATAGCACGAGGAAATCAGTCGCAGCATGTCTGACCCAATCGCACTGCGCGCCCTTCTAGTCGTCGACATCGGCAGCGCGATGACCCATATCTGGCTGGTTGATGCCGTCGATGGCGAAACGCGCCTTATCGGTTATGCTGAGGCGCCAAGCAGCATAACCTTCGCCGGAGACGCGACACACGCTATCCTTGAAGCGACCCGACGCATTGAGGAACAAACTGGTCGTCGCCTGCTCAGTAACGATACGCTAATCACACCTAAAAACGCTGAAGGCGATGGGGTTGACGGCGTTCTGGCGTGCACCAGCGCGGCGGGGATAATGAGCCTGATTATCGCTGCAGTCGCTGGCGATATTTCGGCGCGCAGCGCGCAACGCGCCGCGCGAACGACGTACACTCGCGTGCTCCAAACCATCACGCTTGACGATGCGGCTCGTCAGGATCAGATCGGGGTCATGGCGGATTCGGGCGCGACCTGGATTGAACGTCAAGTGCAGGCGTTGCTAGGTGTACCAGCAGATGGAGTTCTGCTCGTTGGCGGAATTGAAGGCGGCGCCTATGAAGCGCTCGTTCGTCTGGCGCATATCGTCAGGCTGGCTTTGTGGAGCGTTCAGGCCAACTTGCAAGATCAGCAAGCGCGCGGCCCCAATCGACGGCCAGTCATTTTTGCAGGAAACAGTCAGGTACGTGACAGCGTGGTCGCGGCTCTGGCGGATTACGCAGATCTCGTCCTGGTCGATAATATTCGTCCGACCCTTGATGTCGAACAGCTCGATCCGGTGCGGCGCGAGATTGTGCGCATATACGGAGAGCGGATTGTGACCCGTTTTGCCCGAACATCTGGACTCCAGCGACTGACGCGCGCTCCGATCCAGACATCGTGTAATGCGGCTGGCGTGATGACCCGTTTCCTTGCTGAAGCAGCCCAGTGCAACGTTCTGACCCTGGATGTCGGCTCGTTGAGCGCCACGGCGCACCTGTGCAGCCAGGGGCGTTACAGCCCGGTCGTGCTGGGCGGCGTCGGCAGCGGGTACGGCATCGGTGCGGTGCTCGTGCAGCGTGGCGTTGATGCCATTCGCCGCTGGTTGCCGTTTCCCATCAGCGAGCGCGATCTGGTCCACTGGCTGCTCAACAAGATGCTTCGCCCGCACATCCCGCCCCTAACTCGTGAAGAACTCCTCATTGAGCACGCTGTAGCGCGCGAAGCGCTATCGTGCGTACTGGAAGCGTTGCTGGACGAGCGCCCCGATGCCCAATATGATCGCGTCTTGGTCAGTGGCGGAGTGTTGCGTCACGCGCCACATCCCGGACTGGCGTTGTTGACCGTTCTTGATGCGCTGCAACCTACTTCTCGAGACAATGTCATGGCGCTTGATGTGCATCTTGATAGTCTAGGGTTGATGAACGCCTGCGGCACACTTGCGTTTTTTGAAGCCGATGCGGCGCTAACGCTGTTCGAACGCGACTTGATGAACAACACGCCCCTGGCGACGGTAGTCACAACGCTCGGCGAGGGACGAATGGGCGAGGTAGCGGTCGAAGCCGAGTTGCGGGTGGAAGGCGGAGCAACGCAAACGGCGCGCGTTGCGCATGGCGAAATTGCACGTTTGAGCCTCCCTCCTGGTCGGTATGGCACACTGACGTTGCGACCGAGCGTTGGCGTTCAGATCGGGCGGAACGCGCCAGGCGCCGAGGTTGCGTCGGAACTGGCAGCCATTCGTGGCAGCGCCCTCGGCGTCGTGATTGATGCGCGCGGAAGGCCGCTACGCCTGCCGGACGAGCCTCAGACGCGTCAGCAGGCGCTCTGGTCGTGGCTGATGGCGCTTGGGATCGAACGCGAGCCACTCCCCTATCCGGCGCTCGACAGCGTTGAGGAAGCGCCAGCGCCGGTTCTGTTGTCTGCGGTCAGCGAGCCGCGCGGCAGCCAGGCATCGCTGCCGCGCTCCACTGAGCGTCAGACGATGGAAGCCGCTGCTGCAGGCAACATCGAAGATGACCTGGCAAAACTGCGCCAGACGGTCGAGGCCCCGCAGAAGAAGCGGAGCTTCTTCCGCCGCAAGTAGCCTCACTGCTCGGTAATCGTTACTCGCAACATCGGCTCGCCGGGCTCGGTTGGATTGGCCTCTGGATCGCGCAACGGGATGCCGTTCACGACCTCCTGTCCCTCGATCACCTCGCCGAAGATAGTGTACTGACCATTGAGATGCGGTGCTGGCGCAGTTGTGATAAAGAACTGCGATCCGGCGCTGTTGGGCAGAGCAGTGCGCGCCATTGCAACCAGGCCGGGTCGGTCGAAGACCATATCGGGGGTAAACTCATCTTTGATCGTATAGCCCGGTCCTCCCGTACCGGTTCCAGTCGGATCTCCCCCCTGCGCCATGAAATTGGGCAGCACCCGGTGCCAGGTGACGCCATTGTAAAACCCTTCCCGCGCCAGGAAGACGAAATTGTTAACCGTTTCCGGCGCGAGATCGGGGCGCAAGCGGATGACGATGTCCCCGCGCGGAGTCGTAATCGTTGCAATATACGTCTTCGACGGATCGATAGTCATTGGCGGCGGTGCGGTGTAGAACCCATTACGCGCAGCAACGTCCGTCGGCAAAGGGCCTGGCGCGCCGCCCGATACTGGAGTTGCTGCCGCAAACGGCGGGACCGTCGGCTCAGAAACCTGCGGCTGGCCGCTGGATTGCGCAAGCATCATGCCTAGGACGATGAGCACTGCAAGAACAACGAGCGCAGCAATGATCCCGGCTGGCGAGACGCCCTGCGGCGCCGATTCCTGGGCTTTCTTATTCCGTGATGCCTGGCTCACACATGTCCTCCTTGATAGCGCCTTGGCAGAGCTGTTGCAATACAACGGCTCTGCCAAGGCGCCTTACTCAAACCCTGTAACCTGCAATCCTTTTCGCCTCTTGCCTCTCGCCTTTTGCTTCGTCTTCCAGACAAGCCCGTATTATAGCGGATCGGCGCGGCGCTTCCGCCGTCGAACATCCGCTATGCGGCGCGTGAGGTAGATCTGGTATCATGGCAACTACACATCTACGAGGAATCATATGAGTGAGTCCGAACAGACGAGCAGTCGCAAACTCGACCACGTGCGCATTGTACTGAACGAAGATGTGGCCGCCAAAGGGGTGACGACCGGTTTCGCCGCCTATCGCCTGCCGCACGAGGCGGCGCCAGAGCTTGATCTTGCTGAAATCGACACCAGTACAACGTTTCTTGGCAAGCGGATGCGCGCGCCGCTGCTCATCAGTTCGATGACCGGCGGAGCACGGGACGTCGCGCGCATTAATCTGGCGCTCGCTGAAGCCGCCGAAATCCTTGGGCTGGCGATGGGGGTCGGTTCGCAGCGTGCCGCGCTAGTTGACCCGCGCCTGGCAGACACGTATCGTGTTCGACACGTTGCGCCGACGATTCCGCTTTTGGCGAACCTCGGCGCAGTGCAGCTCAACTATGGGTTTGGCGTCGATGAATGTCGTCGCGCAGTCGAGATGATCGAGGCGGATGCGCTGGTGCTGCATTTCAACGCGCTGCAGGAGGCAGTTCAGCCTGAAGGGAACACAAACTTCAAAGGATTGTTGCGTCGGATCGAAGAAGTATGCACCCGCCTTGATGTTCCGGTGATCGCCAAGGAAGTCGGCAACGGAATCGGCGCGGCGACCGCGCGCCGCCTGGTCGAGGCTGGTGTGAAGGTCATCGATGTAGCTGGTGCAGGCGGCACCAGTTGGAGCGAGGTTGAACGCTTCCGTCACAAAACTGAACGTGGCGCGCGGGTAGCGGCGGCATTTGCTGGATGGGGCATTCCGACAACTGAAGCTATCCGTCAGGTGCGCGCCGCGCTTCCTGATATCACCATCATCGGCAGCGGCGGTGTACGCAGCGGCGTTGACGTGGCAAAGGCCATTGCACTCGGCGCCGATCTTGCCGCGACTGCCAGACCAGCGCTCATTCCAGCGGTCGACGAACGTGGCGCAGAAGCGGTTGTCGAGAATTTGCAGATCTATATCGACGAACTGCGCATTGCGATGTTCTGCACAGGTTGCGGCGACCTGTCGGCGCTGCGGCGACTGCAACTTGAACGGATCTGAGCGTTGCGCGCCTGATAATCGCCGCCATGTATGTCACATACCTTAGTCTGCGTGATTTCCGCAATTACGAACGGCTCGATCTGCGACTCGAACCGGGCGTAACGCTGCTTTACGGTCCGAATGCGGCAGGGAAAACGACGCTGCTGGAAGCGATCTATTTCCTGGCGACCACCCGCTCGCCGCGCGCTGGCGCTGATCGTGAGCTGGTACGCTTCGAGGCGCAGGGAGATATTGGCGTTCCGCCATTTGCCCGGCTAGTGTGCGACGTCCTACGCGCCGATGGGCACGTGCGCCTCGAGGTTGTCGTGCAGCGCCGCGCTGAGGAAGAGGTAGCAACCGGCGCAGCGTCGACGATCAAAACAGTGCGGGTTGACCGGAAAACAGTGCGTGCGCTCGACCTAGTGGGCAACTTGCGCGTGGTGCTGTTCACTCCTGCCGACATTGCGCTGGTGACCGGCGCGCCGGCTGAGCGCCGACGCTACCTCGATGTGACCCTCTCGCAGATCGATGGGCGCTACGTGCGCACCTTGGCGCATTATCAGAAGGTTGTGCAACAGCGCAACAGTCTGCTCCGCGCCTGGCGCGAGGGACGGCGTCCGTTGCGCCATGCCGAGGACGAACTAGCGTTCTGGGATCGGGAACTGGCGATGGCGGGCGCGTATCTCCTGCGTGAGCGGCTGCTCGCTGTTGTTGACCTCAATGTGCTCGCAGGACCGCTCTACTGTCAGATGTCAGGAAGTGACACACCACTGAGGCTCACCTACCAGAGCAGCGTGGCAGGCGTCGATCTGGTTGCTGACACTCGTGCCATCGAGCAGGCATTTCTAGCGCACCTGGCACACCTGCGCGACGATGAGATCGGTCGTGGACAGACGCTGATCGGACCACACCGCGACGATCTGCTGATCGCGACTGACGGCGTGCCGATCGGCGTGTATGGTTCGCGCGGGCAGCAACGCAGCGCTACGCTGGCGCTCAAACTCGGCGAGGCGGAGCTGATGCGGATGCGCACGGGCGATGCACCGGTGCTATTGCTCGATGATCTGCTCTCCGAACTGGACGCAGAACGACGAGCGCACGTGCAGGAGGTCCTGGAACGTTCTAACCAGCAAACCATCGTGACTGCCACCGGCATTGACGACTTCGATCTGGAGTTCCTCAAACGCACACGCCGCTGGCGCGTCGAAAGCGGGCATCTGTATCCGGCATGAGGCAAGAGGTGAGAGGCAAGAGGCAAGAGGCGAGAGGGGTGCGATGGCGGGACGATTGCAGGTTGAAGGGGCGCCAATGCGGGGACGCCGAGGTAGGGGCGCACGGTAGTGCGCCCGTGTACGGCAAAGGCAGAGACATCGCGCCGCATCGTCTCCGCGCCAGGCGCAACGGATCACACGAGTGACCCCATGATCCGCACCGGCACAATCCGTCCATTCCAGCGACCTGGCACTGCGTCGAACCGTCCCGGCAGCGGATGACCGCAGCGCACACACCGACCGGCAGCGTCGAGCCGCCAGCGTTTCAGGCGATGCCAGTCACGCTCGATGACACGCGCCCCGCAACCGGCGCAGTACGTTGCCTGCCCATCGGCGTCGTAGACATTCCCGGTGTATACGTAGCGCAGACCAGCGGCAAGCGCCTGCTCGCGAGCGCGTTTCAACGTTGCAGGCGGCGTCGGCGGCGTGTTGAGCATGCGATAGTCGGGATGGAACGCCGTAAAGTGCAACGGTACGTCAGGGCCAAGTTCGTTCACGAACCAGTCGCACAGGCGCGCGATGTCGTCCGGCGAGTCATTGGCGCCGGGGATGATCAGGTTGGTCACTTCTAACCAGACGTTAGTTTCGTGGCGCAGCCAGCGCAGCGTATCGAGCACCGGCGCCAGCGAGCCGAGACACAGCTTCCGGTAGAACTCCTCGCTGAACCCCTTGAGGTCGATGTTTGCAGCATCGATATGCTCAAAGAAGGCAGGCCGCGCCTGTGGCGAAATGTACCCTGCCGACACGACGACCGTCGCCAGTCCGCGTTCGTGCGCTGCGCGCGCACAGTCAATCGCGTACTCGGCGAAAATGACCGGATCGTTGTAAGTAAAAGCCACGCTGCGACACCCCGCGGCAAGCGCCGCCTCCGCAACCTCCTCCGGCGTCGCGCGCGCGTCGAGCAGCGCCATTTCGCGCGCTTTGGAGATCGACCAGTTCTGGCAGAAACGGCACCCCAGATTGCACCCAGCAGTCCCAAAGGAAAAGACCCCGGTGCCGGGGAAGAAATGAAAGAGCGGCTTCTTCTCAATCGGGTCGGCGCAGAAACCGGATGCGCGACCGTACGATGTCAGAACGATCCCCTCCTCGCGCGCCTCGCGCACGAAGCAGAAGCCGTGTTGACCAGGGCGCAGCGTGCAGCCGCGCGGACAGAGATCGCACTGAAAGCGGCCGTCGGCGGTGCGATGCCACCACTCGCCGAGAACGACGCCAGGCTCAAGCAGTGTGCGTGCGTTCATGACGGCCTCCTTTGGTAAACTGTTGCTATCAGAGAGTCTACACCTTTTTGAGAGAGAATCAAGAACTAATAATCGAGAACCAAGAACCGAGAACTAAGAACTGAGAACCAGGAACCGAGAACCTTGGCGCCGTACTGCTGCGCTATCGCCAGCGCAAGGACAAATGCGCGTCTTCGTGTCCTCTCAAGAATCACGATGACCTCCCACAGAAGGAACTGGCGCCGGCGAGCAATGTCCATATCTCAAAGCGCCGGCGCCAGCCTTGCCAACAGGACTTCTCTGCTTAGCTCCGAATCCCGCTTCTCATGCGCATCTCCCGCCTCTCGGCGCCATAGCGCAGCAGCGGTGTGTGACGCGGCGCGTTGCGGCGGCGCGCCGGGCGTTGTGGACGAATTGGTTCACGCGGCGCGCGGCGATCCACCGGTACGCGCTCTGGTTGAGACGCTGGAAATTCTAGCGTTCCGCAGGCGTATCCCAGCAGACCCATGATCTGCCCCAGGTTCTGCGGCGCAATTTCGCGCACCACCAGTGCATCCTCGTCCCGCTCGATGATGACCCGCCGCATTTCAGGCGTCAGGCAATGGTGCGCACCACCGCGACCGGCAATCATCTGCTGGTACGCGCCGACGCCAAAGAACGCCAGTTTTTGCCCGGGATACGGATCGGGCAAAAGCAGCGGCGGCGAACCCGGTCGTGGAAAGAAGTCGTCGCTATCGCAGGTCAACCGGCCTGCCAGCCGCACCGAACGCACCGGCCGGTCCCAGCCGTCGAGCGGCAGGATGATGAATTCCTGCCCCGGTACGATCAGGCTGTCTGGCAACGAGACCATCAGGCTGCCATTGAGCAGCGCCCAGTCTGGCGCATCACCCTGCCCGCGCTTGACCCTCCCGACCTCCATGATGAACACGTTGTGCGACGCAACCGTGTAGCGACCAAATTCGCCAACCAGCGTCGGCTGCGGAATATCGCAGGTGTTGCACACTGATGCGAGTGTGTTCATTAGGCGCTCAAGGAAGCCGAGATAGTCGAAACGAAAGTCGAGCGAGTAGGCGGACGTCGGCATACCGCCGCCAAAGTTGAACAGCCAGAGCGATGGCGCGCGCTGCCGCAGGCGGGCATACGCCTCCGCCGAGCGCGCCAGGCGCCTGTTCCAGCGATCAGGATCCTCGATCTGGCTCCCTACCATTGCATGGTACATGACCAGGCGATGCGGCGTATGTCGCAGCCGCTCAACCACATGCCCGATCTCCTCTGGCGTCAGTCCAAACCGCTCACCGCCAGGATGGTTGACATCGATATCCGCAGGAGCGTGGCGCTCGCGGACGCCAAGGAGCAATGGTTCACGGCACGTTGTCAGCAAGGTTTCGAGTTCGTCGAGATCGTCGATGACCGGTACAACGCGCGTAAACCCTGCATGGCGCAACGCAACGATTGCGGCAATGTAGGCGTCATCCTTCGAGCCATTGCAGAAAATGAACCGCTCCGGCGACAGGATGCCCTGCTGCCAGAGATAATGCGCAATAGCGACATCCGCTGCCGCAGACGTCTCGTAGTGCGCACCGGAATTGAGAGCGGTACGCACAACTTCTTCCGCAAAATTAGCCTTTGTCGCATAGGCGTAGATAAAGCCGCCAGCGTACCCGCTGCGCGCACGCGCTGTTTCCGCCCACTCACGCATGCGCTCGATCTGCACGGTGATCTGCGGGCAGTAGACAACTTCAAGCGGCGCTCCATAGCGCGCCACCATTGCGTTGAGATCGATTTGATCCGCCAGAAGCAAGCGGTCGCCGCGGCGACTGATAAAATCGTTGATCTGTCCTTCGGGGCCGACCCCATAACGGTCGGTGAACGCGGTGACGTAGGTCTGCCCATTCAATTGGAGTGAACCTCCTTCATCTGCACGAGGCTGGCGTTGCCGCCAGCGAAACGAGTCCAGAAAACGCGACCAGACTCGCCCTGCAGATCAATGGGCATACAAAAGCCCCGCACCCTGGCGGTGCGGGGCGCACAATCAAGAGGTTCGTCAGAGGGGACGATCCGGAACAACGAGCGCCAAACCACACGCCAGAGAGCGCGTCTGCTCAAGGCGCAACAGGTCGCAGCGGAATAAATTGGCTTTGCCGTCCATACATCATTCCTGAACGCTCTGCCGGGTCCATCGGTTCATCGGTCGATGAACGACTCCTGTGATGGCACTCCAAAAACCATAGCGCACCACTGCGCGGGTTTTTGCCGGAGAGCACGGATTCCTTGCGGCGCATAGACGCCGATGCAATATTGTAGTGGTTTTTGATGCGATGTCAAGAGGGAAATTGCCGCTTTGCCCCGCTGGATCGCGGGGAATGACTTCCTCTCCGCTAATCGCCAATTACATCGCCGCGCCGCAGGCCTTTACGCTGCACCACTCGTTTCCGGCAACGGGACGCCCCAACTCCCCTCTTCCTCACAAGTGTAGATTTTTTGGCGCGCCCTTCTATTGCATCGCTCGTTTCAGGCAACCGGACGCCCTAACTCCCCCTCCTCCCCTTGCAGGAGAAGGAGGCAGGGGGGATCAGGGGAACACAGGCGTCAGGATGCGGAAAACGCCTACTACCCCGTTGTAGCGCCCGTTGCGGGGATGAAAACCTCCACTCTAACACCTACGCTGCCAACCCCAGGCTGCGCTTCTTCTCCTCGACGTCGATGCCATGGAGGCGTGCCAGGTTCAAGCCCAGGATCTTCTTCTTCGCTTCTTTCGTCAACTGGCCACAGCCATAACCTTGCACAATATCCTCCGGCAGCTCAAACTCCCAGAACGCCTTCAGCGCGCCGCGCGGATGCCAGATGGGCGTCTCGCCGCCATAGATGATCTTGTCTTCGCCACACCAGAAGAGGAGTTTCGCCATGGTTTCAGCGAAGACGCGCGGCGAACGCACAACGAAGTTGACCGTCGCCGCAATGGAGGCATAGAGGTTCGGGTAGCGCACCAGTTGCCAGCAGATTTCATCGATGAACGGCAGCCCGACGTGGAAAATGATGAAATTGATCTCTGGGAAGTTGGCCGCTGCGCCGTCCATGTCCCACGCCTGCGTGTGCTCAATAGGCTGAGGTCCAAGCGGTACGCCTTTGTGGACGCCGATTAGGTTCACGCCCAGCTCCAGCGCCTTCTCGAAGACCGGAAACGCAACCCGCGGATCGTCCATCCGCCACGGGAATGGTTGTCCGTAGTCGTAACGTAAATTGTAGAGCTTGAAGCCTCTGGCGCCATACTCCTTAACCTGAACCTCCATCAGATCGAGCGCTTTCTTCCCCTCAAGCGGATTGATCGACCCCCAGAAGATAGCCCGATCCGGATATTTGCGCGCCATTTCAGCGCACTTCTCCCAGCTCGACAACCCATCTTTGAACAGGTCAGTCAGCGGCAGCGGCTGCGCAACGATCATATCGGTGGGACTTTCGTCGAAAACCATGCGCGCAATCTCGTCAACTGTCCACTCGCGCATGTACTCTTCGCGGGTGAGGGTTTTCTCGCCGGGGGCATTGAGCACCTGATGGAAGGCGTACAGGTGCTCGATGAACATTTCTCCTGGCTTCCCGAAGGCATTGGACTTATCGAAGTTGAATATGTGGCAGACACCGTCGAACACGAATACATCGTCGATCATGGCGATCCTCCTGAGAACGCTGATACGCTACCGCTCCGACTCACGAAGATGCTGCTTACGCGCCAGACGAGCTTCACGCAGCGGGAGAAGTTGTTCCAGCGGGAGACGCAACCGTTCACGCGCCGTTGCCGACAGACGCTCCGGGGACCAGGGCGTATTCCAGGTGATCTGGACGTTGACCGCCTCGACTCCCTGGATGCTTTTGACTTCTTCTTCCATCATCTGCAAGAGGTGGAGCGAAAAGGGGCACCAACCGGTCGTCAGAATAATATCGATATCCACCCGCTTGCCCGATACCCGCACCTGCTCGATCAACCCCATGTCCACCACGCTGACCTGCCGCTCCTTGCAGCATGGGTCGTAGCAACGCTGAAGGACCATCATCACGTCATCTACAGACACGGGGGCCTGCGAGGATGAAGAGTCAGCGGTCGCGGTTTCGATCATAGACACCTCCTCGTGCACAATAATGAATCAAGACTCCACCCATCCTGATGGCCAGGGCGGGCAGAAATGAATGGGCGCTATGGCGCGACAGGCGTCACGTTCGTATGTTCCTTGAAGATGAGACTTTTCGTGCGGTGCGGAGATCTGTAGCGCTAAGATAGCATGAATCGGACAGGCATGTCAAGCAGTCTTTACCAACTTGCGTCACCATCGCCTGGAACTGGTATAATCCCGGAGGTTGCAGCCCTTTTACCGGGCGCACAAAGGGCATGTGGGGATAACACTGTTCAACAGACTAGGATTGCAGCGCAATGAACGAACGACGAGCAGGAGATGGCTTCATGACCGGGATCATCATTGGCGCATTCGCAGGAGCAGTAGCGACAACCATCGCGCTACGGCGACGGTTCCCCGCTGGTGCGGGAAGCGATGAGCGTGCACTAGAGCTTCCCCCGCCAGATGATGCAACGTTGGCAGCAGCGCGTGCAGAAGCAGCGGCAATTGTGTCGCGTCTGCGCCGCGCATTTCCAGATCTCAGACCAGTCGAGGGGTAATATCACTCTTGGAAGAACGTGGTATACTGCATAGCGACATCAGCGAGGAGCTTACGCGCGATGAATGCTAGTCTGTTTGACGATGAAATGAAGCGTCGCCTGCTAGTCGGGTTGCTCAGCCTGCTGCTGACGACTCTAGCAGCGCGTCTTGCAGTATATATTGCCGATCTAATCCTGGGACCAGAGGAAACCCCGGAGGCATAAATAATGCTGGTTGCCTTTCCAGGCAGTCTGACGCACGGAAGGGCGATCAGGAGGGTACAGTCGTCTCCGCCAGCATGCGCTCGCGGTAGTATCCCCAGTATTTCTCCGGCATCAGTGCGGCAATGCGCAGCATCATATCGTCGGTGAGCTCGCTCATCCGCTCGAAGGGAATTGTACATCCTTCAACTGGCGGGTGGTATGGCTTGCCAAAGCGCACCCGCACCGGACTCCGCCGCAGGATGGCGCGGAAGCCAGCTTCCGTACCCCAGATCGCAACCGGGACGATCGGGCAACCTGAGCGAATCGCCAGCCGCACTGCTCCGCCGCGTCCCCGTTGTAACTGCTTCGTGTCGCTGCGGTGACCTTCAGGGAACATGACCAGAACAGCGCCTCGTTTGAGCGCTGCTTCGGCGGCTTCGAGCGCTGCCAGGTCGCGCTGACCTCGCCGGATCGGAATGACGTGCATCACGCGGAACCACCAGGCGACGATTGGATGATTGAACAGTTCAATCTTGGCGATCCACCAGGGCCGGTGCGAGAGTGGCAATGACGCTCCAACTGCAACGATGTCGCTCCAGTGCAGGTGGTTGACCGCAAGGATCACGCCCTGCGGGCGCGGCGGCAGATTCTCACGCCCTTCAACTTTCCAGTCGAACCATATCAATCGTAAGAGATTGATCGGGATCCAGAGCAGTACGTAGAAGAACAGACCAAGCACAGCGTTCTCCTTCGCTTATATTAGTGCTGAGTGACGAGTGACGAGTGATGAGCAGGAGGCATGGCATTTCTGAACGATTTAACGTTCATCACGCACAATCTTCCTCTGGTGTAGCAAACATCTCCCCCTCTTCTCTCGCCTCGCCCCTCTTGCCTCATCCTCATCTCACCCCACTCCCAGGCGCAGGGAATAGACCAGTTGCCCTCCCAGCCACCCGGTTAGCACGACGAGCGCTGCGCCGATGGCTAGTCGCGCCAGATACCCGCGCCGCGTTCGGGGATCATCCAGAATGGCCGGATTTCGTCGCCTGGCCTGCCATGCCTGCCAGTACACGACCATCACTGCCAGCCCTGCCAGTGCGTGCGCATTGACCCAGACCAGCGCATCGTCGCGTGGGCGCACCGGATCGAATACCTGACGCGCGGCATCGATCGTTCCACTGGCGATCGCAGGCAAGAGCAACACCCATCCGAGCCACAGGCAGTGATACGCAGCAGTTTCCAGCGAACGGTCACCGCGCCAGAGGTAGAGCGCCGTCATGATCGCGTTACCGAGCAGCAATCCAATCGGCAGGTGAACGGTGAACGGGTGCAAGGGAGACATAGATTGGTTCGCTTCCAGGACGTAGGATCATTATACCATGGGTCACCGTTCTGGAAGCGCTACCGTGCCACAATTCCCAGCCAGACAACATACGGCGCCGGACGCATTACCGCCTCGACCGCAATTGTTGTCCTTCGACGACGCGGATCATTGCTGCTCAGTGTGACGATAGTGCGCAGGCGTGCACCCTGCGGCGGCGCCTGCCAGCGATAGGCAAACCGCAGCTCCACGCTGCCACCTGGCGCAACCGTTCCCTGACTCGGCGTCACAGCCAGCCATCCTTCCGGAGGAAACTGCGGTCTAAGTTCGATGGCCAACCCCGGAGCGATTGGGGTGTCGGCGCCGCACCCAATGCGTTGAACCTGGGTTAGAGTTTTCTGAACGCCAACACTCAGCCGTTCTGGAAGCGCACTCAGGCGCGCATACTGAAACACAATCCGGCCATCGCGGTGAAGGAGCGCCTGAAATGTAAAGGTCCGATCAGGGGGACCGTGCGCCAGCGGCACGTCCTCGAAACTGACGACAAACGTTGTGCCATTATTGACAGTTCCGTAGCGCACCTGCCCGCCGCGCGAGGGGTCAAGGTCGGCGCGGAACGGCGCCAGCAGATAGAAGAACGCTTCCGTCGCTGGCAAGCAACGTTCGAGCAGACCGGTGTACGAGTAGGGCCAGCCAAACGAGAGGGTTCCATCTGAAGCGACCGATGTTTCAGTAACCGGAACAGTGTAGAGCGGGAACTCGAAACCAAGCGGAATGTCATCGATCCTGGTCGTATCGGTCAAATCAAGTGTTGGTGCGTCAATAGGCAGGTCGATCCATTGGTACACTGGTCCTTCCGGTTCATCGCTGCGGTAGATGCCAAGCGGCGCATATTCCACGTCTGCCTCAAAAGTCAGTGGGCGCGTTCCAGTATTCGTGATCAGGACCGTTTGCTCAACAGAAGTATTGAAATCGAGCGTAGCTGTGACGTAGTCCGTTGAAAGAGTCAACCGCGGCGCATCGAGCAATAAGTCGAAATTGACCGGTCCGCTTACTGGTACGGCGACCACACGCTGCTGCGGTGCATACGAGAGCGCAGACGCCGTAAGCGTATAAACGCCTGGCGTCAGGATGAGCGAGTAAGTCCCATCATCGGCGGTTGTCACGCTGGCGCCGCCGGTGACGCTGACCGTCGCGCGCAGCGCTTCACCGGTCTCAGCATCGCGCACTCTGCCGCTAACCGTGGTTCCCGAAACAGTCACATTCAGGGTTACCTGGACTGTCATCGGCTGTTGAGTCAGGCTGCCAGCGTAGATCTGAATACGCGCCGTGTATGTTCCAGGCGCAGCGACTCTGCTCGCGTCGAACGTGACGTTGACGGTTGCGCTTTGTCCTGGATTGAGCGTCAGCGTTGTCGGTGAGAGGTGCAGCCATGGCACATCAATGCGCGCGCGTGCAACAGCGGCATGCGCATCGATCAATCCCCAACCATAGACGTTGTTGCCGCCGCCAGGCACGACGCCGCACTGCGAGTCCTCAATTCTCTGCGCCGTGTCGCGTAGCAAGGCGTAAGTTGCCTCATAATCGCCGATCAGCGAGGGGTTGGCGGCGTAGATCAGCGCTACAACTCCGGCAACGTGCGGCGTCGCCATCGACGTGCCGCGCAGGGCTGCATATCCATCGTTCAGATGAGCCGAGTAAATGCCGCCATCGCCGGGAGCGACGAAGTCCGGCTTCATGCGACCGTCAGCGGTCGGACCGCGCAGACTGAATGAGGCGATGGTATTGTTACGGTTCGTGGCGCCAACTGCGACAACATCGGCGTAGTCGCCGGGGGACGCGATCGAGCGGCAGACGCCAACGCCGTTGCCCGCAGCAAAGACCGGAAAGATGCCAGCCGCGCGCCAGGCGGCGGTGTATCCGGCATACCATTGATCGTTGCCGCCGCTAGCCCACGAGTTGTTGACAATCATTGGGCGCAGATCAGGGCGTGGGTTGCGGTCGTTGAGATCGGTCGGCGCTAGGATCCACTGCGCAGCAGCGATCAGGTCGCTTTCATTACAAAGCGATCCCTCACATCCCTGTGCAGCAATCCAGCGTGCGCCAGGGGCGACGCCAAACCGCTCGCCGTCGGCGAGCCTGCCAACCATTGTGCCGAGCGTGTGCGTCCCGTGACCATGCTTGTCGGTCGGTGCCGAAAAGGCGCCCTGTGGATCATACCAGTTGTAGTTGTGATTGTACTCGCCATTGCCGAGCGCGCCGCGATACTGATCCCGCAGCGCGGGATGGTGCACCAGGGCGCCGGTGTCAATTGACGCGACGGTCACACCCTGACCGGTGATACCGAACTCGTTCCACACGCGATCGGCGCGGATGGCGCGAATATTCCAGCACACCGGATTGCCATCGGTGCTGCATCGGGAGTCAGGATTGGCAGAAAGCGTCTGTGATGCAATCATCATGCTGGCGTCGGCGCGCACCAGGGCGACATCAGCGCGCTGCTCCAGCGCCTGAGCATCGGCAAGCGAACCTTCTACTCGAATGGCATTGACGATCCAGAAGGGTCGGTACGTTAGACCGCGCGCCGTCAATTCCGCACGCAGCAGACGCTGCGTGCGCTCGGCATGTTCCACCAGCGTTCGATAGACGAAGCGTCCGCGCTCTGTCCAGTCGGTGATGCTATAGGCTGCGCTCAGATCCGCCTGGTCGTGCAAGTAGACGATGAACGACCCTCGCTCTGCGGGTTCATCCAGTTGCTGCGTCAGGCGTGGGTCAAGGGGGTGATCCTGCTGAGGCAGAGACACGCTGGCAGGACCGGTTGCCGCCGTTAGTGCCAGCGATGGCTGCGCACGCGCTTCGTACAGCAGCACGGTAACGGCGGTTGATCCAGGATTGGTGATCGCCAGCGGTCGCGTGACCCGTTGACCTGGTAACAATGTTTCACCAATGGTGATGGGAGAAGCCGTGACAACGCCCGACGCCTGAGCAGCGAGTCTGTCTGCGGGAGCGATCAATGCTGCAATCAGCAGAAACGCAGCAATCAACAGACGTGCACCGGCAGTGCGACCCGACATGAGACGATCCTGACACGAAAGCTGTTGTGTCGAGCGCGATCAGGATAACACCTGGCGATGAAGGGTGTCAAGAAATCGTTTTTGAAAATTCTGTAATACCGTTAACCGGGTTTCTTAACAGTTTCGAGCTTCGTTCTTAACCGGTCTTTGAGTATAATCGCTTTGAGCCGGAATGCGAGGGAATAAAGATACGACCGTCCAGGAGAGACTAGCGCTCGTTCCTGCCGACCCGTCGGCAAGGCGACTGTTCGGGCGCTGATCGCGTTGCGCTCACTGCACTATAAGCCCTTATATTGCATTGCCCGTTTTGGGCGTTGCGGTGCGCAAACTTCCTCTTCTTCCCCCAACCCCCGCACGCGGGGGCGCAAGGGGGGTGGGAGAAGCTCACAAGTGTAGGTTTTTTGGCCCGCTCTCGTGTTGCATTGCCCGCTTCAGGCAGCAGGGCGCCCTAACGCCCCCTTCTCCCCTTGTGGGAGAAGGGGGTGGGGGGATGAGGGGAAACAGGGCATCAGGACGCGGAAAATTTCCATCGCGCCCAAAAACTCTACCCTTGTGAGGGTGGGAGAAGGGGGCAGGGAGGATGAAGGGAACACAGGCGTTGGCACGCGAAAAATACCCTGGCATTTCAAAAAATCCACCCATTGTAAGGTTCCAATGTACCAATAACCGGTTTGGCTACCTGAGGAGAAGGAGCAAGGAGACAATTCGTATGATCCCATCCCGCCCCCGGCCATCGGCGGCGCTGCGCCTGCTGCTGGCACTGACCACGCTGGCGCTCCTGGTTGCTGGCGCGTTCGTCGCGCCGCAGCGCGCCGCCGCCACATCCACAATCATCACGCAGTGGACGTTCAATTCGCCGGTTCCAGACAATAACACCACCACCGGTACGACTGACCCCGCCATTGGCAGCGGGACGGCGTCGCTCGTCGGCGGCACAACCGCTACCTTCGCCAGCGGTGATGTCAACAATCGCAGCTCTGACCCAGCGACTGGCGATGACTCGGCATGGAATACGACGAACTATGCCCCCCAGGGAACCGAGGACCGACAGCGTGGCGCGCAGTTTGCCGTCAGTACGGTTGGTTATCAGAACATCCGCTTCAGTTTCGATCTGCGCCATAGCAACACTGCTGCGAACACCGTCGCACTTCTCTACTCGACCGATGGCGGCGCGACGTTCACCGAAGCGACGACGTTTGTTGCCAATGCTGGCGACACATGGTTCAACGATCGCTCATTCGACTTCAGCGGCATCCCGGCGCTCAACAACAATCCCAACGTTGTCTTCCGCGTCGTGGCGGCGTTCGCCTCCGGCAGCAACGTCTATGTGGCGTCTAATCCGGGAAGCAGCTACGGGACGGCTGGCACGCTGCGCTTCGATATGGTAACGGTGCGCGGCGATCCGATCAGCAGCGCCACGCCAACGCCGTCGCCGACGCCTGAGTCGACCCCGACAGCCACACCGACGCCGTCGCCCACCCTCGAACCGACTCCAACGACCACGCCAACGCCGTCGCCGACGCCGGTTCCGGTGGCGTGCAGCGCCCCCGATACGCCAATCAACCAGGTGCAAGGGAGCGGCGAAACCTCGCCCCTCAGCGGCACGGTCGTCACCATCCAGGGCGTGGTCGTCGGCGATTACGAGGGTCCTTCCCCCAATCTGCGCGGCTTCTACCTCCAGGAGATTGCCCAACCCGACGCCGACCCGCTCACTTCTGAGGGCATCTTCGTTTTCAACCGCGACGCCAACTCAGTCAGTCTCGGGCAAGTCGTTCAGGTCACCGGCAGAGCGACCGAGTTCCAGGGACAGACCCAGGTCAGTGCGACCGCCATCGAGGTCTGCAGCACGACCGCAACAGTTACGCCAGTTGATGTCTTCATGCCCTTCCCCAGCGCCGACTACCTCGAACGCTACGAAGGCATGCTCGTGCGCTTCCCGCAGACCCTGTACGTCACCGAGCACTTCCAGCTCGGGCGCTTCGGGCAAATCGTGATGAGCTCCGGCGCGCGCCTGCGCCAGCCGACCGACGTCGTCGACCCCGGTCCGGCGGCGCTGGCGTTGCAAGCTGCTAACGACCTCAACCGCATCATTGTCGATGACGAACTCAACAACCAGAACCCCGACCCGATCCGCTTCGGGCGCGGCGGCAATCCGCTCAGCGCCAGCAACACCCTGCGCGGCGGCGACACCGCCACCGGGATTGTCGGCGTGCTGACCTTCACCTGGTCCGGCAACGTCGCTAGCGGCAACGCCTATCGCCTGCGCCCGGTCAACGCGCTCGGCGGCGGCGTCCCCAACTTCGTTGCCGCCAATCCGCGCCCCGACCTGCCGCGCAACGTCGGCGGCGACCTGCGCGTGGCGTCGTTCAATGTACTCAACTACTTCAATACTTTCGGCGCTGGCGCGTGTCGGGGCGGCGTCGGCGGCGCGCCGACCGACTGCCGCGGCGCGGAGGACGCAACCGAGTTCGAGCGCCAGAACGCGAAACTCCTGGCGGCGCTGCTGCGCCTCGATGCCGATGTGTTCGGGTTGATGGAAATCGAGAACGACGGCTACGGACCGACGAGCGCGCTGGCGGAACTGGTCAACCGCCTGAATGCCGCGACCGCGCCGGGGACGTATGCCTTCATCGATGCCGATGCGGCGACGGGGCAGACGAATGCGCTCGGCATGGACGCGATCAAGGTGGCGCTGATCTACAAGCCCGCCGTTGTGGAGCCAGTGGGACGGACCGCGGCGCTCAACACGGTCGCATTCGTGAACGGCGGTGACGGCGCGCCGCGCAACCGTCCGGCGCTGGCGCAGACCTTCCGCCACCGCGCAACTGGCGAGGATGTGACGGTCGTGGTCAACCACTTCAAGTCGAAGGGCAGCCCGTGCGACATACCCGATCAGGGGGACGGCTCCGGCAACTGCAACATCGTACGGCGCAACGCGGCGCAGGAGCTGGTCGCGTGGCTGGCGACCAATCCGACCGGCACGGGAGACCAGGACATCCTGATCATCGGCGACCTGAACTCCTACGCGCAGGAGGACCCGATCGACGTGCTGCGCAACGCAGGGTACACCGATGTAGTGCGGCAGTTCGTTGGCGCAGAGGCGTACTCCTACGTATTCAACGGGCAGTGGGGGACGCTGGACTACGCGCTGGCGTCGCCATCGGCGCTGGCGAAGGTGAGCGGAGCAACGGTGTACCATATCAATGCCGATGAGCCGAACGCGCTGGACTACAACCTGAACTTCAAGAGCCCCGGTCAGATTACCAGCCTGTTTGCGCCGGACCAGTACCGCTCGTCAGACCACGACCCGATCCTGGTCGGGTTGAACCTGAACGATCCGGCGGCGCTCTCGGCGGTGGCGACCTTCGGCGCGGAGCGTGGCATCACCGGCGCCGAGATCATCGACATTCGCGGCAATCGCGCAGTGCTGAGCAACGCCGATGCAGGCACGGTGTACGTCCTCGACACGACCGACCTGCTTGACATCCGTGTGCTGGCGACGGTCACCGGTCTGACCGGGCTGAACTCGGTCGCCATTCACCCGACGCAGGATTACTTCCTGGCGGTCGCCGGTTCGGCAAAGCCCGCCGCTGCGCCGGTCAACGGCACGGTCTACGCCTACCGGCTGGACGGCACGCTGATTGCCAGCGCAAGCACCGGCATTCAGCCCGATTCGGTCGCTATTTCGCCGAACGGGCAGTATGCGGTGATTGCTAATGAAGCCGAGGGATTTGCTGTTGGCGACAACGGCGGACCCGGTTCGCTGACAGTAGTGAACCTGAGCGGCTTCGACCCGAATACCTCGACCACCCTGAGCGTGACGCAGATCCCGCTGCCATCGCTAGCGGGCACATCCGGCTTCACGGTCAACCGCACCGACGATATCGCCCGGTTGCCGATTGATAACACACCAGCGACGCTGGAGCCGGAGTCGGTGACCTTCTCCGCCGACAGCCAGTTTGCCTACATCACGCTCCAGGAAAACAATGGCGTGGCGCGTCTCTCCCTGGCGGACAACAGCCTGACGTTCTTCGGGCTGGGGAAGACGACCCACGTGTTCGACACGGTCAACGGCGACGGCTTCAACCCGACCCGCTTGCTGAGCCTCTTCCGCGAACCGGACGGCATCGCGTACATCGAGATCGGCGGCGTCGGCTACGTTGTGACCGCAGATGAAGGCGACACCCGCGATGACATTCCGTCTGGCGCGATCAGCGGACGGGTGCGCGGCGGGCGTACGGTGAGCGTCTTCAACGCCGCCACCGGCGCGCTGGTCGGCGATACCGGCAACCAGCTCGACGCGCTGGCGGCGCGCTACGGCATCTACCCCGACGGACGCAGCGACCGTGGCGGCTCTGAGCCGGAGGTGCTGGACGCGAAGGTCTTCGGCGGGCGCGCGATTGTCGCCGTTGGTCTGGAGCGCGCCAATGCGATTGCGCTGGTGGATATCACCAATCCGTCGACGCCGAACGTGTTCCAAATCATCCCGGGTGGTATGGCGCCCGAAGGGATCAAACTGGTCGAGCGCAACGGCGCCCTGTACGCGCTGGCGGCAAACGAAGTCAGCAATACCCTGACCGTGGCGCGTGTACCGCTCGGCGATGCGCTCTTCACGCAGACGTATACCGAAGAGACGCCGCTGGCGCTGCACGATCCGTTCGTGATCGATCCCGACTCGGCGCCGGTGCAGGTGACGCTCGCGGTGGCGCCAGCAACTGCCGGAACGCTCAACACGACCACGTTCAGCGGCGCGCCAGCAGCAGTGAACGCGGCGCTGGCGAACCTGACCTTCACCCCCGCGCCGAACTATGCCGGTCCGGTGACCATTACGGTCAGCGCCAGCGACGGGCAGACCGCAACGAGCGGGCGCATTCTGCTCGCTGGCATCCCGGTTCCGCCGGTCACCGCCGCCAGCGTTAGCGGACCGACCACGCCGCGCTGCCCGGCGGATTGCTTCTTCGGCAGCGCGACGGTCACCCTGACGACCAATCAACCGGCGACCACACGGTACCGCGTGAACGGCGGCGCGTGGCAAACGTACACCGCGCCATTCACCATCACAACCGAAGGGACAAACCTGGTCGAATTCTTCTCGACTGACGAGTGGGGCGCGGTTGAGGGAGTAAGGTCGATCACGGTGAAGGTCACGACCTTCCCGGCGACTGGCGTCCTCGATAATTTCAACCGCAGGAACGGACGGCTCGGCGCTAACTGGACTGGCGCAACCCAACTCGACCAGTATCGCATCGTCAGCAACCAGGTCGATGTCGAGAAAGGCGGCGCCGTGCTGTGGACAAAGCAGTTCGGCAACAATCAGGAAGCCTTTGTCACTCTGACGGGCATTGATCCGAACAGCCCGCACCACACGCTGCTCCTCAAGGGGCGCGGCGCAAACGCGACGCAGGGCGCCATCCTGGTCTCCTACGACGCGGTGAACCGCCAGATCACAGTGGAGGCGCTGCGCCCCGGTTGGGGCTGGTATCACGTGCAGACCTTTGGGAATATTACGCTCAAGGCAGGCGATGTACTCGGCGCACGCGCCCTGGCGAACGGCTCGGTGCGGGTCTACGTCAACTGTGAACTGATCGGCGTGGCTGACACAACGACGGTAGTTGGCAACCTGTACGTCAACCGCGGCGGTCGCATCGGTCTGTTCTACCACCTGGCAAACAACGCCACCCTCGACGACTTCGGCGGCGGCAACCGGTAGTAGGGGCAGGTCCCCGTGCCTGCCCCGAAGACGATGGCGCCTCCCGCAATGGGGCAACCACGGGGGGCGCCTCTCTCTCAAGTGTAGGCTCTTTGGGGTGCGAAGCGGATTTGCCGCATCCTGACGCCTTTTTCCCCTCATCCCCCTGTTCTCTTCTCCCACCCCCTGCGCCCCCTGCACGCGGGGGGTTGTGAGGGGAGAATGCGACGTAGGGACCTGCTGAAAAATCTACCCTTGTGAGGGGCTGCCTCTCCAATGGTGCCCTGGTAGGGGCAGGCCCCCGCGCCTGCCCTGCATCGACTCCCCTGACCTGTCGGAGCACCCTGCGATGGGGCAACCAACAGTCATCGGTGTCGCATTAGTCTGACCCGTTAACCAATGGGTTAGCTCACCACGCCATCGCCCTTATCGTAGCTGAGGACGTTCAGCTTACTGCGGCATCGGCGTGAAATTTCCGTTTTCCAGCTTGTCTCTGAAACATTAACACATCACCAACACTCCGCTTACGCTCCTCTAACACTTTCCCGCTATAGAATCTCATGTCATTCCCCGACACAAACCGATACGCAATCCGGTAAGGAGGCGCACCTATGCATGTCCAGCCGTTAGGCGATCGGGTGGTTGTCAAACCCAAACCTAAGGAAGAGAAAACGAAGGGCGGCGTTATCCTGCCCGACACTGCCACCAAGGAACGCCCCATGCAGGGCGAAGTCATCGCTGTAGGACCGGGTCGGCGCACCGATGACGGCAAGCTGATTCCGGTCGGCGTTGAGGTAGGTCAGCAGGTCCTGTTCGCCAAATACTCCGGCACCGAATTCAAGATTGATGATGAAGAATATCTGATTCTCCAGGAACGCGATATTCTTGGCATCATCCAGGAGGCGTAGCCTATGGCGAAACAGATTATCTTCAACGAGCAGGCGCGCACAGCGCTTAAGCGCGGTGTAGATACTATGGCGCTCGCTGTCAAGACCACCCTCGGTCCGCGCGGGCGCAACGTTGCGATGGGCAAGAAATGGGGTTCTCCGTCGGTAACGCACGACGGTGTGACGGTAGCCAAGGAAATCGAACTGAAGGACCCCTTCGAGAACATGGGCGCGCAACTGCTCAAGGAAGCCGCCAGCAAGACGAATGATGTCGCCGGTGATGGCACCACGACGGCAACCGTCCTGGCGCAGGCGATGATCGATGAAGGGCTGAAACTGGTGGCGGCTGGCGCCAACCCGATGATCCTCAAGCGTGGTCTCGACAAGGGGCGCGAGGCGCTGGTTGCGCGCATCAAGGAGCAGGCGATTTCGCTGAAGAGCCGCGACGAGATCCGCCAGGTAGCGACGATCTCTGCGCAGGACCCGGAGATCGGCGAGCTGCTGGCGACGATCATGGACAAGATCGGGCACGACGGCGTTGTGACGATCGAAGAGGGCAAGGGCACAACCCTAGAGTATGAGCTGGTCGAAGGTATGCAGTTCGACCGCGGCTACATCTCGCCCTACTTCGTCACCGACTCGAGCCGCATGGAAGCGGTCATCGACGAGCCGTACATCCTGATCACCGACAAGAAGATCAGCGCCGTCAACGACCTGTTGCCCGTCCTCGAGGCGGTATTGGCGACCGGCAAGAAGGAGCTGGTGATCATCGCCGAGGATGTTGATGGCGAGGCGCTGGCGACGCTGGTAGTCAACAAGATGCGCGGCACGCTCAACCCGCTGGCGGTGAAAGCCCCTGGCTTCGGTGACCGCCGCAAGGCCATGCTGCAGGACATCGCCATCCTGACTGGCGGCACAGTTATCAGCGAAGAGATTGGGCGCAAGCTCGACAGCGCGAAAGTGCAGGATCTTGGGCGCGCTCGCCGGGTGAAGTCGGACAAAGACAACACCGTGATTGTCGAAGGGTTTGGCGACAAGCAGGCGATCCAGGCGCGCATCAAGCAACTGAAGCAGCAGATCGAAACCACCACGTCGGACTACGACCGTGAGAAGCTGCAGGAGCGCGTCGCTAAGCTGTCGGGCGGCGTGGCAGTGATCAAGGTCGGCGCACCGACCGAACCGGCGCTGAAGGAGCGCAAGGCGCGCGTTGAGGACGCACTGAACGCGACCCGCGCTGCGGTCGAGGAGGGGATTGTGCCTGGCGGCGGCATTGCGCTGCTGAATGCCATCCCGGCGCTTGACAACGTGCAGACGCAGTTCGAGGAAGAGCGCATGGCGCTGAACCTCCTGCGCCGCGCCCTGGAGGAGCCGCTGCGTCAGTTGGCCATCAACGCCGGTGAGGATGGCTCGGTAGTCGTGAATCAGGTGCGCGCGCTGCAGCGCGCGCACAACAACCCGCACTACGGGTTTGATGTGATGACTGGCCAATATGTTGATCTGATGCAGGCAGGCATCATCGACCCGGCAAAGGTGGTGCGCAGCGCACTGGAGAACGCCGTCAGCGTTGCGGGCATCGTTCTGACGACCGACGCGCTGATCACTGATGCGCCGGAGCCGAAGAAGAACGGTGCGCGCACGCCGTCGGTGCCGGATGAGGACTTCTAGGACCGCGCTTTGCTGAGCAGCAAAGCCGAGGCTGGAGAGTCACCGCTCTCCAGCCTTCTTTTCTTTACGCGGCAGTGTTGCCGCCTGGGTTGTGGCGGAATGAAAGCGCATCGTCACGCTTCACCAACCCTGCCGTCCCATGCCCGAACCTCCAGTTTCTTCGCCGGTTCGCCTAACGGGACGCCTAAGGGCGCCCGTGGTCTTGCCAGCGCAGGAGCGCCGCCCTGTGGACGCTCGCCGCTCCAGAGGCGGATGCGTGTATGATAGGAGCGCCCTCCCCGTAGGCAACTGCCGGATAACATCCCAGCAGCGACTAGATCTAGCGGCATACGCCCTGAGACAGAAACGTTGTTCCGACAACCTTTTTGCGCGGCATCGGAGTGGAGAAGGGCGTATCAAGAGAGGGGGAGAGTGGTGGGCCGGGTGGGGATCGAACCCACGACCATCGGTTTAAAAGACCGCTGCTCTACCACTGAGCTACCAGCCCACGCGAAGAACACACTATTCCTCGCATATTATAGCATGTTTTTGATACGCCCGTGGGAGCGAAGGCAGTGCGCCGGGCAGTGACGAGTGACAGACGGCCACACGTGACAGTGACGGTCACGTCCACCCGCCTGCCAACGGCGCTGACCTCTCTGGGATTGCTGGTGACGCTCTCGAAATCTGCGCGTCCCACGTGATCGTCACCTTTGCCCGGCCACCAATTACAGAATGTACCCCCGTTTGCGCGCAACTTCTTCTTTATGCTTGCGGAAGAGAATATCGCGCTCGGTGCCTTTGATTTCGCGCGAGTAGGTGCTCAGAATGCGCTCGACCTCGGCATCGATCTCTTCCTCGATCTTCAAGTCGGCAACGATGAAATCGTAGATCGCCTTGACGCGCGCAGCGCGCCCCATCCCTGGCGCCACGCCGCGCGGATCTTTGTATTTCACCAGGCCGCGCTGCTCTAGTTCATCGTGCAGCCGTTCGGCAATTCGGCGAATCTTGTCTTCGCTCAGGCGCATAGCGGACTCCTACAGTTTCACCCGACCCAACTCCGCCTCCAGCCGCCGCACCAGGGTGCGCAGCGCCTTGATTCGCGCAAACCGCTTGTCCTCGGCTTCAATGATCGTCCACGGCGCGGCTGGCGTTGAGGTGCGCAGCAGCATCTCGTCTGCCGCCGCCTCGTACTGCGGCCACTTCTCGCGGTTGCGCCAGTCCTCCTCGGTCAGCTTCCAGGCTTTATATGGAATTGATTGCCGCTCCTCAAAACGCCGCAACTGCTCCTCGGGACTGAGGTGCAACCAGAATTTCACGACAATTGTACCAAACTCGACCAGTTGCCGCTCGAATTCGTTGATCTCGGCATAGGCGCGTTGCCACTCCTCTGGACGGGCAAACCCTTCGACGCGCTCCACCAACACCCTCCCGTACCACGAGCGGTCGAAGATGGCGATCTGTCCACGCGGCGGCAACCGCCGCCAGAAGCGGTAGAGGTAATGGTGCGCTTTGTCCTCGCCGGTCGGTGCGGCAATCGCATGCACCACATAACTGCGCGGATCGAGTTTCTCGGTGATGCGCTGGATCGTTCCCCCTTTTCCGGCGGCATCCCATCCCTCAAAGACCACCACGACCGGACGCTTCTGCACATAGACCTGAAAGCCGAGGAGACGCAGTTTGGCTTGCAGCTTGTTGAGCTTTCGACTGTACTTCTGGGGATCGAGACGCTGGCTCAAATCAACGCGCCGGAGGATGCTGATGCCGGTCGGCAACGGCGAGACGCTTGCAGGTGGTCCATTGGGAGCGTCATTGCCGACTGGCGGCATCGGGCGCGCACCGCGGGTGCGCAACACATCGAGACTGCGGCGGAAGGACGTGCCGCGCGAGTCGAGCAGTTCTTCGCAGGCTTCGGCATTAGCCTCAATGACTGGTCGCCTCCCGATGCGCGCTTCGAGTGCGCTCAGGATCGCCTCGAACGCCGCCACGCGCGCGTAGCGCCCGCAGGTCGCCGGAATAATGATCCAGGGCGCATACGGGGTGTCGGTGCGTGCAATCATGTCTTCGACCACATCGCGCACCCGTTCGTAGTGGCGATGTTGCCACAGGTCCTCCTCGGTCACCTGCCAGGCGGTCGTCTTGTCGCTGAGCAGCTTCTTGAACCGTCGCTTCTGCTCGCGCTGCGATATGTGCAGCCAGAACTTCAGGATGACAGCGCCATCATCGGCCAGTTGTCGCTCGAACGCTACAATATCCTCGCACCGCGCGCGCCAGTCGGCGACGCTCAGTTCGCGATGGATGCGCTCTTCGAGCACGTGGCGGTACCATGAGCGATCAAAAATGGCGATCTGACCATAACTCGGCGTTTTCAGCCAGAAGCGGTAGAGCCACGGGTACTGCATCTCATACGTGCGCGGCGGCGTGATTGAATAGACGCGCAGGCCGCGCGGATCGAGCCGTCGGGTAATGGCGCTGATCGTGCGCACTTTGGCGGCGCCAGCCCAGCCCTCGAAGGCGAACAGCGCCGGAATACGCGCCTCGAACAGCGCCTGTTCCATGTCGTAGAGACGCATCTGGAGATCAACAAGGCGCTGACGGTAATCGCGCTTGCTGAGCGAAAGCGTCAGATCGACCTGTTCGAGCATGGTCACCCTACTCCCCGTTTGCGTGCAATGGCATCGCGGTACAACTGCACATACTCCTTCGCACTGCGCTCCCACGAGAAGTCCTGCGCCATCGCCCTCTGGATCATCTGCTGCATGTGGTGCGGTCGGTCGAAGTAGGTGCTGATCGCCCAACCGATGGTGTAGTAGACCGCATGAGCGCTCGGTTCATAGAACTTGAAGCCGGTGCCCTCGCCGGTGCGTTCGTCGTACTGCTGCACGGTATCTTCCAGCCCGCCGGTTGCACGCACAATCGGCAGCGTCCCGTAGCGCAGCGAGTACATCTGGTTCAGCCCACACGGCTCATAGCGCGACGGCATGGCAAAAAAGTCGCTGCCTGCCTCGATCCAGTGCGACAGTTGATTGTCATAGCCGATGAAACTGCCAATCCGACCAGGGAAACGCAGCGGCAGCAGACCATAGTATCCCTCCAGCCCCTTGTCGCCGGCGCCCAGGATGACGAACTGTACCAGCGCATTCTGCACCAGACCCTCAATCGCGCCTGCCAGCAGGTCAAGACCTTTCTGGTACGCGAGACGACTGACCACGCCCACGATTGGGATGTTGGGATTAGGCTCAAGTCCCATCCGCAATTGCAATTCGCGCTTGCAGATCGCCTTGCCCGCCAGGTTACTGGCGCTGTAGCGCGCCGGGATGAGCGGATCGGTCTCCGGGTTCCACTGCGTATAATCGACGCCGTTCAGGATGCCGCGGTAGGCACTGCCGCGGTCGTTCAGATACATCGCCAGCCCGTGCCCGCCTTCGGGGGTGCGCGTCTCGTTCGCATACGTCGGGCTGACCGTGTTGAGCATATCGGAGTACTGAATGCCGCCTTTGAGAAAATTGATCCGCCCGTGATCCTCGAACTTGTCGGGCGTGAAATTGCTCCATTGCAACCCCAGGTACGGGTAGTGGGACGCATCGTACACGCCCTGATAGGCGATATTGTGAATGGTCAGTACGCTAGCTGCGCCGCCAAGCACCGGATGGTTCCAGTGCCAGATTTTGAGGTACGCCGCTGCCAGCGCCGTTTGCCAGTCGTGGGCATGCACGATGTCAGGGCGAAAGCCCATATCAATGCAGAGTTGCAACCCAGCGCGAGTGAGGAACCCGAAACGACGCGGATTATCGGGATAATCGTTATAATTGGCATCGTGGTACAAGCCAGGACGCGCAAAATACTTCTCGAACTCGATGAAAAAGATCGGCACACCATCGTGCGTGGTCGTGTGAACGGCGCACCATTCTTCGGTGTCGCCCATCCAGACGCCCATCGGCGCCAGGAACGGGCGAATATTGTAGCGTTCGCGGTTGATGATGCCATAGAGCGGCATGATAACAATTACGTCGTGCCCCAGCGCACGCAGCGCCTTCGGCAGCGAACCCACCACGTCCGCCAGTCCACCAGTCTTGGCAAACGGCGCGCATTCCGATGCGATCATGGCAATGCGCAGCGCCGGCCCCTCTTGTGGCGCAGAAGCGGCCTGCGCTGCACGGGTGCGTTTGGGTCGTGGCATGGGTGTGCTTCTCCTCTATCCTTCAATCATGGCGATCTGACTGCGGCGGAAGGCGATCACGGCTCGACCGCCGCCATACGGATGTGCATCGCGCTCGAACACCGCTCCGTCGTACCCTTCACGATCAAGCCACCACTCGATGATCGCGTCTGTATTCATATCGAGACCAAGATCCGCCGCTTCCTGAACGATGCGCGGTTTGAGACGCTTCCAGGCAGTCGCGTCGCAGACGAGCGGACGAAACATCTGCACACGGCAGAGCTGCCCGACTGCGCCGCCGAGCCGCAGCCATGCGCCCAGCGGTGAGACTTCGAGCAGCGGAATGCCGCGCCCGACCGGGGTGCGCTGTTGTGCGCTGTTGGGCATGCGGAACAGCCCGTGAACTTCCCCCTGCCGCGCCCACGCTTCCGCCTCGCGTGCATTCATGCGGCGCACGGTCTCAGGGAAATCCGACACGCGCCCAATGCGCGGCGGCGCCATGATCTGAATCTGCGGCACGGGCAGATCGAAACGCGGCGTAGACCCATCGACCCACCAGGCAGCCGCCACATCCATCGGCGGGTCGGCGCCGATCCGGTAGCGAAACCCGCGTCGGGTGCGTCCTTCATCGGCATGCGCCACAGCGCTAATCTGCACGATCAGGCGCAGGTTGTGCGCTGCCCCCGGCGCCGCGAACCACGTGCGCTCGACCACAAAGCGCACCAGCGTGCGGTTGACGCCCTCAGCAGCCCATTCCTGACCGCATTTCTTCCAGCCGTGTTCGACCAATCCGCTCCATCCGCCGACAATCGCGCGCAGCGGCGCATACACGGCGACGATATCATCAGGACCGGGCAACTCGGGCGCAAACCACAACCCCGGTGGCGTCGCCCCTGACGACGGGAGTTTGACCGTGCCGCCAATCACTGCCTGGGCAGTGCGCGCATTCGCTAGGCGCACCGTGGGTCCGGTCGCCGCAGGAACGGTCTCTTCGCTGAGCGCAAACTGCTCAACCGGTTGACCGCACTCGATACAGAAGCGCGGCTCGCCGGGGGGCAGATCAGCGCCGCAAAAGGCGCAAAAACGCATCATAGTATGCGAGCTCATATATATTTATTATACGCTCTGGAAACCCGCATGGAGTCGACCCGGGCGACGATCAGGAGGTGCAGTCGTGAATTATCAGGACGTGTGAACACCTGGCGGTTCGATGCGCTCACCAAGGGTTTACGCAGTGTATGGAGCACACGGATTACACAGATCAAGACGGATGGATACGGATCGGTTCTCTTCCACAACGGACGAATCCGCGCGAACCCGTTCCATCCGTGTGAATCCGCGTCCACATCCTGTCTCCTCTCACAGGTGTGGATTTTTTAGCAAGCCTTTACGTTGCATTGCCCATTTCGGGCAACAGGATACCCCAACTCCCCCTTCTCTCAAGAAGGGGGATGGGGGGATGCCAGCGCACCCCCACCCTCTGCCCCCTCACAAGTGTAGATTTTTCTCAAGCCCTTATGTTGCATCGCCTGTTTTGAGCGCCAGGGTGTGCAACCTCCCCCTTCTCCCCTTATGGGAGAAGGGGGTAGGGGGGATGAGGGGGAAAAAGGCGTCGGGATGCCGAAAACGCCCCTCGCACCCGGAAAACTCTACCCTTAAGAGCCCCCTGCCCCTCCCCATCAAGGAGGGGGGGAGAAGCTCGCAAGTGTCGATTTTTGGGCAAGCCCTCATATTGCATCGCCCGGTTTGAGCGTCAGGATGCGTAAACTCCCCCTTCTCCCCTCGTGGGAGAAGGGGGAAAGGGGGATGAGGGGGAAAAAAGGGGCGTCAGGACGCGCACACACTCCCTTCACCCCTTGTGGGAGAAGGGGGGATGAGGGGAAAGCCTACTCCTCCGCGTACCGTTCTTCCTTCCAGGGATCGGCGTTATTATGGTAACCGTAGCGCTCCCAGAAACCGGGGCGATCCTCAGCCATGAACTCAATGCCGCGCAGCCACTTGGCGCTCTTCCAAAAATACTTGCGCGGCGTCAGCAGGCGCAGCGGGTAACCATGCTCCGGCGTCAACTCCTTACCCTCATATTTGTACGCCAGCAGCGCATCGTCTTCCAACAGCACATCAAGCGGCACATTCGTCGTAAAGCCGTGCTCACAGTGCGCCATCACATACCTGGCAGACGGCTTGAGCGGCGGGATGTGCTTAAGAAACTCTCTGAACTGCACGCCTTCCCAGTGGGTATCAAGCTTACTCCAGCGGGTCACGCAGTGGATATCAGTTGTAATCGCTATTGTCGGCAGAGCGCGGAACTCTGCAAAACTGAAGCGCGCCGGCGCCTCAATTTCACCCCAGACGCGCAGGTCCCAATCCTTTTCGACATCGTGGTAGATCGGAACCTCGCCATAGTGAAGAACAGGAAACTTCTCCGTAACGTACTGACCAGGAGGCACACGATCGCGCTTATCGGGAGAAGTGCAGTCGCGCTTTTTCTTGAACAACTCAGACATACTGCTCCAGACTTCTAGAAGCTCAGGCTTTCAAACGCGATACCCATCTGAACCGCCCGACGATAGGGCGCATCTCCGGCTATCTCGCGCAGCGTGCGATGGATCAGATCACGCTCCAGCGGCTCGTTGTAGCACTGTATCAACCGCTGAATAGACTCTGCCAGGTCGCGTGACGGGCAGAACGAATACACGGGACCATCCGGCGTGTTCGTTTCGCAAAGCACCCCGCTCTCCGCCAGTTCCCGCAGCGCCTCGCGCGTGCTCCAGATATCACGGTAGATCCGGTCTGCCACCTGCGCAGCGGTGGCGCGCAAATGCTGATGCTCAGCAAACATAAGCACCAGTTGCAGTTTGAGAGGCGTATCGATCACTCCCTCAAGCAGCAAACGCACGCTCTGGTCGATCATTGACCTGCCTCCTTATTGAACTAAGGGTCGCCAGCGACCTCACCCATCAGCGGCTTGCGCCAAAAACAAAAACGCTTCCGCCGACGTCGGCTTCCTGCGCGCGTGGGAGGAGCCTCTCCGGGTCGGCTTCTCTCTTCACTTCGTCCCGTCGATTGTGGATTTTGTCACAAGATACGTCTCAACCTTTTTTAGTATACTATAAAAGGCAGGCGATTGCTAGATGTTTTTCAGGCAAAAGTTTCCATCTCACAATCATGAGTTGACATCCATCCACCTTTAGTGCTACCATCCATTGAACAGACGGTGCATTTGTTCGATGGCGCCGTATGTGCAGCGCGCCTGTGAAGGGGGACATGCTATGAGCCAGTCAGAGCGGATACTGCTGGTTGATGATGAAGCCAATATTCGGCTGACGCTGGGCGCAATGCTGACCCGCGCTGGCTATGAGGTGACGACTGCTTCCAGCGGCGCCGAAGCGATTGCGCTCCTTGACGAGCAAACGTTCGATCTCTTGATTGTTGATCTTAAGATGCCCGGCATTGATGGGATGCAAGTTGTGGCAGCCGCCCGCACCCGTCATCCCGATACGGCAGTCATCATTCTGACAGGGCACGGCTCGCTCGAAACCGCCATCGAAGGGTTGCGCTACGGCATCTTCGACTATTTGTTGAAGAACACCGAGCCGTCGCAGGTGCTTGAGCGCGTTCGAGCGGCGTTGCAGGCGCATGCTGCCGAGAAGCGCCGCCGCGATCTGCTGAATGCGGTCGATGCGGCGGTTCAGGAGTTGCGCGGCTCCGTCGCTGCCACGGTTGAGACGCCGCCAGCACCGCAAGCGGAGCGCACAATTGTTATTGGTCAGTTGCAGCTTGACACATGGCGTCAGGTCGCCACTCTTGGCGGGCGCACGCTGGCGCTGACGCCAACCGAGTTCCGCGTGCTGCTCTGCCTTGCGGAGCACGCCGGTACGATGCTATCGTACAGCCAGCTCGTCAAGTGCGCTCAGGGGTACGACGCCAGCGACCTGGAGGCGGGTGAGTTGATCAAACCCCACATCCATCACCTGCGCCAGAAATTGGAGCCCGACCCCAGTTCGCCGCGCTATATCCTCAACGTGCGCGGGAAAGGGTATCTCCTTGCAATCAACAATGAACCATCCTGAAGTTCATCGGGACGCGGCGCGCCTCAACCGTAGCGCCGCCGCGCCCCGATCGTCTTTAGAGCAGCGACGCCAGGCGACGCACCCCCTCATCGATCTGCTGCGGCGTCACAGCGCAGAATGGCAATCGCACGAAGCGCTCACCATCCGGCGCCGGACCTTCGTCGGGATCGGCGAAGAATGCCTGCCCTTCGGTCAGCACCAGACCGATCTCCTTTGCGCGGGCGACGAGGTTGCGGGTATTGGCATCTGCTGGCAGGGTGACGCTCACAAAGAAGCCGCCATCCGGTTCAGAAGCGACAACGCCTTTCAGATAGCGTCGCACGGCGCTCATCATTGCTTCCCAGCGCGGTCGGTACAGTTCCTTCAGACGCTCAATGTTCGGCGCCATCCAACCGCGCCGGATGAACTCGGCAACTGCAGCCTGCGTCGGCAGCACTGGCGACAGGTAAGTGTTCTCGCCTTCTTTCGTCACCGCTGCTACCAGTGACGATGGTGCAACCATATACCCGACCCGCATACCGGGGCTGAGGAGTTTGCTGAACGACGTGATCGTGATAACCCGGCTCGGATTGATCTCGCGCATCATCGGCACGCTTTCGCCCCGGTAGCGCAGCAGGCGGTAGGGAATATCCTCAATCACCCAGAATCCGTACCGTTCGGCAATCTCCAGGATGGCGCGTCGTTTCTCCAGAGATGTCGTGACGCCAGCCGGATTCTGGAAGTCGGGCACAGTGTAGAGGAACGCCGGCGTCTGACGCTTGACCTCGGCTTCCAGGCGCATGACGTCGAGCCCGTCCGCTTCAAGAGGAATGCCGACAACCCGCGCACCGCGCCGCCGGAATGTTGTGATAGCGCGATCATAACTGGGCTGCTCCGTGAGGACGGTCATGCCAGGGCGAACCAGATGCGCTGCCAGCAGATCCTGCAGTTGCAGCGATCCATTGGCAACCATAATTTCGTTGTCTTTGACCCCGTACTCGGCGGCGAGCAACGACCGCAACGGCGCGTAGCCAGCTTGCTGACCGTACTGCAACACGACTGCCGCATCGCTTTCGACCGCCGCTGCCAAACATTCGGCGATCTGCGCTGTCGGAAATGCTTCGGTTGGCGGAACGCCCCGGGTGAAAACGATTGTGTCTTGCATGGTCCTTCCTTTGGTTAAGAGATCACCACTCGAGATTGTGAAGAATTTTACAACACATCCGCCTAGACGTGTATACTAGAAGCGTCGGTTCTTTGTGATGAACCGCACAAGGTTGCCGTCAATCAACGACATCCTAGAAGGGGGACATCGTGCTGCCTGTCAATGAAAGCGTCTTTGATCGCGACATTCGTCTCGGCGTCGGGTTGTTGCTGTTCCTGTTCGGCTTCTTCGGTCTGACCGGCATCTGGCAGATTGCGCTCACAGTCATCGCCGTGTTGTTGATCATCAGCGCGGTCACCGGTTTTTGCCCGCTCTATGCGCTGCTCCACGTCAACACCGCATCCTCCGGACGCGGCGACAAGTGACACTGCAACCTCCACGGAGAGGTGAAGGGGGGCGCATGCCCTCCTTTTATTCTGCTCCGAGGAGCCCTCTAGCCCCACCGCGCAATGATCGCATCGATCCGCGCCGGAGGCTCATGCACTGCATCGGGATCGGGATGACTCTCAACCCAGCGCTGTAACCGCCGCGCCGCCTCCGCGTGGGTCTCGTCGGGCAATATCCAGCAACTGCTGTACATCCGCTCCTGGTAGCGCTGCGCTACAGCACGCACCGTCTGAGGAGACTGACGATACGTGAGCAACGTCAGGCGTTGCACGTTTGCGCCAGATGTCTCCAGGTGCTTCTGGAACCGTTCGTCCAGAGTGTGCGGCGCGCCGTCTCGCCGCTGCTCCGGCGGAACGTTCAGCTCGTCTAAGATTGCCGACCATGCGCTCTGCACCTGCGCACGCGGCGTCGGGAGATCGTCGTCCTGCCCGTCGCGCTCATCGCTGGCAAGCACAATAGCGCCTCCCGGACGCAATACGCGCTGCGCTTCGTCTAGCGCCTGCCGCCAGTCCTCTACCAGATGCAGAACGTGGACCATAATCACCACATCGAAAGCAGCATCGGACACCGGCAGCCGCATAACGTCGCCGCACACCAGGTGCGCCTGATGGGTGCGCCCATTGAGTTTCTGGCGTAGTCGTCCCATCATGCGTCGTGAGAGATCGATGCCGACATAGAAATACCCTGCCTCAATAAAAGGGAGCGCAACTCGTCCTGTTCCAACGCCCGCTTCGAGCAACCGCGCGTTCTGGCTCAGTTGGAGCGTTGCAACCATCGCATCTCGCAAACGTTCTGCAATGCCTGGCGGATAACCGCGAGTTGCGTCGTAGTAATCGACTGCGCGATCGAACGAAATGCCCGGCATAGCGAATGGGTCAACGAATAAACGAATGGGTCAACGAGTAAACGAATGGTCCCCTCTGTGTTCTCTGGCCTCTGTAGTTGTGCTGACGGGCAAACGAATGCATTGGGCGTACACGTCAGCAAGGACACGAATGATCTACACACCTCTTGCCGCGCACCTCTTGCGGCGCATACACGTCAGCAAGGACACGAATAATCCACGCTCTGTGTTCGCTGTGCCTCCGTGGCTCTATCAAACGAATGCGTCAGCGTGTCCCAACGGTCAGCGTCCGAACGTTCCTTCATCACGCTCCTCTCCCGGCAGCGGCAGGCGCGGTCGCTCGCCAAACTCCGGCAGCCGGGGCGGGTTGGCGCTCATCAGGCGCAGCACCTCGGCAATAGCACGTTCGAGCTGCGGATCGGCGCCCGCTACGTAGTCTTGCGGTCGCATTTCGACTTCAATATCCGGTTCGACGCCATGGTTCTCCAGTTGCCAGCCAACCTCCGCCGACCAGAAGGAATGCTCTGGCTGTGTCGTCACCCCGCCGTCAATCAGGGTATCACGAAGGGTGATGCCGATCACGCCGCCCCAGGTGCGCTTGCCGATCAGCGGCCCGAGTTTCATCATTTTGAACACATGGCTGATGATATCGCCATCGGAACCGGCAGCCTCATTGATAATCGCCACCATTGGTCCCAGCACCGACTCGGGCGGGTAGGGCGCCGGTTCGCCCCAGCGTGAGACATCGTACCCCAACCGCTTGCGCGCCAGTTTTTCCGCAATCAACGGCGATACAAAGCCGCCTGAATTATACCGCACATCGACAATCAACCCTTCGCGCGTCACCTCGGCAAGAAAGCCGCGATGAAACTCGGCGTATCCAGAAGCGTGCATATCGGGGATGTGCAGATACCCGACTCGTCCGTTCGTTGCGTCGTGCACCTTCTTTCGGTTGCGTTCCACCCATTCCCGGTAGCGCGCTTGCGTGTCATCGTACAGCGCCTTGACCGTCACTGTGCGGAGCGTCCCGTCAGCTTTTACGAACGTCAGCAGTACGTCATTCCCTGCTTGATTGACCAGCAACTCGTGCGGCGAGACCCTCCGCCCGACGCGTCGGCTGCCAACTGCAATCAGGCGATCACCCGGCGCAATGTTGACGCCAGGGCGCGCTAGCGGCGAACTGGCGTGTTCGTCCCACACATCGCCGGAGATAATGCGCTCGACCACATAACTGTCGGTTTCAGCGTCGTAGCGCAGATCGGCGCCCAACTTGCCCAGACTGTACCGCGGTTCCGGGCGATAGTCGCCGCCATACTCGTAAGCGTGCGACGTGCCCAGTTCTCCCTGCATCTCCCACAGAAGATCGGAAAACTCGCCGCGCGTGGCGACCCGATCCAGCAGCGGCAGATACCGATGGTAGACCGCCAGCCAGTTCACCCCTGACATATCCGGCGTCCAGAAATGGTCGCGCTGCAACCGCCAGGCTTCGCGGTACATCTGCGCCCATTCGGCGGGCGGGGAAATCATCAATTTGATGCGCGAGAGATCAATCCAGCCGCTCTTCCGCCCCGGCTCGCTGCTGTTGTCCTTGGGCTTTTCACCCGCCTTGATCACGCGCACCCGATTGCCAGCGCGGTACATCAGCGTCTTTGAGTCATTCGACAGGCGGAACGAGGATACGCCGTCGACCAGTGTTTCGCTGCTAAGCGTCTCAAAATCGTAGACATCGAGGCGCCCGCGCGCTGCCGCAGAGTCGCCCGGCATGAGGGACTGACCAAGCGCGCTTTCGACCGGAAAAACCGTATAGAGCGCCTTGCCGGGAATCCCGGCGATCTGGCCGTATCGGCCGACCGGCAGCGGAAACGCTACTACCCGGTTTGCAATCCCTTCCAGATCGATGCTGATCGTCGACTCAGACTTTGCCGTTTCTTTCGCTGCTCGCTCAGTCGGAGCCGCTTCGCCGCTCGCCTCGTTCGCAGGCTTCCCCTCGTTGCTTGACGGCTTCGGCGCCGCCTGCTCGAGCGGATGCGGTCCCGGCACGAATGGCGAGCGCAGGTCGGCGCGCAGCGTCACCAGAAATGGACGCGCCCCGCGGGGGAAGCCGAGGTCGAAATGCATATCGTCGTAGACCGGCTCGAAATCGCGGTAGGAGATGAAGTAGAGGTATTTCCCTTCCGGATCGAACGCCGGCGAACAATCGATCAGCACCGGTCGAGTGATCGGCGTGATCGTTCCGGTAGCGACCTCGCACAGTTTGATCACCGACGTCTGTTGCGTTTCCCAGAAGCCATACGCCAGCCAGCGCCCATCCGGCGACCAGGCGATGCCCAGCATCGGAGCATACCGGCTCCGGTCCAGCAATCGCATGGTGCGCTCGGTCAGATCGACGAGCAACAGTTCATTCCGGTTATTGGCGAGAGCGACAAGCGGCGCTTTGGGCGAGACGGCGAGCGCCAAGGGGCGACCAATATCAAGCCCCTCCAGGCGCACTGGTTCATCAAACGGGGAAAACGTCGCGCCGGAAGCGGCAGCATCATCGGATGCCGCCTTTGGCGCGCCGTTGCCGAACGCGACAGGATGGACTTCGAGCATCTCCTCGCCAGCCGCATCGCTGACCACTACCATCCGCCTGCCGTCGGGCAGCCAGTCAGCCAGGCGATAGCGCACGGCGCCGGGATCGCCATGCTGCAGCACTGCACCTTCCCAATTGCCGAAAGTGAACGGTTTGCCGCGCACGACGGCAGCGAGTGAATGGCCCTCAGGATGCAGCGCGATGCTTTGAAGGAACCGCGCCGGATCGATAAAACGACGCTTGCGCTGCGTGCGCGGGCTGTACAGTTCGATCTCGATTTTGCGCGATGTGTCGGTGGCAGGATCGAACAGATACAGATCGGCGCCAGCATGATACACGATCCGCCGTCCGTCGGTGGACGGGAAGCGCGCGTAATACTCGCGGTGCCAGGTATGACGCCGCAGGTCTTCACCGGTTGGCAGGCAGGAATAGAGGTTGCCAACCCCCTCGTGGTCAGACACAAAATAGATGCGTTCCCCGACCCACAGGGGAATGGCGATATTGCCCGGCAGCGCAATCAGGCGCCGCCACTCGCCCGTTCCGTCCGGGTCGATCCACACATCGCCAGTACGTCCGCCACGATACCGCTTCCAGCGCGCCGGGTCGATCTCGTTTCGTCCGATCACCGCGCCGCCGGTCGGCCCGTAGGAGATTGTGACCGCCGGACCGGTCGGCAGGAGTCGCGGTTCGCCGCCATCGGCACTGATGGCGTAGAGCAATGCCATCCGCGAAAATGGCAGGTTGGCGGAACTGGCGAACAGAATCTCGCGGCCATCGCGACTCCAGCCGCAGATCCGCAAGGTCGAGCCAAGAAATGTCAGTCGGCGCGCCTCGCCGCCTTCGGCGGGCATCACAAACACCTCGCCCGGTCCCTCATCGCGCCCGACGAATGCCAGGAGCGCGCCGTCTGGCGACAGCGCCGGCGACTGGACGCTGCCGGGGTTGGCGGTCAGCCGTCGCGCTACGCCGCCCGACGCCGGAACCGACCAGAGATCATCTTCGCAAACAAAGACCACAGTGTCGCCATGAATTGTCGGCCAGCGATAGTACCCTTGTGGAGCCATGTTTCCCTCATTCGTATGTGGCGTCAGCGCCTGTGCCTTCCAAGCGCGGTGTGCGCCTGCTGCGCCCTTCTACGCTCGTGAGCAGTGTAGCACATGTAGCGCGCAGCGAGATCGCACGCCTTCTGGCGCGGGCGGGACAGGCCGCCCAGGTGGCAGGCGGATCCGTCTGCCGCTAACCACAGAGGCATGGCGCGCTGCACCCCCGCACCGCCACACAGGGGATATCGGGCCTTACTGGGTTCTCCGGTACGCCTGTGCATTGCATCGTTCGTTTCAGGCATCAGGCCGCCCTCCCGCCCCCTTCCCCCCTGGTAGGAGAAGGGGGAAGGGGGGATGAGGGGCAAAAAGAGCGTCAAGACGTGGCAAACCTGCTTCGCACACTAAAAGCCCACATTCGAGAGAGAGGAATGAGAGGAGACAAGACATCGGAATACGAACAAGATGCTTACATTTCTCCTCCTATAAGGAATAGCAGGCGATCGCCCTTAGAGCGCGAGCAGTTATCCCTTGACCTGGCATTGACAAGCGATCCAGGTAATGTTATCATTTTTCTTAATTACTCTATACTTCAGGTGAATGTTCCCGACACCGATAATTCCAGCCTAATCCTGCGACGTCCAGGAAGCCGTCAATACGCCGCATAGGCGTAGTTTTGACGCACCCATGACCACGAACCGCAGAACAGACTCCTCCTCGCTCTTCACGTTGCGGCGTATCAGCCGCAGTGCAAAGGAAACGTTGCGCTTCGGCGCGCAGCGTGATAGATTCCCCGCGTTTCAGCATACGGAAAGGAATGACAGCTTATGGACAACAACTCCAGGACCCGGTTAACGCGGCGCGCGTTTCTGCGCGCCGCTGCCGTTGGCGTCGGCTCAGCAGCGCTTGCCGCCTGCGGCGGCGGAGTGACCACTGCCCCCACCTCGTCGCCCTTACCCCTCCCGACGCCAACAACCGCTCCAACATTGGCGCCGGTCCAGCCGACGCCGCCTCCCACCACGGCGCCAGCGCCGACTGTAGCGCCAGCGGGCGCGGTTAAGAACTCGCTTGGAGTGACCCTGCCAGCAGATGCTGCACCTCTGGAGCATCAGGCATTTGTCGTCTACTTCGACATTACCGCCGATTTTACCAGCCCCAACCAGATGGAAACGATTTACAAGTCGGGCGGTTTCGGCAGCATTACGAATCTGACCGGCGATACGCTGGTGCGCCTGAACAAGGACTTCCAGGTGCAACCGGGCGCTGCGCTTTCATGGTCGTCGGACGAGACCGGTAAGGTCTGGACGTTTAACCTGGATCCCAACCTTGTCTGGAGCGATGGCACGCCGGTGACGGCGGAAGACTTCGTAGCGACCTTCCGTTATGCCGCCGATCCGAAGCACGCCTGGGACTTTGCCTGGTACTACAGCGCGCCAGGAGCGATCAAGAACTGGGACAAGTGCGTTGCCGGCGAACTGCCGCTGGAGCAACTGGGGGTCACTGCCAAAGACAAGCACACGCTGGTGATCGAAACCGAAACGCCAGCGCCCTTCCTGCCTGCAAAACTGATCTACAGCGAAGTGCTGAGCGCCGCAAAACTGAAGGAATTCGGATCCGGCCTTTACACCGCCGATCCGGCAAAAGCGATTTCGTGCGGACCGTATCTGCTGAAAGAGTTCAAGCCTGGCGAGCGGGTGGTGTTTGAGATCAATCCAACCTACAGAGGAACAAACCGCCCGCGCGTTGAGCGCGTTATCCAGATTGCGGCGCGACCGGAAGCGATGTTCGCCGGGTACCAGGCAGGCGAGGTGGACCGCGTGACCGGCGAGCAGTTGCAGACCGCTGACAACGAAATCATCGCCCGCGATCCCGAACTGTTGAAGCAGGTGCGCCTGACGACGGGCGACTTCCGCACCGATTATCTCTTCTTCGACTGCCAGAATCCGCCGTTCAACGACGTGCGGGTGCGCAAGGCGTTTAGCCACATTGTGGATCGTGACACGCTGATCAAGACAATCATCACGCCGTTGCAGGGCATCCCGGCATATTCGTTTTTGATGCCCGGCTTCCCAGGGTCGAATTCCGAAGGGTTGAAGGATATCCAGCGGTATGATCCAGAACTCGGGCGCAGGCTGTTGAAGGAGGCTGGCTATGAGGGAGGGAAGGGCTTCCCCAAGCTGACCCTCTGGCTGCGCAACGAGCCGCAGATTCGGCAGGCGCTCGCAGCAGCGATTGCGGCGGCAATCACGCAGGAGTATGGCATCGAAGTCGAGGTCTCGAACAAAGAGTTCAAGACCTTCATGGACGCGCTCAACGCTAAGCCGACGCAGATCCAGTTTGGCATGGTGTCGTATGGCATCGACTTTCTCGATCCGTCGAATATGCTTGGCGTTTGGCTCAGCACCGGACGACACAACTGGTTCAATAAGACATATGACGAGATGGTGCTGAAGGCATCAGAGATGACCGATCAGGAAGAGCGCATTAAGATCTTCCAGGAAGCCGAACGGTTGCTCTGCGAGGAGGCGCCGGCGGTCTTCATTTACCACCGCACCGTTGCCGACATCTACAAGCCGTATGTGGTCGGCGAGTGCTTCGAGCCGAATATCGCAGGATTCTCTGGGCTGCAATGGCCTGGCTTCTCGTCAATGAGCGACTCGCTGCAGACGCTGTATATTAGCAAAGAGGTCACGAAATATCGCAAGGCGCCGCCGAAGTAGAGGATTGAGACCAGAAGCCCTGTCGGGGCAGGTCTAAGACCTGCCTCGACGAGGCATTTGAACTGCTTTCCTGACTCCCGATAACGGAGTAGCATATGGTCGCGTATGTTGCCCAGCGGCTGGCAGGGCTCGCGTTCGTGTTCATTCTAGTGTCGATAGTTGCGTTTCTGCTCATGCACGCCACGCCGGGCGGACCGTTCGATGAGCCGAATATGCCGTTGCCGCCCGCTGCAAAAGAAAATATTTTGCGTAAATATGGTCTTGATCAACCGCTGCATATTCAGTACATCAACTACATGGCAAATGCGCTGCGTGGCGACTTCGGGTATTCATTCTCCAGTCCGACTGAAACCGTCGCACAGGTGATCGGGCGCACCTGGCCTGTCAGCATGACCTTGGGCGGCATTACGGTCATCGTGGCGCTTGGGAGCGGCATCCTGCTCGGCATTCTGGCGGCGGTGCAACAGAACAGCATCCTGGATTATGTCGTGACCTTCATCGCCACGCTTGGTCTAACGGTGCCAAACTTTGTGATTGCGCTGTGGCTGATCCTCGTCTTTGCGGTTGAACTGCAGTGGTTGCCGCTTGGCGGATGGGGCGAGGACTGGCGGCAGGTCATTATGCCAATGATCGCATTAGGACTGGGACCGATGGGTATTGCCGCCCGTTACACTCGCGCAAGTCTGGTCGATGTCCTCACGGCGGATTATATTCGGACAGCCCGCGCCAAAGGGCTGGCTGAGCGCATGGTGGTCATGCGCCACGCCATCAAGAATGCGCTCATTCCGATTATTACGGTGCTTGGTCCGCGCATTCCAGACCTGATCACCGGCACGATCTTCGTCGAAACAATGTTCCGCGTGCCAGGACTGGGCAAGTTTTTTGTCGAAAGCGTCCTCGACCGCGATTACCCGATGATCATGGCGTTAGTGCTGCTGATTGCCGTGCTTTGGGGACTGGTCTACCTAATAACCGATCTGCTCTACACTGTTATTGATCCACGGGTGAAACTCACCTGAACCACGACACAAGCAGGCTATGAGTGCAGTTATCTCGAAGGACGCCGTCACTGCCGTTGACTCGATCATTTCGCGCCCTCCCAGCAATCTCTGGCGCGACGCCGCCATCCGCTTCTCCAAAAACAAATTGGCAATGGGAGCACTGATCGTGGTTGGGGTATTGGTATTTGTCGGCGTGTTTGCCGACATTCTGGCGCCGCAACCGAACTTTGCCCGCCCCATCGACGCACGCAAGTTCCCCGGCGAAGCGGGATACATCCTAGGCACCGACGATGTCGGGCGTGATATGCTGAAGCGCTTGATTCACGGCGTGCGCACCTCGCTAATCGTCGGCATCTCAGTGCAGGCGATTGCACTGGTCATCGGTGCGACCCTGGGGCTGTGCGCGGGTTTCCTGGGGGGATGGGTCGATTTCTTCGTGATGCGCACGGTTGAACTGTTCACCGCTATCCCGCAGTTGTTGTTTGCGTTGTTCCTGATCTCGATCCTTGGCGGTGGTGTGTTCAATGTCATTCTGGCGATCGCGCTGATTGGATGGGTCGATATCTGCCGCCTTACCCGCGCTCAACTCTTCGCGCTGCGCGAGAAAGAATTCATCGAAGCTGCGCGCGCTCTGGGCATTCCGCCGTTCCAGATTGCCTGGCGCCATCTGTTGCCGAATGCGCTCACCCCCCTGATCATCGCCGTCACTCTCGGCATCCCTACCGCTATTTTCACCGAAGCCGGGCTGAGCTTCCTGGGTCTTGGCATTAATGAGCCAACTGCCAGCCTTGGCAAGATGGTCGGCGCTTCCTTCGCCTACATCCGCGTCTACTGGCACATGGGATTGCTTCCTACCCTCATGATTGCCCTGATCATGCTCAGTTTCTCGTTCGTCGGCGATGGGCTGCGCGACGCGCTTGATCCGCGGTTGAGAAAGTAGATGAGAGGCGAGAGGCAAAGGTCAAGCGGCGAGAGAGTAGCAGGTGAGAAGGTTAACGGCGGGAGCGTTTCGTGTTGAACGTTGAACGCGGAAGGTGCGAAATCCCCCCACGATTATGCCCGTTGCAGATTTTCTGAGACTGAGGTAACATTTTGGATAAGCTCCAAAGGTTGTGACGCAGCCTGTACTCCGCGTCCTTGTTTTGCGCCGCAATCTGCCGGAACACAGGCAATTTCGACAAAGGGGGAAACATTTATGTCCAAGAAATGGGTCTACCTCTTCACCGAAGGTAATGCGTCGATGCGCGATCTCCTCGGTGGCAAAGGCGCTGGCGTGGCTGAGATGACCCGTACCGGTGTCCCCGTTCCTCCCGGCTTTACCATCACCACCGAAGCATGCAACGAATATTACGCGAGAGGCAAGCAGTTCCCCGAGGGAATGTGGGAGCAAACCCTCGAGGCGCTGAGAGTGATCGAAAATCAGGTCGGCAAGAAGTTCGGCGATCCGAACAACCCGTTGCTGGTATCGGTTCGCTCTGGCGCACGCGAGTCGATGCCTGGCATGATGGATACCGTCCTCAACCTTGGTCTCAATAAGGAGACGCTTGAAGGGCTTGCCCGACTGACCGACAACCCGCGCTTTGCGGCCGACGCCTACCGTCGGTTCGTCCAACTGTTTGGAAAGATCGTGCTTGGCGTCGATGGCGAGAAGTTCGAGCATGTCATGGATGAGGCGAAGGGCAAGGATCGCCAGGATACCGATCTGACCGCCGAAGAACTAATGCGGATTGCCGAAACGTTCAAGTCAATCATCAAGGAAGATACCGGCATGGATTTCCCCGAAGATCCATACGAGCAGTTGCGTATGGCCATCACCGCCGTGTTCAACTCCTGGATGGGGCGCCGTGCCGTTGATTACCGCCGGGTCTATAAAATTCCCGACACGCTCGGCACCGCTGTCAACGTGCAGATGATGGTCTTCGGCAATATGGGCAACGATAGCGCGACCGGCGTCGCCTTCACCCGCAATCCCGCCACTGGCGCCGACGAACTGTACGGCGAGTACCTGGTGAACGCGCAGGGCGAGGACGTCGTCGCCGGTATTCGCACGCCGAAGCCGCTCAGCAAGCTGCGCGAGGAAATGCCCGACGTCTATCAGCAGTTCTCCGAGATCGCCAAGATGCTCGAGCGGCACTACAAGGACATGCAGGACGTCGAGTTCACCATCGAGCGCGGGAAGCTCTGGATGCTTCAGACGCGCAATGGCAAGCGCACCGGTATGGCAGCGGTGAAGATCGCTGTCGATATGGTCAACGAAGGGCTGATTGACAAGCGCACCGCACTACGCCGCGTCCAGCCGGAAATGCTCAACCAGTTCCTCTTCCCGATCGTTAACCCCGATGCGGCTGAGCATGCAACGAAACTGGCGCGCGGTCTGGCCGCCGGTCCCGGCGCCGCTCAGGGTCGCATCGTCCTCGACCCGGATGAAGCGGCAGAGCGCTCCGCGCAGGGTGAGCGCGTTATCCTGGTGCGTACCGAGACAGCGCCAGAAGACTTCCATGGCATGGTTGCGTCCCAGGCGATTCTAACAGCGCGCGGCGGCCTGACCAGCCATGCGGCGGTGGTGGCGCGCCAGCTCGGTAAGTGCTGCGTCTGCGGCTGCGGCGATCTGGAGATCGACTACACTGCTGGCACGGTGTACGTTCACGGCGCCAATGTCACCCTGAAAGACGGCGACTGGATCACGGTCGACGGTCACTCTGGCTGGGTCTATGCCGGTCAGGTCGAGACGCAGGAAGCCGAGGTCATTCAGGTGATTCGCGGCCAGATGAAGCCGGAGGACTCGAAACTCTACGGCTACTTCACCACGTTCTTGAGCTGGGCGGACGAAGTGCGTCGTCTGAGAGTGCGCGCGAATGCCGACACGCCGACCGATGCGCGGATGGCGCGGCTCTTTGGCGCTGAAGGCATCGGCCTGTGCCGCACCGAGCACATGTTCTTCGAGGGTGACCGCATCGACGCTGTGCGCGAGATGATCGTGGCAGAAACCCCGGAAGAACGACGCAAGGCGCTGGCGAAGATCGAGCCGCTCCAGCAGGGCGACTTTGAGGCAATCTTCGAGGTTATGGATGGGCTGCCGGTCACGATTCGCACGCTCGATCCGCCGCTCCATGAGTTCCTGCCGCACGGCGACCGCGAAATCGAGGAACTGGCGCACAAGATGGGCATCGATCCCGCTCACCTCAAAGCTAAGGTTGAAGGTCTGCGCGAAGCGAACCCCATGCTTGGCTTCCGCGGCTGCCGCCTGGGCATCGAATACCCGGAGATCACCGAAATGCAGGCGCGCGCTATCTTCCACGCTGCTGCCAACTGCCAGGCGCGCGGCATTAAAGTGCATCCCGAAATCATGATCCCGCTCGTCGGCGATGTAAGCGAGCTACGGATGCAGGGCGACATCGTGCGTCGTGTCGCCGATCAGGTCATGGCAGAAACCGGGCAGAAGATTGACTATCTGCTCGGCACTATGATCGAAGTCCCGCGCGCTGCACTGACGGCTGATAAGATCGCAACTGTCGCCGAGTTCTTCTCCTTCGGCACTAACGACCTGACCCAGATGACGTTTGGTATGAGCCGCGACGACGCAGGGCGCTTCTTGCCGCTTTATGTCGAGCGCAAACTGCTGAAAGACGACCCGTTTGAGGTGCTGGATCAGGAGGGTGTGGGGCAGTTGGTGCGCATGGGAGTTGAGCGCGGACGCAGCACTCGCCCTGACTTGAAGACCGGCATCTGCGGCGAGCACGGCGGCGAGCCGGAGAGTGTAAAGTTCTGCCACCGCACCGGGCTCGACTATGTATCGTGCAGCCCGTACCGCGTCGCCATTGCCCGGCTCGCTGCAGCGCAGGCGGTGCTGGAGGAGCAGAAATAATCGTTAATCCCCCATGGTAGAGACGTTGCCCCGCAACGTCTCTACCATGCACGCGACAGTGCACCGCAACGGCTCTGCCGCGCATGCAGCGTTGCAGGGCAACGTCTTCACGGCCCATACACCCCCGCGAATTGCAACGGCGCAGTGGTATGGGCATTGCGCTGCGCCTCGCGCCATTCTTCATAGGCCTGCCGGTAGACATCCAGCGTCGAATGGGCAATGGCATGCCAGTTGTAGCGGGTACAGACCTCATGGAATGCATTGGAGGCGCGCTGCCGTGACCAGTCGGGATGCGCCAGGGTATGCAGAATGCCCCAGGCGAGCGAGTCCGCGTTGTTTGGGTAGACTGTCAACCCTGTTTCGTGCAATTTCACCACCTCGGCAAGCCCGCCAGCATGCGCCACAACCACCGGGCACTTTGCTGCCATCGCTTCCAGCGCTACAATGCCGAACGGCTCGTAGAGCGACGGGAACACCGCGGCATCCGCTGCGTGGTACAGCCGATCACGCTCATCATCGCTGATGCGACCAGTGAAGAGAACGAAATCCGTCAGACCAGTGCGATGCGTGCGATCGCGCAATGCATCGAGGTAGTCGCCAGCCCCGGCGATCACCAGGCGCGCCTGCGGGAACTGCGTCAGCACCTGCGACCAGGCGTCGACCAGGACGTGGAAGCCTTTTTCGTATACAACCCGCCCGACCGAAAACACCAGCGGCTGATCATCTCGCGCAAAGCGGCGACGAAAAGCCAACCGCTCCTCATCGCTTCCGAACGGGGACGGTTTGACCACCACGCCGTTCGGAACAACATTGATCTTTTCCCGCGGCGCGTTGAAGGCGACATGTATTTCGTGCGCCATGAAGTGCGAACAGGCAATCACCCGGATCGCCTCGCTCACCAATAACCGCTCCAGACGATCAATCTGAACCGAGAGGTCGGTTGTCAGATGTCCCTGTTGCCGTCCCCGTTCTGTTGCATGGATCGTCGCCAGCAGCGGTAGGTGGCAGGAACGCTTGAGCGTCATGCCAGCAGACGCAACCAGCCAGTCGTGCGCGTGGATCAGATCAAATCCGCCGACTCGACGGCGCAGCTCAAGCGCAGCATGCCGCAGTGCAACATTCAGTTCCTGCGTAAGCGGGAAGAATGTGCGGTCAGCGACCGGCGGAACAGCCACCCGGTGGACATGAACACCCTGAGCCGTGATTTCGTACCTGTCGCCGTGGTGGAGATTGGGAGTGACAACATGAACCTCAACGCCGATCTGCGCCAGCGCATCGGTCAGATCGGTCACGTGACGCCCCAGGCCCCCTATGAGGTGCGGCGGGTACTCCCAGGACAACATCAAAATCCGCATAGACCCTCGACAAAGAAACCCGGCTGCTGTTTTGCAGCACGCGATAACACACAGTCTGGTGCGCGTCATCACGCGATGCAAACAACAGCCGGGACGATCATCGCACCAAGGCGAATTTGTGTTGTTAAGGATTATAGCATAACCGGTTTAGAATGTTGCTTTCAAACAAATGACAATATCAGGACAGAAGTCTTAAGTAATTTGTCATTTTTTTGCTGTGACTTTACTTGCGCTTAGTCAGGCGTTCATACGTCTACTGTCGTGCGGTGCATGCCGGACCCAGTCGTGCAGCAAGTCTTCGTCGGCGGTCGGTTCGTCTACACCCGGGCGGAGCGGGTGGAAAGTTTCAGCGATCCCTTCGCCTGAGTCGAATGCACACAGAGGCACAGAGAGCTAATCACATATGAGAGCACATGGATCGCGACGGATCGCTATGGATGATGATCTCTTCTCCTGATCCGTGAACCTCCGTCGCATCCGTATCAATCCGTGTCCTATTCAATCCGCGTCCCATTCCAGATCGCGCGCGCCGTGTCTTCCCTCACCCCCAGCACTGCCCCGTCTCCACAATCGCCTGCGCCAGCGCCGCCACCGCTGGCTGGCCGCTGCGCTCGCCGAGCGCCACGATCCATGGTGCCAGCGCAGTGAGATCGCGCAGCAGCGCCGGGCGACCGTGGCGGGCAAGGCGGCGCAGGGTCTCGGCGAACAGCCCGGCGGCGTCACCGCACGCTTCAGCGAGGCGCGGCGCCAGCGCCCCCAGCGCTGCAGCGCGGTGCCACTCCTTAGCAAGGGCGTCGGCGGCCTGCAGCGCCTGGTCCAGCAGGGCAGGCGGCAGGTGCGGCGCCAGCGCTACCAGCGCCGCGGCGCGGTGCCTCTCTTCGGCAATGGCAGCGGCGGCCTGCAGCGCGGCGGTGAGCGCCTGCGTCTGGCGGGGCTCGGACAGGTGCGGCGCCAGCGCCCCCAGCGCTGCGGCGCGGGCCCACTCCCAGTCAATGGCGGCGGCGGCCTGCAGCGCGGCGGTGAGCGCCTGTGTCCGCTGGGGCTCCGACAGGTGCGGCGCCAGCGCCCCTAGCGCCCACACGCGGGCTTCCTCATCAGCAAGGGCAGCGGCGGTCTGCAGCGCGGCATCCAGCAGGGGTGGCGGCAGGTGCGGCGCCAGCACCTCCAGCGCCGCGGCGCGGGCTTCCTCATCGGCAATTGCCTGCGCCACCTCCAGCGCCCGTTCCCACGGCAGCGCGATGCCGTGTTCGACCAGCGCCTCGAGGCATGCCGCCTGCTTCGCCGCATCTGGCATTTGCGCCACGTGTTCCAGCGCTGCGGCGGCGCTCCATTTGCCCGCCGTCGTGCCGGTGGTCACCAACTGCACCAGCAACTCCGGGAACAGGTTGCCAGCCCGGCTGCGCAGGCTGGCGGCGATCAGCGCGCAGCGCAGCATCAACCCCAGATCACCCTGCTCTTCGGCGTGGCGCCAGAGGACGTCGAGGTCGCTCAGGTAGCCGGTGTCGCTCCCCTCGGCGGCGTGGCGCGCCGCCTGCCACGGCTGGATGAAGTGCTGTCCATCAGCGTCCGGTACGATCTCGGTGACCACCTGCCGTACCCGCTCCCATTGCCCGGCGGCGACCAGGTGCGCCACCCAGAACTGGCGCAGGTAGTCGGGCAGCGGCTGGCGGCGGTCAGCGTACCACGCCTCGCCGTAGGCGATCAGTCGCTGCTGGAGCCGCTCGCGATCCTTTGGCGGGTAGATCTGTTCGAGAAAGACTTCGCGCAGGCGCTGGTGGCTGAAGACGTAGGTGTGCTCGCCGACGGTAATAATGAAGCGGGCCACCTGGTCGTCGCTGACCGCATCCACGATGTCGCTCTGTTCGCCGAAGACCTCCGGCGCCAGCGCCTGCAGATCGTCGGCGGTCAGCGGCCCGTAAGCTGCCGCGCACAGCGCCAGCAGTTCGCGGATCGTCCGGCTGGCCTGCCGGCGCTGCCGCAGCGTCTCCACCCAGTCTTTGAGGAAGGCTTCGAGACCGGGCGGCCGCCGGGTCATTGACTCCGGCGTGATCTGGCCGCTGATGAGCGCCTTGATCAGCAGGTTGGCAGTCAATGGGTCGCCTTCGCTGACGCGATAGAATTGCTCGACAAACGCCGGGTCATCGGCAAATGGCGCCAGCGCCGGGCCGCTCTGGCGGAGCAGGGCGGCGATCGCGGGCTTTGCGAGCGCATGCAGGTCGAGATGCTGCACCGCCGCGGCGTTCCAGCCCAGATGGTGCAGCCAGTCCTCACGGGTGGCATTGGCACGCTGCCGCGCCGAGACGACGATCTTGAGCCCGGTCTGTGGCGGCGCGACGCAGAGCGGTCCCACCGTCCAGCCAACCGCTTCGTCAATGCCGTCGAGGACGACCAGCGCCTGTGCGCTGGACGGCAGCGGGCGGCGCAGGTAGTCGGCGATCAGGGCGCGCAGGCTGGTGGGTGACTGGTCGTAATTGCGGAACTGCTCCAGATCGTCGTGCAGGTCGGCAAGGCTCTGCGCAAGCAGGCTCAACGCCGTCTGCTCGCTGGCGGTCTGGTAGCGAATGCTGATCGGCGCGAAGATGATGCGCCATTGCGGGTGCTGCTGCTGCACGCGGGCGATCCAGCGGACGAGCAGGGCGGTTTTGCCGATGCCGGTCGGCGCGACGAGCAGACCGAACGGGTAGCGCGGGTCGGCCAGGAAGGCGTCGAGCGCAGCCAGTTCGGCATCGCGCCCGCCGAAGACATCGGCGGCGTAGTGCTCGATCAGCGGGCGCACCAGCGCGCTGAGCCTGACCGGCAGCGGGCGCAGGATCTCTTGATAGATGGCCATGGCGCCGTGACCAATGGCAATGCCTTTGCCACTGACATCGTCAACATTGATGGCGCCACTGCCTGATGGTTCAGGGATGTGCTACTGCGTCATAGCCTCTCTATGGCGTCACGTCATTCACGAGTAGCGGAATCCTGCCTGGCCTTCTCCGCCACTTTGCGCGCAACAGTTGCGAAGGCGGCCTGTGGTCCCGTCAGCGCAGCCACGGTGACCTCGAAGATATCTTCAGCCATACCGGCGAGATTGCGCAGCCAGCGGGTCAGCTTGTGCTCGTTTGCCTGCTCGCCCTTCGCCGCCTCCTGCTCGATCTTCTTGACTGTCTCAACGATCTCTTCTTTGTCCACGTGCGGGTCGTCCGGTCGGGCTGTGATGGCGGCATAGATCTGCGCAAACGCACGAACAAATGCGTCGTGATCGCCGCCGCTCTGCTGCACGTGAGCCTGCGCGCCGCGCCCAATCGCAATCCCTGTGCCGCTGACGTCGCCGACGCTGATCTTGTCGCCGCCAACATAATCGCCGCCGGTCTGGATCACGTCGCCGCCCGCCTGAATAGTGTCGCGCCCGGACTGGATCGCAGTGTTACGGTTGCCGGTGATGATCACGCTCTCGCTGACCGACCCGCCGATGCCGACCGCTCGCGCGCCGCTGACCGACTGCTCCAGCGCCCACTGGCTACGCTCCGGGGTCACCTGGCGCAGCGCAACCCCCTCCGGCGGCGCGTGGTCGGTCGGGAAGGCGCCGGGGGCTGTGACGCCGCGGAACAGCGCGATGGGGAACGGGCCAACCCCCTTGAGCACGGTCAGCTCCGGTTCCTGCGTTTCGCCGTAGCGACGGCGCAGTTCAGCCGAGACGCGCTGCGCCACCGCGTCGCCGACAGCAAAGTAGAGGTGCGTGTAGAGGTCGAAGACGCTGATGTACCCGGCTCTCCCGCTCAGCCCCTGCCCGCGCAGCCCGTCGGTGAGCGCCTGCGCAAAGAGGGTGAGCGGGCCGGGACCAATGTAGGCGACCTGATTCTCGCGGCAGGCGGTGATGATGATCCGCCCGCTGCCGGTGGCGAGGATGGCGTCCGCCGCCTGCTGTGGCAACTGCTGACCGATGAAGGGTTGGTTGCTCTCCCCCAGGACGGGCGAGATCTCCCCGGCGTGACAGGCGTTGATCAGCAGGATGAGCCGCCGCGCCGGAATCGCGCGCAGTTTGTCGAGCAACTCGGGCTGGCTGATCCCTGTGCCAGCCACGACCTTGCGCCCCGCCAGCCGGGTGTCGTGGGTGGTCAACTGGTAGACGCCGTCGGCGCTGTACTCGCCATGACCGCTGTAGAAGAACAGTACCGTATCGTCGGGCGTCGTGCGCGCCGCCAGGTCAGTGAGCGCAGCGAGGATGCCGGCGCGGGTCGCGCCCGCATTGGAGAGGAGCGTCACCTGCGCCTCGGGGTAACCGCGATGAGGGCATAACCGTGAGCGAAGGACATACGCAATCCTTTCCTTCCTTACCGGCGTGTTCGGGTGGGTTTACGCGGGTCGAGGGCTGGAATGCGCGTCTCATTGCCAGCTTATCGCAGCATAGTTTGGCGCAGCTGGGGAGATGGGAGCGCGTGGAAGCCCACAGATTGCCACGGATCATTGCTCCCATCCCCGCCGATCCGTGCCCATCCGTTGCATCCGCGCCAATCCGTGTCCTATTTGATAGGACGCGGATTGCCACGGATCGAGACGGATTGCCACTGATGACCTCCCCCTGATCCGTGAACATCCGTCGCATCCGTGTGGATCCGTGTCCCATTCAAGAGTACACGGATTGCCACGGATCGAGACGGATTGCCACGGATGATCATCCCTCCCCCACATCCGTGAACATCCGTCGCACCCGTGTGGATCCGTGTCCTATTCTCACCTCACCCGAATTGCCGCGATCCGGTATAATCGTTCATCCGTATCAGCCTATTAGTTCATCGCGATTGTTCCCAAGGACTTCGCCGTGCTCAAAAATCGTCTTCTGATCTCGATCAGCGCTGGTCACTTCGCCATAGACGTGCTCAACAGCGTTGTTCCTGTGCTGCTGGCGGCGTTGGCGACGCCGCTGGCGCTCACGAATGCGCAGATCGGTTTTGCGCTCACGCTCCACATTTTCGCTGGCTCGCTCTCGCAGCCGCTCTTCGGCTGGCTGGCGGATCGTTTCAGCACTCGTCCGGCAGCCCTGGCAGGCGCTGGCGCCGCGTGGATGGCCGTCTGCCTGGCGGCGATTGCGCTTTCGACGAACTGGACGCTGATTGTGCTGCTGGTCGGCTTGATGGCGCTGGGGTCGGGTCTCTTCCACCCGATTGGCACCGCGAGCGCAGCGGCGTCCGCCCCGGCGCGCGCCGCGAGCGCCACCGCCATATTCTTCTTCAGCGGGCAACTCGGATTGTCGCTGGGTCCGTTCCTGGGAGGCGCGCTGCTCGGCGCTGCGAACAGCGCGTATGCGATCCTGGCGCTGACGGCGCTGGCGCTTGTGCCTGCCGCTTTCCTGTTCGCTGCACCGCGACCAGTGATACCGGTGGGGGGAACGGCGCGCGCGGCGCACGCAGCCGTCCGCGTCGGGGTAGCGATCCTGGCGGCGTTTATCGTCCTGGTGGCGCTGCGGTCATCGATCCAGTCGGTGTTTATGTCATTTTTGCCGAAACTCTTCGCCGATCGCGGCTGGGAACCAGTCGCCTACGGCGCGATCGCGGGCACGTTTATGTTCACCGCCGCTATCGGCAATATCATCGCCGGGGACATCGCCGACCGCTTCGGCATGCGCGCTGCGACAATCTGGCCCCTGCTGATCAGCGTCCCTGCCGGGCTGATCTGCCTCTGGTCGCCCTCGCCGCTGACGGCCTTCATCGCCTGCGGCGTCGCCGGGATGGTCATCGGCGGGCAGCACAGCGTGCTGGTGGTGCACGCACAGCGGCTGCTGCCGGTGCGCCAGGGGTTCGCCGCCGGGCTGATCCTGGGGTTCACCTTTGCGACCGGCGGTATCGGCACGGCGCTGGTCGGGGCGCTGGCAGACACAATGGGGTTGCTGTCTGCCATGCAGGGCACGGTGCTGCTCGCAATCCCCGCCGCCGCCCTGGCGCTCACCCTGCCAGGGCGCGAATCGGCGACGGCGGTGGCGGCAACGGCTGAGGCCTAGCCTCAATACTTCCCGGCTTGTGAGCACAGGATGCAATAAATAGCACACGGATACACACGGATTGAGACGGGTTCGCACGGATGAGGCTGCGCCAGCCACCGGAAAAGGAGAAGGGCTGCTTTCGTGCTTCTTCGCGCCCTTCGTGGATAGTGATATAGGCAGAGCTGCGCACGCCTTTCGCAGCAGCCGCTAGAAATAGGAACGTCCGCCTTCGTGCTTCTTCGCGCCCTTCGTGGACGAATCATCCCTTGAGAAAGTCTGGCGTTCCTGCTTCCACACTCTAATGAATGATCGGCGCGTGCCCTGCTGCGACGCGCTGGAAGCTCTCGTCAGGTGAGCAGCCCTCCAGCCGCAGGTAGGTGTACTTGAAGAGGTCGCGCGCGGTGGCGACCGCTGGCGCTGCCAGAATGATGCCGAGTAGTCCGAACAGCGTACCCATCACAATCATCGCCACTGTCAGCACTGCCGGGTGAACGCCAACGCTTTCGCCGATGATGCGCGGCACCAGCAGACTGTTCTCGAGTTGCTGGACGGCAATATACAGCAAAAGCACGGCGATGCCTGCCGTCGGCGAGATGCCAAACCCCAGAATCACTCCCGGAATGGCGCCGATCGTCGGGCCAAGCACCGGAATAAACTCGGTGACGCCAGCGATCAATGCTAGCACCAGAACATAATCGCCGAGCGGGAAACCGAGCATTTCCAGTACCACCAGCCCGATGCCGACCGCCAGACCAACCGAAACGCACAGAATAATTTGCCCGCGAATGTAGCCGCCGAGCACGCGGTTAAAAATGTCCCACACATTCCAGAAATCGGCGCGGGCGCGCGGGTGCACCAGTTGATTGAAAAAGACCCGTCCCTGATTCTTATCGTAGAGCACGTAGAACAGCCAGATCGGCAGCGAAATGAAGCCCAGGATGAACGTGACAGTGTTGAGCAGTTGAATGAGCTGGTTCAGAAGAAATGCGCCGCCGCGTTGCAGATAGGTGTCAATGTTGTTCTGCAATGAACGCAGAAGATTTGCCAGGCTATTTTCAATGGGTTGCTGTAGCGAGGGAGGCACCTGATCGCGGTACTGCCGAACGATCGAGTCAACGAACATCTGAATCTCGCTGAATGTCGGCAGGCGACGGATCAACCGTTCAACTTGTTCGACCAGCGGCGGAATGATCAGCGCAAAGGTCGCCGCTATCCCCAGAAAACCCAGCACGTAGACGGCAAGAATCGACAGCCAGCGCGGCATCCAGCGGTCGAAAAAATCCACGGCTGGCGCCATCAGATATGCCAGCACCAGACCAATCACAAATGGGATCAGCACCGGTCGCGTCGCCCAGAGCATCCATCCGATGCTGTACACTGCCAGCGCCACCAGCGACCAGCGCGCGATCAGGCGCCACGAGATGCCTGGCAGTGTCGTCGCTGGCGCAACCGGTGCGGCTGGCACGGACTCATCTGCGCTACGCTCCGTTTCTCTGGCGTCGCTGCCTGGCGCCTGAGCATCAACGTGAGGCGGCGCTTCTCCTGCCGTTTCTTCCTGTAGCTCGACTGTTTTCATAGCAGGTCATTGTGCGACGATCAACACGGCGCGGTCATACGTTACAATGGAGAAAACGCGATGTCAAGGCGTTTCGATACGGAGCAACAGTATGATTCGTCTCATTCTCGATACCGACATCGGCACCGATGTCGATGATTGTCTGGCGCTGGCGCTCATTCTGACGTCGCCTGAATTCCACCTCGAAGGTGTGACGTGCGTATACGGCGATGTGTTGCTCCGCAGCCGCATGGTTCGGAAATTGCTGAACCTGCGCGGACGCACAACCATCCCTGTGTTCGCTGGCGCGATCCAGCCGCTCCTGGGGCTGCTGCCAGTCTACTGGGCAGGACACGAAGGAGTCGGGCTGCTCGACGAAGCCGATCATGCGCTTGCACCGGAAGCAGACCACGCCGTCGATTATCTGGTGCGCACCGTGATGAGCAATCCGGGACAGATCCACCTCGCTGCAATCGGTCCGCTGACGAATGTTGCGCTGGCGCTGAAACGCGAGCCGCGCATGGCGCAGGCGCTTGCCGGTCTGACCATCATGGGAGGCGCGTGCCGGGGATACGAGTCGCTGCACATCAATTACGTCGAGCACAATATCCGCTGTGACCCGGAAGCGGCGCACATCGTCTTCACTTCCGGCGCGCCGATCACGCTTGTTCCGCTCGACGTCACGCTGCAAACCCGCATTCGTCCCGCTGATGTTGAACGCATCCGGGCAGCCGGCACGCCATTTCACGCCGCTGTTGCCGATCAGGTCGAACGCTATCCGCCGTTCCGCTCGCGGGGTTTCACCTATCTGCACGATCCGCTGGCAGTGGCGACCATTCTGGCGCCTGATCTGGTCGTCTGGCGCACGCTGCATGTCGATGTCGAGACTGGCGGACGATTGACTGCCGGTATGACGCTCATGCGCGAACCTTCTGAGTCGACGCCCGCCAATGCCCGGGTCGCCCTGAGCGTTGATGCGGCGCGCTTCGAGGAGTGGTTTCTTACGCGGGTCGCGGCTGGCGACGCGATGCAGACATAGTCCGGCGCGGCGTCATTCTTCCCGCAGGATGTATCCAACGCCGCGTACAGTATGAATCAGGCGCGGTTCGCCGCGCGCCTCGAGTTTCTGGCGCAGGTAGCGGACGTAAACTTCGATGATGTTGCTTTCGCCGCCAAAGTTGTATCCCCACACGCGGTCGTAGATGACGTCGCGTGTCAGCACCTGCTGCGGGTGGCGCATGAAGAGTTCGAGCAGATCATATTCCTTTGCCGTGAGGTCCACCCGTCGGTCACCGATGGTAACTTCGTGAGCGGCAAGATCCATCGTCAGCGGACCGTAGCGCAGCACTGTCGTTGTATCTCCGCGCTGACGACGGCGCAACTGGACACGAATGCGCGCCAGCAACTCTTCGAAGGCGAACGGTTTGATCAGGTAATCATCGGCGCCAGCTTCGAGACCGGCAACCCGATCCGGCACAGCGTCGCGCGCCGTGAGCATGATGATTGGCACATCCGAGGCGGCGCGGAGGCGACGCGCCACTTCCAGCCCGTCGATGCCCGGTAGCATCAGGTCAAGCACCACCAGATCGGGCGGACGTTCGCGCGCAATGTCGAGCGCCTGACGTCCATCAGTGGCAATTTCGACGTTGTACCCTTCGAATGTCAACCCGCGCCGGAGATACCCGGCAATCTCCGCTTCATCTTCGACGATTAAAATAGTGCTCATAAGGCGGCGCAGAAATCGATGGCAACCAGATGTTCGAGAACGCCGTGCATTGTAACAGACTGCTCCGGGTGTTGCAAGGAAATGAGAATGATCGGTAATGATTTGCAGGATCAGGTCGCGCTTGTCACTGGCGCATCGCGGGGGATTGGACGAGCGATTGCACTGGCAATTGCGGCGCGTGGCGGGCGCGTCCTCGTCAACTATCAGCGCAACGCCGCCGCCGCGCGGGAAGTTGTGAGCGCCATTGAGGCGATGGGACGCGAGGCGATGGCGTTTGCCGCCGATGTCGCCGATGAGTGCGCCGTTCAGGCAATGGTGGACGCCTGCCTCGAACGCTGGCGCCGGCTCGATGCGCTGGTCAACAATGCCGGTCTGACCGACGATGCGCCGTTTGTGCGGATGCGTCCTGATCAGTGGCGCACCGTCATTGATGTTCATCTAACTGGCGCCTTCCTCTGCAGTCGCGCGGTGCTGGCGCCAATGCGCGCACAGAGGTACGGACGGATCGTCATGATTGGCTCTCTGGCAGGGCTGGCGGGCAATGTCGGTCAGGCAAACTATGCCGCCGCCAAGGCCGGGCTGGTTGGTCTGGCGCGCGCGCTGGCGCGCGAAACGGCGCGTGACGGAATTACTGTGAACGTGGTTGCGCCAGGATACATCGAGACCGATATGCTCGCCACACTACCGGCGGCGCGACGACGGTGGGCGCTCGACGCGATTGCCATGGGTCGCTTCGGCACGCCGGAGGAAGTCGCGGCGGCCGTCGTTTTTCTTCTCTCGCCAGCGGCATCGTACATCACCGGTCAGGTGCTGGCGGTCGACGGCGGATGGGTGATGCCGTAGCAGGTGTAAGCATGTTGTCATGCACGAGGGCGCTTTCTTGCGCTATGCTCTGCACAGGCATTCGCGTAAACCCTGAACAATCACGTCACACCCCGTATGAGCGCCGCATTACGATCCCTGCGCCGCAGCCGCGGGCTGACCCTGACCGAGCTGGCGATCCTTAGCGGCATTCCAGCACGCAACCTTGGCGCCATTGAACTCGGCATTCTCTCCCTCGACGGATCAACACGCACACACCTTGCAGCCGTTCTGGCTGTCACACCAAATGCAATCCCTTCCGCTCCGCTACATGTTGCTCTCCCCTCGCACCCGATCCATGTGCAGCGACTAACGTTGCCGTTTGCCATCGCACTGACGACGACCGCCCTGGTGACGTCCCTCCTGTCGCTGCGAAGCACACCGGTTGACCCATCGCCAGCGCCGCAGTCCGTTGTCGTTGCGCTGGCGGATCGTCCATCCGAGGCGGCGCTCCTCAACGGGACAATCAACGTCGCAGCGTTCAAGACAGCGCTCTTGAATACTATCGCTTTCCCACCGGTTCAGCAAACACTGCCAGGTGTTACACCAATCGAAACGACATCTAGTGTGAGCAAGCAACCGGCTGATCCCCTGGCCCCACCGACCTTGACCGCGCCCGCGACGACTGTTGGGTCAAAATGTATTGACCGCACTGCGCCGCGCGGCTACCCGTTGATCGCACCGATCGGTCAGATCGTGGTGACTCAGGGATACAGCGAAGGTACTCACGCACCGGCAGCCGTGTGGGGCGCCCTCGACTTCGCCATCGACGTGGATGGCGACGGCTACGCCGAACCAGGACCGACACGCGGCGTGGCGGTGATCGCCACTCACGACGGGACGGCGCGCGTCTACCCCGGCAGTTGGCCCGGCGGCAACTTCGTGCGTATCGAGAATCAGGCGACCGGCTGGACGACCGCTTATGGTCATCTAGACGCCGTCCTGGTCAGCGATGGGCAGGAAGTGCAGCGCGGCGCTCAGATCGGTACGGTCGGCAGCACCGGCTACGCCACCGGACCTCACCTGCACTACGAAGTCTGGCGACACGGAGTTAATGTTGATCCAACGCCCTTCGTAAGCTCGCAATAGTAGCCCTGTGTCGAAAGGTCGCGCGCTCTGAGCCGCGGGATAATGATTATAAATCCAGTACAGCCCGCCTACGCGGGCTTCGCAACCGTAGCCCGCAACTTTAGGCGCCGGGCAAGCTCAATACAAAGATGCAAAGGCAAAAAAACGTCCCCCCATCCAAACCTCTTGAGCATATCGTATAATCAGGCAACCGCGACACTCCAAGAGGACAGGAGCGCCTGATGACTGGAGCAAATCAAGGGATTGCCTATACGCTGACCATCCGCTGTCAGATCGAGAATCGCCCCGGTATGCTGGGCGCCATCGCCACCGCCATTGGCGAGAACGGCGGCAATATTGGCGCTATCGACATTGTACGCGTCGACCGCAAACACATTGTGCGCGACATCACTGTTCGCGTTCAGGATGAACTCCATGGCGACCGGATCGTTCGCCGCGTCAACGCAATCCCCGGCGTTGTCGTCACGAATGTGAGCGACCGGGTGTTTTCGCTGCATCAGGGAGGCAAGATTTCCATTCACAGCCGCACACCGCTCAAGAGCCGCGATGATCTCTCGCTCATCTACACACCCGGCGTTGCGCGCGTCTGCCGGGCGATCGCGCGCGACGAAGAGAACGCCTTCTCCCTGACGATCAAGAAAAATAGCCTGGCAGTCGTCAGTGATGGCAGCGCTGTCCTGGGGCTGGGCAACCTCGGCGCTGCGGCAGCCATCCCGGTGATGGAAGGGAAAGCAGTGCTTTTCAAAGAACTGGCGGATATCGACGCCTTTCCGATCTGCCTGAAAAGCCAGGACCCCGACGTGATTGTGGCGACAGTCGAACAGATTTCACCAGTATTCGGGGCTATCAATCTTGAGGATATTGCCGCGCCCAAATGCTTCGACATTGAAGAGCGCCTGATAGAACGCCTCGACATCCCGGTGATGCACGACGATCAGCACGGTACGGCAGTGGTCGTACTGGCAGGTCTGCGGAACGCAGCAACGCTGGTTGGCAAGCGTCTCGATCAGATGCGTGTGGTCGTCAATGGCGTTGGCGCGGCAGGCACAGCAATCATTCTCAGTCTCCTCGATGCAGGAGTAGGCGAAATCACCGCTGTGGATCGGATTGGCATTCTGAATGCCGACGAAGATCAGCCGATTTCCCCCGTCCAGCGACAGATCGCTGCCCGCACCAACCGCGAACGACGACGCGGCGGGTTGGCGGAGGCCCTCGTTGGCGCTGACGCCTTTATTGGCGTTTCAACCGGGAATATCCTCACTGCCGAGATGGTGCGGAGCATGGGGAGCGACCCGATTGTTTTCGCGCTTGCCAACCCCATCCCTGAAGGGGACCCGGAGATGTTGCAGCACTATGCCCGCGTGGTCGCTACCGGACGTTCCGATTTTCCCAACCAGATCAACAATGCGCTCAGTTTTCCGGGCATTTTCCGTGGGGCGCTCGATGTCCGCGCTGCAAAGATCACTCCGAGGATGCGCCTGGCAGCCGCTGAAGGGCTGGCAAGCGTCATCAGTCGGGAGGAACTGAACGAGGAATATATCATCCCCAGCGTCTTCAACCGTGATGTCGTGCCGACTATTGCCGCAGCGGTGGCGCGCGCAGCACGGGCTGAAGGCGTTGCGCGGGCAGACAACGGGATTTAGGGGAAGCTCTCGCAGGCCGCAGCGCGCGAAACCGTCATCGCTGCGGTGCAGCGTCAAGAACTCGAAGGTTAGGCGCCTGCCGAAAAGTAATCCGCACCCACCGGCATCAATTGGAGCAGGAAGCGCGCATCGGTTGTATGCCCATGCTCCTGCGGCATGATACAGGGTGCGCACTGGTCGGTGACCGTCGAGTGCCACTGCTCTGCGGTGGCTTCGCGGTCGCTGAAGTCGTCCCTGACCGGCGCTCATCTTATGACTAAGAAGATAGCCTGGCATTCCTGGCGGCACAGGTTTACCGAATTCATTTCTTAATCCTCATCTATTCGAGCCGCTCAAGCCTCAGAGTCAGGATCAGGCTTACCCCAATGCGCGGAATGTCGCTGATCCTATTGTCAATGATCACGACGTTTTCGACAAGCAACACGCTGTTGACATGCAGCATGCGGCGCTGAATGTTGGTGCAATCGTCCATCACGGCTAGAGGCGCCGCGCTCGATTTCAACGGTTGTCGCTTTGTCGCCAGCAGCATCAGGTTCACCTTGCCCAGGCGACGCTGCACTTGATGCAGTCCAGCGCCTTCCAGCGCGCCAGCAGCTTCTCCGGCTCGCTCCACAACGTCAGCCATCCGAACCTGTCCGCTACCGCAAGCAAGTTGATCGCAATTTGCAACCGTCTTGTTACGTCCGGCAGCGCCTGATCGCGTATGATGAGACATAAATAATGCCAACTTTTCTGAAAGAACCGCCAGCATCGCCTATGGCCACGTCTGTCCGCACAATCAAACCTCCCTCAATCGGACGCGAGATGTCCCTGCGCGCGCGGCTCATCCTAGGATATGGCATCGTCGTCTCGCTAACGCTGGTGTTTGGTCTCTTCACCCTCTTCCATCTGCGCAACATTCGCGATCGTCTGGAAACACTGAGCGCTGACGTGACAGTTGACACGCGTTACAGCATCGAAGCAGTCACCGCAATTGCCGACGCACAGCGCGCGGTTGATCGCTATCTCCAGCAGCCGAATAAACGCACCTATCAAGATGCCGAGCGCCAGCTCGACGTGTTACAGCAAACAATTGAACGCCTGGAGCGCGACGCTCGCAACCTGGCAATGAGCAGTCATTTGCGCCAGATTGGCCAACAGGCGGCTACATATCGGCAGATCTTCAACGACATCCACGCCAGCATCGTCATTCAGCAACGCACACGCGATGATCTCTATACTACGTTTTCGCAGCAGCATCAGACGATTGAAGAAGCGATCACTAATGCAAACCCAACAACAACGTCCGATTACCTGACGCTCATGGAGCTGAGCCGCGCCAGCGCTCATCTGCAACTCGCATACGTCTGGATTGGGAGAATGCACAGTAACGATACAAGAGTTGCATTAGGCAATGCGTTGGCAGAATTGCGCCAGGCGCGCACATTTTTGCGACTCTATCTCGCTCTGAACAGCGCTTTGCAAGCTGCACGACCAGAGGATATCCAGCGGCTACAGAGCGTTTCCGAGAGCTTTGATCGCTCAATTATTAGCGTTATCGGTCTGGCAGACTCCTACATTCGCACCGAGGCATTGATCAGCAGTCGCTTGAAGCCGCACGCAACCCAAATGTCCCGTGAGGCGACGGCACTGTCCGATACGGCATTGATGGCGCTGAGTACTACCACCGCTGACATTGATCGAGAGACTGAACGAACGCAGGTCATCAGCGTCGGCGTCCTAGCAGGGCTGCTTATGATCGGGGCCGTGCTCGGTCTTGTGCTGGCATCGCTCATAGCGCGTCCGCTCAGCGAGCTGGTTTCCGCTACCACCCGTCTGGCGCGTGGTGATGAAGTCACTCGCATTGAGCCGCGCGGCGGGCGCGAATTAATCTTGCTGGCGCAGGCTTTCAATGATATGGCAGCGGAACTTGAACGCGAACGCGCTGAAGTGCGCCATCAGAACGCATTGCTGGCGGAACGCGCGGCTGAGCTTGAACAAACGCTGCGCCAGCTCCGTGAAGAAACGGCGGCGCGTGAACAACTGCGCACCGTGGTACGTCAGATGAGCGTACCCATCATCCCAATTATGGAAGGCGTGTTGGTCGCGCCGCTGGTTGGTGAGATTGATGCCGAACGCGCAGAACTATTGCAGCAGCGCCTGCTCAACCGTATCGTCGCCGAACGCGCCCAGGTGGCGATCCTCGACATTACCGGCGTCCCCATAGTTGATGCACAGATCGGCGCCTGGCTGATCCAGGCGACCGCCGCAGCGCGCCTGCTCGGCGCGCGCTGTATCCTCGTCGGTATTAACCCTGAAGTGTCGCAGGCGCTGGTCTCCAGCGGCATCGATCTCGGCAACCTGGTCACCCGCGCAACCCTGCGTGAAGGGCTGGAGTATGCGATGCGGATCAGGCGAGAGGCGTCAGGTGCGAGACGAGGAGGAAATGGTGTCAGGCAAGAGAGGTGAGGCGAGAGATGCGAGGCGTGGAATGCCGCAGTAGCGACGGTGCAATGCACCGTCGCCCGCTGGCGCCGCGCCGTCCCCGGCGGCGCCACACCGTTACCCCGTACATCCAAAACGCTCGTCACCGTAACCCTTGGAACCGATGCAGAGCTGGCGTCGAAGATCGCAGCCGGATTGCACTCCGGCGCTTACGAACTCGTCGGCGGCGTGGTGCGCCGCGCCGAAAGCAAGCAGGTGGTCGCCTGGCTGCGTCAGGTCGGTGGATGTAACGCCTGCTGCGCTGTCCGCCCATCAGATCGGACCGCTCGCGTCACACATACTGATCGCATCGACATCATTGCTCACCCTTGGCGTGACAGCGATCGGATTTGTACTCGTGATGAAGCGCCTGGATACAATTGCGAATGACCTCAACACAATCAAGCAAACCCTGGAACGGATCGAGCGGAAAATCGATCTGGCCGTTGACGCTACCACCATCCGCACGGCGCTCGACCTGGCGCACAGAGCGTTTGAGATGCGCGATCAGGGCAACCGGCGGGATCACGCACATCAGGCGATTACGAAGTTTCTTGAGGCCGAAAACTACTACCGCCGCTTGTTGGACGATGAATACGATCAGGGGGGATGGCTGATCGACCCATTGCTCAAAACCCTGATCCTGGCGCGCGTTGGCGCGGCACGCTGTTATCTCAGATTGGGCGAGACAGCGGTGGCGCGGCGCATACTCGGCGAAGGATACACTGTACTCGAACCGTATGCCCGACGATGGTTCGATGCAGTCATTGGCGCCAAACCTGCGCTCTTCCTGCACCCGGAGACTGGCGTTTCCCTTGAGCGACTGACGCTGCTAATGCGCTGGCGCGCGAATAATCCCGCGCTCAGCGCTTCGTCTGTATTTGAGGAATTGCGCGCCGATCTGTGGAAAAGCGCCGCGCAGGATGTCAATCAGTGGAAGCAACCTTTCCCGGCTGCGTTACGGGAAGACCTAGACGTGAAGCCTTTAGTCTGGAAGCGCAATCGTGACAAGATCGCTACCCGCTTTCTGAAGCGCCTAACCGACGCGTATACGCGGATTGAAACCGTCTATGCTGCAGTGCGCTGCATCGAGGGATACCGGCTCGAACTCGAGCAAATGGAGCGCACGGGGCTGTCGCTCGACGAGCTCGATCAACGATCCGCGCTCCTGTCGGCGGGCAGCGCGTTGATCGTGCATATTCCAAAGGACTCGGAGCTCGCCGGGCATATGAGCGCCTGAAGTACGGGCGCGGCGCTGAGCCCCTGTCAACTCCGCCCATCCGCTCGCGCCATATGGACAGGGTACCGCCGCGTTCCTTCTCACCACTGTATCGGCGCGGCGCCGCCACGATCCCGCCTCACAAGTGGAGATTTTTCGGCGAGCCCTTCTGTTGTATCGCCCGTTTTGAGCGTCAGGATGCGCACCCGTCCCCATCTCCCCTGGTAAGAGAAGGGGGCAGGGGGATGAGGGGGCAAAAGGCAGCAGGACACCCTATCTCCCCCTTCTCCCCTGGTGGGAGAAGCTCACACGTGTAGATTTTGCGGCAAGCACTCACGTTGCATTGCCCGTTTCGAGCGTCAGAATGCGCAACTCCCCCTTCTCCCCCTGTGGGAGAAGGGGGCAGGGGGGATGAGGGGACCAAGAGCGTTGTGACGCGCAAAGTCTCTACCAGCCGCGCCCATCCGCCAGCACTGTATGGGCAGGGCGATGCTGCGCCCATACCGGCTCATCGCGGAATTGACGACGATACAACTCAGCGTACAACCCGCCGCGTGCCAGCAACTCGTCGTGCGTGCCACGCTCAACAATTCGCCCCCGATCGAGCACCAGCACCAGGTCAGCATCGCGGACGGTCGAGAGGCGATGGGCAATCACAAAACTGGTTCGCCCGCGCAACAACCGCCGGAGCGCTTGCTGGATCAACTGCTCAGTGCGGGTATCAACACTGCTGGTCGCCTCGTCCAGAATCAGAATGCGCGGATCTGCCAGGATCGCACGCGCGATGCTGATCAGTTGCCGCTGCCCCTGACTGAGGTTGCCGCCACGCTCACTGAGCTGCGTCTGGTACCCGTCTGGCAGGCGCATAATGAACTCATGGGCATTCGCAGCGCGCGCCGCCTCTTCAACCTCCGCATCGGTGGCATCAAGCCGTCCGTAACGGATATTATCGGCAATCGTTCCTGAGAAGAGAAAGCTATCCTGGAGCACTACTCCCATCTGTGACCGCAGACTGGCACGGGTGACCTTACGCACATCAATGCCGTCAATCAGAACGGCTCCAGCGCTAACATCGTAGAAACGCCCGATCAGATTGACGAGCGTCGTCTTCCCGGCGCCGGTTGGCCCAACGAGTGCAATCGTCTGCCCCGGTTCCGCTGTCAGGCAGATGTCCTTCAATACATATTGCTCTTCGTCTGCCGGTTGTTCTCCCAGTCGGGCGCTGTAACTGAACCAGACGTGGTCGAACTCCACCCGCCCCTTGATCCGTCCAAGCGGCTGCGCATCCGGCGCATCGACCAGATCAGGAGGCGTATCGATCAGCGCAAAGATGCGTTCACCTGCCGCTAGCGCCGACTGTGCGGTAGTATAAAATGCGGACAGCGCCTGCACCGGACGGAAAAACTGCTGCACATACGTCAGAAACGCGACCACCACACCGACGGTGACCGCTTCCTGGACCACCAGCCAGCCGCCGAATCCGGCAACAATGGCAATAGCGACTGTCGAGAGGATATCCACTGCTGGCATAAACGCCGATGTGATCGCGGTTGCGTTGATATTCGCGTCGCGGTTTGCAGCGTTGCGTTGTGCGAATCGCTGCTGGTTAAGCGCAGTGCGTGTAAATGCCTGCGCGATTTTGACGCCAGCAATCTCTTCCTGAATCTCCGCCGACACATCGCCAATCGCCTCGCGAGTGCGGCGAAATGCGCGCCGTGACATCTGCGAAAACAGACCGGTCATCCAGATCATGACCGGAATGACAACGAAACTCGCCAGCGCCAGCCGCCAGTCGAGCGCTACCATTGCTATCAGAATGCCGGTCAGACCGAACAGACTGCCAAGCACCTGCACCAGTCCCTGGCCCATCAGTTGCGTTATAACGTCCGTGTCATTCACCAGGCGCGACATCAGTTCCCCCGCCGGACGGCGATCGAAGAAACGGAGCGACATGCGCTGCAACGCCGCGAAAATTTCGCTGCGCAACTGCGCCAGCACCTGCTGCCCGACTTCGCCCATCAGCATAAACTGATAGCGCCCGGCAGCCATACCAGCAACATAGATGACAAGGAGCATCAGCATCAAACGGTTCAGTTCGCCGCCGTCACGCTGCGCAATCGCGCTGTCGATTGCTATGCCGATCACCATTGGACCAAGCGCCTGCGAAGCGGCGGCGATGACGACCAGAACCAGAATCGCCAGTAGTCGTCGCCAATACGGAACCAGATAGCCGAGCAATCGCCGCGCGACCGCGCCGCGATTCTCAGCGCGCTCTTGCGGCAATTCGGCCACTCGTTGCAACGTGTGCATCATATGCGTCGCTCCCTGTTCATCTTTGGCATACTAACCGGACTCAACCGCACAATCGGCAGTCGTCGGGCAGTGCGTTGCCGGTATGTTTCATAGGTCGGATAGATGGCGACCAGTCGCCGCCACAGACGCTCGTATTCCTCGGGATTGTCCACCTCAATCGCCACGGCTGAGGTGACATACCCGTGATCTTCGACGACCACACGCGGATCGGAACGCAGGTTGAGGTACCACTGTGGCGGCGAATCGCTGCCGCCCCACGATCCAACAACTATGTAGTCGCCACCGTCACGCACGAACAGTAGCGGAGTAACGCGCTTCTTGCCGCTGCGTCGGCCAGTCGTGGTCAGCAGAAGGCAGTGCCGTCCCAGGAGCGGATGCGGCAACGCGCCACGCATCAACCGGTAGAGCGCCACGTGCGCCGCCGTCGCCACTTTGACCAACTGGACAAAAAGTGGATGGTGTTTGGTCATACGGATACGTCAACCCGAAGACCCTCAAGGCCAAGACATATCCAGACACAGACCGGAGATCACTCCGACAATGATGTTCCCTCACCAGGACGGATCACAGCGAAGACCTCAAGAGTATGTTTTCACCTTCAACCTTCCCACGTTAACCTTCAACCTCCACCATCTCAGCCGCCTCTCGCACTCCGCCGAACTGCGAGTCGATGATCTCGCCGTAGAGCGCGCTGCTCGCCAGGAGTTCCTCGTGCGTTCCCTGTGCGACGATACGCCCGTTATCGAGCAGCAGGATGAGATCGGCGCGACGCACCGTACTGATGCGCTGCGCAATCACGAATGACGTTCGCCCTTCCATCAACCGTTCGAGCGCCAACTGAATCTGATACTCAGTCTCGGCGTCAACCGACGAAGTGCTATCGTCAAGGATCAAAATCCGCGGATCGCGCAGAAGCGCGCGTGCGATGGCGATACGCTGCTTCTGCCCGCCTGACAATCCAATGCCGCGCTCGCCGATGATAGTGTTGTATCCATTCGGCAACGCTACAATGAACTCGTGCGCCTGTGCGGCGCGTGCTGCCGCCTCGACTTCCGCATCGCTCGCATCAGGGCGACCATAGGCGATATTATCGCGCACACTGCCGCTGAACAGCGTCGTATCCTGCAACACAATCCCGATCTGCGCTCGCAGGCTCTCCAGTGTCACATCGCGCACATCAATCCCGTCAATCGTGACTCGCCCATGGGTGACATCATAGAACCGCGGGATCAGATTGATAATCGTGCTTTTACCGGCGCCGGTTTTCCCTAGAATTGCAACCGTCTGTCCCGGCTCAGCGACAAACGAGACGTCCTTGAGGATGTATTTATCCTCGCGGATCGGATGATGTCCATCAGGCGCCGGAGGACCATCGGCTCGGACGCCATAACCGAACCAGACATGCTCAAACGCGACTCTCCCCTTGACGGGCGGCAACGGGCGGGCGCCGGGGCGATCGCGCACCTCGCTTTCGACATCGAGCACCTCGAAGATCCGCTCTGCGCTGACCGCTGCGCGTGTTAACTGCGCCATGATCATGCCCAGCATCATGAGCGGCGTTATCAGCAACGCCAGGTAGGTGTTGAACGCCACCAAATCACCAATAGTCAACGCACCATCGATCACCCGATACCCGCCGAACCAGATCACTGCCAGCGTCCCCAGGTTGCCGATGAAGAAAACCAGTGGAAACGCCAGCGACATTGCGCGAACCGATTGCACGTTGACGTCGAGCAGCCGCTGATTCAGGCGGTTGTAGCGTTGCCACTCGTATGGTTCGCGCGCAAACGCCTGCACAACACGCACGCCGACCAGATTTTCCTGAAGAGCAGTGTTGAGCTCGCCGAGTCGCTGCTGGACCTGATCAAAGAGCGGTCGCAGGACTTTCATGAAGAAGCCGATTACCCCTGCCATCAGCGGAACCGTCAGTAATGCGAGCAGCGCCAGTTGCCAGTTCATCAACAGCATTGCGCCAATGCAGCCGATAATCAACGCTAGAGCATTCAGCAGTTGCGGCAAGCCCATGCCAATGAATGTGCGCACCTGCTCGACATCACTGGTGATGCGTGTCATCAACTGCCCGGTCTGCGCCCGGTCGTGGTACGAAAAGCTCAATCCCTGGATTTTGGCGAAGAGCGCATTGCGCAGATCATAGGCAACCGCCTGCGACGCCTTTTCCGACCAGAAGCCAGACGCGAAACTGAACACGCCGCGCACCACTGCAACACCCACCAGCGCCGCCGCCAGCCATGCCAACGCGCCAGGATTACGCGCCGCAATCCCCTGATCGATGAGCAGACGCAACACATGCGGCGTGATCAGATTGGCGCCAGCCGCCAGCGCCAGGCTCACAACTGCACCGATGGTCAGCCCCAGATATGGCTTGAGAAATATCAATGAACGGCGAAGCGGAGTCATTCGGCCTCTCCTGTGGTCGTCTCTCGTCCGGTATCTGACGGGATATGGATCAGGGCGTAGAGTGCGCTCAAACCCTCGTAGAGATGTGCGCGCTGGCGCTCATCGAGGTGCTCGATCAGGCGCGCGGCGGCTTCCCTAGCGACATCGCGCATGGCAGCATGCGCCGCATAACCGGCGGGAGTCAGGCGCAGCACCACTTTGCGGCGGTCATCTGGCGCTGTCGTGCGCTCGACCCAGTTGCGCTGCACCAGCACATCCACCATGCGCGACATCGACGATGGCGTCACCCGATGCGCCGTAGCCAGTTCACTCAGACTCCACGGGCGCTCGGCCAGCTTTGCCAGCATCCGCATCTGCCCCATGCTCGGCGTGGCGGTGTCGTGACCATAGCGTTGACGCAGCGCGCTATCAACAGCGCGCATCAATCCGGGAATAGCGTCGAGCAGCAGGACGGCGCATTCGTAAGCGGAAGGAGTCATTCAGAATCAATGTATCCTGCAATAATTAGATGACGCAACTATACACCTGTTTCTATCGGATGTCAAACGGTGGTAAGGCGAGAGGCAGGGGGCGAGAGGCACAAGGTGCGAGGTGCGAGCCGCAAAGTGCAAGGCAAGCAGCGCGCATTCGTTCTTCGCTGCTATTCGCTTTCTCGTTTCCTTACTCGCTGACGCATTCCCTCTCCCAGCTCTCACAAAACTGGTATAATGCCCGCGAAACATGCCAACTCATATGGAGGCGCTGCCGTGATAGTCCTGGTCGCACGCTATGTTTGCAAACCCGGTCTGGGCGACGCCGTCGAGGAGGCGCTGCGCCGGATGGCGGCGCTGGTGCGGCGGCACGAGCCGGGATGTCTGCTCTACCACTGCTGCCGCTCACAGGAAAACCCGGATGTGTTCCTCCTGTACGAGCAGTATGCAACGCACGCAGCATTGGCGGCGCACCGTGACACACCGTACTTTCAAAAGATTATCGAGGGTGAGATTGTCCCTATGCTGGAAAAGCGCGAGCGCGAGTTCTTTTCACTGATCGCCTGATGCGCTTGCATCATAGAGCAGTGCGTGGTACCATACATGGCGCGGGCCGCTAGCTCAATGGTAGAGCGCGTCGCTCATAACGACTGGGTTCCAGGTTCGAGTCCTGGGCGGCCCACCACTCTCCAGCAGGGGCGCCAGCTAGGTAGTGACCCCTGCATTTTATTATGCCAGCGCTCCTCACTCACATGGCTGGTTCTCGAAGAACCGGCAGCGACGAAACAGCAGATCGCCGATCAACCGAAGGGCGCGCAGCGGCGCTTCCATCTGCCAGCGCCACACGTCGGGCCATGTCAACCCGCGACGCAGGTTTGTCTCTGCGTTGAACACCGTTGCGTTCAATACCAGACCAAAGTTCCATCCAATCAGCGCAACGGCAGGCACAAGAACACTCAACCTGCCGATTCGGCTGATAAGATTATCATTCAAAAGCGCCAGCCCAACGACGAAGATCGGCGTGCATTCAATCAAGCGCCGAAAACCGAAGGCGCCGGTCAGGTGCCAGGTCGTCCCGAACGCGCCATTGATCCAGGTCTGCGCTAGAAACGCGGCTGTCAGCGCAACCGTCAGCAAGCGATCATGGCGCCAGAGCAGCACCAGTCCAGCCAACCCCAGAGCGAGGGCTGGGCTCCAGATCAGCGCGCCCCGACTGAAGGGGGGAAAGGTCGCGGTGAAATCGCTTGCTCCGGGGCACCAGAAATCCGGCGCTGGATTGAAATCGATCAGGGTGTCGATGAAATGTGGGCTGCACCAGTTCAACTTGCCGCTTACCTCAGCCGCTGGGCGCGGCGCGCCGTTGAGGACCTGATAGACGAAGAGCTGCGGCGTGATCGCCACGACAAAGGCAGCAACGAACAACGCATGGCGCAACGCCAATCGCCCCAAAGACCTGTAGCACGGGCGGGCCTCAGACCCGCCTGTGCCCGACCTGTCCAGACTCGCCCCGCCCGTACCCGACCTGCCCAGACCCGATCCGATCCCTGTCCTCAGGAAACACCCATACCGCCAGAGCGCCTCGATTGCTGGCGCAATCAGAAATAACCCCAGTTGCTCGCGGGTCATCGTCATCAGTCCGCCGACCAGTCCGAGCGCTAGCCATGCCCGCCATCCGCGTTCTTGTCCTGTTGTTGTTCCGTCACGCCCCCATTCTCGTGTTTCGTACCAGATCGTCAGAAACAGCGCCGTTAGGAACAGACCAGTGGCATGCGCGAACGGCATTTGAATGTACATGTAGAACACCAGCGGCGACGCCAACCAGATCGTCGCACTAGCAAGCGTCGCCGCGAAGTCCGAGGCAAAGCGACGCGCCAGGCGATAAGAGAGCAGCACTCCCAGTAACCCATAGAGCGCCGAAGCGTAGCAGACAGCGTAGATATATGGGGCTGAAAACCCATCTGCCGGAATACGCGCGCCGAACAGATTGGCAAGATGCACAAGCACGTCCGCCAGCAGAAAGAACGGCGCCCACATGATTGCCGCGCCCACCGGGGCAATATTACCGTACAGACCGGTTGCAGGGCGAATGCGGTTGGGTTGGAGCAGGCTCCCCTCGATGCCCGAGCGCGGGTTTAGCTCTGCGAAGCGACGATAGTCGTTCGCAAAATCGAGATCGCCATCGAAACGGAGCGAGCGCAGGTAGACGTAGTATTGCACCTCATCGGTCGCATAGACCCGAGGCGTCGCAAGCGGCAGCAACAACGCAAACAGCGCAACAAGGATCGCCAAACCGCGATCGCCGCGCAGTTGCGCGGTCATGCGTCTGACGCGAGCCGTCAGTCCAACCATAGACAACACCAGGCGCATACACACGTAGGGGCAGGTCTCAGACCTGCCCCAACCTACCCAACCTGCCCTGACCTGTCCTGACCTGCCCCTATCTCGGAAAGGCGGCACCTTGCCTCTACCGACCAATGATCGGCATGCGAATCGTCACCACTTCATACCCTGGATCCAGTTTCACGATCAAACTATTTGCTGTCGTGAGGCTGCCGCCTGCGCCATAGGTCTCTTGGCTCGCATTACCTGCGCCGTCGAGCGCCTTGACGTACACGCGGTACGTGCCGTCCTTCGTCAGGTCTGGTCCAAACCCGTTCCTCGGCGACGACGCCGTGCGATCCAGCACGCCATCGAACAGATTGAATCGCACCCGAGCGCCAGCAACCGCATTCGGAACCTCAACCGCCTGCCAGCGCAGATTGTCGAACGTCAATCCGCCATGGGGCAGCGGCGGATACCGCGTCGCTGCGTCCGGCTCTTTCCCCAGATATTCCACCGCGATCCAGAGGCCCCAGAACTGTTTGGTCTGGTCGCTGGAATTCGGCGGGGTTTGGGTGTTGACATATCCGCGCTCAGGAACCGATTCCCCACGTCGATAGAGATTATCGGTGACAACGATGTCGGTGATGATCAGCGTCCGCAGAATCGTCAGCGTATTGGTATCCGCTCCCAGGACGGTTCGACTGAGATCCATCACCGGACGCCCTTCGCCGTTGTCGCCTGGCGGATCGTACACCATACGGCGCGGAAGAGTGAACGAGTTTCCAGCGCGGTCAAACACCTGGATTCGGAAGCGCGTTTCTCCGGGCGCAAGCGGAGCGCCTGGCTGCAGCGGCGGGAGCGGCAGATTGCTAGAAAACCACCCGCTCATGAGACCGCTTTGGAACAACGCATTGGCGTCATAGAGCACGTTATACGCTGTTAATCCCGTGCAATCGCCTATGTCAGCAATGCGCAGATGCATCTGAGGAATACGGGTATATCCGGGATCACCCCCTGATGCGCCTTCGCTGAAGAGATCGCCTGCGGGGGTGATCGGCGAGAAGGTTGGCGGAATGACGCCAAGCATCTTCGGGTTCATGACCTCAACCGCTGCATCGACTGGCGTCCCGGCGGCCGACGGATCAGCGATGAACGTCGCGCCGCGCCACTGCGGATCGAACTGACTGCGGTTATTGGCGCGCAACTGAACATTGATCGTCTGTCGGCACTGCTCAAGGTTGGCGATAGGTACGTTGTACACACCCGACCATGGCGTCGCTGGCGCATTCGCGTCCTGAGCATTCAGCACCACGCGTTGCTCTGCCGGCGTACATGTGGTCGATGGCACGATCGTCCCGACCACGGTCGGATCGCGCACGACCGGCAGGCTTATACCCGGCAGTGTATTTCCGTTCCCGATCGTGATGGTCTGCGCGACGCAGTTGTCGCCAGGCGTGCGGAACAGATAGTAGCGCATGATCTGACCGCCGGGCACGAACGCTTCCAGTGCGCCGTGGCCATAGGCCCAGTCGGAGACGGTGGCGGTCGCCATCCCGTTGGCGATGAACACGGGACTGCTGCCGATGTAGTTGTTGGTGAAACTGCCGTCCGGCAGGCGTTTCGTGTAAAAATACTCGCTGGCGCCTTCCCGCGCGCGCACCCAGAAGAAGTGCAGGCTTCCCGTCTGGTCGGCGGCAACGGCGACCGTGCCGCGCGATTGCACATTGTTGATCCGCGACCGGGGCCAGTTGTTGGGGCCTTTCCGCTCCGCGAAGAAGACATCGCCCTGATCGGCGCCGCCGGTTTCCAGTTTGCGATCCAGGCGGCGATAGGCCACAAAGATGGCGCCTGACGGCGCAATCGCCATTGTCGTGTCAAAATAGCGATCCAGGCTGTTCTGCGCTGCAACCGTTTCACGCGTCGCCAGCGCCGCAGCCCCCGCTTTGGTCGAGTCCCAAATGCGGGCGTACACGGTCGCGCTGGTCACATAGGCGATGCCGAGCGCGCCGTTCGGACCGACCGCGATCGCCGCCTGTCCATACGCCTTCTCCCGGTTGCTGCCATCGAGATACTGGCGTCCAATACATCCCTCGCCCTGGGCATTGCAAATGGTGAAGTAGAACGACTCGGGATCGCGCCAGGTAATGACCACCTCACCGAGCGACCCATCAGCGAATGACCGGATGCCAACCTTCGGCGTCACCGGGAAATCGCCGCCTTGATACACCACCCGGGGGCTGCCCCACGTCTGACCGCCATCATCGCTCCGTCGGAAAAAGATGCGATTCCCGTCCCGGTCGAGCCAGACGACGACGACCACATTCTGATTGTGCCACGCAGTGGCCACATCGGCGCCGGTGTAGTCGGTCTGTCCGCTGGAATCGCCAAGATCGACCGGTTCCGGGAAGGAGACCGACGAGTCCGGTTTTCGCCAGTAGAACGTATCTTTGCGTGGTCTATCGCCGTTCACGGCAATCGCGTGGACCGTATTCGTGGTCCATGATGCAGCGAGTTCTCCGAATTTCGTATAATTACTGCGCGGCAGGTCGGATGTGCCGACCAGAACCGGATTAACCGACTGGATCACCGGTTGGGCGCGCGCCAGGCGTGAAGGAAGCGCGACATGCACCGACGCCAGCAGCAGGCAGATCAGGAAGAAATTGATCATTCGTAGCATTCCACAACCTCCCTCAGGTGCTTACGGCGTGGTCACGCGCACATGATCAAAGAGCATGCCGCCAAGCGCATACGTGAAGAGCCCCGCCTGACCGCTGGCAAAGGTCGGATCGCGGGCGTCAAGGACGGTTTCGCCATTGATCGCAGCGCTGATCCGGGCGCCCTGGACCGTCATACTGATATGATACCAGCGGCGCCGATCATATCCGGGCATATCGCGCGACGCCAGCGTGGTCGCTTTCCCATCAACCACCCGTTCCAGCATGACTCTGGGAGCAACAGGATAATCGTTCGCGATGACCATAAACCGGTAGAAATTCGACCCCTGCCGTCGCGCAACCAGACCAGCAGCGGCATTGAACTGATCGTAGAACCACGCACTGATGGTATAGTCGGTCCAGTCCGCGTCGCCGACGACGGCCAGCGTTTCATGGGGGCGCGGATCGCCGGTTGGACCGGCCGTGCCGTTCTGCGCGAGTCGCCCGTCGCGCACCATCCAGGCGGCGCGGTCTTCGGGCAGGACAAAGGCGACGTCCACGATCTCCCATGCCGGGCTCACCTGACCTCCGGCGCCAGCGTCGAAGGTGTCAGCAAAGAGGATGGTTCCGCTTTCCTGCGTTCCAGCCAGATCGGCAGGCAGGGATGGCAGCGGGGCAACCGTGGGCGTTGGCGGCGGCGGCGGGTCATAGAAGATGGGCGCCTGCGCTTCGGCGCTGCTGCGCTGCTGCGGCGCACTCATGACCAGAAGGGCGATAAGCGTGGCGGACATCATACCCGCCAGGATCAGCGAGAGGCGTTGTGATTTCATACCGTGTGGCGAAGCGGTATTCGTGGCGCATCATTCCCGAAACGCTTCGCGCTCCTCCTTTCCTATCGTGCTGGTTCGTCGCTGAAACCAGATAAGATCGCTCAGGGCACCCGCCATACGAGCGCCCTGCGGGATTGTTCAAAGGTGGACTGATAAGCGAGGGGAAAAAGTACAGATAACCGGCGATAAGCGGCATTGGGAGAACCTCTGCGCACGAACCCAACGGTCGTCACGGATTACAGAAACGTAGCGTACAGTTGGGTCAACCCGACTTTAGGCGTCGACTACTTGCGACGTTTCTTTATGTCATCTTACCCTCTTCCCGGCGCCTATTCTACCGTATTCCTTACCCTCTGGCAAATCAGGAAGAGATGCGTATCAACGCTTTTCCGCCTGAACCAATGTGAACAGACGCGCATCGAAGACTGCGATGCTCACCGTGCGACCTGGGACGTTTGGATCACGATCAGCAGGCGCCCGCAGCAGAAGGCGATGTTCGCCCGGCGGCGCTAGCAGACGCACCGCTATGCCCGACGCTTTCGGCTGAATGGTCAGCGTTTCCAGCGGTTGGTGATCAAATAGTATGAGCGCCTGGCGTCGTGTTTGATACGCTTGAAGGTACAGGAACAGATGAACCGGCATATCGAGCTGGCTGGTATTGACCAGAATGATCTCCCCTTCTTCGCCCATCCAGCGCCAGCGTCGCTCGCCATGGCGCTCCTCGGGATGCCAACCGCTGCCGAAGGCGGCATAGACGAACGGCGCAGCATCGATCAACGGTACAATATATGCGCTTATGTCTTGGTCAACATACACTGGCGGAAGATCTCCCACCACCTGATGTAACGCTTCCCTCGCCTCAGAATGACGTTCGATGGGAATCTGGCGCCAATGGACGATTATGTGTCGAATGCCATAGGCATTCAGTTCCATCAAACGATCATCAGCAGGAACAACGAAGAGGTGCGTCGTATCGGGACGCATGCGCCAGAGCTGGCGCACGCCAGGAGCGTACTCTGCGAACGGGTACAGCGGGATGCGCGAGACAAATCCTCCAACCAGCGGTTGCCCATGGATCATCTGTGCCTTGAGCGGCGCACTCGACTCAAATGGCGGCGGCAATTCGACCACAGCGCCTGGTTCGGCGGCAATGCGTGCATAGTACGGGTGCACGCTGAACGAATGGGTCGTCCAATGGGGCGGAGCGAACTCAAAAGCAATCAGCGCTGCCGCTACTCCCATCACTGCATTGCCTGACCGCAACGAAACGCGCGCCGATAGTTCACGCAAGCCAAGCGCCACAAGCGGCGCTAACGTCAGCGTTGCAATTACGACGAAGTGACTGGGACGACGCGCAAGCTCCATCCCCGGTATCGCAAGCAGAATCTGATACGGCAATGGAATGGTTGTGCGCATGATGCCGATTTGAACCACCGGACCCAACGACAGCGCTATGGCTGCCAGTCCGATGACTGCCCAGCGCCACGCTCTGGTGCGCGCCAGCGCCAGCGCAACCGCCGCCAGCGCCAGCGCCGTGTAGCCAAGAGCGACATTCCACGCGCCAATGTATGGATGCCACGTGCGCACCAGCGCCTCGATTGCGCTTCCCCACAGGGGATGAAGACCATTCGGAAGAAACAGATCGAACAGATTCGCGGAACGTATCAGAATCCGGTCGAGTGGATTGGCGGGATTAAACCAGGGGTCGCTGATCGCCAGCATTGCGCTTGCTGCCCGTGGGACGGCGATCAGCAACGGCATGAGCAACGCCGCACCGCTTCCGGCGACCGCTACCAACTGGCGAAGCATCGGGACGCGCCGCTCACGCGCCGCGCCCGCCAGCCAGATGGCAGCGAAAAAGAGGCCATAGATTCCGAAAAAGAACAAGTAGTACCAGCTTGTGTACCCCGTCAGCGCCAGAAAAACGCCAGCGACCAGCGCGTCGCGCAGCCGCAGCTCCTCAACCGCACGCAACAGGAAGAATGCATAGAACGCTGCCCATTGCAGCGTAATCATTTCCAGTTGACCATCCCAGATTTTGGTCAGATGAAAAGGCGAAAAAGCGAAAACAGCGCCGCCGATGAACGCCGCCAGACGATCGCCGCTCACCCGCAATGCCAGCGCATACCCGCCAATACCAGACAGAACCAGCGCAGTCAGAACCGCCGCGTTGTATGCTGCGATCGGACCGAACAGCGCAGTTACCGGCAGAAACAGCACCCCATTGCTAATATTGAGGGTTTGCAGCGTCAGATCGACACCCTGCGGATAGAACAGCAAGTTGGTGAAGAACGGATTGGTCGGCGTTGTCAGTGCGCGATGCGCCCACCAGAGATTCCAAACATTCTGCCACCCATCAACTTCTGCAATTGGACCTCCAAGAATAGCAACGCTGAACACCGGCAGCACTGGCGCCATAACGATCAGACTGAGCGCCAGGTAGCCAAGGGCAGGCAGGGTATAGGCGCTGGTTCGAACTCTCTGCCACATAGGCTTATGCATTTCTCGCCTGCCGACACGTTCTTGGACGCTGCGCCACAACCAGGAGCATCGAACGCGCTGGCGGAATTGCGCGCGTTACTCCCCATAGCAGCGCCTTCGCCAGCCAGCGGTGCGGGTAACGGAGCAGGCGGGACCATTCCAACCCCACGCGCTCCCAGGGATCGCCGTAGACGCGACGCCGGACCACTAATCCCGCCTGGTCGAGCATCCAGCAGAGTTGCCGCATGCTGTACAGCCGGCTGTGGGTGTAATAACGCTCCTCCGCCTTCAGTTGCGCCCATCGCTGGAATTCATCATCACGCTCAAACGGACGCATGAGCAGCACATCCGCCAGCACGCGCAGTCGGCTTTTCAGGTAGAACTGGTTCGGCGTCGAAATCAGGAGATACCCTCCTGGAACCAGCAAATCCCGTATCGTGGCCAGCGCATCGATCGGCGGATTGGAAAGATGCTCGATGACTTCCGAGAAGATGATGAGATCGAATGACTCCGGTGAGTATGGCGGCGGCTCAGTATCGATATTCCAGCGACGCACGTCGACCCCTAGTCGATGCCACAACTCCGCCCGATGCGCCGGAAACAGATCGGTGCCGCAGACCTGATACCCGGCGCGCACGAGCGCCTGCGTGAACAGCCCTGGATTGACGCCAATTTCGAGAACACGACGCCCGGCGTCCAATGGTATGGCCGCCAACAGCATGGCGAAACGGTTGCGGTGCAAACGAAAATAGTCGCGCTTGCCATCCGGTGGAATGGCCGCTTCAACATCGGCAAGGATGCGGTTGATGCGATGTCGAACAATCACATGCGTGATTGTATCACAACCCCGCCCGCTCCATTACAACATCCCTCGTCCCTTCAGCTCCAGATACTTCTCAATAACTGCCACGCTGAGCCGATCAGCAGGGACATCGAGGGTCAGCACGCCGTTACGGTGCAATGTTTCAAGGATGACGCGCCGCTCCGCTAGCAGCATTTCCGCCACGCCGCGCCGATACACATCGCTTGCCTCAGTCGGCGGTCGCCCAACGAGCCGGATGACGTTCGGGTCGGACATAACCACGCACAGGGGAAGGTGACGTCGCGCCAGGCGCGCCATGTGCACGATCAGGTCGCGTGCCGCATCGAGCGTCACTAGATCGGTGAACACGATGATCAGTGATCGCCGCCTGTGCCTAGCGCTCAGATAGGTCAGCGCACGGGCATAGTCGGACTCGACCGGCTCAAACTGTACGTCGTACAACGCTTCAAGCATGCGATGGAATTGGCTTTTGCCGCGTCTGGGCGCCAGATAGGTGCGCACGTCGTCGGCGAAGGTCAGCATACCGGCGTGATCACCTTTGAGCGTGACAACGTAGGCAAGCAGAAGCGTGGCATTGATCGCGTAGTCGAGCCTGGCAAGGCTGACATCGCCATCTTCGACCGGGGTGCGCATCAGTCGTCCGGTGTCAATCACGCTGATGACGTACTGGCTGCGTTCGGTTTCGTACTCAGCAGCGATTGGCTTACCCCTTCGAGCCGTCGCTTTCCAGTTGATCCGCCGAAACTCGTCGTCGGGACGATATTCACGCAGACGCTCAAATTCGATTCCCTGCCCGAACATGCGCGCCGGACGCAACCCCATTTCGAGGAGCAGGCCTTTGCGTGCGAGCAGATCGTATTTGCGAATATCCAGAACGTTTGGGTAGACCTTGAACGACGCCGTTGCCGGGTACTGCGCCTGTTGCACGAATGTGCCGAATGCGCTGTTGTAGCGGATGTTGATATCGCCAAAGACATAATCGCCGCGACGCACCGGTCGCAGATGGTAGCGCACCTCGAGCAGCGCAAACGGTTCAACCTTTCCAGTAAGGATGGTTGCGTCAGCGGAAACATCGTCGGGATGCTCATCGCGGATCTGCAGGGTCAACGGACGACGGGCGCGGCTGGCAATGAGGATCGTCACCGGATTACTGGCGCCAAGTGAGAGGCGCAAGTCGTGAATGCGCTGAACCTCAAGCACGGCGGGCCGGTCAGTCAGCAGATAATCAGCGACCACCAGCGCCGCCACGACGAGCAGATAGGCAATGGCAATCCAGAGCATCAACGGCGCAATCGCCGCCCCGGCAACCAGCGCTGCGCCAGGTAGCAGGAGAAAATAGAGTCGCAGTGTCGGGATCATGCTTCAACAGTGACGAGTGATGAGTGACGAGTGATGAGTGACGAGTGATGAGTGACGAGTGATGAGTGACGAGTGATGAGTGACGAGTGATGAGTGACGAGTGATGAGTGACGAGTGATGAGTGACAAGTGATGAGTGACAAGTGATGAGTGACGAGTGGCGCGTGACGAGTGATAAGTGACGAGTGGCGCGTGACGAGTGATGAGTGACCCCTAACCCCTACCTCCTAACTCACCGCGGCACATCGATCCGCGCTAGGATACGCGCTATCGCAGTATCCGGCGTCAATCCCTCGACTTCGGCTTCCGGCTTGAGAA
>JANXAL010000088.1 GCA_025062325.1 Roseiflexus sp.
TAAGGGGGGATGAGAGGGAAAAGGGCATCAGGACGCGGACAACATCAATCGCTACCAAAAACTCTGCACTTGTGAGCCCTTCTCCCCTAGTGGGAGAAGAGGGCGAGGGGATGAGGGGACCGAGGGTGTCAGAATGCAGCAACCATCCATAGCGCTCCAACAACGCTTTACCTTTTGCTTCCAAAAACCCTAACCTTATTAAAGAAAGGCGGCGAGAAGAAGGAAAGTTTTGGTGATACACTAGCATGCTAGCATGCTAGTGTAACGCATGCGCTCCTCTGAATGAGGCGCCGCGTTGAGCCAGAGCGAAGGTCTCCTCCAACAGACGCCGCGCCCCCTCACCAGTTCCATATGCCAGAAAGAGCGGCGTTTCGCCATCTGGCAGCAGCGGCGGCGTCAGTTCACGCGCGGTGGGGCCAAGCGCTGCCAGAGCTGCGGTGCGTTCGCTATCGGGCGCATCCGGCGACAGGATCAGCAGTGCGTCGCCAGTGACCGCTTCCGACAAGCGCATGCCATCGAAAACGCCAACCGTCAGATCGCTAGTCAGAAAACGCACCGTATCCCGCTCGATTAATCGCCGATCCAGAAAGACCTGAACAGCGCGCAGGCGTGGGTCATTTGTTGTTGCCGCTGCGCGCGCAACCCGCCCTACTGCTGTTTCCGTCTGGTCGAACTCGTTGTAGACTGCCGGATTGCGCGGCATCGCACCGAAGTACAGCCAAATATTAAATACGAGACTGGCGATTAGCGCTCCCGCAACGACCGCTGGCGCCGTGAAACGCTGCGGCGCTCCAGCGATCCTTGCTGATCCGACCAGTGCATCGAGCGCTATGCCTGCTAGCATACAAGATGGCGCCAGTGCGCCGAGGGATCGCATAGCATGTGGCGCATTCGTGCTAAAAATTCCTGGAATGAGCGCCAGCGCCAGCCAGAGCAGCGGTGTCAGCGCGCCTGATCGCCATCCGGCAATTGCCAATCCGACGCCAATAGCGAAGCCTGTTCCCGTGAGCGGATCGAGCATGGGCGCACCCGGGGCATGGTGACGCCCGTTGGGATCGCCAGCAACGTGCCACATGCCCAGATAGCGCGCGATGTTGTCCAGCACCAGCGCAACGGTGCGTTTATCGAGACTCTGAGCATTACTGATCGCAACCGCTCCCGTGCGGCGGTTGTACCCCTCGAAATCGCTGGCGATGAACATGAGAAGCGGCAGCAGCACAATCACCCCGGCAATCGCCGCAGCGCCGAGCGCAGGCAGCGCCCGTCGCCAGGCGCCTGCATCACATCCAAGGCGCACTGCAGTCAGCGTTGCGAACACTAGCGGCGCGAGGCGTCCAGTATGGTAGGCATACGCCGCAAGCGCCGCTAGCGCACCTGCCAGCGCCATGCCAGCCATAGCGCGCCAGCGCACCAGCTGGCGTAGCGCACGCCACATGACCCCAACGGCGGTCAATTCGAGCAGATGGTCGAGCGTCGCCGGGAAGGCCCAGCGACTCATACTCAAGCCCCATGATGCCCAGGCGAGAAATGCTGCGCCATAGAGCGCAGCCCGCACTCCCAGGATTGGGCGTGCCGCCCACCAGAGCGCCAGTGGCATTAGTGCGCCTGCTACTGCGCTAACCAACCGCGCCGCGCCGACGCCTGGTCCGGTGATCGCCAGCACCGGCGCCATGAGGTAAAAGAGCAATGCCGGGAGATCGGCGCCAGCCACCACATAGACCGGACGGTACGCAGGATCGTTCCAGATCCGCAGCGCCAGCAGACCATGGCGCGCCTCATCGCGCCACATGCCGGACGGCAGATCGTCAAGGCGATAGAGGCGCAGCACGAGCGCAGCACTCGTGATGGCCGCCAGCGCCAGCGCCTCGATGTAGGGTGTCGGTTGCTCAGCCAAGTCGCTTGTCAGCCTATCGTTTTGGAGCAGCGCAACAACCGTCAGGGCCACCGCTGCAATTAGCCCGGTCATTCCGAAAACAGGCGGCAGCCCTAGACGCAGCGCGATAACCAGCGTCAACGTGAGGGCAGCGCCTCCCCACGCTACAGATGGCTTAATAGCGCGCAGGCGCACCGGAATCCGCGTTAGCAACGGATGCGCCAGTCTCCAGACGATGGTCAAGGTCAGCGGGAGCAGAGGCCACCAAGGCCAGCCGAGAGTTGGGAGGAGATACCCCGACTCTGTTGGAAAAGCAGCGGCGAGACCTCCAAGCGCCGCCAGGAGCGCAACGATGCCCCAGCGCAGTCGCGCTTGCATTCCGGCAGATGCCAGGTGCGGTGCGCGCCGGGCAAGGAGCAACCAGCCTAGCAGAGGGAATGAGGCGAGAAAGATAGTACGCACCGGCGGCAACCATTCGGAACCGGCAATCGGCAGCGCCGCAACGTTCGATAGCGCCACTCCAAGATCCCGCTCATCACCGGACGGACGATAGGCAGCAGTGCGCAGCATCAGCGGCGTATCGCCCGCCGGGTCGGTCGGGGTGAGCAGAGAGTAGCGTCGCCATCCGGGCGCAACTACAAAGGCGCCGACGGAACGCCCGCGCATGCTGAGCGCTACCATCGGCGGATCAGCGGTATCGCGTGGCGCTGCCAGGCGCATCATCACCTGCGCTGGTCGTCCGTCGAAACCAAAGAGAAATAGCGCCGCCTCTGGGCGCGACCAACGGTAGACATCGGTTGGATTGCGCTCAACATCGTAGAAGCCGACAAGCGCGCGTCGTGCATTCGGGTCTTCGACCGACAGGCGCTGATCCAGCCGCGCCAGGCAAGCGCCGAGGATTAGCGGCAGGATCGACAGCAACAGCAGGACAACGCCATCGAGGGCCGGAGAAGAAGTGATGTGGGCAGATTGAAGAGACAGCCAGCGCACGTCTGGATCCCGCGCTAACCAATGTCGCAGCGACACGCCATCATACCCAAGGATAGAGCGCGCTGCAAGTCATGATTGACATTCTAGAACACATGTGCTATACTCAAGGCAGGAATGTTGCTATCATCATTACGAGGGGAAGAGCATGTACCAGAAAGAGATCATCTACGACCGCGAAACGCACGACTATGCGATGTACCTTGATGGCGAACTGGTCGGTTTTGCACGAACATACCACGAGGCGGAAATCACTCTGGACCAACTAATCTTCGAGCTGATCAGCGGCGAATACTTCCGCGAGGCGGCGTAGGAACCGCCCAGCAGCACCTACCGTGAAGGTGCAGGTGACGGTCAGGCGGGACGTGCGCTACGGGAGGCAATGCCTGGTTATGCACTCCCTCTGCCGTTAGGGTGACGGTCACGTGGGACGTGCGCTCCGGCGGCGCTCGGATGTGACCCAGAGCGCAGATATATGGTCGCGCGGCGTGCTGGGGACGAAGGCGCGCTATCGCGTTCCCGACAGTATCGGCGTCGCCGATGAGCCGCTGACGTGACCGTCACGTTGGACGCCGACGCGGACGACGCGGACGACGCGGATCGGCGTCGCCGATGAGCCGCTGACGTGACCGTCACGTTGGACGCCGACGCGGACGACGCGGACGACGCGGATCGGCGTCGCCGATGAGCCGCTGACGTGACCGTCACCGATGGGCAGCTGGCAGCGGCACAGGTCTGCAGTGCCACACAGTGAACGCGCCGACGCTACTCCCTTGGTCCATCAATCCATCCAAACGTTCTCATCCTTAACGTGCGCTCAGACAATACGATTGGACGTAGTTGACACCCCTTTCCTTGCCTGCTATCATTCCAACGTTCGTCAAAAGCCCTTTACCGATACCCAGAATGCCCGATGGCGCCTTCCTGGAAACAGCGGCTTGATGCGCTGCGGATCAGTGATCTTAGCGCTGTTTTCCGCACTCCCAAGCCAATCATTGGCATGGTGCATCTCTGGCCCCTGCCAGGTGCGCCGGGATATACTGGCTACGGGATGCAGACGATCATTGACCACGCGCTTTACGATGCCCACGCTCTCGCTGAAGGCGGCGTCGATGGGCTGATCGTCGAGAATATGTGGGACATCCCGTTTCGCGCCGGTCCGCACGTCCAGCCGGAGAGCATCGCCGCCCATGCTGTCGCAGCACACGCCGTCCGTCGCGAGATTGACCTGCCGCTGGGGATCAACCTGGTGCACAATGGCGGCGTTGCGTTGCTGGGGATTGCGCTGGCGGCTGGCGCCAGCTTTATTCGGGTGTGCATGTTCACCGGTGCGGGGGTGTGGGACACGGGCGCCTGGGACGAAGGGTGTGCCGCCGATCTGATGCGTCGGCGCAAGGAACTGCACGCTGAACATATCAAAATCTTCGCCGACGTTGATAAGAAGCATTCAGTGCGCTTCCCCGGCATCGACCTGGCGACCCATATCGAGTGGACGCGCTTCTTCGGCGCAGATGCGCTGATTGTCTCCGGGCGCATGACCGGCGATGCGCCTGATCTGGAGAAGGTGCGACAGGCAAAGGCGTTGTCTGGCGATCGACCGCTCCTGATTGGCAGCGGCGCCACCGAGCAGAACGTCACCGCCTTTATGCAGGTGGCAGATGGCGTGATTGTCGGGTCGAGCATCAAACGGGATGGTCGAATCGAAAATCCGGTAGATGTCGAACGGGTGCGGCGCTTCGTTGCAGCGGCAAGATCGCATACGTGAAATGCTTTTATGCACGTGATGGAAACCACAGAGACGCTGAGGACGCAGATGAAGGTTATTGCTTATTCGCTGACCCATTTGCTTGTTCGCTGACGCCATTCGTTCGATTGACACCACAGAGACGCTGAGGGCTCAGAGGAAGGTGATTCGCTTACTCGTCGACCCATTCGCTTATTCGCTGACGCCGTTCGTTCGACTGACACCTCGGAGACGCTGAGGGCGCAGGGGAAGATTATTCGCTAACGCATTCGCTGATGACAGAGAGGCGCGAGGCATGAGTCTTCACGGCAAGGCGGCGCTGGTTACCGGCGGGGCGCGGCGATTGGGGCGGGCTATTGCGCTGGCGCTCGGTCGTGCCGGAATGCGTGTCGCTATTCACTACCATACATCAGCATCGGCAGCGGAGGAGGTCGTGAAGGAACTGCGCGCAGCGGGAGCTTCCTGTGTCGCCATTCCTGGCGATCTGAGCCGCACCGCTGATTGCGAGCGCGTGGTGGACGAGGCGCTATCACGGTGGGGCAGCCTTGATCTGCTCGTCAACAATGCTGGCATCTGGGGACCGACGCCAATTGGACATGTGACTGAAGGGTGCTGGGACGATTTGATCAACACCAATCTGCGCAGCATGTTCTTTGTTGCGCAACGCGCGGCTGATGCGCTGCGCGCTTCACGCGGCTCCATCGTCAACATCGCCGATGTCGGCGCCAGACGCCCATGGCGAAACCATACGCCCTACCTGGTGAGCAAAGGCGGTGTCGTTGCGTTGACGAGAGCGCTGGCAAAAGACCTGGCGCCTGAGGTGCGGGTCAATGCGATTGCGCCGGGTCCGGTGCTCCTTCCCGACGACTGGAGCGCCGAACAAGCTGAACAGGTCGCACGCACGACGTTGCTCCGGCGCATCGGCAGCCCGGACGACATCGCAGGCGCTGTGCTGTATCTGGCGCAGGCCGGGTACGTGACCGGCGTCATTCTGCCGGTAGATGGAGGGTACCTTCTGCACTGATCCCTTCGTTGACGATCTCGCCGCTGCGCCCGCCGCTCTTACGCACCAAGCGAATAGCACTGATCTGCATCTCGCGGTCGATGGCTTTGCACATATCGTAGATCGTCAGCGCCGCGACACTTACAGCAGTAAGCGCTTCCATCTCAACGCCGGTTTTGCCAACGGTGCGCACCGTCGCTTCGATCTGAGCGGTCGAGGTTGCGGCATCAAGGCGTACATCCAAGGCCACGTGCGTTAGCAGCAGCGGATGGCAGAGCGGGATTAGGTCAGGCGTGCGCTTGGCAGCCATGATGCCAGCGATCCGCGCTGCGGCGAGCGCGTCGCCTTTCGGCAGATCGCCAGCAGCCAGGCGTTGCAACGTTTCAGGGCGCATGCGCACTTCGCCACGCGCCACTGCCTCGCGCGACGTCTCGTCTTTCGCGCCAATATCGACCATGCGCGCTTTGCCGAATTCGTCAAGGTGGGTCAAATCGCTCATCTTTTTCAGGGGTATAGAAGTGCAAAGGCCGCTCGACTGAGCGGCCTTCTGGAGCGGGAGACGGGACTCGAACCCGCGACCTATACCTTGGCAAGGTATCGCTCTACCAACTGAGCCACTCCCGCAACGGCAGTAAAGATTATAGCATAATGGGTGAGAAATTGCAAATAGGCTCGCGGGATGCGCCCGGCAACCAGTTATCAAACTGTAACATACGTGGAGGAACTGAGATTTTTACACCGGCTGCGCGCTCATGGCTTCAAGGAGATAACCTGGCTGTGAATCCGTCATACCTTCTGCGAAAATGGTAACCAAAAGCGCATTTTTACTGATATACTACTCTTATCCTAGGTGCGTTCATGAGACTGCTGGCGAGGAGCACTGCTATGAGCGATGAGGCGCAGACTACGACGGTTGGCGATGCAGCAGGACAACCGCTGTTCGATATGTTCCCTCCCGCCACTTATGAGGAATGGCGCGCAGCAGCAGAGAAGACGCTCAAGGGCGCGCCGTTCGAGAAGCGACTGATCACCAAAACCTATGAGCAGATCAGTCTTCAGCCAATCTACAACGCTGAAGACATCGCATCCCTGCCGCACGTCAACTCGCTCCCTGGATTTGCGCCATTTGTGCGCAGCACGCGGACGTTGGGGTATGTCATTGGGCGCTGGGAGGTAGCTCAGGAGCTGCCCTATCCTGTGCCGCACGAGGTCAATCAGGCGGCGCGCGACGATCTGCCGCGCGGGTTGACGACGCTCAATCTGCCGCTTGACCGTGCGACGCTTCAGGGGCTCGATCCGGATGCCGCACCGATGGACCTGGTTGGCGCCGGGGGCGTCTCGCTTGCCAGTATGGAGGATGCAGCGATATTGTTCGACGGCGTGGCGCTCGATCAGACGCCGTTGCTCGTTGTCGCTGGCGCTAGCGCATTGCCGGTTGCAGCGCTGATCTTGACCGCTGCAGAACGGTACGGCATCGCGCACGATCAGATTCAGGGATGCATCAGCGCTGATCCGCTTGGTGCACTGGCAACCTCTGGGACGTTGCCGCTGTCGCTGGATCGCTGCTACGACTTGATGGCGCGCTGGACGGCATGGGCGCAGACCCACGCGCCACGTCTGCGGACGATTGCAGTCGCCACCCACGGCTATCACAACGGCGGCGCGACAGTCGTGCAGGACTTGGCATGTGCGCTGGCGACCGGCGTCGCGTACCTGCGCGCAATGCAGGAACGCGGACTTGATGTCGACCTGGTTGCACCACGCATGCTGTTCACCTTTTCGATTGGGTCGCAGTTCTTCATGGAAATTGCGCGGTTGCGCGCAGCGCGCATGCTGTGGGCGCGTGTCGTTGAGGCGTTTGGCGGCGGTGAGGAGGCGCAAAAGATGCGCATCCATGGGCGCACGTCCGCCTGGACGAAGACGCGGTTCGATGTGTACAATAACATGCTGCGTGCTACCGGCGAGGCGATGGCTGGCGTCATGGGCGGCGTCGATAGCCTGCACGTCAGCCATTTCGACGAAGTGCTGGGTCTGCCCGATGAATTCTCGCGCCGAATCGCACGCAATGTGCAGGTTATTCTCCAGGAGGAATGCAATTTCATCCGCCTGATCGATCCGCCGGGCGGCTCCTGGGCGATTGAGACGCTGACCGATCAGGTGGCGCAGAAGGCATGGGCGCTGTTCCAGGAGATCGAGCGCCGCGGCGGTATGGCTGCCGCGCTGAGCGCTGGTTTCCCGCAATCTGAGATCGCCGCTATTCGCAACGAGCGCTTCTCCGCAATCGCGCACCGCCGCGAGGTGATCATCGGCGTGAACATGTATCCGAACCTCAAGGAAAAACCGCTGACCGTGCGGACAGTAGACCACGCTGCCGTGCAGACGGAACGTGCTGCCGATGTGCAGCGCGTGCGCCAGAGACGCGACTCACAGGCGTGTCAGGATGCGCTCGAGGCGCTGGCATCCGCGCCGCCGGATCGTCTGGTGGAACTGGCGCTCGCTGCGGCGCGCGCTGGTGCAACCCTCGGCGATCTCTCGGCAGCGCTGGCCACAGGCGATGCTGCGGCTCCGACCGTCGAGCCGATTCCGGCGCACCGTGCATCAGAACAATTTGAGGCGTTGCGCTTGACAGCGGATGCGTATGCCGCGCGCACTGGCGCGCGCCCGAAGGTCTTTCTCGCCAACATGGGACCGATTTCACAGCACAAGGCGCGCGCTGATTTCTCGACCGGCTTCTTCGAGGCAGGCGGCTTTGAGGTGATCGGCAACGATGGGTTCGCCACAGTCGAAGAAGCGGCGCAAGCGGCGCTGGCGTCGGGGGCGGGCATTGTCACAATCTGCTCCACCGACGAGACCTATCCAGAGATTGTGCCGCCGCTGACAAATCTGATAAAATCGAGTCGTCCAGATATCACAGTGGTGCTGGCAGGGTATCCTGCCGATCAGGTCGAAGCCCATCGGGCGGCCGGGGTCGATGAGTTTATTCACATTCGAGCGAACTGTTACGAGACCCTGGTGCGGTTGCAGCAGTTGAAAGGAGTTGTAGCGTGAAAACCCCGGATTTTACGACGCTTCCCTATCGTGATGGCGCCGCTGCCCCCACGCTGGCGCAGTGGCGTGAGCGCGCTGAACGCGAGGCGGGCAAACCGCTCGATGCGCTGGTCTGGCGGACCATGGAGCAGATCGATGTGCGTCCGCTGTACACTGCTGAGGATATCGCCGGATTGGAGCACATGCGCTTCACGGCTGGCATCCCGCCTTATCTGCGTGGTCCCTACCCGACCATGTATGTGACCCAACCGTGGACGATCCGCCAGTACGCCGGGTTCTCGACCGCCGAGGCGAGCAATGCGTTCTACCGGCGCAACCTGGCAGCCGGGCAGAAGGGGTTGTCGGTCGCCTTCGACCTGGCGACTCACCGTGGCTACGACTCCGATCATCCGCGGGTGGTCGGCGATGTCGGCAAGGCGGGAGTGGCGATCGACTCGGTGCTCGACATGAAAATCCTGTTCGACGGCATCCCGCTCGATCAGATGTCGGTGTCGATGACGATGAACGGCGCAGTCATTCCGATCATGGCGTTCTACATCGTCGCCGCTGAGGAGCAGGGGGTGCGCCAGGAGCAACTGACCGGCACCATTCAGAACGACATTCTCAAGGAATACATGGTGCGCAATACGTACATCTATCCGCCTGAGCCGTCGATGCGCATCATTGCTGATATTTTCGCCTACACGGCGAAGCACATGCCGAAGTTCAACAGCATTAGCATCTCCGGCTATCACATGCAGGAGGCAGGCGCCACTGCCGACCTGGAGCTGGCATACACCTTAGCGGATGGTCTGGAATATGTGCGCGCTGGGTTGAAAGCAGGACTGGCGATTGACGATTTTGCGCCGCGCATCTCATTCTTCTGGGCGATCGGCATGAACTACTTCATGGAGATTGCCAAGATGCGCGCTGCGCGTCTGCTGTGGGCCAAGATCATCAAGCAGTTCAACCCCAAAGATCCGCGCTCGATGGCGCTGCGCACGCACTGTCAGACGTCGGGCTGGAGCCTGACTGAGCAAGACCCGTTCAACAACGTGGCGCGCACCTGCATCGAGGCAATGGCAGCAGCGATGGGGCATACGCAGTCGCTCCATACGAATTCACTCGACGAGGCGATTGCACTGCCGACCGACTTCTCGGCGCGGATTGCGCGTAATACGCAGTTGTATCTCCAGGAGGAGACTGGCATCTGCAAGATTGTCGATCCATGGGGCGGCGCGTATTACCTCGAGTGGCTGACTGATGCGCTGGCGCGGCGCGCCTGGGCGCATATCCAGGAAGTCGAGGAATTGGGCGGCATGGCGAAAGCCATCGAAGCTGGACTGCCGAAACTGCGCATTGAAGAAGCGGCGGCGCGACGCCAGGCGCATATCGACTCCGGGCGCGAGACGATCGTTGGCGTCAACAAGTATCGTCTGCCCTACGAGGCGCCGATTGAAATCCTGGAGGTTGATAACACAGCAGTGCGCCAGGCGCAGATTGAGCGGTTGAAGAAGCTGCGCGCCGAGCGCGATGAGGCGCGCACGCAGGCGGCGCTCGACGCGCTGACTCGTGTGGCGGCCACTGGCGAAGGCAATCTGCTGGAAGCGGCGATTGAGGCGGCGCGGGCCCGCGCAACGCTGGGAGAGATTTCGATGGCGATGGAAAAGGTCTTTGGCCGCTACAAAGCAACTATCCGCACAGTGTCGGGCGTCTACAGCAGCGAATTCAGCGATGTCGAGCAGATCCATCATGTGCGCGCATTGACAGATGCCTTCGCAGCGCGCGAAGGGCGCCGTCCGCGCATCCTGATTGCCAAGATCGGGCAGGATGGGCACGATCGCGGCGCTAAAGTGGTGGCAACGGCGTTTGCCGACTTGGGGTTCGACGTGGACATCGGGTCGTTGTTCCAGACGCCGGAAGAAGTGGCGCGCCAGGCAGTCGAGAATGACGTGCACGTGGTCGGCATCAGTTCACTGGCGGGCGGACATAAGACGCTCCTGCCGCAACTGGTTGAAGAACTGCGCAAACTGGGGCGCGATGATATTATGGTGGTGATCGGCGGCGTCATTCCGCCGCAGGATTATGAGTTCCTGCGTCAGCACGGCGCGGCCATGATCTTCGGTCCCGGCACGATCATCCCGGTAGCGGCAGAGAAACTGCTCCTTGAGTTGCAGCGACGGTTGCACGGCGATGGCGTTGAGGCCAGTTCGACAGTTCAGACGCGAGAAGCAGCATGAGTAACGGTCAACGCTCCGCTTCCTCTGAAGAGATGCCCTTTGGGCTTTCGGTAGTGGAAGGCGTGACCGGCGGGCACGACGGGTTGCCGGGTCAGCGGGTGAGTGCGCCGCCCGCCCCGTCGCCCGCCCGCCGTCGCCTGCTGACGGTCGATGAGTATGTGGCGGGCGTGCGCAGCGGCGACCGGTCGATCCTGGCGCGCGCCATTACGCTGATTGAGAGCAATGCTCCGGCGCATATCGAACTAGCGCAGGAAGTGCTGCGCGCACTGCTGCCATACACTGGCGGGTCGCTGCGTGTGGGCATCACCGGTGTGCCTGGCGTCGGCAAGAGCACCTTCATCGAGGCGCTCGGCACAATGCTCTGCGAACGCGGGCATCATGTGGCAGTGCTGGCCGTCGATCCGTCGAGTAGTATCTCGCGTGGCAGCATTCTCGGCGATAAAACGCGCATGGAGCGCCTGTCGCGCCATCCAAACGCCTACATTCGCCCATCACCGACGGGCGGAAGCCTTGGCGGCGTGGCGCGCAAAACCCGGGAGACGCTCCTCCTCTGCGAAGCCGCCGGATTCGACATCGTGCTGGTCGAAACGGTCGGCGTCGGTCAGAGCGAGGTCGCAGTGCGCGGCATGGTTGACTTCTTCCTGCTTCTCATGCTGGCAGGCGCTGGCGACGAGTTGCAGGGGATCAAGAAAGGGATCATCGAACTAGCAGACGCCCTGCTGATCACCAAAGCCGACGGCGATAATCGCACGCGCGCGCTGGCGGCGCAGGCGGAATACACCCGCGCGCTGCGCTATCTGGCGCCCGCCACAGAAGGATGGCGTCCACGCGCCTACATTTGCTCGGCGCAGACCGGCGAGGGGATCGCGGAGATCTGGCGCGAGATCGAGCGCTTCCGCGATGAAACGACAGCGTCGGGTGTGTTTGCAGCGCGACGGCGCAACCAGGCGCGCGATTGGGTCTATACCCTGATCGAAGACCACCTGCGCACCCGCTTCTTCGGGCATCCGGTGGTGCAGGAGAAGTTGCCCGCCATCGAACAGGCAGTCGTCGAAGGGACGCTGCCGGTGACAACGGCAGTGCAGACGCTGATCCAGGCGTTCGAGGGTGCGCTGCAGGGCGAGAGAAAAAGTTCATAAAAGCGCTTATGAAGCGTCACATCCTGGCAGCGCTGCGCGAGCAGTTCGAGCGGTGGGACGCGGCGCTGGCGCACCTGAGCGATGGGGAGGCAACCGCTTCGCTTCCTTTTCGCTTCCTTCGTTGTCCTGGACGATCAGGGATGTCGTCGTTCACCTGTGGGCATGGCAGCAGCGCACGATTGCCCGCGTGGAAGCGGCGATCGCTGGCCATGAACCGGTCTTTCCCGAATGGCCCGCAGAGCAATCCCGACGCCGAAGGCAGCACGGATTGAGTCAACGCCTGGATCGCTGAAACGCACCGTGATCTTCCCTGGGCGCTGGCGTACCGGCAGTGGCGCGAAGGATACCGTCACCTGCTCAGCATCAGTGAGCAGATTGATGAGCGGGATCTGCTCGACCCCCCACGATACCCCTGGCTCGACGGACGACCGCTGGCGCTGATTCTGCTGGCAACCTACGATCATCATCAGGAGCATGGCTCAGCACTAGGCATTGGGTACAGTTGACAACCCCCGCTCGCCGTCATATGCTACACGTAGAATTTATGGCACGCCTGAATATGGCGGGAGGGGCGCGTGAGCGAAAGCGTCGAAATGTACCTGGTGATGACGGCGCTCCTGCGCAGTGCGCCGGATCAGCCGGTGCCGTTGTCGTTGCTGGCCAACAAACTTGGGGTTTCGCTGGTGTCTGCCAACGAAATGTGCCATCGGCTAGAGGAGCGGGGGCTGCTGGCGTACCAGCCGTACAAGGGCGTCACCCTCACGCCGGATGGCGAGGAGTGGGCGCAGCGCATCCTCTCGCGCCGCCGTCTCTGGGTGATTTTCCTGGTCGAAAACCTGGGCATCGAACCGGAAGAAGCTGATACGCTGGCATGCCAGCTCGAACACATCACTTCGGATCGTCTGGTCGCGGCGCTCAAAGCTTTCCTCGAACGTGATCCTGACGCTCGCGCCGCCACAGGTCAGGCGCCGCAACCGCTCTCCGCCTGTACCGCCGGAACGCGCGGCGTCATCGCTGCTGTCGATGCTGAACCTACGGCGGCAGCGTTTCTGACGCGGCAGGGGGTCGTCCCTGGCGCCGAGGCTGAAGTGCTGGCAGTCGGCGCTGATGGCGCCGTGCTGATACAGGTAAACGATCATCAGGTCGCGCTGGCGTCGGCGCTTGCCCGGCGCATCTTCCTCGATGCCAGCGCAGTTGCGCATACGGCGCGGCATGCCGCCTGGCGACGCTGCAGCGCCTTCTGGTCGTGTGTGCGCGGCGAGCCGCATATATGTCCGATGGAAGAATCGCTGCAACAGGTTGCGACGACGCCAGCAATACCGTAGTTTCCGCCTCACGAGCGGAGCGTTTTTGGACAGGATGTTTGCCGCGTCCTGATGCTCTTTTTCCCCTTATTCCCCCTGCCCCCTTCCTCTCAGGTGCAAGCTTTTTCGGGTACGAAGCAGGTTTGCCGCATCCTGACGCCTGTTTTCCCCTCATCCCCCCTGCCTCTCACGTGTAGGCTTTTTGTGGTGCGAGGCGAGTTTGCCGCATCCTGACGCCCTTTTCCCCCTCATCCCCCCGACCCCCTTCTCCCACAAGGGGAGAAGGGGGAGTTTGCGCATCCTAACGCTCAAAACGGGCGATGCAGCGTAAGGGCTTGC
>JANXAL010000115.1 GCA_025062325.1 Roseiflexus sp.
ATGCCGATGGAGTAACTCAGTTGCACCTCGCACTGTTCCGCCAGACCGGCGGCAACAATATTCTTGGCAGCGTGGCGCGCAGCATAAGCGCCAACCCGGTCAATGCGGGTTGGGTCTTTGCCGCTCAGCGCCGCACCGCTCTGGCGCGAAAAGCCGCCATAGGTGTCAACGCCATTCTTGCGCCCGGTCAGACCGGCATGCAATGCCGGTCCACCCTCGAAGATCGGGCCTTCCGGGTTGATCTGAATTCGGGTGCGATCATCCGGCGCATACGGCTGATCGACAAAGGCGGGACGGATGATCTGTTCCATCACATCATTGCGAAGCGTCGCCAGCGAGACGCGCGAGTCGCGTTGACTGGCGAGCAGGGTGATGCTATCGATGCGCTGAGGGGTGCGCCCGACGAACGCAACGCCCACCTGACACTTAGCATCGGGCGCCAGATAGTGGAGCGACTGCTGACGCACGAGGTCGTACTGCCGCATCAGACGGTGCGCGCACCAGATCGGCAGCGGCGCAAGGTCAGGCGTGTGAGCGCAGGCGTACCCAAAGAGAGTCACATTTTCCTGCGCCGTCAGTTGCATTGGATCGTCAGACCTTTGGCGGAAGCCGTTCATTTCGCTCAGGCTCGTCATAACGGTGCACGTGCGCCCGTTGAATGCGCCCCGGTCGTATCCGACCTCAAGAATAATTTCACGCGCCGTGTTGGGAATGTCAACGACCGCATCTGCCGCTACTTTGACCGACACGAACAGAATGCCGGTCGAAACGGCGCATTCAGCAACGACCGATGCAAACGGGTCTTGTCGGAGGTAGTGACCGACCAGCGCATCACTGATCTGGTCGCACAATTTATCTGGATGTCCTGCACTGACCGACTCAGACGTGAAGATGTAGTGCGATGCCATCTCCTCACCTCTCCTCGTGCGTCTCCTCTCTAGACGATGGGGTGATCCCCTTCTTAATCTCGTTGATGAGCAATGGCACAAGCGCTGCGCCTGCCACAATCGCCCAATCGAGCAGTCCTAGCGGCGTCGTGCCAAGAATGCTGCGTAATCCGGGCAGCGTCGTCGCCAACATCTGGAGACCAAGACCGCTGCCGATAGCCAGCGGCATATACGGGTTGGGCGGGCATGCTCCGCGCTCAAAGATGCTATGGCGTTCTGATCGACAACTGAGCGCATGGAGCAATTGCGCGGTTGTAATGGCCGAGAACGCAATCGTGCTCGCGCGCGGTCCGATGCCATAGCGGGACAGCCCTATGCCGTAGGCGGTCAGCGTACTGGCAGTCAGCAGCATACCCTCAAACCCGATAGTCTGCAGATCGGCGCGCGAGAACATCGGCGCGTGCGGATCGCGCGGCGGGCGCGACATGACATCCGCCTCCGGCAGTTCGACGCCCAGCGCCAGTTCGGGGAAAATGTCGGTCACCAGGTTGATCCAGAGCAACTGGATCGGATTGAATGGTTCTCCTATTCCAATAGCGGTTGCGATCAACGTCACGGCGATCTCACTAGTATTGCTTGCCAGAATGAAGTGGACCGCCTTCTTGATGTCATCATAGATTGCGCGCCCCTGCTCGACGGCGATGATAATCGTTTGCAGATTGTCGTCGCGGATCACAATATCGGCGACTTCCTGCGCCAGTTGGCTGCCTTCGCGCCCCATGGCGATGCCAATATCAGCCGCGCGCAACGCCGGTCCATCATTGATTCCGTCGCCGGTCATCGCCACCACGCGCCCGGCGCGCTGGAGCGCCTGCACGATGCGCAGTTTGTGCGCCGGACTGACGCGCGAGAAGATGTCGATCCGTTGCGCCAGCGAACGCAGCACATCGGGCGGCACATGTTCGAGCTGCGCGGCATCGAGTCCTTCCAGGCGCCCGTCGTGGCGCAGCCCGATCTGACGGGCAATCGCGTGCGCTGTCGCGCTCTGATCGCCAGTCACCATGATTGGATGGAGACCAGCCGCGCGGAAACGCGCCATCAACTCGCGCATGCCGGGGCGCGGCGGATCGGCGATGCCTGCCAGCCCCACCCAGATCAAGTCGCGGCGTTCTTCCGGCGGATCGCTGCCATAAGCGTAGGCGACGCCGAGCACACGCAGCGCCTGACCCGCCATCCGCTCATTTTCGGTCACGATGCGCACGCGATCGCGTTCGAGGAGCGGCTGGACCACGCCGTCGCACAGGTGGCGATTGCACATCGCCAGCACCTGATCCGGCGCGCCCTTAATCGCCAGCAGTTTATCGTTGCCATCGGCATGCCAGGTGACCATGTAGCCGCGCTGTTCGCTGCGCGGTTGCATACGCAGCAGCGGATGACGCTGGCGCAGCGCAACCACATCAATACCGGCATCGAGCGCCGCCTGCACCAGCGCGATCTCGGTCGGCGTGCCCTGCAGGCGGGGTGAACCATTGGTCATCTCGATACGCACTTCGCTGCATAGCGCTGTTAATTGCAGCAGATACGTAAGTTCGCCAATGCGTATGCCGTCAGCGCTATCCCTCTCGCGTCGGAAGGTTGACTCTTCGTGGCGGTAGAGAGTCATCCCGGCAAAGATCGCCACTAGCGTCATCTGGTTCAGTGTGATTGTGCCGGTTTTGTCGAGGCAGACATCTTGCACCGCGCCGAGGGTCTCTACCGCAACCAGGCGACGCACGAGAATGTTCTGGCGTTCCAGCCGTCGCAGACCGAGCGCCAGCGTCGTGGTAGCGACCGTTGGCAAACCTTCGGGAATGGCAGCGACCGCCAGGGACACCGACGTTTTCAGCATCGTCAGGAAGCCATGACCACGGATCAGACCGATGACGAAGACGCCGCCGCAGATAGCGAGCGACAGGAGCGCCAGTTGGCTGCCGAGCACCCGGAGTTGCCGTTGCAATGGGGTTTCGGGCTGTTCCGCTTCGGCGAGCATCCGCTGAATCTGCCCGACTTCAGTGAAGGCGCCAGTGGCAACCACCAGCGCGCGTCCGCCGCCGCCAGTTACGGTTGCACCGCGGTAGACCATATTGATACGACTACCAAGCGGCGTCTCGCGTCCCAGAACCACATCGGCGCGCTTGGCAACCGGAATGCTCTCACCGGTCAGCGCCGACTCATCGACTGTCAGATCATCCGCCTCAATCAGTCGCGCATCGGCAGGGACCGGCATGCCGCGTTTTAGCACAATGACATCACCCGGTACAAGTTCTTCGCCCGGCAGGTCGTGCTCGACGCCGCCGCGAATCACGCACGCAACCGGTCTGGCGCCGCGGCTGAGACCGGCGATCGTCTGCTCCGCCCAATGTTCGGTAAGGAAGCCAATCCCGGCATTGATCAGCACGACGCTGAGGATGACAATGCCGTCTGCGACGCCGCCGGTCACCATTGACAGAATCGCCGAGACGCCAAGCAGCGCCACGGGCAGGCTGCTGAACTGTTCAAGGATCATGCTGAGCGTCGAGCGGCGGTGAATATCCGGCAGCGTATTTGCGCCCAGTTCGCGCAGCCGTTGCCGGGCGACTGCTGGATCCAGACCGTCACTCGGAGAGGTGTTGAGAATCCGGGTGACATCGGCCACCGGCATCGTATGCCAGGGATGTTGCACCTGCAGTTGATCAGCATCATCGGCACCGGTCAGCACCCGGATTAATCGCGCCTGCACCTCTTCGACGCTTATCGTCGCGTCGAAATAGACAAGCACCGTGCCGGTCAGCGTGCTCGCTGAGACAGCGCGAATGCCAGGTTGACGCGCCAGGCGTTGTTCGATGCGCTCTTTCTGCGCCGGGTTGCGATGCAGACCGGCGGGCCGGAAACGCACTCGTCCCGGCAACCTATGGACGATGACAACAGTAACCGGCGCTGGCGGCGCGGCAGGAGCGGGTGGCGGAGGTGGCGCAGGAACCTCGCGTGCAGGGGCGGTCGGAACGGTCAGAACCGAGAGCGGCGTCGTCTGGCTCAGCACATTCCCAGCAGAAACCTGCACGACATCCTGTGCACCCTGCGGACCATCGATACGGCGCAGGCGCACCAGCAGATTTTCGGTCATCCCCAGCCAGCGCAATCGCATATTGCCCGGCTTCAGCGCTACATCGCCTCGTTCATCGATGGTCAGGGTCAGCGTCTGATTGACCTGAACGGTCACCGTGCCAATGGGAGTGCTCTGGGGGATGGCGTGCGGGCGAGCAAAATGGAGTTCGATGACCGACTGGTCGCCGGTCCGGGTGACGTAGACCTCGTCCAATGACTCGACCACCTGTGGGTAGGGGAGAAACTCGTCAAGCGCCCGCCGGACATTGCAGGAATCGAGGGCCTGGCGCAGCGCCGCACCGGGAATCAGACACGGCCCACGACTGCTCAGCGCGATCAGCAGATCCCGAAACGTGCCGCCCTTCCCGAACGCCGTTTCAAGAACAGGCAGGAGATCGGCAATGCCCAGAACGGGTGGAGCGGAAGATGGCTGGATCGCAAGGACTGTTGATGTCATACGAATGGAAGGATCAACCGGACATTGAACACAACCAGCGCCATCGCGTTGCGCATCCTTTGAGCTACGGGTTAAAGCCCTCGCTGAGGACGTGGAAGCCCGCGATCCGCCTGTGAGAACCCGCAATAAATCGTGTCAAACCTATCGAGGGCCGCTATCGCGTTCTGCCCGACGGGCGCGGTGCAGTGCCAGAATGGCCAGCGCGTGCGCCATTAGCGTACTTGCCGGTCCCAGCGCCTGACCGCGCAGGATTTGAATGATGCTGGCGCCGACCAACCCAATGAACACAACTTCGAGCAGGTCGAACGAGCCGTTCGATGAGCGCTGGATGACCCGATCAAGCTGATCGATGCGCGCAGCCGCGGCATTCAGCACCGGATTGGTTGCTTGCGACATCTCCTCAATGGTAAACAGTCCACGATCGATCCCGTCGTGCCGCAGGTCATCGTCCGTGCCGCTGTAGCGTAGCAGGATGCTCGCAGTCAGCGGGTTCGCTTCAACGAACATCACCCGGCGACAGGCAGCAAGCTCCCGCTCGACACGTGTGAAATAGGCGACATCGCCTTTGCGCGCCGGGATGCGCAGTCGCACACGATCTCCAACGCGATGCGCAACATAACCGGTGGGAAGCATACCTGCGCCTTCACCTCACGACTCGATGCGCACATCTACTGGCGTCTGGCTGGCGGCGCTCTGAGTTTGCAATTCGACTTGCACTTCCGCTGCAATGTCGCTGAGTGTTTCCACGAGCAGCGCCGCCATTTCACGTCCGCGTTCGTACCCCAGAATTGCTGCCTTAACCCCCTGCTTGAGCGCGGGGCGGGCAAGCGGCGCCAGCAGCGGCAATACGTCGCGCGCGGCAAGGGTCGCGCCGACGCCAAGGGCTATACCGGTTAAGAGGCTTCGCGTATCAGCCACGTCGTCTTCCTCAAGAACTCTCCAGTAAGCGTGTGGATATTATAGCCGCACATCAGGGATTTCGACAAACATAGCGAAACCCGTCAGCCAGACAACCTGTCGATGACACTCCGGTAGCACTCGTAGCAGATCATATTCACCAGTTGCGGCGGCGGATCGTGCTCGGGCAGGCGCAGGCGCTGGATCGCTTCTTCAACCTCAAACCATCCCTCTCCAGGAACGTGCACTTTTTTGCACCAGCTACAGACCGACACAACATCATGAGATCGTTCCCTTGTGACGTCTAGCAACGCCACGTACTCGCGCGCCTCTTCGTGGGTGATGCGGCTGTTGAAATCAACGCTGCCGTCCGGAAGCGGCACAATCTGCAACTCGATGCTGCGGCGCACTGTCGGTGAGTCGCAGCGCATATGAACAGTAACAGTTTTGCCGCAGCGCACGCGACTCAGGATGAGGCGATAGAGATGGCGGGTTTCCGGGTCGCTGATAAACTTCCAGATCGGGCGGCTCCAAACATTGGTAGGGGTAAGGTGCGCGCCGTCGTTCTCGCGCGCGAAGGCAAGCCACTCATCGTTGAAGAAGATGATGCGATCGTGGTCGTCAATACGGTAAGTAAGCGTGCGCGGGGCAGGAAGGAGTTCCATCGAGAGCCTCTGCCGTCGGCGGTAACGCGCGGCGGAGGCTGATGCGCGCTGCGCCTCCGTGGCGCGTATAAGGAGTTCCCGCTTACATTGTACGACCAGCGTCAAGAATCATACCACACTGCGTTACAAATGGTCGGTCTGTCTTCTGGTATCATGGGAACGATCCTGCCTGACAACGAAGGAGTCGTCCATGTCCGCTATTTCCGCGTCTGCCCTGAGCAGCCTGTACGCTGCGCGGGCGAAGACCCTTCCCCCTGCTCAGATCTGGCCCAAACACGAAGGCGATGTGATCTCGCTGGCGTATGGCTTTGCCGCGCCAGAACTGTTCCCAACCGACGATCTCCTTGATGCCGCTGCCGAGGTGTTGGAGGAAGACGCGGCTGAGGGACTGAATTATGCACCCACCTACCCGGGTCTGGTGCAATTCGTTGCGGATCGTCTGCGTGCTCAGGGAATACCAGCCGAACCGGGCAATGTGCTGATTTCCTACGGTTCCAGTCAGGTGCTGGCGTTGCTGCCGCAGGTGTTCATCGACCCCGGCGATGCTGTGATCGTCGAAGGACCAACGTTTATGGGCGCAGTGCGCCATTTTGCGCTGTCAGGCGCGCGCCTGATCACGGTCGAGGTCGATGAGCATGGGATGAACGTGGATGCCCTTGAAGAGACGCTGCGCGATCTGGCGCGGCACGGTCAACGTCCCAAGTTCATTTACACGATCCCGACCTTTCACAATCCGAGCGGTACGCTGATGCCGCTGGAACGCCGGCAGCGCCTGGTGGCGCTGGCGAAAGAGTACGGCGTTCTGATCGTCGAAGACGACGCCTATGGCGATCTCTACTTCGAGAACCCGCCACCGCCGCGCCTTTCCGCGCTCGATCACGAGGGATGGGTGGTGCATGTCGGCACCTTCTCGAAAATCCTGGCGCCGGGGTTGCGCATGGGGTGGGCATGCGGCAACCACGAGATCATTCAGCGCCTAGCGAGTTTCAAAGTCGAAGGATCGAGCGGTCCGTTCCTGACGCGCATGGTTGCGCGGTACTGCGCCAATGGACGCCTGGAGCGCCATATTGTCGATCTGCGCGCTGCATATCGGGCGCGCCGCGACGTGATGCTGGCAGCGATTGCACGCGAATGGACCCCTGAGGTGCGCGTCGCAAAACCGGGAGGCGGATTCTTCGTCTGGGTGCGGTTGCCGCGGGGTCTGAGCGCCACGGCATTGCTCGCCGTGGCGGAAAAGCATGGCGTTACGTTCGTACCGGGAACCCATTTCTATGCAAACGGCGCGGGAGACGACGCTTTCCGACTGTCGTTCAGCTTCGTACCGCATCAGCAGATCGAGGAGGGCATTGCACGGATCGGTGCGGCGTTGCGGACGCTTAACGGGTAGCGCAACCCAGGCGAGAGGTAAGATAGGTTTTTTGCCATGCAGTCGTCTTTGTCACATTCTGCGCCTTTTTCCCCTCATCCCCCCACCTCACAGGGGTAGATTTTTCCGGCGAGCCCTTATGTTGCATCACCCGCTCGGAGCGCTGGGATGCGCAACCTTCCCCTTCTCCCCCCTTCGCCCTCCGCGTGCGGAGGGCGAAGGGGGGAGAAGGGGGCCGGGGGGATGAGGGGAACAAGGGCGTCGGGACACGGAAAACGCGCTGCGTATCTGGAAAACTCTACGCCTGAGAGATCTCCCTAACCCCCTTCTCCCCTTGTGAGAAAAGGGGACATTTGGACGTCCTGATGCCCGAAACAGGCGATACAGCGTAGAAGCGCGCCAGAAAACCCACCCCCGTAAGAAGAGGGGGTTTGGACATCCCAACGCCCAAAGCGGGCGATGCGATATGAGAACTTGCCGAAAAATTACACGTATGCGCTCCTCCGCTGACCTCCTGCCTCTTGCCTCGCGCCTCCTTCACCCCGCATACAGGTACAACTCGCCTGGCTGCAATAGATGGCAGCGCATAAACGGCGCACGGCGGTCGAGTTCATCGAAGAGCGCGCCGGGCGACACGCGGTTGCCAGCAAACAGGTCGTTGTGCATGCCGATCAATACCCGTGCGCCGATAGCTTTCGCCAGTTCAATCGCTTCTCCGGGCCACAGGTTGCCGATGATCCCTTCACACTCGCGGAAGAAGTCGCGCCCGTTGATCGGCAGGAGCGCAATGTCGATGGTGCGACCGGCGAGCGCCGCCAGCAGTTTGGGGAAGATAATCGTATCGCCACTGTGATAAACGGTCACGCCGTTACACTCGATAATGAACCCCATCCAGCGCGAATGCCCGTCTGCATCGACCTCGTACTCATAGTGCGCGGCTGGCGTCGCGGTGAATGCCAGCCCTGCAATCTCGATACGCTCGCCCAGCCGGGGTGTGATGATCCGTTCATCGGGAATGCCGGCATTCAGCGCGATCCGCCGTCCCTGGAGCGATGCCGCCAGCACTGCCGACGGCGACGCTGCCATGAGTGGCGCCAGGGTCGCTGCGTCGGTGTGGTCGAGGTGCTCGTGGGTTGCCAGTACCACTCGCGCGTGGGTGATCAGCGTCGGATTGATCGGGACTGGAAATCGCCGCGGCGGTCCCCCGCTGTCTTCCGCCGAATTGGAGAGGTAGGGGTCAATGTAGGCGATCGTGTCGCCGCCTTTCAATACGAATCCCGCCTGCCCCAGCGACCAAAGCGCTAGCTGGCCCCTGGGGACCGTCAGATGGTCGATCTGCGCAATCAGCGCTGCATCGCGTAGCGAGGTCATGGTTCCTCCTGCGAATGGGTCAACGAATGAGTTAGCGAATAAGCGAATGGGTCGGCGGATAAGCGAATGGATCAACGAATGAGTCAGCGAATAAAAGATCCTCTCCATATTCTCTGCGTCTCTGTGGTTGCGCTGCCAGGCAAACGGATGCGCTGGCAAATACGCGAATGAACGGCAGGCGAACGCGGGCGCTGGTGAGTATGCGAATGAAGCAGCAAGTAAACGCACGTCCTAGCACCCAATAACGTTCAACGTTCAACCTTTCTGAGCGCTTGCCTCTTGTCTCGCGCCTTGCTTCGCCTTTACCGCTTAGGCTGTTCATTCTGCACTAACCGTTCGACAATTAGCGCTGATGAGAGCACGCCTGGCAATCCGGCGCCTGGATGGGTGCCCGCGCCGACGAAGTAGAGATTGTCGAACTCTTCGGAACGATTGTGCGGGCGGAACCAGGCGGACTGCCAAAGCGTGGGTTCGAGCGCAAACGCTGCGCCAAGGTAGTTGTTCTGACAACGCTGAAAATGGCGCGGATCGACCATGCGCTCCACGGCGATGTTTCTGCTCAGATCGGGAAGGAACCGCTCTTCCAGGAATGCGATGATTGCATCGCGGTACGGACGCGCCAGGGTTGCCCAGTCGGTCTGCGACGACAGGTTGGGCACGGGGGAAAGGACGTAGAAAGCATCGCAGCCGGGGGGAGCAACATCCGGCTCATCGCGCGACGGCATGTGCAAGTAGAGTGAGAAGTCATTCGCGACCCGTTTGTAGATGAAAATATCATCAAGCAGCTCACGGTAGCGTGGACCGAAAATAATGTTATGGCGCACCAGCGGGGCATCGTGGTAGGTGCGCCGCGTGCCGAGGTAGATGACGACCAGCGACATACTGTAGCGCAATGATCGCAGGCGGCGGTCGGTGTAGCGACGACGATAGCGCGGCGCGATCAGGTCGGCGTAGGTATGGGCCACATCGGCGTTCGACACCACGATGTCGGCGTGGCGCTCGCTGCCGTCTGCCAGAACCACTCCGCGAATGCGGCGCCCTTCGACAATCAGTTCCCGTACCTCAGCATTGAGGTGGATAGCGACCCCGAGTTCGCGGAGCAGGCGCACTAGCGCATCGACAATGGCGCCGGTCCCGCCGACGGCGTAGTATACGCCCCACTCGCGCTCCAGATAATGAACCATGGCGTAGATCGACGAGGCGCGGAATGGGTTGCCGCCGATGAACAGCGGGTGGAACGAGAAACAGCGGCGCAGAAAATCGTCTTTGATGTAGCGCGATACGTAGCGATAGACGCTCTCGAATGAATGCAGGCGCACGAGATCGGGCGCGATGCGCAGCATGTCGCAAAAGTGCAGGAACGGTTGATCCGCCAGTTCGAGAAACCCTTTCTGGAAAATCGGACGGGTGCTTGCCAGGAAACGTCGGTACCCCTCAACGTCGTCGGGGTTGATCCGTTTAATCTCACGTAGCACCGCAGCCTCGTCGGCACTATGGTCGAAGTGGCGGCCGGTATGGTCGTAAATGCGGTAGAAGGGATGGCATGGGCGGAATTCGACGTACTCCTCGCGGCGACGTCCTGCAGCACGCCACAGATCGTCGAACAGGAACGGCGCGGTAATGACCGTCGGACCGGTGTCGAACCGGAATCCGTCCACTTCCAGCACATACGCCTTCCCTCCCGGTTTATCCTGTTTTTCGAAGATTTCCACTTCGTGACCGCGCGCTGCCAGGCGCACGGCGGCAGCCAGGCCGCCAAAACCAGCCCCGATAATGATGACTTTGCTCACCAATAACCTCCAACAGACAATGGGCGCGGTGTGCCGCGCCCTGATGACCGTTTTCTATAGCCTCCCTCAGGAAGGTCGAGCCGAAGACACAAGGGCGCAACGTCGCGCAATCTAAGATGAACCTTCGCGTCTTCGCGCCTGTGCGTCAGCCCTTCTGCGAAGCCTTATCACAAGAATGCTGTGCGATGCTGAACAGCGTACGCAGCGCTGTAATTGCTCACTCCTGCTCAACGTACTCCGGCACATCCTTCGGTGCACCGCAGGCAGTTATAGTGCCGCGGAAATCGACATCGGCGGATAGTTCAGGACGCTTCTGCTTCAACTCTGCAATCTGTTCGCGGGTCAGCACTTTGGTCTCGTCGAATCCCAGGTCAATGGAGCCGTCGATGTGCACCCGTTCGAGATCGTAGAACCGTTTGGTGAACGTCGTCTTTGCGAACGCCTTCAGACAGCCGAGCATATAACGGCGCTTGAACGGGTCTCTAATCCAGGGATAGCTCAGGAACGCCTTGCGCATGTAGAAGCGCGCATAATTGCGCAACACGCCCTTCAGCACCTCTTCACGCGTCATTGCGTCCGGCTGGATAATCGGCGTGACGAAATTATACTTCGAGAAATCACGCACCTCGACCCGATCCCCCAGCTCCTCGAACAACTCGGCGAAGGGCCATGGCGTGTACATATTCCAATTCGCCATGTCCGCCTTCCAGTCGAGAGCGTAGCGGTAGGTTTCTTCGATGGTCTCGGGCGTTTCGTTCTCCAGCCCGATAATGAACTGCGCCTCGGCGACGATCCCCTGGTCGCGCAGCAGCTTGATGGCGCGCTTATTCTGCTCGATAGTCGTCTCTTTGCGGAAGCGGTCGAGATTCATCTGGGCTGCGGCTTCGGTGCCAAGCGAGACGTGCACCAGCCCGGCGCGGCGGTAGAGCGGCAGATACTTCTCATCGCGCAGAATGTCGGTCACACGGGTGTTGATGCCCCAGTAAACGCCAAGTTTGCGCCGCTCCAGCTCCTCGCACATTGCCACGAACTTCTTGCGATGGATCGTCGGTTCTTCGTCTGCCAGGATGAAGAAGCCAATCTTGTACTCGCGCACCAGCAGTTCGATTTCGTCCACAAACGCGATCGGGTCGCGCACGCGGTACTTGCGCCAGAACTTCCACTGCGAGCAGAAGCGACACGTAAACGGGCAGCCGCGGGCAAAGTTCGGCACTGCCACGCGCACATTCAGCGGAATATAGATGTACTTCTCCCACTCGAGCAGGCTCCAGTCGGGCGTAAGAGTCGAGAGATCAGCAATCGGCGGATGGGCAGGCGTGGCGACCACCTGACCATTGTCCAGGAACGCAATCCCTTGAATCTGATAGCGATCACGCTCATCAGTGCCGTTCTCGATGGCGCGCATCAGGTTGACAATAATCTCTTCCCCCTCGCCGCGCACGATGTAATCGATCCAGGGCGCTTCGGTAAGCACCTGTGCATACATGAACGTCGGGTGCACGCCGCCGAGAATCGTTTTGCAACCAGGGTTGGCCTCACGCGCCAGGCGCAGCGTCTCCTGCGCTTTGTAGATCATCGGCGTGATTGCCGTCGCCATCACGATGTCGGGACGATTCGCACGGATAATCTGCTCGACGGTTTTGTCGGGCAAGTTGTTGGTCATTGCATCGACGAAGCGCAGGTTGGTATAGCCGGCCTTGCGCAACGCACCGCCGATATACGCTACCCAACTCGGGGGCCAGTTGCCCGCAATTTCCGCTCCGCCCGCGTGATAGTTGGGCTGGATCATCAGAATCCGCATACTCGATCCCTCCTATGCCGGTTGATAGGCGCAGAGCGGGTCCTCCGCCAGCGGATCGCCGCTTGCGGCGAAGGCGCGCGCTCGTGAACCGCCACAGATCGCTCGATACTCACAACGTCCACACCGCCCGCCAAACCGCGTCGGATCGTGGAGAGCGACAAACAACGGCGACTCGCGGTAAACCTGCACGATATGGTCGGTGCGTACATTTCCGGCGGCAAGCGGCAAGAACCCGGCGGGACAGATATCGCCTGTATTTGAGATGAACATAATGCCGTTGCCGTCACGAATGCCAAAACCGCGTCCAATTGGCGTCTGCCGGATCTGTTCGCCGCTCAGCCCGGCAGCACGCATCTCGCCGAGCGCCACCCGCCGGTACGATGGCGCCTCGGTAGTAGCGACAGCAAACGGTGCTTCCTGGGCAATGTGATAGATCCAGACCATCAACTGCTCGGCTTCGACCGGCGTCAGCGACTCCAGCACTCGCCCGCGCCCGACGGAGATCAGGAAGAAGAGGCTCCAGCGGGCGACCTGTTTTGTTTTGAGCAACGCATAGATCGCCGGGAGGTCGTCTGCCGTCTCTGCAGCGACCAGCGTGTTGATCTGCAGCGGCATTCCGAGTTCCGCAGCCCATTCCATTGCTGCAATGGTGCGCTCGAATGTTCCTTCCACACCGCGAATGGCGTCGTGCCGAGCAGCATTCGACCCGTCAAGGCTCAGCCCCAGCGCTTCAACGCCATGCGCTTTGAGCGCCTCGAGCATAGCGCGAGTCAGGTTGGGCGTTGCGCTCGGTGTGATCGAGACCGGGATGCCAAGCGCACGTGCGGCATCGATCAGATCGAGCAGGTCCGGTCGAGCAAGCGGATCGCCGCCGGTCAGGATCAACTGCGGCAATGGATGGCCGAAATCGGGGATCTGTTGCAAAAAGCGCACACTCTCCTCGAAGGTGAGCTGCAACGGATGCGGGTGCGGCATCGCTTCTGCGCGGCAATGTCGGCAGGCAAGCGCGCACGCTTGTGTCATCTCCCAGTAGATATTGAGCGGAGTCAGCGCAAAATCGCGTGGCGCATGGCGCATCGGTCGAACCGGTTGCAGTAGAGCAGTCACTGGATACCTCCGCGTAGTGAGCAGTAGGAACTACCTCCGTCAAAGAAACGGGTGCGTTTGTCGCACCTTATCATTTCATTCCTGTACGCTATCGGCACTGAACGGCATACCGGCAGCGGCGATCGCCGCGCGCCTGACATTCGAGTTCGCGTAGCGTCGCATGCGGACAGATGAGTTTCCGAAACATCTGCTCGAATGCACCACGATAGTAGGCGCACATTGCAGCCGCCATCGCCGGAGTGTCGAACAGCGCTCCATTGGCAATCGAGATCGAGGGCGTTGGCGTCAGATCGTAGGCAAACACGCCGCTTCCGGCGAACGTCCAGGTATAGCGCTGCATAGCGGGCAGCAGCAGCCGCAGACCTAGCGAAGGCGGCAGCAGGCGGAGCAGCATGCGTGCAACCGGCGGGATTCGGTGGGCAAACACATACTCGGATGTCAACTGACCAGAATGCGTCATCACCTGGTTGGTTCGTTCCTCTCCGATCTGCTCAAGCAACAGTTCGACCAGCGCGTGAAACTCGCGCTCATCGATCAGCTCATGCGGCAAATGATCCGGCAGGTCGCCAGCGCCGCCGCGCACCAGCACAGCCCGCGCCGCTTCATCGCCGAGCATTTCGCGCAGCGCGGCAACCGTTTGAATAATCGCGTTTGGGCCTATCTTGCCCGTTCCAGGAGCTACTGTCGTCATGGCTTCACCATGTGTGACTACCGGGAATTGACCGCACTATACCCCCAGTGAACCGTCTGTGCCGAAATGGTTTCTCCATCGTTCGTTGCGCTTTGTTAACCATGTTGTAACCAGACAATTTTGTAAAACAATTGCGTAGGATATGTGTGGGGAGGCGAGAGGGACGAGGCAAGAGGCGAGAGAGTTGCGGAGGCGGTGCGGTAGGGGCGCGCCGCTGACGCGCCCAGGGTGTGCGGCGGACGCCTGTGAGCGTGTGGGAGGGTGCAGGTTGCGGGGGTCGAGCGGTAGGGGCGCGCCAGCGGCGCGCCCGGGTTGCACGTCCAATGTTGCCCGTAGCGTCGTTGTGATGCAACGACGCGGAACATTGCAGACCGTGCGCAGAGGCGCACGGTAGCGCGCCCTCGAGAGTACGAGAACGTCGCATGCGGCGATGGCGTAAATTGCAACCAATTCGACTCCATTTTGAACAAGAATTAATCACGAACGGACTGGAATTGTCATTCAATATGATGTATATTTGTGCTACACGATATATCAATACCCAACTAGCGGACGAGGCGCTATGAATTCGCAGGATGAGCCAGAAGGATCGGCAGCTCTCCGCGAAGCGCGTGATATCGTCGAGGAACAGTTGGAACGCCTGCGCGCACTGGCAGAACGCGAGCGTCAGGAGGTGTCGGCGCTCGCCGCTGCCTTGCGTCAGGCGGAACGCGAACTCGATGAAGTAACCCTCCGATATCGCACTGCAGTGCAGCGACGGCGCCCAGAGGCTGAACTGCTGAACCGGCGGATGACGGAATTGCGTGCACAGTGCGAGCGTATGACGCACAACGTGGATGCCCGTCGCAGCGGCTTGCGACAGATCGAATTGCTGATACGCCAGATTGAAATGAGCAGCAGCGCCCTGAGCAACCCAGGAACGAGTGCCACCTCAGATCCATGGGCGCTGGCGTTGCGCTCGCAGGTTATCCACGGGCGCGAAGAAGAACGGATGCGCCTGGCGCGCGAAGTGCATGACGGACCAGCGCAGGTGCTCGCCAACTCCCTTATGCTGCTGGAGTCCTGCTATGCGCTGGCGCAGCAGCAAACCGGAGAACACGCCGAAAAATTGACGGTGATGATCGGTCGTCTGCGCGATGCGACTCGTGAGGGGTTGAGCGAAGTGCGCCGCTTCATCGCTAACCTCCGACCGGGGCAGGTTGCTGAACGGGGACTGGTTGAGGCGCTGCGTGACTACCTGCGCGCCTATGGGAATACCTACAACGTTCAGGTGACCTTCGAAGCAGATGCAGTGCCTCGCCAGGCAGATGAGGTGGAGATCGTTCTCTATCGGATCGTGCAGGAGGCGCTGCAAAACGCTCACAAATACGCCCGTGGAGCGCCGATCACGGTTCGTCTCGTCCATCAGTCCAATGTCCTGACACTCTCGGTGCGCGACGAGGGGCCGGGGTTTGATCCGCGAGAAGTAGCGCGGCGCACCGGGAAGAGCAACTGGGGGCTGACGAGCATGCGCGAGCGGGCGGAGCTGATCGGCGCTCGGTTGACTGTTGCGTCACGTCCGGGACACGGCACAGAAGTGACGGTGGCGCTGCCACTGGAACAAACGGGGTGAAAGGGTATGGAACAACGGATTCGTGTGCTAATTATTGATGATCATCCTCTCTTCCGCCAGGGCGTTCGGTGGAGCCTGGAGGAGGCTGGTGATATGGAGGTGGTGGGAGAGGCGGAGAATGGCCAGGAGGCCATCAAGCTGGCTGAGCGCCTCTCGCCGGATGTCGTCCTGGTGGATATCAATCTGCCCGGATTGAACGGTCTGGAGGTGGCGCGCGTCATCAAACGGCGCGAACCGCGAGTCGGTCTGATCGTCATCAGTGTCTATGAAGATGACGAGCAACTCTTCCAGGCAATCAAGGTGGGCGCTGCTGCATACTCGTCGAAAGACGTGCATCCCCGCGATCTGGTGCGTATGATCCGCGAGGTTGCCCGCGGCAAGTACCTGATCAACGACAGCGTGATTGCCAAGCCACACGTCGCTACGCGCGTTCTCCATCAATTCCGCGAACTCGCAGCCACCGAAGATGAGCGCACCAGCGCTCTCTTCGCCCCGCTGACATCGCGCGAAATCGAAATCCTCGACTGCATTGCCCGTGGTCTCTCAAATAAGGAGATTGCTTCTCAACTCTCAATCAGCGGGCAAACGGTCAAGAACCATATCACCTCGATCCTGTCGAAACTCCAGGTCAACGACCGGACGATGGCAGTGATCTATGCGATACAGCGCGGTTGGATCCGTATGGGGTACGACGGGCATCATAGCCATGCGGTCGGCGAAAAGCGTTCTGGATAAGGGTTAGGGATTACGAAAATCTAAAACAAAAACCGGTTGGTCAAGTTTGGGAGGTTAGGGGTTGGGGGTTAGGCGTAACTCCCCATCTTCAACCTTCAACCTGGCTCCTTTTCCGCATCCAGCGTTCCGTGTTCAACATTCAACGTTCACGTTACAACAACCCGCAAACCCTAACCTTCACTCGCCACGTACCACCGCTCGATATTCCACAGATAGTTCGGCGTAGCTAGGTTAATCGGTCCATCCAGCGTTTTCACGCGCGGACTGCATACGACCGGCAACCGATCCGCCCACAGAAACAGGTAGGGACGCAGCAGCGCCACCCGCTCCTGAGCACGCCGGATCGCCTGCGCCCGTTCAGTCAGGTCGTACAATTGCCGTGCAGCGCCCGCCTGGTTGTCATACATCGGGTCGCTAAACCCGACAAAGTTCAACGTCGGACGGGCATCCGCCACTCCCTGGTTGATCTGGCTTGAATGAAACAGCGCAAAGTCATCAGGGTCGTAAAACATGTAGTCGCCAAAGTTTGGGTCGGCAACGCCGTTGATCCAGCTGCCGAGGAGCAGATCGAAATCGTAGGGCGGCGCGTACTTTGAGCGAATGACCGTCGCAAAGTCGGCAGGCTGCACCACAATGTCCATCCCAATCTGCTCGGCTGCAGCGGCAATCAACTCGGCGGCGCGCACCCGACGCGGATCATCAGCGCGCACGAAGAGTTGCGCCGTCAGTGTCATCCCATCGTTCTGGCGAACGACCCCCTCAGGCGGCAGGCGCCATCCTGCCTCATCGAGCAGCGCGCGCGCCCGGTCCAGATCAACCGTCACCGTTGGCGGAGGCGTCAAGTCTGCCCAGGAGCCAGGAGCGGCACTGTTGCCGATGATCATTCCCTGACCATCGGTCGCTTCCTGCACCACGCGCGGCAGATCGATGGCAAGCGCTAACGCCTCGCGCAGTCGCGCATCGCTAAAGATGCGGTTAGGTCGCAGGTTGAAAGCGAGAAAATAGTAACCGTTCTCGGCATACGCACCGGTTTGCAGCGTTGGCGCGGTTTCGGTGAGAGCGCGCCCTTCGCTCCAGGGCAATTCCGCCAGCAACAAGCGACCATCCTGCAGTGCGGACGCCGCCACACGTGCATCGGGCGCCACTACGAACACTACCCTGTCGAGCAGCGGCGCGCCGCGGTAGAACGTCTGGTTCGCTACCAGCGTGATCGCCACGCCTGGTTCGCGTTGTTCCAGGCGGAATGGTCCACTGCCAACGGGCGTATTCCAGAAGTTGAACATTGCCAGGTTCTCGCTGCTTGACACGTGGCGTGGCAGCACAGGCACGGTCAGCAGGCTAAAAATCGGCGCATATCGCTCATTGAGACGCACTACGACGGTATCGGTTGTCGGCGCAGTGACCTCCGTAATGCGCTGTAAGCCAGCGAGCAGCGCAGTTTCCGGCGCTAGCGCGCGTAATGCGTTGAGGGTAAAGACCACATCGTCCGCCGTCACCGGGCGCCCGTCGTGCCAAACCGCGTTACTGCGCAGCGTAAATGTGATTACCCGCCCATCGGCAGAGGCCGTCCAGCCTGTCGCTAGATCCGGTTGAGGCGCCAGCGTGTGGTCCAGGCGGGTCAGACCGCTGTAGAGCAGCGTGATGACCTGTTCCTCGCCGCGGGTGCGCGGATGCCAGGGACGCAGTTCAGAGATGTCGGAGGCCAGTCGAATGGTCAGATTTCCGCCGCGGGGCGGCGTCGTTGGTGACGGCGACGCCGCCGTCGGGGCAGGCATCGGTGAGGCGCTGGCAGGAACGGCGGGTTCCAGTGCGCCGCAGGCGGTAAGCAATACGAGCGCCGCAATCGCAGCGCAGACTCTAGCGCTGAATGCTTGGCGCCCGGGCAACTGGAACAGAAGGGCGAAACCTGCCAGTGATAGATGCAAACTATTCACGAGGGAGATTCTGCTGCTCGCGGAGGAACAACATAAACGCGCGCGCCATACGTTGATGCTCAGGAGAGAGGGAATCGTACAGGGTCAGGAACGCCTCGCGGTCGCGGTGCGCTGCCGAGAACTTGTATCCGTCGGCGGCTGCTGCCTCGCTGAGCAATTCGAACACGGTAGTGCGAAACACCGCCGCCAACGCTTCAATCTCCGTGATCCGCGCGCTGCTCTGACCATTCTCGGTGCTGCTGATATAACTGCCGCTAACGCCGATGCGACTCCCCAACTCCGCCTGGGTTAGCCGATCGCGCTGGCGTTTGCGTTTGATGACTTCTCCAACGCGCTCGTTAAACGATGGCATAGACCTCCCTTCACGCGCTCAGTCTGGCACACCGTGCCCATTGTCGTACAGAATGCCTGGTGTTGTCAAATCGTTCCACAACACACACGGACAAACAAAGAGAAGCCTGAGCGTGCACGCCTTCTCAGAGGGCAAGCTTTTCCGATGATTTTATCACCTCCTGGCGTCTTTTCCCTCCTCCTCTGCTTTGTCGCGGATTTGACGCATCCTGACACCCTTTCGCCCCCTCATCCCCCCCTCTCAAGTGTAGGCTTGTTGGCGTGCGAAGCGAATTTGCCGCGTCCTGACGCCCTTTTGCCCCTCATCCCCCCTACCCCCTTCTCCCACAAGGGGAGAAGGGGGCGTTGGGGTATCCTAACGCTCAAAACAGGCGATGCAACATAAGGGCTCGCCGGAAAAATCTACACTTGTGAGGCAGGGGGAGGTGGGGCATCCTGAGGCCCTTGTTCCCCTCCTCTCCCGGCTCCCTTCCTCTCAAGTGTAGGCTCGTTGGCGTGCGAAGCGAATTTGCCGCATCCCGACGCCCTTTTGCCCCTCATCCCCCCTACCCCCTTCTCCCACAAGGGGAGAAGGGGGCGTTGGGGTATCCTAACGCTCAAAACAGGCGATGCAACATAAGGGCTCGCCGGAAAAAATCTACACTTGTAAGCCAGGAGAGAAGGGCGCGATAGGGCATCCTGATGCCTGAACCAGGCTATACAACTCGTAGGAAAGTCAACCGGACGCTGAACAAATGAGACGCAGGCGCTCCTCTCCGCGTTGATAAAGACGTGCACGCCTGGGATTCAGTCACCAAGAACGTATGCCAGGAATGAATTGCATCTCCGACACTAGTCTGATCAGCGTCGGTGTGTAATTAATCACGATCAGCGTAAACGCAATTGCCAACCAGGGCTTGAAGTTGTCCAGTACACGCGGACCATCCTCTGGACCGGACACGGCTCGTGCAAACGGAACCATCGGAACTGTGTCCTTCTTTCCAGCAGTGATTGTCAACACCATATTGAGGTAGTACAGAATGGCGCTGATGAACATAATGATCGCACCGACTGCAACCATTGGCAGGAGCGGTTCCCATTCAGGATGAATTTCGCGCATTGCTCCAATCGCAGTGCGCCGCGGCATGCTCAGCAAACCCAGCATGTGCATCCAGTGCGCGAAAATACCCATGCCGATGAACCAGGTCCACGCCTGCACCAGCGCCATTGTCGGGCTCCACAGCCTTCGCCCAGTGAGGTGTGGCACAAGCCAGTAAGTGATGCCCATAAAGCTGAGCGTTACCGCTGTGCCGACCGTCAGATGGAAATGCCCGGAAATCCAGGAGGTGTTATGCACCACCAGGTTGATGTTGTATGAAGCGTTGATCAGCCCGCCAGCGCCGCCGAAGGCGAACAGGATCATTGCCAGCACTTGTGTGGTGAAACTCGGTTCCCGCCACGGCAGGCTGAAGACCCATACTAGCCACCCTTTGCCGCCACGCGCCCGTCCGCCGTTCTCGAGCGATGCCACGACGTTGAAGAAGGTCAGCAGACTGGGGAAGAAGACGCCAAAGGTGAAGATAGCGTGGATCAGTTTCCAGATCTCGCTAATGCCAGGGTCGGTATACTGATGGTGCATCCCGATCGGCGTCGACAGGATGAGGAAAAGGATGAACGCCACGCGCGCCATCGGGTCGCTGAACAGCCGGCCCCCTGCCTGCTGCGGCACGAAGTTGTACCACGAAATGTAGGCGGGCAGCAGCCAGAAGTAGACAATTGGATGACCGGTGAACCAGAAGAGCGTGCGCGCCAGCACCGGGTCCGTTCCCGGCGCCAGCCCGAGCGACCAGGGGATCAGCAGAAAGAGCATCTCGGTCGCAACGCCGAAGGTGCAGATGACCCACATCGTCATGGTGACGATTGCCATGAATGCCGGGAGCGGAATGCGTGCCGTGGGATTAGCGGCGCGCCACTGTCGCAGCATCATCACCTGATTGATCAGCAACAGCCAGGTGCCGACGACCACCAGCGTCAGACCGATGTAGAAGAGCGGGTCTGCCTTGAGCGGCGGGTAGAAGGTAAACAGAACCGTTGCGTTGTTGAGCAGCAGCGGCAACGCGGCGATCAGCAAACCGCTCGTCATGACGCCGAATGTCGTCCAGCCGAGCGCGCGGCTCGCCAGGGGTATGCCCAGCGACCGCGAGGTGACGAATGTTAGCCAGCCGATAATGAAGAACGTGGTAAAGACCAGCACATTGAGCACGCCGTGCAACGCCAATCCCTGATAGTACCCGCCGCGCAGGATTGGCGATATCGGCTTATACAGGTCGATGCCGTTGTACTGAAGCGCCTGCATCACGCCGAACAGACCACCGATTGCCAGCGCGATAAACGCAATGAGCATGTTCAGCCCTGTCAGGCGATACTCGGTGGCAAACACGCCGACTTCGGCGCGTTCAGCGGTGATAGAAACGCTAGAAACACGCGCGGTAGCCATACGCTCTCCTCAATCCAGGTCGCCGCACTGCAAACGTGGCAAGCGGCAGACACGCAACTAACGATTGGTCGAAGCCGTCTTTGCTGGCGTCACAATGAGCTTGCCCACCATTAAGTGGTGCCCTGCGCCGCAGTATTCGTGACAGTAGATGTAATACTCGCCCGGTGTGTCGAAGGTGGTCGTCATCCGCGAGATCTGACCAGGAATGACCATCATATTGATCGGCGACTTCTCGATTTTGTACCCATGAATGACATCGCGGCTAGTCACGATGAACGTCACTTTTGAGCCAGCCGGGATCTCGATTTCCCCGGGCGAGAAATTGAACAACTGCGCGATAACAACGGCTTCATAGCGCCCCGGCGCCAGTTCGCGCAGTCCCGGCTGATCGAACGGCGCCGTCGTACTGAGCGCCTTCGGATCAACGCGCCCCGCGTCTCCCGGCACAGCAATGCCCACGGCGAACGCCGTGATCACAATCGCGACCATAAACGCGATGGGCACTGCGACACTGGGAAGGATCCACGCAATCTCAAAGAGATATCCAAGATACTTCCGATTCATGATCCCCCCCTCCCTCCTCCATTTGCCAGCAGCTGCAGATACACCTGGATCCACAGCCCTGCGAGTATTGCCAGATACGTCAGGGTGATGAGCAATGCACCTCGTGGCAGTTCGTGGTTTTCGTGCGCTTCCGCCTCTTCCTGATGCTCTGCGATTGGCTGTTCGGTCATAGATTGCGGTTCCCTTCTAGTGGTTGAAACGATCATCTGATATGAGTGATGTGCGACGTGTCTGCGGGCATTGCACCGCAATGCCCCAACGTGCCACTATCCACAACCTTCCCGCCCACAACATGCACCCGTCCGACTCTCACCTCTCGCCTCTCGCCTCTCGCCTCTCACCTCGGATAACAGACAAAGAGATGCGCCGCTTCGTAGATGGGCCGCGCCGCGTCGCTGCTGTTCGCCTCCTGTTCGACCAGCCCAATGTCGCGCAGGATGATCGCAGGATCGAGACGCGTACCGTCGTACTCGGCGCGCAGCAGACCAGTTTCATCGACCAACACCACGCGCTGATCGAGGTCGATGGTCTCGCCATTCACCCGGTAGTAGACGCCATACTCGCCGCCGATCAACTGCTTAAGCTCACGGGCTGAACCGGTCAGGAAGATCCACTCCGGCGCTGCGACGTTCAGGCGGGCCGCATAGGTGCGTAGCACTGCCGGGGTGTCGTGGTCTGCGTCCACGGTGATGGTCACCAGGCGCACCTGCGTTCCCAATCGACCATTGGCCCGCAGAGAGTCTGCGACGGTCAGCAGGCCGCGTTCCATCGTCGCACAGCGTTCACCACAGCGCGTATGCGCAAAATTAATGAGCAGCAGGCTGCCGCGCAGATCAATGTCGCTCACCCAGCGACCATCCTGATCGGTCAGCATGAAAGCAGGTGCAGGTCCAATGCGTGGCAATACCTGAATGGGGCGGGCGATGACGAACCAGAGGATGAGAGCGACCAGGGTGGTGAAAAGTGCAGTTACGCCATACAGAGCACGCTTGATCCAGCGTACGGACGCCGATTGAGAACCCTCAACCGGACGAGCGCTCCTCTGCAGCGGCGTGGCGCTGACTCGCGGCGATGATGAATGCATAATGCGTCCCAATGAAACTGGATAGCGGTCCGCGATTCTTCGTGCTTCGTGGCACAAAGTTCGTGGAGAGTATAGAGCGAGAAGCAGGGTTGCGGAGTTATGAACCCGCAACATCTGGTTAGGGGGCGTTTACTGGGGGTCCGTAGCGAGCCTGGTCAGACGGCGCCTAACGCGGCAGGCTGATGGGGTTGAATACATTTCCGCGCTACCAATATCCAGTAAAGCTGAGGGCGCCTTGCGAGCTCTCGTGAGCGCCCTCAGCGACTTCCACATGGGAGTAGGAAGCGAGGATGATGAGGCTACGCGAAGCGTCCCTCAGAAAAACCCCAACTCCTCGCGCGCTTCTTCGCTCATCATCGACGGGTTCCAGAAGGGGGTCCAGACCAGGTTGATCTGCACCTCTTCCAAATTGCTGTACACCTGGCTGAGGCTCTCGATCTCACGCTTCGCCTGGGTGAGGATCTGCGGTCCAGCAGGGCATGCGGGGGTCGTCAGGGTCATATCGACCACCACCCGTCGACCGCCGTCCTGAATGTCGATGTTGTACACCAGCCCCAGATTGACAATATCCATCCCGATTTCGGGATCATATACATTCTTGAGGGCGCTACGCACCAGCTCTTCCGTAATCATGCATCACTCCCCTGACACAATCTCTAGCTGCCGGTAGAAGCCGCTGTAGGCGCGACCGTTTCCGGCGCACCGAAGCGCACTTCAAGCACTCCTTCGCGGAACACGGCGCGCTTCGCCGGTCGCTCCGCGAGGGTCAACGGCAGGATCATGTCGCGCTTGAAATTGCCGATTGCGATGAACAACTCGTCGCCGCGCTTGGTGATCGACACCTTGCCGATTTCGACATGGGGCAGCGGCAGGCGCATGACGTATTCATCGCCGTCACGCACGATTTCCTGCGTTGTACCGCGGAAGAAGACCTTCGTCGGGTCTTCGTCCTTGAACAGGTCATGCCCTACCTGCGAAAGGTCCTTGATCCCCCGGATGTCGTGCGGGTAGTGCGGCGCCTCCCAGATCGGCAGCGGCGAGAACAGATCGTGCACCATTTTGCGGTACGACGACTGCATTTCGTACAGGCGCTCCATGAATTCGCCGACAACCGCAGTGCGTGGCAATACCCGATTGAGCACCACACCGTCGACCGGATAGCCGAACAGTGCCAGATACGTCGCTGCGCGCTGCGCCTCTTTGATGACCATGCGCTCCGGGTTGACCACCAGCCGGTACGAACTGATGTCGGGGTCAGTCAGCATCTGACGCAGCGCCTCAACCCCTTTCGTCAGGCGGTCAAGCGTCTCGAAGGCGTTGGTCGCCGGGATCAGAGCGCGCACCAGCGGTTTGGCAACGCTCTTAGTGGCAGGGTCCCAATCCATCACTCGCGCAGCATACCACTGAAAGGTCTCCGGCATGGTCAGCAGGCGAATCGTTTCACCAGTCGGCGCGGCATCGACGATCACGGCGTCGAAATTGCCCTCACGCGCCTGCCGCCGAATATGGAGCAGGCTGACGACCTCCTCCATGCCGGGGATGATCGCCAGTTCTTCCGACGCCACATCACTGACGCCGCGACGCTTGAGCAACCCTGACAGATAGGTGCGCAACTCGCCCCAGTGTTGCCGCACCTCTTCAAGGACATTGATTTCCTGCCCCCAGAGTCGGTCAGTCAACGGGGTTGGTTGCGGTCCCAATGGATGATCAAGCGCATCAGCCAAGCTGTGCGCGACATCGGTGCTGACTACCAGCGTGCGGTAGCCAAGTTCGGCGGCTCGCACTGCAGTCGCCGCTGCAGTGGTCGTCTTGCCGACGCCGCCCTTGCCCAGGTACAGTATCAGGCGCATGACACCTCATGTGCACGATGGAACTGGAGCGGCGGCGCGCGCCCGCGCGTCCAGGGTCTCACGTCTGCCGCGTCAATGCGGCAACGAACGCTCCGTCCTCTCCTCACCACTACTCTACCTGAATTGTAAAGGTTGCGCGCTATGGCTGTCAAATCGCACGGGCAGCGCGTACCGCCCGGTACGCATCGACAATGCCAGCGCCGTATCGGATCGCCAGGGTTGTTGCACTGTCGCTGCCCGCGCACGGCGTCAGCGCCGACCCTTCCTGCGGCGCCGGTTGCGCGGTTGTGCGCAGGATGGCTTCAGTACGCTCCACATCGCCGATAAGCGCCGGGTTTGCCGACCACATCAGGGCAACCACACCGGTGACGTGGGGCGCCGCGATCGAAGTGCCGCTACTGATCGTGTAGCCGCTCCCCGGCGCTGCGGCAAGCACGTCGACACCCGGCGCCGCAATGTCTGGCTTGATCCGTCCGCTTCCGTCCGCCAGCACAGGACCGATGCTGCTGAAGGGGGCGACGAGGCCGTCGCGGTTCACGGCGCCAACGGTAAAAACGGCGTCGTAGAGTGCGAGGGGCGCATTCACACTGCTGCATGCCGGTCCGTCGTTGCCGGCTGCAGCAATGGTGACCATCCCTGCGGCGCGTAGCGCCTCGGCTGCGGGCAGGAGCGTGTTTGGATCGCACCCTTCCAGGTCTTGCGGGCATCCCCAGGAGTTGTTGGTCACATCGGCGCCAAGCGTCGGATTGCCGTCGCGCAAAGGATCACCGTCTGGCGGGAAAGGCGCCAGCATAAACTGCATGCAATCCAGGTAGCGCGCTGCATTCCCTACGTTGCGCGCCAGGTTGACGCATGCGATCCAGGTGGCGTCGGGCGCTACGCCGACGCGATTGCCGACCGCAGCGCTCAGGGTGAAGGTGCCATGCCCGTTGTAATCCACCGGTTCTGTCGCTCCGCCCCACGGATCGTACCAGTTGTAATTATGGACGACTGTGCCATCCGCACGCGCGCCCCGGTAACTGTCGCGCAATTCGGGATGATCCCATTGCACGCCGCTATCCGCTAAGCCGACCACAACACCCTTGCCGCGCACGCCCAACTCGTTCCAGACCCGATCAGCGTTGATCATGGTCAGGTTCCAGGGTGGTGCATCGGGCATGGGCATATCGCCGATCTCCGCTGCCAGCGGTTCGGGAAGCGGGCGCAGCACCGGATTGGGGAGGACTCGATCCACCTCCGGTCGCGTCTCCAGCCACAGACGCATCAGTATGCCTCCCTCGACCTCAAGCGCGTTCATTAGGTAGTAGGGGCGATGCCAGATGCCGAGACGGGTAAGATCGTCGCGCAACCCAGCTTGCGTGGCGTTCGCGTGACGCACAAGAGTCTCGTACACGGCTTGTCGTCGCGCCTGATAATCATCGATTGATGCAACAGCAGAAAGGTCTGCCTGATCCTTCAGAATGACGAATAGTCGATCACCGTACAAGCCGGGTTGCCCGACGCCGACGTAGACGGCTGCACCAGCCAGCCAGAGCGCTGCGGCGCCTGCAATGCCAGCCTGTGGCGCGCGCTCCGTCGCCCAGCGCAGCAGCGGCGCTACGCCCGCCAGGATCAGCGCCAGCAGCATACTGATCCCGGTCGCGCTCATTGCCCAAACAATCCCTTCGCGCCCCTGCACTAGCAATTCGATATGGAGCGTATCCGGGTCGGCGAACAGCAGCGGCGGCGCGATCGCCAGCGCAGCGAACAGCGCCAGCGCCCGCGAGTCAGGCGCGTGTCCGCGTCGAACGCTGGCGACTGCGCTCGCTAGCCATCCGAGCGTCGGCAACAGCGGCAGCAACAGCAACGCCTGCCCGCCGACCCCAATGTTCCACCCCAGGATCAGGAAGAGCATCCCAACGACGATGCCGCCCGTGAGTAGCCCCGGACCGTCTGGATCGGCGGGAAGCGGTCGGAGGTAGACTCGCACAACCAGAAGGCGCGCTGCGGCGCCGAACAACACGGCGGCGGCAAGACCGAGCAGAATGTCGAGCAGCGATCCGAGCGCACCCCACGCCAGCCAGGGGAGCGCCAACAGTGCTGCTGCGCCAGTCGCAAGCGGCGCGCCCGCTGGTCCGGTTTCGGTTCTTTGCTGTGGGAAACGCCAGCGCACCGTGAGCCAGAGCGCGCCGAGGTACGTCGCCATCAGCGCTATGCGCGCGGCTGCGGCAAGCTGCGCTTCCGACGACGGCAGCACGGCAGCCGGGATCATGAACCATGTTAGCGGCAGCGCCAGCAACCAGGCGTGCAGCGCTGCTCGCATCCGCGGCGCGCGGGTCATTGCCAGCGCTCCCAGAAACAGTAGACTGAAGAGCAATGAGGCGGCTGACAAAGCGATGTCGCTGGCAATACGCGCGTTCGCCAGTGGCGCTGCGATCAGTACCAGCGCCACAGCGCCGCACGCCGACATCACAATCACAACCAGCGCGGCGAGCAGACAACCGGCGCTGGATGGACGCGGACCGGATGGCAGCAGAGTGTCAGAAGCTTGGGTCATAGGCATAGTTGGTCCGGTCAATGCTTGCAAGAATTGCTCGCGGAGCGATCAAGCGAACCTAGAGTCAACATTGCGTCGGGGGAGGGAACGGTTCAGGCAGCGGTAGATAGGGCGAAGGCGCCGGCCGCCCACGGAACGCTCTAAAGCGCATTGCCTAATTCGGCTAAACGGGCGAGAGCAGAGTCATTCCCACCCCAGTTGACGCCGTTTCTCATCGAGGCGGCGCTCGGCATCAAGGCGTTCGAGCGCATACTCATTCATATCAACGAACCGCATGCCTTCCGCCAGTAACGGATGCACGGCAGCGATCTGGCGATACATCTCCTGAGCGATCCGTCGATAGCTGGGATGTCCCTGTGGCGCGCTGCGCAGCTCGCACAGGTGGTAGGCTTCGCGCAGCGTGAGCGTAACGCGCCAGCGCACGCGATAGGCGAACGGTACAGCGTACTGCGCTTCCTCTGGCAGATCAGCGGCAATCGCTGCAACCACCGCTCCCGCTCGTTCCAGCGCTGCGCGAAATGGTTCACCCAGGCCATACTCGTCAATTTCCGGCGGCACGACATAGCCGTGCTGCACGCCAAACCGCTGTCGTTCCTGGGTCAGCATCCGGTGACGCTGGAGATCGCGGTAAGCGCCGATGTCTGCCAACAGGTCGAATGTGTAACGCGCTTCCTCAAAGGCGCGCCCTGGACGGTGGAAGCGGCTGCCGCGCCTGCCGACATAGGCACGGATCAGGCTAGCGCGTTCATCGGCGGTCATCGCGTCCGCCAGCGCGCGCGCTTCTGTCAGCGGCACATCGAGGTGCGGGTAGAGAATGGCGGCCACCACCCGCGCCTCGGCGTCGGGGTCGAACGCCACGAGGGTCACAGGTACGGCGTCGGCGGCAGGTGACGCAATCTCGCGCAGCCGATAGGCAACTGCATCTGCCAGCGCCTGCGTTTCCCGGCGGGTTTCGCGCAAATATGCCTGATACGCCTTGCCACGTTCGCTCTTTGCACGCTTGACGAACGAAGGGATCTGGTCATCGAGCGCGCGCTGCAACGCTGCTGCCAGCGATTGCAACTCCGCGAGCGGCGATGCATACAGTTTGGTTAGCAGATACTCAAATGCGCGACCATTGCCGAACAACCCGACGTTGGTCAATGTCGCCATTGGCAGCAGCCCGCGCAGCAGATCGAACGTTCTGGCGCGGGTGGCGCTGGCGTAGGCGCGTTCAGAAACGCTCTCATCACGAGGAATATGCGCACGGACAGCGGCGAGCGTCGGTTCGATCAGCGCCGAGTAAGTGTCAAACAGTTGGTCCATTGCCGCTTCGTAGGCGGATGCATGGCGCGACGCCATGATCGTCGCTTCGCGGAGGTAGCGGTACCGTCCTTCGACCTTACGGTTGAACGCGACGTAGCGGGTCGATTTTTCGAGCGGGCTGATGCCGATCCGGTTATCCTCGAGCGCTTTCGCGGCGATGTTGCTGACCCCTTCGCAGGCGACGTGCGCGCCGCCCAACTCCGCTATCGAGTCGTCGCCGTAGCCGATCAGGACGCGCTCATAGAACGCTTCGGCGCGATGCACAGCGACGATCTGATGCGCTGCGGCATCGGCGCTGAGCGCCACAATTGCCTGGAAGTCGGCTTCGGGCGCCTGAATGAACTCATCGAGCAGGATGCGGCGCAGGCTCTTGTCGGAGCGACTGTAGCGCGAGAAGAGTGCGCCGCGCACGACATCGGGCAGATTGCGCAGGCCGAAGACCGGTGCATCGACATCAGTCACAAACGGCGCAAGGAGCGCACGTTCCGCGTCACTAAACCGGTCACCCCAGGGGTCGCTTTCGGTTGGTTCCACGTGTCTCTCCGGGAAACGAATAGGTCAACGAATGGGTCACAAATAAGCGAATTGCATCAACGAATAAGCGAATGGCGTCAACGAATGGCGTCAGCGAATAAGCGAATAACCTTTCTGTGTCTTCTGCGTGTCTATAGTTGTCCTAGAATATAAACGAATGCGCCAGCGAAGAATCCCCTACCCAAGATTGACTCCGATCTCGAAGGTTGCTGCATACCCCTGGTCAAGCGGCGTCAGGTTCAGCATCAGTTGATCGCCGCTCTGTCGGAAAATGCCATCGTTCTGATTGAGGGTCGTGCGGCGTCCCCGGCCTGCGTAAGGCGCCTGGGCAAATACGGCGTCGCTGATGGCGTCGTCGAAGTAGAGCTGCGATGTAAAGTCGTAGACCTGCCCGGCAGCATTAGTGATTCGGATTTTGAAGTGGATATGGACGGTGCGTCCCGGATACCAGCCGGGGTAGATGGTGGTGAATGTTGCAACGCCGTTAGCATCAGTCATCTGGTAGCCACGCAGCCACAATTGACCACGGGTATCGATGCGAGGGTCGCGCACGCCGGAATAGACGCCCTGAGCATCGCAGTGCCAGATATCCACCATTGCGCCACTGAGCGGCGTACAACCGGCGCGGCTGATCTGGCTGACTACGAAGGTGAGCAGCAGGGGCAGCCCTTCTTTGACCACGCCGCTGGCGGGATCAGAACGAATGTCCGCGCGATTCAGGCGCGTATCGATGAAGAACGGTCCCGCAGTCTGCTCAGGGCGCACAATGCACGCTGGCGCCGGTCGGCTCACTCCTGCGTTGAGATTGGCTGTTGGCGCTGCCGTGACAGGAGCAGATGATTCACCTGGAGCAGCGGTTGGCGCCAAAGTTGCGACAGGCGAAAGCGCTGGCTGTACGCCGGATGTAGCAGTCGCTTCAGGTCGGACTGGCGCTATAGCGGGCGCGCTTCCGACCGGCGTCCCGGCAGTTCCGCTCGATCCCGTTGCGCTGCAGCCGACCAGCAGCGCGGCAGCGGAGGCGCCGAGCAGCGCCAGGACCTCACGCCGCGTCAGAATCCGCCCTATCGGGCGATCATCGGTATCCATCATCTCCTCGTGTCTGACTGTTTGTTTCATGCTAGGTAATAATGCGTAGCGCAGCGGGATGCCGCTGCTTCTGACAAACTCACTCGGCAGTCCTCTGCATATTGTACTGTAGCAGCCCTATCTTCAGATCTCGTGAAGAACAGAATAAGGGTCTCCTGGGCTGCAACCTGGCATCCTTTAGCGCTTCGGAAGGTTGACGCGAAGACGCACAGGCCGAACGTCTCGCGGTCAGTTCAATGTACGACAACATTATTTATTCCGGCGAGACTCCTGATGGAAAATAATACATGCTTCTGCTGTGCGCTTCTCATGGTCGGTTGATGAATAGACGTTCCTCTTACCTCTTGCCCCTTGCCTCTCGCCTCTGGCCTTTGGCCTCTCTCACCTCTCGCCTCTCGTCTCTTGCCTCTCCCGCCTCTCGCCTGAAAGTTACCGATTCGTTATGACCTGTTGACAACCGTTATCAAAAGTTGGGCAGCCCTGCTGCTATGATGGTCCCGGCACCATGACATCTCCGCCTAGCAACGACACCACGACCGTGGCAGACCCGGCGCGAGCCGGGAGGGTTTCGTGTGCGCAGCGCCCTGTCTGCGATCGGTTCAATGATGAATCAGGAGGTAGAGGACGTTATGGATCTCGGTCTGCAAGCGTTTCTGGCGTTCAGTCCGATTCTGATCGCTGCGGTGTTGCTCGTTGGTCTGCGCTGGCCCGCGCGTCGGGCAATGCCAATTGTCTACGTGTTCGCCGTGCTGATCGCCCTCTTTGCCTGGCAGGTGCCGTTCATGCGGGTGATCGCATCGACCATCCAGGGCTTGTTCATCACCTTCGACATTCTGCTGATCATCTTTGGCGCCATTCTGCTCCTCAACACTCTGAAGCACTCCGGCGCCGTCGCTGTCATCCGCAACGGGTTCAGCACTATCAGCGCCGACCGTCGCGTGCAGGCGATCATCATCGGCTGGCTGTTCGGTGCGTTTATCGAAGGCGCTTCGGGGTTCGGCACGCCAGCGGCGATTGCTGCGCCGCTCATGGTGGCGCTCGGCTTTCCGGCGATGGCGGCGGTGATGATCGGCATGATGGTGCAAAGCACGCCGGTGACGTTCGGCGCCGTCGGCACGCCGATCCTGGTCGGTGCACGCGGCGGACTGGATACGCCTGAACTGGGTGCGCAACTTGCGGCGGTCGGTCTGTCGCTCAACGACTATCTGCGTCTTATTGCAGTGCATGCGGCGATCATCCACGGCATTACTGGAACACTCATGCCGCTGCTGATGGTCATGATGATGACCCGCTTCTTCGGGAAGAACAAATCGTGGACGGAAGGGTTGTCGATGGCGCCGTTCGCGATCTTCAGCGGTCTGGCGTTCACCGTTCCCTACACCCTCACCGGCGTGCTGCTCGGACCGGAGTTCCCGTCGCTGCTGGGGTCGCTGGTGGGGCTGGCAATCGTGGTGACGGCGGCGCGACGCGGGTTCCTGCTGCCGAAGGATACGTGGGATTTCGCCCCTCCGAGTGAGTGGCAACCGGAATGGCTCGGGCAGATCGAGATCAAGCTCGATGATCTGACCGGTAAGAAGCCGATGAGCACCTGGCTGGCGTGGGCGCCGTACCTGCTGGTGGCGTTCTTCCTGGTGCTGACCCGTCTGCCGCAGTTGCCCATCGGCTCAACGCTACGCTCAATCCTGAAGATCGAATGGAAGGACATCTTCGGCACCGGCATTACCGCCTCAACAACGCCACTCTACCTTCCCGCGTCGATCCTGGTTGTGGTGGTGCTGATCACATTCTTCCTCCATCGCATGAGCCGCAACGAACTCCAGGCGGCGATCAGCGACTCGAGCAAGGTCATTCTCGGCGCAGGCTTTGTGCTGATCTTCACTGTGCCGATGGTGCGCGTCTACATCAATTCAGGGGTCAACGCACTGGGCATTGCGAGCATGCCGATCAGCATGGCGGAGTGGGTGGCGGTGAATGTGGGCGGCATCTGGCCCCTGTTTGCGCCGACGATTGGCGCGTTGGGCGCATTCATTGCAGGCAGCAACACTGTTAGCAACCTGATGTTCAGTCTTTTCCAGCACGGCGTCGCCGAGCGGTTGCTGATTTCGGGGGCTGCGATTGTGGCGCTGCAATCCGTCGGCGCTGCGGCTGGCAACATGATCGCCATCCACAACGTTGTCGCCGCCTCGGCAACCGTCGGATTGCTGGGGCAGGAGGGCGCGACGCTGCGCAAAACCGCCCTGCCAACTTTCTATTATCTGCTCGTTGCGGGTACAATCGGACTGATCGCCATTTACGGCTTGAGCGTCAGCGACCCGCTCGTGGCTGAGATGGCGCGCAATGCGGCATCGGGGCAGTAGAGTCGTTGCACCGCAACGGTCCCCGACGTTGCAGGTTACAGGTGAGTGGTTTGAGAGTTGAAGCGGTCGGGCAGAAACATTGTATTGCAACGGCTCTGCCTGACCGCCAGAATGTGAGAGGATTAAGCGTTTACCCTGAAAGACAGGAGATGGCAGGTGGAAGGCGAGAAAGGATCCGACGGCTGTGGTCTTTGCCGCAAATCCCTTGCCGTGGCGGAACATCTCCGGTAGAACAACTCTCTCACTCAGATGTGACTTCTGTGTCACGAACTCATCTGAGTCAACCAGTGTTCAATCTGGAAGTCCGTAGCGAAAGGGTTAACAAAACGCACCCCTTCTGTGACCTGCCCCGAGTTGAAGTCCTCGCTGAACACAACAGGCAGTTGGTTTAGACGAGCAGTGGCCCAAATCTGGGCATCCCAAAAGTTAAGCTGGTGATCGCGCACTCCACGCGCCGCTTCCAGGACAATCATGCCGGTCACCTCCAGGACCGTCCAGCTCTGGAGGTAGTTCGTTATCCTCTCGCAGGCGTCCGGTATAGAGAGAGGCGCTACGATCTGGTTATAGCAACAAAAAACTCAGCGAGCACTTAGGTGCTGATTGCGCCAGCACCGCTGATGACCAGGCGGTCCAGGACATCCAGGGCGCGTCGTTGCTTGTCAGGTGCCGAGCGATCGTAGGCGTAGACCAGCACGTTGGTATCCACCAGCACCCTAGCGTTCATGCAGATCCTCCCGACGCCAGGTTCGTCTGCCAGGAGTCGCTCCTTGATCCAGCAGTTCCAGGATGAATGCTCGCTCTGCTTTCCAGGCAGATAGATCGCGCTGAGGGACATACGATGCCCGGGCAAATTGATCAATAGCCCGACGGATGACCTCGGCCTCAGTCAGCCCGCACGCTTTCCCGAGTTGCTTAAGGAGAGCCTCCTGATGAGGCTCGATGTAAATCTGCTTCCGAACTTTCGACGCCATGTCGTTTTCTTTCCAGTGTGTCAGGTGAACATATACATCACATTATACATCGCCAGAGCCTGTACTGTAGTGCGAGGCGGTTTCTCGTTTTTGCCAGCCTTCAATCCGCCATCTGACGCAGCGATGATGGGGTGATGTTCTTCGTCATTGACGATGACTCGACGAACATAGACCTCATTCAACGGAGACTTGACCGTCCTCTTTCACCCAGAAATAAACGAAATTCGCAACTGGTTTGAACCAGGTGATTTTCTGGGCAAGAGAACGATAACGGGGATAATCTGGCAGAGCGACTGCAATTAAGACCTGCTTGTCCCGCTCGCGATACTCGATGACATCGAAAATAGCCTGTTTGAACCAGTGTCCCGCCTGAACCGATGGATTTGTTTTACCAGTATCTTGCGGGTAGCCTTTTACTGACACCCATAGAAACTTACCGTCCTTTTCCGCCACGATGTCTATTCCCTGTTGATGGCTGGCGGTATCTGCTACAGAGCGAATGTGAAATCCCTGGGCTGCCAGGTATTGTACGACTTTCGACTGGATATTTCCTTCCCAAAACCAATGCTCAGACTTTGATATGCTGCTTTGATCGCTTTGCTGAGCATGGAGCGTAGATGATGCAATGATGTCTGAATGTCCTGTCCAAAAATTGCGAATCTTGCTGCTAATTCGCCGCCGAGTTACCAAACCTTCTTTTTCCAGCGCTCTGCACAGCCTATTTGCTTGCTGGCGAGTGCTCCAACCCAAAGCCCGCGCCAATTCATCATCATCAACCCCTTCGGGGTGATGTTGCAGAAAAGAAATGATACGTTGCTTTACGGTCATCGCTGCGTTTCCTCTTCCTCCACCCCATACAATCTTGCCACCCGCACGTTCAATGTGTCCTCCGCGAGTGCGATGGTTTCGCTCAGCGCAACGCGGCGCGCGACAGCGTCGGCATGCTGCGCTGCCCACTGCTCGCGGAAGCGCGCCGGGATGTCGCCGCCGAAACGTTCGGCAATCGCGCTGCGCAGCGCGTCGAACTCCAGATCCCACCAGCGTTCCAGCTTCGCCCCCGGCGTCGCTCCCGGCGGACCGAAGTCCTTCACCAACCGCTGCGTGAACTGGCGCTCCAAAAGCACCCGTTCGCGCGTTAGGGTGACGATGCGCTGCACCAGCATTTCCACCGCTGCGCGTTCGGTTTCCGGTGCGTCGGGGATCGGCAGTCGCCCGACCCGCTCCGGCGTGAGCCGGTAGACGTTGCCCGCCTGACATTCGACCGCGAGCGCCAGCCATGCCAGGCGGCTCATCAGTATGCCAAGCAGGAAGAATGAACCGGGCGCGTGGCATGTGCCCGGTCCCGCCAGCCAACCGGGTTCGGTCAGCGCAAAGCGCTGCGCGACGCTGGCAACCGACCAGATGATGCGCGGTTGCGCGAAGATGTCCTCGTCACGGATGTAAAGTTCCCACCACGCCTCGTCAGGCGGATAGAACGCGGCGGCGGGCGCGAGGTGCTGCTGGAGCGGCGGGCAGCGCTCCGCCATACGCTCCCACGCCTGGGCGGCGTCTATGCCAGCGCCAAACGTTGCTGCCGTCCATTCCGACGGCAGGACGATCAGATACCGTTGCGCCTCACAATGCCACGGGCGCACATCCACGCTGCGCACCACGCGCCGCAGGCGCGGCGCCAGCGACGGGTCGAAGATGACAATGCGGTCGCGCGTCGCCTTATCCGCGATCAGGCGCGCAGTTGGCAATGGTCCAATGCCGCGCTGAGGCGGACCGATGACCTCAGCGAGCGGACGACCGGCGGCGCGCATGGTTGCAAGCAGATCAATGCGACTCATCTGGCGGTCTCTCGTATGCGCCACAAAACGCGATAATCAGTAGCGCAGGATAGCTGCAATGCGCTGATGCTGCGGCAGCGCGCCGTTGTCGACAAACACCACACGCCCCCCCTTGTCCAGCACGGTGGCGATAATCTCGTCCACGGCGTCATCGAGAACACCGGGTAGCGTCGGGTCATCGACCGGCGTCAGCGTTATGCCATTGTCGGCGACCTGCGCCGCCTGATGGTAGTCTTCTTCGACGAGGAGCACGTCCACGCGACCTTCGTGCGCGAAGCGCCACACTTCGCCAAGGGTCGAGGCGTACTTTTGCGCACCAACCGCAGCATCCAGTTCTTTCAATGCTTCGGCGCGGCGGATGGCAAGGTTCTGCTCTACCAGGGGCCACACCAGTTTGCCAAGTTCGTGGGCAGGCGTTTTGTCGTGATTGCCAGTCAGCGTGGTAACCACTGCGCTAGCGTGCGGCGATACTTCGCGGAAGAAGGCGAGATAGCGCTCCACACCGACCAGCGCCAGCGGCAACGGGTCATTGGTGATGAACGGCGTCAGCGCAGCGCTAACCTGGCGAAAAAACTGGCGGTGGCGTTCATCGCGGTACGCCGACCGGTTGACCGCCGGATCGTTGGGCACGCCGCGCTCGCCGCCGGGACCGGTGTGGATCATTGGGAATCCTTCGTCGGTAATTTCCTGGAGATGCTCGCGCACTCCTGCGAACAGGCGCGTCGGCTGCTCACTGAGCGCCAGCACCCAGTACCGCGGGGTGCGGTTGAGCGCAAAGACCAGACTGCGCGTCCAGAATGTCTCGTCAACGACCACCCGTTCCGGCAGGGTGAACGGCAGGACGAACATGCGCCCGATATCACGGTTGACAAACAGCGCCAGCCCGTCGAGCGTGGAGCGGTAGTCAATATCGTTGACCAGCTCCTCGAGTCGGGAAAGGAGCGGCTCGACATCACGCCGCGCGAACTCGCCGAGCAACCGGTTGGTCGCCTCGGTCACCAGGTTCTTTACCCGAATTGGGTCCTGCTTATTGTCGGGCGAGGTACGATGTGTCGGCAGCGTGATTGTCACCGACGGGTAGTGACGCACTGCCTGGAGTAAGCGGATGTCGTGGCGGCTCATGGGCATTTCCCTTTCGCGATGGAGCATTGTGCAAACAGGCTGGCGCAAAGGCGCGAAGATGCAAAGGTAAGAAACATAATCTTTGCGCCTCTACATCTTCGCGCCAATCTTTCCGGGAAGCGCCGCAAGCGTATGCGCAGCATTTCTGCGTCACGGGGCATCCACAGTTTGGAGAACGCTATCCGGCACAGAATCGTGCGCTGGCGGCGCGGCGCCGTTCGGTTGCGGCGCGAGCGGCAGCAGCATGGTAAACACGCTCCCTTTGCCCGGTTCGCTGGAGACGAGCACCTGCCCGCCGTGCGCTTCGACCACTGAGCGAACGATGGACAGCCCCAACCCTGCGCCGCCGCCGTTGTGACGGCGTGACCGATCAGCGCGATAGAATCGCTCGAAAATGTACGGCAGATCCTGCGGTGCGATGCCATATCCCGTATCGGCGACGCTGAGCGCAGCATACCCGTCGCGCCTGGCAAGGCTCAGCGTGACGACGCCGCCCGGCGGCGTGTGTTGAATGGCGTTGACGCCGAGGTTCAGCAGCGCCTGCTTGATGCGGTCGCGGTCGCCGATGACGATGACCTGATCCTCTTCACCGATGCGCAATTGCACCTGCCCCGCCAGCGGGCGCAATTCACGGTGGGTTTCGAGCAGCAGCGTGTCAAGTTCCACCGGCTCGCGCCGGATCTGGATCCCGGCGTCGTCGCGCGCCAGCAGGAGCAAATCGTTGACCATGCGGATCAGGCGAGCAACCTCGCGCCGCATGTCATCGAGCGACTCGTTCAGCAACTGCGGGTCGCGCGCCGCACCGCGCGCCAGCACCTCCAGGTTGCCCTGCATGGCCGTCAGCGGTGTGCGCAGTTCGTGTGACACATCGGCGATAAACCGGCGCTGATGGTTGAACAGTTCTTCCAGCCGCGCCAGCAGATCGTTGACTGTAATCGTCAGACGCTGCAATTCATCAGCGGCGGGCGGCACCGGAATGCGACGGCTCAGGTCCTCGGCGCGCACAATGCTCTGCGCCGTCTGCGCAATTTCGTCAATCGGGCGGAATGCGGCGCGTGTCAGCCATGCGCCGCCGCGCGCCGCTGCTAGCAGCACTACGACGCCGCCGACCGTCAGCGCATAGAAGAGAAGTTGCAAGGCATAGCGGGTTTCCGCCATTGACCGCGCGACCTGCAGCACTCCGACGATCTCTTCGCGGCGCGTGACTGGGTTGCGAAACCGGAGCGGCGCCATTAATTCACGGACTTGGAGATTGCCGTACTCGATGGTGGTGATCTGTTCCTCGCCTTCGAGCGCCCTGGCGAAGCGTTGTTCGTCGAGCGCGAGCGCCGCTGCTAGATCGCCGTCGCCAATATTTGGCGAGCGGCCAACAAGATTGCCGTCAGCGTCAAAGAACTGCACGTACAGACTGGTCGCCTCGAAATTGCGCACCGGCGGCTGGCGCAGAATAGCGTGCAGTTGATCGTCGCGGAAATAGACGTAGGCTGTCTGATTGCTCTCGGCAAACCCGCGGCGCAGCACCTCAACGCCCAGGCGCAGTTCGTTATCGACGCTGTTCAACAATACGCTGCGCACAATCAGGTACAATCCAACGTGCAGCGCCAGCAGGGCAATCGCAAAAAAGCCAACGTATGAAAGTGTCAGGCGTGTGCGTATCGACATGCCTTTGATTATAGCATTCTTTATGCGCCTTCGCCTCCTTTGTGGACAACAGTGGCATGCGGAGGAGGCGTACGGGGTGCAGGCAGGACGGTTGCTAGTTTGATGATCCAGTTTCGTGCGCCTTCGTGCCTTTCGTGGACAACAGCGGCATGCAGAGGAAAGGGGTAAGGTTGAAAGGTGGACAATGAAGAAGTTGTTGCAATCATAAACGAAGGCATGGCATCGCTCGATGTCGACGGAAAGCGGGTGCTGCTGATTGTGCCGGACGGGACGCGCACCGTGCCGTTGCCGCTGTTGTTCCGCAGCATTCACGCAGCGCTTGCGCCGCGCGTCGCTGCGCTCGATGTGCTGATTGCCCTTGGCACCCACCAGCCAATGACGGCTGCACAGATCGACCGTCATCTGGGTGTGCTCCCTGGCGAGTGGGAGACGACCTTTCGCGGCGTGCGCGCGTTCAACCATCGCTGGGACGACCCCAAAACCTTTGCGTCGGTCGGCGTCATTTCCGCATCCGAGATCGAAACCTTGAGTAACGGACTGCTGGCTGTGCCGGTCGAAGTACGGATCAACCGCATGGCGCTGGAGTACGACTGTCTACTCATCTGCGGACCGGTGTTCCCCCACGAGGTTGTCGGGTTTTCCGGCGGCAACAAGTACTTGTTCCCCGGCATCAGCGGGCGTGAGGTGATTGACGTGTCGCACTGGCTTGGCGCGCTGATCACCAGTTATGTCATCATCGGCGCGCCCAGCGTTACGCCGGTGCGCCGCCTGATCGACCGCGCCGCTTCACTCGTGCCTACGCCGAAGCACTGTGTGGCCGTGGTCGTTGCGCCGGAAAACGGGCGGATCTGCGGCATCTTCATCGGTTCGCCGGAAGAGGCGTGGCAGGCAGCCGCACACCTCTCCGCACAGGTGCACATCCGTTACGTTGATCGCCCCTTCCAGCAGGTGCTGTCGGTTGTGCCGACGATGTACCAGGACATGTGGACCGCTGCCAAGGGCATGTATAAAGTTGAGCCGGTGGTGGCGGATGGCGGCGAGGTGATCATCTACGCGCCGCACATCACCGAGTTCAGCGTCACCCATGGCGCGACGCTGGCGGCTATCGGCTACCATGTGCGCGATTACTTCGTCAAGCAGTGGGATCGCTTCCGCCATTATCCATGGAGCGTTCTGGCACACAGCACGCATCTGGCTGGCGTCGGCGAGTACGATCCGCTCCACGGCGAGCGACCGCGCATCCGAGTGACGCTGGCGACGGGCATTTCGGCAGAACGCTGCGCGGCGCACAATGTCGGGTACCGCGACCCGGCGACGATTGACCCCGCTGCCTGGGCGGGGCGCGAGACGGAAGGAGTGCTCCTCGTGCCCAGAGCCGGAGAGATGCTCTATCGGTTGCGCAATGTCAGTGCGCAGGAATAAACCAGGAAAACGCAAAACATCCGTTATAATTCGAGCGCCAGTTGGATTCCCTGTTCGACGTTTCGCATCGTGCGAGCTGTCAGCCAGCCTTCTGATCAAGCGCGCCTTTGTTGAGCGTGATGATTGGCGAAACGTTGATCACCGAATCACGAGGCAATCCAGACTCCGAGGCGGAGAGGAAGACGTTGCCGGGCGCCGCAGCCAGACGACGATTTCCAGTGATGGCAACGACAATAACGGCGTTCAGGCGGCTGGCGGTACATGCATCGGACTGGATAATCAACACAGGACGGCGATAACCAGCGCCAGAACCCCGCAGATCGGGGAGGTTGGCCTACCAGATCTCGCCACGGTGCATCACCAGTCCTCATTCACCAGGATGGCTGCCTGTGCAGCGCGCAGTGCGGGATCGAGCGCACTGGACTCATTGACGTACACCTGGTTGAGCGCATCGGTAATGCTTTGCTGCTGGTGCGTCTGGAGATAGAACGCCAGCGCGCGCATACAGTTTGCTCCGTGAGAGACCGTGCGCCTGAGCAAATCGTTCCGCCTCGTGAAAGAGGTCATCCGGGAGTGAAATAGCTATTTTCATGGCTCTGAGTCTAACCGAAGTTATACCCTCATGTCAATCTAAAGGACGAAACAATGACCCACCCGCAGATCGCGCCATACGGTTCGTGGCGCTCACCGATCACCGCGTCGCTGGTTGCAACCTCGGGGGTCTCTCTGAGCAACATTGTGCTCGACGGCGACGATATCTACTGGCTCGAAGGGCGCCCCGCAGAGGGCGGGCGCGTGGTTGTGGTGCGGCGCGCCGCCGATGGCGCCATTGCCGATGTGACGCCGCCCGGCTTCAACGTGCGCACCCGCGTCCACGAATACGGAGGAGCGCCTTACACGGTCGATCAGGGGATTGTTTACTTTAGCAACTTTGCCGATCAGCGAATCTACCGTCAGCGCCCCGGCGCAGCGCCCGAGCCTGTCACACCCGAAGCGCCGCTGCGCTATGCCGACTTTGAAGTTGACCGCCAGCGCAACCGGTTGATCGGCGTGCGTGAGGACCACTCCGGCAACGGTGAGGCGATCAATACGATTGTCGCCATCCCGCTCGACGGAACCGTTGAACAACAGGTGCTCGTTGAAGGCGCGGATTTCTATGCCAATCCGCGCCTCAGCCCGGACGGGCGATGGCTGGCGTGGCTCTCCTGGAACCATCCGAACATGCCGTGGGATGCGGCTGAACTGTGGGTCGCACCGGTGCGCGAGGATGGCGCGCCAGGACCGGCAGAGCGGATTGCAGGCGGTCCTGATGACGCAGCATTTCAGCCAACGTGGGGACCTGACGGTACGCTCTACTTTGTCGCCGAGCGCACCGGTTGGTGGAACCTCTACCGCTGGCGCAACGGCGCTGTTGAAGCGCTCTGCCCGATGGAAGCCGAGTTCGGTCTGCCGCTCTTCGTTCTCGGTGCACGCACCTATGCTGTCGAGTCGGCGGATCGCCTGGTTTGCACCTACATCGAGCGTGGTATGCAGAAAATGGCGACGCTCGACGTACAGCGTGGAATGCTGACGTCGCTCGACCTGCCGTTCAGCGATTTCGGGGTCTCCGGTCCGTGCGCTGCTAGCGACCGGGTTTTCTTCGTCGGCGCATCACCCGCCACTCCAGCCGCGCTCGTGATGCTTGACCTGATCAATGGCGCACTGACGACCATTCGCCATTCGATGGAGGTGCAGATAGATCCTGGCTACATTTCAATGCCGCAGGTGATCGAGTTTCCAACTAAAGGCGGCGTGACCGCATTCGGATTCTACTACCCGCCGCACAACCGCGACTTCCGCGCGCCGGATGGCGAAAAGCCGCCATTGCTCGTCCGAAGCCATGGCGGCCCGACGAGCGCAGCATCGGCGTCGTTCAATCTGAGAATTCAGTTCTGGACGAGTCGCGGCATTGCGGTGATGGATGTAAACTATGGCGGCAGCACCGGGTTCGGGCGCGCCTACCGGCAGCGCCTCGACGGTCAGTGGGGCATTGTGGATGTCGATGATTGCTGCAGCGCGGCGATGTACCTGGCAGCGCAAGGCCTTGCCGACCCAAAGCGCCTGATCATAACTGGAGGCAGCGCAGGCGGGTACACTGCCCTGGCAGCGCTCGCCTTCCGCAACGTGTTCAAAGTCGGCGCCAGTTACTATGGCGTCAGCGACCTAGAGGCGTTAGCGCGCGATACGCACAAATTCGAGTCGCGCTATCTTGACCGGTTGGTGGGACCATACCCTGAGCGCGTCGATGTTTACCGCGAGCGCTCGCCGATCCATCATATTGAACGGCTCATCTGCCCGGTGATTTTCCTGCAGGGGCTGGAAGATAAAGTCGTGCCGCCGGATCAATCCGAGCGGATGGCAGCGGCGCTGCGCGCAAAGGGCGTCCCGGTGGCGTATCTGACGTTCGAGGGTGAGCAGCACGGCTTCCGCAAGGCGGAGACCATTATTCGCGCTTTGGAAGCCGAACTCTACTTCTACTCGCGCATCCTGGGGTTTGACCTCGCCGATCCGGTTGAGCCAATAGCCATCGATAACCTGTAATATCACATACAAGCCCACAACCACAGTGATATGGTTATCATATGGTTACGACTGCTGGTAACAATGAATCTGCAGGCCTGCGCGCGCCCCCGCGACCGTGGCGCGGCTGCGCCCCTGGAGCGATCTGGGGGCGCGGTTTTGTTTGAGGGCATGGTTAACGAATAACGAATGGGTCAACGAATGGAGAAGCAAGTAAACGAATGGGTCAACGAATGGGGGAGCGAATAAACGAATGGGGTCAACGAATGGGACAGCGAATAAATGAATGGCGAATGATTGCATGGTTGCCATACGCTGAGCGGAACAGCGCTGTTGGCGAACAGGAAACGAATAAGCGAAGGGTCAAATGATCGAATGGTCTTCGCGTCTTGAAAGGGGTGGCATGAACGAAGGGGGAAGTGAATAAATGCATGGATAGGAATGATCTTTGCGTCTCGAAAGGGATGGCGTTGTCAACGAATGAGGAAGCGAATGAATGGCGAATAGGCGAATGACTAACCAGTATTGGTCGGTTTCTGTCTCTCGAAATGGACGGTATGTTGCAGCGGGAAAAACGATACGATGCAACAACAGGCGTTGCTCGGTTTGTATATCTCGGAACGGACAGCATCTAGACGGCCACGCATTACTGGCATGCCCATGAATGAGACGTTTCGTCCCAGACTGCAACCGCATTGGCGATGCACCCAGACCGGCGGCGGGCGCCTGGTCGTGACGCCAGACGGTCTGCGTTTGGTCGTAGCTGGTGCGACGAGTCGGCGCTACGCCAATGCGCAGATCGATGACTACACCGGTTTACCGCGTGAGCGTTTTCCCTGGCGCGCACCGCTGCGCATGACTGTTGTGGCGCGAGTAGGGACGCCTATTCTGGGAACGGCGGGCTTCGGCTTCTGGAATGCGCCCATTTCGCCGGTCGGCAGGGTGTTGCCGGTGCTGCCTGCTGCAATCTGGTTCTTTTACGCTTCGCCACCTGCTGATATGCCGCTTGCGTATGGCGTCCCCGGCTACGGTTGGAAAGTCGCCACAATCGACGCCACGACCCGTCATGCGCTGGCGTGGGCGCCAGCAGCGCCGTTCGTGCTGCTGGCGAATCGATTGCCCGGCGTGTACGACCGGCTCTGGCAGCGCGTTCAGCGCGCATTGGCGGTCAGCGAAGCGCTCATCCCGCCGCCAGACGACACGTTCCGCGCCTACACGCTCGAATGGCTCACCAGTGGCGCGCGTTTTTTGATCGATGGTCAGGTCGTCCACGAAACCGATTGTGCACCGCGTGGTCCGCTCGGTTTCGTGGCGTGGGTCGATAACCAGTGGCTGATCGCCACGCCGCGCGGCAGGTTCGGCTGGGGGCTGCACGCCGTGCCGGGAGCGCAGTGGATGGAGGTGGCAGGGGTGAGGATTGAGGGGTGAGAGCGAAAAATTGGTAGCAGGGGTGCTTAAGTACCGATAGGCTCTGGGACCTTCGTTTGAAAGCTGGTAGTACAAGATCTCCATTGATTAGTCGTATCGCCAAGAACTACACTGTAGCCATGGCAGTATCTGTGGACAATGATTCATAAAGCCCTGCTGTCAATCCTATCCTCTGCGAGGACGTGAGATTATGCCATATATGCTTCGTACCAGACTTCTTGTGGTGATAGCGCTTCTCGCGCTGATTGTGTCCGCTACTGCTTTACCGAAGCATCGAGTTGATGCTTCACCAGGTCATGAACCAACTAGCACGCCAGACCCGCAAGACATGCTTAATCTGGCGGCAGATGCTGAGAAAGAGTATAATGACGATTTTTTTCTCTATAGAAGAACCCTCAGACTATTCAGTTATCGCATTTTCGGGAGAAAGGGTTCGGAGAATTCCTGGTGAAAATGACCAGGTGCGATTGCTGGTCCAATTTAAAGACGCTCCAATGAGCTTGAAGATGCGTGCATTTAGCGGCAATCAACGCCTACAATCGGTAATGATCTCTGCTTATGCCGATTTCTTGCGTTCTTCCCATGCTTCGTTTGTAAGATCACTCGCGCAAAACAAAATTGTATACAACAAAAGTCATTCGTATACTTTCTTATTCAATGGGGTATCGATTTCGACAAGCATGGCTAATTATCACCAGATTGCCAGCTTGCCGGAGGTGGCGGCAGTCTACCCGGACTTTCAGGTAAGATCAACCCTTAATGATAGCGTTCCCCTCATTGGAGCTCCGCAGTTGTGGGCGTTGAACGATCAGAATGGTCAACCTGTACGTGGACGCGGCATACGAGTTGCAGTGATTGATTCAGGCATTGACTACACTCATCCCGATTTGGGAGGTTGCTTCGGTCCGGGCTGCAAGGTAGCAGGCGGTTACGATTTCTACAACGGCGATGCTGATCCATTCGACGACAACGGTCATGGAACGCATGTCGCCGGGATTATCGCTGCAAACGGAACCATCAAAGGAGTGGCGCCGGAAGCCACTCTACTGGCGTACAAAGTGCTCGGTCAGGACGGTACTGGGTGGGCAAGCACTGTTATTGCCGCACTTGAGGCTGCTGTCAATCCCGATGGCGACCCAATGACCGCTGACGGCGCTCACGTCATTAACATGAGCTTGGGTGGAGGCGGCAATCCCGATGATCCGCTCAGTCAGGCGGTTGATCAGGCTGTGCAGCAGGGCAGCGTGGTGGTCGTGGCAGCGGGCAATGAAGGCGGTTATGCTACAATCGGATCGCCAGGATCGGCGCGTCGTGCGATTACTGTGGCGGCTTCGACGAAATACGACGCACGTGCAAACTTCAGCTCGCGCGGACCAATACCCGCGTACTGGGATATTATCAAACCGGACTTGATCGCTCCGGGCGTGGATATTTCTTCTACAACGCCATCTGGTTACCAGTCGTTCAGCGGCACCAGTATGGCTGCGCCCCATGTTGCCGGAGCGGCGGCATTGTTACGTCAGGTCCGACCTTCCTGGCAACCTGACGATATCAAAGCAAACCTGATGAATAACACTCTCAACATTGGACTGGATGTTTTCTCGCAGGGTGTTGGTCGCTTGCAGGTCAATCGAGCCGCTTCTGCTAACACGCTTATTCAACCGGCATCGCTCTCTTTTGGCATGAGTGATCTCAGTCAGGAGATATGGCAATCACAACGTGTTATAACCATCTCCAACCTCTCATCGGTCTCGCACAACTATGTCCTCACTGCCACGACTCCACTTACTCAAGGCATTCGTGTTGAGATCGTTCCTGATACATTCACTCTTGCAGGTGGAACCTCTCGTCAGGTTACGGTGAAGCTCCGGGTTACAAATGATCAGGTTCCTGTTGCAAATGATCCGCCGCACGCATATAGCGGGACGATTTTTATCAGCAATGGAGAACAGACATGGCGAGCGCCTTACGCTTTTTTTAAGATGTATCGCTTGAATATGACATTCGCAAATGGTAATCCGTATTTGTTGATCATCCACGACAGAAATGAATACGAGAGGTATTATATGCAGGGATTGGATTTTTTGTATGGTCAGACGCAATTTTGGGTTTATCTTCCCGAAGGGACTTATGATATTGTTGGTTTCTACACAGGAACGGCGGGATGGAACATCTATGAATCCGTTCAGGTGTACGAAGATACGTCTGTAGTAATAGACAGAAATAACATGAATAAGGTAGTGTCTCTAAGAGCATTCGATCACCTTAATCGATCTCTAGAGTTAAATAGAGAATCTAATGATGGTAGATTCTTTCTTTCCTTAGCCAACCAAGAATTTACAATAGGATTATCTTCGGTTGATTGTAATCGGTTTGTTGGATGTCCTCCTACCATACAAACCAGCAGTTTCTCGTCGTATTACAGAATTGACGCCGTAGTGCCAGTGAAAAGCGTACGAGAAGGACGTTTGCACTATTATGAAATCAATTATCATATTGTCGATGGTCTGAACCAAAGCGTGACGCTTCAAAATGACCCGTCGGAATTTCGCAATGTTCGCCTTGACTTTCGCCCAAACCCGGAGAAAGGAAAGAATGTTAGAATTTCTCCATCATGGTGGGTCAACGTTGCCCAGTGTCGAGTTTGGTTTTTTTATACGCTAAAAACTTGGGAAGATTGGTGGACAAATACAGAAGGGGTCACCGTCCATTTGAAACCGATACAATTGAACAGAGGCTGTCCAAATGGTATCGATTTTGCCACATCGTTTGTGGTCGCGCAATCCAGAGAATTGAACAACTGGAACTACCTTACTCCGGCTCTGTTTGTGCCAGCGGAGGATGTGAGGATCCGCCAGGGCTATTTTTCCATAAACGACGATATCGCCCCAATGCACATACTCCCCGACATCGTGCAGTCTAATCTGCTCGTCGGTGGCGCTCCGCCGCATTGGGCGGGAAGAATTACTACTGAGAATGGGTATTATCATCTTGAACCGTCCTACGTTCCTAGAATTGGTGATCTATGGAAGTGGAGCGTTTTTCGCGGCTTTGTTCTTGATCAGGGTTTATCTACAGTTTTTACGCCGGTAACGTACACTATTGAGCTCGATAATATTAAGGTTCATCAATCTATTCTGCCGTACGGCTGGGATATTACATCTGTGCCTATACTTCCCACTACTCCCGGAAACCTTACGATAACCTTTGCTCATCACGGATACCACGTAGATAATGTAATTGGACGGGGAATTGCTGTCTATCATACGAATTCATCTCGTCCTGACAATCAACCACCGTATCTGGTGACGTTAAATGTCTTGAACGGATCATTTATGTCAGGCAGAGTGTCCAAATCTGGTCTGATTCGATTTAGCGTCGGCGATAATACGAGTCTTCTGCAGGTTAAGATGTTTCTAAGAGCTCCAGGCGGTAATTGGGAACGTATTCCTCTGACTTATGACGGATCATTTTATACGGCACACCTCTCGGATTCATCTCTTGAAGCATCTTTACAACCCCAACTCATCAGCATTCGCATTGAAGCAGAAGATCTGGTAGGCAATCAGTTCTCATACACGCTGGAGCCAGCTTTTGTTCTGCAAACCCTGATACCGCCCGCTATCACAAGCGCAGATAGGACAACGTTCGATGCGGGGCAGTACAACGCATTCACCATCACAACAAGCGGCAACCCTGCGCCAGAAGTGAGGATCATTGGTCGCCTGCCGGATGGACTAAACTTTGACGCCGCTACCGCGACTATTCACGGAACGCCTTCTTCCGAGACCGGCGGTGTTTATCCGCTCATCATCGTCGCCAGAAATGATGTTGAACCGGATGCCGTACAGCGCTTCACGCTAATCGTCAACTCTCCTGCACCAACAGGCACTGCTACGCCGACGCCGAGCGCCACTCCGACAAGCACACCAATCAGACCATCAACCAACATGTTTCTGCCGCTCGTAGTTCGATAGGGTGCCGCAGGGTCATGCTACAGATGATGGTCGAGAATGAGTGCGAGGGTCTGGAACCATGTCTGTATCGCGGCTCATCCTGTACGC
>JANXAL010000122.1 GCA_025062325.1 Roseiflexus sp.
CACAAGGGTAGAGTTTTTGGGCACGATGGAAATTTTCCGCGTCCTGATGCCCTGTTTCCCCTCATCCCTCCACCCCCTTCTCCCACAAGGGGAGAAGGGGACGTTAGGGCGCCCTGCTGCCTGAAGCGGGCAATGCAACACGAGGGCGGGCCAAAAAACCTACACTTGTGAGATCCCCCCGACCCCCTGCTCCCACAAGGGGAGAAGGGGGAGTTGGGGCGTCCTGTCGCCTGAAACGGGCAATGCAACGTGAGGGCTTGCCAAAAAAACCTACACTTGTGAGCCCTGCGCCCCCCGCATACGGGGGGTGGGGGTATGACATGTCAACGTCGTCGTCTGAACGTCCTGCGCCCCCCGCATACGGGGGGGTGGGGGGAGCAGGGGGAAGGGTGCGCATCCTAACGCTCAAAACGGACGATGCACTACGAGGGCGTGTCGGAAAAATCTACCCTTGTGAGCTGCCCTCTTCTCCCACAAGGAGAGAAGGGGGAGTTGAGTCATCATGCCGCCCTTTTCTCCCTTATCCCCCGACTCCCCCTCTCTCATCTCCCTGCACCTCTCGCGTGCAAGGCACTGGACATTGCATATCTCACGGCTTGAGCAAATCCGACCTGCGCCCCCCGCATGCGGGGGATTGGGGCGAGACCAAATGCGACGACGGCCCACCAGACCCTGCGCCCCCACATGCGGGGGATTGGGCCCGCTGCTCGCTATTGGGCTGTTGTCGCGTACCTGCGCCCCCCGCATGCGGGGGATTGGGGGAGAAGGGGGATTTAGGGCGTCCTGTTGCCTGGAACGGGCGATGCAACATATGGGCTTGCTAAGAAATCTACGCTTGTGAGGCGCCACCCGGGGGCGCGCCTGCGCGGATACGTCTAGGGCGCACCGCTGTGCGCCCCTCCGCCATCCTTGTGTCTTGCTCCGAACGCCGGGCAGTGCTGCAGTGCGTCTCTAGCAACGGTGCAATACAACACAGCAGTGCGGTGCGCCGTCGCTGCCTGCGCACCGCGCGCCTGGCAACGTTGCGGTGCGCCGTTGCGATGCACGTTGCGGTACGCCGTTGCCCCATGCCGTTGCAGTGCAACGACGCTACTGGCAATGCACTGTCCCTCGTTGCCTGTCCCACACGCTGCAGGCGACGTTCAACGTATGCGGGCGCGCCTGCGGCGCGCTTCTCTCCCGCGAACCGATGCGGGCGCTCCCGCGGCGCGCCCCTACCTTTTGCCTTTCGCCTTTCGCCTCACGCCTCACCCACATTGAACACGTGCGCATTGGCGCGCATCAGGTCATCGACGCTGCGGAACCCCTGGAGCACCAGCGGCGTTCCCAGGCTGCCGAGCGCTACAATCGGACCAGTGACCATGAAGGTGTAGCGTCCAGTGCGTTTCGGGTCGGGGAGGGAACAGTAGCGGGCAAATCCCTCTCTGCCCAGTTCCGTCTCGACATACTCGCGGTCGGCGCCGAGTTTGAACCCTTGCCCGAAGATCTTGACCTGCAACTGCCGCAGAATGGTCTTGTCGAAGTCGTGGAGCGTCTGGGTGATGAACATCCAGCCCACGCCGTACTTGCCGGTCATGCGAACGCTCTGCGCCAGCAGGGAGCGGGTGCGTGCGCCGTCGCCGGTGTCGTCGGCATGCTCCCCGGCGAACAGGTGCGCTTCGTCGAGCAGCACCAGCGCATTCGAGGCGCGCCCGTCCTGGAACGAGCGGTGAATCACCTGGCGAAGGCGAGTCAGGATTTCATTCAGCAGGAAGTAAGGCGTCTCGGCGACATTCTCTTGAGCGAACGACAGGATGACGATGGCGCGATCCGCCAGCACCTGCTGGATCACCTGCGATAGCAACTGGCGCCCGCCCGGTTCGGTGCGGAAGCGTTGCAGCGTCTCGTTCCATATGCGGCGCAGACGAGCCTCATCGAGGTGGTAGCGCGCCAGCACATCGGCAGCGCGCTGCCCTTCCCCTGGCACCGTCCCGGGACGGGTGGCGTAGATCACATCGGCAAAGCGCGCTAGGTCCTTCACGAGCAGCGGGAGATCGGCAGTTGTCAGGTCGCGGATAGGACGGCGACGACCGGATGAGTCGGTCAGTTCGGCGAGCATACCTGCCAGCCGCTCGGCGGCTTCGCGTTCCTTGTTGGCGCCCTTGAACCCCAGGTTGTCGAAGAATCCGGCGCGGCGCAGCAGTTCGGTGAACGCCTCTGCGCCCTCCATCGCCACGTCATCGGTCGTCAGCGCAATCACCTCGCGGCGGTGACGCAGACCGGCGAGCAGGCGGCGGATGCTGAAATCGACGCGGTGATCACCGGCAGCAAAGCGGTCGCGCCCAAATTCGCCTTGCGGATCGATGACCAAAATGCCCATCTGCGGGTTAGCGGCAAACCCGGCGAGCAGTTGCGCCGCCAGGATCGACTTGCCGCTGCGCGTCTGCCCGAAGATGCCCAGCATTACCGCCTCGCCAAACCCGCCCTGCTCAGTCGGACCGAAGTGGCGCAACGTGAGCGGCACTGGCAACCCATCCCCCGGCGACTGCCCGGCATAGAAAATCCCCGGCTCGGTATGCACCAGGTCCTGCAGGGTGGCGGCATCTGCCGGGTAGACCAGCGTCCCCGACGGTGGCGGGGTCGAGAGGGTCGTGCGGCGCACCACACGCCCCTGTTCATCGAGCAGAAAGACGCCGAGCGCCGAGAGTTGCGCCGCTGTCAGGTCACTTTCGCCGGAAAGCGCGGGGAGTGCACCCTGGCGCTTGATCACCGCACGGATCACCGGGTCCTCATGCCAGCGATTGCGCGTGACGATCCCACCTAACTGGCAAAGCGCGCGTTTGCGATATGCTTTGCCGTTGAACCGTTCGGTGACTTCAAAGACGACCCAGGCGTGGTCGAGCGCGCGGTCGCGCGCAGTTTCCAGGATATCGACGGTGAAGTGGGTGGTGGAGTTAGGGCTGCCGATCACGGCAATCGGCGTAGCGACCGAGGGCGTGGCAGTCGAACGCAGACTAAACGGTTCCCGAGTTTCGCGAAGCGGGCGCATGGCTCTCCGAACACAAATGCTAAACACCTGTTCGCAGTATAGCAGCCTCTGGCGCGGAGATCAAGAGGGGAGCGGCAAGAATTTGACGGGTGGTGACAAGTGACGAGTGATGAGTGATGAGTGACGAGCGCCTGCCCGAAATGCTTTACGCGGCGTCAGGGTGCGCGGTTGGCGCGCCCGCGCGTGGGCGCAAGGGAGAGGCGCGGCGCCGCCGCGCCCGCATACGTTGAACATTGCCTGTGTCCTGGGGGATGGGTAACAAGGGATGGTGCATTGCCCGTAGTGCCACTGCACCGTAACGTCGCACCACAATGGCATAGCGCCACGGCGCTACGCACCCACGCATCACACCAGCGTTGCAACGGCGCGAGGCGTAAGCAGTGCGCCCGGAGCGGGTTGCCGTCGGGGCGTCCCCCGCGGGCGCCCGATGGAGCGTGAAGGAGGCGCACGGCCGTGCGCACCGTGCTGGTGTTCGACAAGTCAGATACATTGTCTAATCGCCTTGACACCCGCCTGTTATCATGCTATGCTGCCGAGGCAAGAGAAACACCATCCTTCAGGGCAGGGTGCAATTCCCGACCGGCGGTAAGACGTCTCTATGTCGAGCCCGCGACCCGTCTCATCGTTGAGCGGTGGATCTGGTGCAAAGCCAGAGCCGACGGTATAGTCCGGATGGGAGAAGGATGACGACGAGACCGGCCCGGCTATCGCTGGGTTATGTTTACTGTGTGCAGCAACGCCAGAAACGTCGCTGCCATGTTGTCGTGCCTGGAAACACTGCCCTGAAGGTTGTACCTTCAGGGCATTTGTATTATGCAGGGACGAGACTCGCACAGTTCGTGGATGGAACGGGCGCTCACATTGGCACACCGGGCGCAGGGGCGTACATCGCCAAATCCTCCGGTGGGCGCAGTCATTGTTCGTGACGGGCGAATAGTGGGGGAAGGCTGGACACAACCGCCGGGCGGACCGCACGCGGAAGTGGCAGCGTTGCGAGCGGCTGGCCCGGAAGCCCGTGGGAGCGACTTGTATGTCACGCTCGAACCGTGTACGTTTTGGGGTCGTACCCCGCCATGCACCGATGCGATTGTTCAGGCTGGCATTCGCCGGGTATTTTTCGCTGCCTACGATCCCGACCAGCGGATTGGCGAAGGCGCAACAGCAGTGCTGGCGCGCGCTGGAATCGAAGCTAGATATTGCCCTGAGTACGCCGCGTGCGCTGAGGAGCTGATCGCGCCGTTCCGTTGCTGGACTCGACACCGTCGTCCGCTGGTGATTGCCAAGTATGCAATGACGCTTGATGGACGGGTTGCCACCGTTACCGGCGACAGTCGCTGGATTTCTTCATCAGCAGCGCGCCGCCGCGTTCACGAACTGCGCGATTGTGTTGATGCAATTATTGTCGGGGTTGGAACGGTGCTCGCCGATGACCCCCTACTGACAACGCGTCTTGAGGATCACTGGCGTCCCGTTCAACATCCCCTGCGCGTGATCGTTGATAGCCGGGGGCGTATGCCGCTCACTGCCCGCGTGCTTGATCCTGGCTTGCCTGGTCGCACCCTGGTTGCGACAGTTCGACCCGACTCGCACTGGCATGCGGCGCTGGTTGCACGTGGCATAGACGTGCTTGTGTTCGATCCCGGGCCGGATGGACGCGTGCCGCTGCCGAGTCTCTTGCGTGCACTTGGTGAACGCGGATACACGAGTGCGCTCGTGGAAGGCGGCAGCACGCTGCTCGGTGCGCTGGCGCAGGAACGCCTGATTGACCGGATCTGGGCATTTATCGCGCCGAAAATCGTCGGCGGAAGCGCTGCACCGGGGCCTGTCGGCGGCCCTGGAGCGCTCCGTATGGCTGATGCCCAGCATTGGGAATTCTTTGCGACCGAGCGGATCGGCGATGATCTTTTGGTTATTGCACGGCCACGCTCAGCCCCGGCGAACGATGACGGGGACTCAGCGGAAGCAACGTCTTGCCTCTGATGAGGCGCTATCGACAAGACTCAATGGCGCTGCATATCACTGTGGATGACGACGTAGATGAGAATGCTGCACGCGAGAAACGCGATAAGCCGGATCGCGCTAGAAGGAAGTCCGTATGCCGCTCGCAACTGTCGAGGAGGCGCTGCACGATTATGCAGCAGGGAAGTTCATCATTGTTGTTGACGACGAGGATCGGGAGAACGAAGGTGACCTGGTGTGCGCCGCGCAGTTCGTCACCGCAGAACATATCGCATTTATGGCTCGAGAAGGTCGCGGGCTGATCTGCCTGGCGCTCGAAGGGCGACGGCTCGATGAGTTACAGATTCCCTTGATGGTCGGCAGCAACACTTCGAGGCTCGGCACGAATTTCACAGTGTCAATCGAGGCCGCGCATGGCGTTACGACCGGCATTTCCGCCGCTGACCGCGCGCACACTATTCGTACTGTGCTTGACCCGCGAACAACGCCTGCTGACATTGCGCGCCCCGGGCATGTCTTCCCGCTGCGGGCTGCCGAAGGAGGCGTGTTGCAGCGCGCTGGGCACACCGAAGCAGCGGTCGATCTTGCCCGTCTGGCTGGGCTGTATCCCGCTGGCGTGATCTGTGAGATTATGAATGACGACGGTACCATGGCGCGTATGCCGCAGCTCGAGGACTTTGCCCGGCGGCATGGGATCAAGATCATCAGCATTGCACAGATTATCGCATACCGCAGAATGCGGGAAACCATCGTGCGCCCAGTCGGTCGGGCCACCCTGCCGACAGTGTGGGGCGTGTTTCAGGCAGTTTCATACGAGAGCCTTTACGATCCGAGTGAAAGCATCGCACTAGTGATGGGCGACGTGCAGCGCGATGAACCAGTGCTGGTACGGGTGCATTCAGAGTGTCTGACCGGCGATGTGTTTGGTAGCCTGCGTTGCGATTGTGGTGCGCAATTGAGGGCTGCTATGCAACGCATCGCTCGTGCTGGGCGCGGCGTACTGCTCTATTTGCGTCAGGAAGGGCGTGGGATCGGTCTTCACAATAAGCTGCGCGCCTACGCACTGCAGGAGCAGGGCGCCGATACAGTCGAGGCGAATATCCAGCTCGGCTTTCCCGCCGATCTGCGTGACTACGGGATCGGTGCGCAGATTCTTATCGACCTGGGTGTCCGACGGCTGCGTCTGCTGACCAATAATCCGAAGAAACTTCACGGCTTGCAGGGCTACGGGCTGGAGATCGTTGAACAGATCCCGTTGGTAACGCCGCCAACCCCGTTCAATCGACGCTACCTTCAGACGAAACGTGAGAAGTTAGGGCATCTCCTTGAGGTGGTATGATGCGAGTGTTCAAGGGCGACTTTGTCGGGACTGGACTACGGATTGGCATCGCGGTGAGCAATTGGAATGAGTTTATCACCAAGCAGTTGCTTGAAGGAGCAATCGACGGGCTGAGGCGGCATGGGGTCAGCGATGAGGATATCATAGTCGCCCATGTACCCGGCTCATTCGAATTGCCGCTCGCGTGCCGCAAGCTGGCTGAGCGCGGCAATGTTGATGCGGTGATCGCTCTCGGAGCTGTCATCCGCGGGGCAACCACCCATTATGAGCACGTAGCTCACGCGGCTGCATCAGGCATTGCACAGGTTGGGCTGCAGACCGGCGTTCCGGTCATCTTCGGGGTGATCACTACCGAAACCATTGAGCAAGCTATTGAGCGAGCAGGCACGAAGGCTGGCAACAAAGGCTTTGAGGCAGCGACTACGGCAATCGAAATGGCGCGCCTGCTCCGCCATCTGGCAACTATGTGATTTCCAGCCTTTCCCACAATGCTTGCCCCGTGGCGACAGGCAGGGAAGGAAGCGTTCGATGGACCCGTTTTGATCGTCAGGACGCCCAAACTCCCTCTGCTCCCCTCATGGAAAAAGGAGGCAGGAGGATGAGGAGAAAAGGGCGCTGGGACGCCCCACCTCCCCCTGCTCCCCTGGTGGGAGAAGCTCGCAGGGGTAGGTTTTTCGGCGAGCCCTTGTGTTGCATTGCCCGTTTTGAGCGTTGCAATGCGTCTACTCCCCCTTCTCCCCTTGTGGGAGAAGGGGGCGGGGGGATGCTCACAGGTGTAGATTTTTTGCGAGCCTCCTGGTTGGATTGCTGATTTCAGCCATCGAAATGCCTCGACTCCCCCTGCTCCCCTTGTGGAAGAAGGGGGCAGGGGGGATGAGGGGGAATAAGGACGTTAGGACGCGACGTTGCATCTCTACAACCCTCGCCTATAAGCCCCCTGATCTCGTCAGAGCGCTGATGTGCCAGACCTCTTAATTGCGATCCATCTGCTCCTAGTGAACGACGTTCTACAGACACTGAGACGCGCCGCCAATGCCGCCGCCTCATTGCTCGCCCATCTGCTCTGCTCCCAGTGGACGACGTTCTACAGACGGTTTCAATGACAAACCGGACAATCATCTCGCTGGCCGCCACTTCTTACCGGGAAAGTTTATGCTGTGGGCATCGTCCTGCTCGTTATCGCCACCCTGGCGACGGGTTTTATTGCCGCCATCACGTCAACTTCCGCTGCAACAGCGGAGCCGTTTCACACCCGCCTTGTTCGGATGGCGGAACGAGGCGACCCGCGTGCACGCGATGTTCTGCAGCGCGTTGATGCACACGCAGCGCGTCGGGGAACGCCCGGCGTCGCCAATGAGCGATGGGTCGGACAACGCGCTTATGTCAGCAGCGTTCAAGTCGAGGTCGTCGGGCTCGAGCCATTTTACCTGAAGCTTTACAACAATGTCACCTTATCAATCGTATGATCACATCCGTGACTATATCATCGCACGAGAGCAGGCGCTTGACCGCATCATTTTGAGCAATCCCGGCGGCAGCGTCGAAGTGTCGATTTCTTTTCGGGATTACACCCCATTGAACGAGGTCTGGCGCATGAAGCGCGCTTACCATCTCGATATCGATCAGATGACGCTGCATCTCTTCGTGGATGGGAAGCGCCATAGCGTCCTCTTTGTCGGTGACCCGGTCGAACCGGACGACCGCCGGATTGTTGATTTCGATGCTCCTGTCAATCAGGTTGAGGCGCAACTGTGGAGCCTTCTTCCCGCTCCGGCGCTCGAGCAGCAGGGCATCCATCCGCACAATACATCCTTCCATGTCTCCTGGTTGCGCGGTTCCCTGGCGACCGCCGATGCTTCACTGCTGAAAGACCATCCGGCAATCATGTTGGTTGATCCCATCAGCGATATTCTCGACAGGTATCGGGATCGCGCCGTAGACGTGCGGGTGGTGCAGGCGCCAAATCTGCTTTCCGCTGTTGAGACGGTCAAGAGTCTTGCGGGGCTACGTTCGCAACCGCCTCAGCCTACGCCAGTACCGCTCAAGGAGGGCAGGTGATGCGGACACATCGAACGATATATTCGCGGCCATCTCGCACCATCGCCGTGCTTGCGAGTATGCTGGCTGTCAACGCTTCTTGAGTCACCAACATCTTCACAATCCACCAATCGCCGGGTAGATTCGCCAGAAATAACACCAATGATGGAACGCTTATTACGAAGATGGACGGCGACAATGGGGTTGATCCTTATCAGTCTGGCATTCCTGACCTTTATTGCAGTGTTTATCTATGCTCAGGTGAAGATCAGACCCTTGATGGGCGCCGGACCGAGTGTCAGCGAGTTTCTGGAGCCGTTTATCAATGCGATATTCCAGTTGACTACAGTGGAAATTGCAGGTTTGTTGATCACCTGCGTATATTGGAGGTTCACGTTATCGAGAAGAAAGGGCGAGGATGACTAGCGCCAGATGAGGATAATCGGGATCAGTCTTATCCTGGTTCCGCTCTGGCTGATGCTCGTCTATTATGTGGGTAAAGTTTATGTTCCCGGGTGGCTTTTATAATGCCAGAGACAGGGTTTCCTCGGAGTGATACACCTGGTATGTTTGCTGGCAGGCGACTGATAATTCAAGCTGGCGCCAGGGCGCCGTTGCGCATCACAAAGACTTTATCACAGAGAGCGCTCAGCTCCTCGGCGCTATGGCTGGTCAGCAAAATAGTCACTCCTTCAGCCCGCAATTCCTGGAACAACGCATAGATGCTCTGGCGACCATCGGGATCGATGGCATTCGTCGGTTCATCGAGCAGCAACAGGCGCGGACGTTCCATAATGGCCTGCGCCAGACCAAGCCGCTGGCGCATCCCCATCGAGTAGGTGCGCACCGGTCGTCGGTCCGTCGGGTCGAGCCCCACACGTCGCATCACTGCGGCGATCTCGCTCTGGCTGATCTGGCTCCGGATCATGGCAAGGAGCTGGAGATTGCGCAATCCGCTGTACTGCGGAAGAAAACCGGGTCTATCGATCATCACGCCGGTCATCGGCGGAAATTCGACATCGCTGCCAATGACGGCGCCAAACACCCGAACCTGGCCCGCAGTCGGTCGAACCAGACCCGAAATGATGCGCAGCAACATACTTTTCCCGGCGCCATTATGCCCGCTGATCCCGTACACGGCGCCTCGAGGAACGACCAGATTGGCTCCATTGAGCACCGGGTGATCCCCAAAATGCTTTGCAACATCTTCCAATGCTATTGCGGGGCTGTATGGATTGCCCATCATTGCAGACGCTCCTTATTCACCGAGAAAATCCATATTACTCGTGTAGAGCAGACCGATTAATACCGCCGCCAGTAGTGCGATTCCGTTGTAGACAAGCGACCAGACGAATGAAAATCCTGCAACGTCCGGCGCGAAAAGATCATGGCGCAGAATCATCGATTGTGATCCTGGCAGCCAGGGAACAAGGGATGCTCTATCGATGCCGAGGATCCAGGATAATGCCAGAATGAGCGCTAAAGCTCCGGTTATGACGGTCGGAAGCCGGGTGATGAGCGAGAGAGTCGTCTGCCAGAGGGTGAATGTGCAAAACGTTGTCATCAGCAGAAGAAACGTCCACAACGTAATATCAGCGGCATTGACTCGCAAAGGACGTTCCAGGGCTTCAGTGACGACCAGCGACGTATCGAATGGATGTGACCATTTCAGCATCGATCCTGCGATGATCAGAACGACCACCAGTGCCAGAGCAGTATAGGCGATAGTTGCCAGAACAACACTGACAACTTGCGCTAACCACCAGTGCAGTCGCGAGTCGACTCGCACGACAAATGCCGGGTTATTCTGGGAAAGGTCTCGCCAGACTTTATCGCCAACTATAGCGCATACAATCAGGTGGGGAAGAAACCATCCGAGCATTCGGACCAGCGAGGTGTCTCGTAACCCTGGCCCGGCAAACGTCACGAAAACAGCGTCCCACACTGTGATTCGATCCGATCCAGCGTCCAGAACTGCCCTCTCACTTGCTTCACGGGCGCTAACGAAACCCAGGAACAAGAAGAATGCCAGAGTAAGAACGACATATCGCAGGCGTACGATTGCGAGCATATTCCATAGAATGGTGCGGAACATTCTGAAAACCACTCACGACCTCCGAACAAAATCCTGATAGCGGGCCAGATACATGCCCGCAATGAATACGATGACGATCCAGACTCCCCAATACACATACGAGAGCATCAGCGAAGGATAATGAGATGTCCTATCACCGAAGGAATGATAAGCAAAAAGTAAATGGTTGCCGATTGACATGTAGGTCCAGACGCCAGTCACCTCGGAGCGGTGAATAACAAGCCCCGCCAGATTGATGGCAAGACCGACAGAGAAACCCCACCGCGCTGATTTGAAGGCAAGGATGCACAAAAGGACGAGGATACCCAACGAAACCCATCCAAGAAGGAGCAATGATAGAAGGCAGAGAAAAGCAAGATACGGATGAATATTTGTGATTTCCGGCACTATGTATATATCTGACGGATTATTGGCAGCAAATGCACTCCAGCTATCGCTCCATCGAAAGACGGAACCAAAAATAACGAACGATCCAAAAACCAGCAGCAAAATGTAAACAAAAGCGGCTATCGATAGACTAACGACCTTACCGATCCACCAGAGCTTGCGCGATCTGAGACGTAACATCATGTATTCGCCTATCGCCAACTCTGGCAGAAAATCACTTACGAAGTACAGAAATACCGGGGTGAAGCAATAGAATATGTTGTTCGGGTTGCCGAACGTATTGAACAAGGCATCCCAGATGTTAATCGTGTAGATACCACCAACTTTGTGCTGATAGAGACTCGTCGTCGTAAAGTAGGCGACAACTGCTACAACAGGAATGATGAGCAGCCATCTTTTTGTAAGGATATGTTGGATTAAGTCAATGACAACAAATCTGATCAGCACATTCATGCGTGTGATCGCAGCGAACGAAACATTCTGCCGATCAAAACGAGACTCGCAAGCAAAACGAGACTCAGACTGGAGATGATGTGTATCCAGCCCACGTTGTCGATCCAGTGGGGAACGAACGCAACTCCCGGCGACCATTGCGGCAAGCCGAGAACAGAAAGGATAAAATGAAGGATATTACACATCAGGAATGGCGTCGATAGAATGACGTACCTGTTCTCGGTCAGTGCAGAGAGAGAGAGACCAAAGATAGCATAGATCATACCGAAGATGAATATGAGTCCCAGCAGGCTCCAGATATACACATCAGGCGCCTCCCGGTAGAGCGCCCCGAACGGTCCCAACGACCGGGCATCGGACACGATGCGTGATTGTTCCGGTGAAGGAAGACCTCTGGGGAGAGTGAGACTCGTGTAGCCATACATGACAACAAAAGGCAGCGTGATTGACAGACCTCCCGCTAATGCGCACGCAAACATCTTCGACAGAAGATAATTGCGGCGAGACGTTCTGAGAAGAATGAAGCGCAGATACCCTGATGAACGATCCAGCGCCAGGGAGTCGGCAAACGGCAATGTGACAATCAAAGGAGCGATGATGCCGATAATTCCGTTGTGCGCCCAGACGAAGGCATCGTAGGCATTGATATAAAAAGGCGGGAGATGTGCAACTCGAGCGGATATTCCCGGCTCATAGTCTGCCAGACCGTGCGCCAGTGCGATAAAACCGAACACACACGCCAGTACGAAATTCTTATTACCGAGCGCGCGAAAGAGATCGTGACGGATCATAATCTTCAAGACCCTTGCCCATTTAGTTTCGTGCTCGAGCAGGTATACCTGCTCGAGCACTTTCTACTACTTGTCAAAGAACGACAGAATTCAGAAGTCGCATCCACCTGGATTATCTGGGCTGGAGTGCCCAATTGCTTGAACGTCCACTGGTGTATACCATTTATTCCTATACCGAATATGATACTGTGCTCCTGCGACTGGCGAAGAGTAGAATAGTTCGACTCGAGTGAAGTCCCCTATTTCGGAATAGCCACTCTGTGCGTCATTGCTAACAGTTTCGACACGGACATCAAGCCTGTAGTCCGCTCCTATTTGCTCGCTGCACACGACTGCAGGCTCCAAAGCGCTGACTTTGGTGTAGTTGTTACCCGTAGTTGATCCTCCGAATTTCGGAGTGGTGATATTGTAATCATAAAACTGTCCAGCAGCGATTACTTGACCGATGCCAGCAAAGCTCAACAATGCCGACATGATGATGATAGTGATATGCTTCCGCATACAGGGCCCCTTTCTCGTTAGCGGTTATTCTTTTTCGATACGGACACCTTCATTGCGTTCTGATCCTATCACACGACCGCCAGCATGTCTATTAGGGAAATACCCTTAATTTGGGATCAATCGCATATTTCATTCTGAAGGACGACTCCGTTGTGTATCTGGTCGCTCATATGCGGTAATCCGGTACTGCTGCGCCCAGATCTGCACGGCGCGCCGCGATGGCTGACGCAGTTTGCGCAGCACTCCGTGGACGTGCGCTTCGACCGTCTTGACCGCCAGCCCCAGCTCCGCAGCGATCTCCCGATTGGTTGCGCCCTCCGCCAGCAGGCGCAGGACGGCGTACTCGCGGTCGCTCAGCAGCGCCAGGCGCGCCGTCACGTCGCGCTGCCAGGCGACGATGCGCGCGCGCTGCGCCTCAGTGAAGGCGCGCCCGCCGCCAGCCGCTCTCCGAATCGCCTCGACCAGCGCCTCGATATCGGCGCTCTTGGCGATAAATGCTGCTGCGCCCGCCTCCCATGCCTTCACCAGATAGACATCCCAGTCGAATGCGGTCAGCAGCACCACGGCGCACGGACCCTGCGCGGCGATGCAGCGCCCGAGGTCGATCCCGCAGCCGTCGCCCAACTGGACGTCGATCACCGCCACCGCCGGACGCTCGTCTGCCAGTCGTTCCAGCGCTTCCGCCGCCGTCCCTGCTTCCGCCACCACCTGCATTCCGTGGCATGCTTCGATTTCTGCGCGCAGCCCGCTGCGCACCAGCGGGTGATCGTCCACCAGCAGAATGCGCACCATCCGCAGCCTCTTCTCCGGCGCCCGACACGTCTGATACGCTACTCTTCCTCCAGCATCGCTGGCTGGAATGGCCACTGCACGCGCACGCGCGTTCCCTGTCCCGGCTGGCTCTCAATCGTCCACGCGCCGCCGATCAGCGCCGCCCGTTCGGCAATGCCGCGCAGGCCGTACCGCCCCTCGCCGTCGCCGACCATCTGCGGATCGAACCCGACGCCATCGTCCGCAATCTCCAGAACGAGCGTCTCCTCCTCGACCCTGAACCGCAGCGTGACCGATTGCGCTCGCGCGTGACGATACACGTTGCTCAAGGCTTCGCGCGTGATCGCCAGCACCTGCAGGCTAGTCTCTTCCGGCAGATCGACGTCGTCGAGGTCCAGATGGACCGGAATGCCGGTCAGGCGCGTGAAGGCGTCCGCCCGGCGTCGCAGCCGCTCGCTGAAGGCGTGCTCATCGAGCGGATCGCGCAGGTCGCGCAGGTAGCGGCGCAACCCCTCCCAGGTCTGCACCGCCTGCTCATAGACGCGGTGCAGCGCCTGGCTTTCTCCCTCCTCGGCGCTGCGTCGCACGGCCCCTTTGAGCAGCAGAACGATGCTGTACATCTGCTGCACTGCGTCGTCGTGGAGGTCGCGCGCAATGCGCAGCCGTTCTTCGGCGGCGGCGCGCTGCGCGGTCAACCGTCGCTGATCCTCGACCAGGCGCAGCGCATAGGCGCTCAGGACGAGCAACCCGCCGAACATCACGCCATCGAGCGCCAGCGCTGCGATCACGTGCGGCGGCAGGCGCTGCTGGAGCGCAATGCCGCCGTGCCAGGCGGCGAGCAGCGCCAGACTCGCCCACAAGCCACGCCGCCCGAAGAGATACGGCGGCATGGCGAGCGCTGCGAAGGTATAGCGGTACAGGGGGCTATGCCAGCCGCCGGTCGTCAGGTTGAGCAGGAGCAAGGCAACGGCATCGCCGCCGACGAACCAGCGGGCGTGCATGACGGTGGTCGGCGCCTGCGCCGGGTGCAGCGCCAGGATCGTCCATCCCAGCGTATAGAGCGAAACCAGGACAATCTGCAGGACAAACTGCGGCAGCCGTTCCGCCTCGATCAGGAGACTCTGCGCCAGCGCAACGCCCAGCGCCGCCCAGCGAAACAGCAGCAGCCAGCGCAGCCCGATTTCGCCCTGCGTCAGGAAGCGATGCACTGCCCGCAACGCCTGCATGGGTCCCCCGCCTGCCAGTCAGCGCCAGACCATACTGTACCACATGCAGCAGGCGTTTGTCTTAAGGGTTTAACCCTGAATTGGGGGAGCGGATCAGAGATTCCGACGGCGAGTGGCATCCTGGACGGCAATGCCTTTACCAGCGCCAGCCCAACAGATGCGCTGGCAGATTGACCCAGATGCGGCGCGCTTCAATTGCGCCCTGGGCGATGGGCACTCCAGCAATTGCGACGTCATCGCCCTCGCAGATGTGCGCCACAGTAACGAACCCATTGCGAAAAACTGGAATGCCTTTCGGGGCTTGAATGCGCATAATACCTTTCGTTCAGACATTCATCTGCAAAAGGCAATTCCAGAAAATCGCGTATTCGGAGGGCGCCGGAATCGCCTTTCGATGCCGGTTCGAAGAAAATCCTGAACTCTTCCGGTTTCAGGTCGCGGAATTCTGACATGGTAATACTCCCTCCTGATGGCAACTCCCAGTATACAGAGTGCTATGCCCGCCCACAAGTGAAGAAGTTACCGACATTGCGGGACAATTGCCATAACGCCGGCATAGGACACGCTGGCGCCGTTCTGGATGGTGCGCCGGAGGGTATGGCTCAATGGGCGCGTGGCGTGGGGAAAGCAGCGAATCAGCTACCCGGACTCAAGCGCCAACCATCGGAACATTCTGCCCTTCACGCTGATGCGCTGCACATCGGCGCGCTGTTCCGAATGATGAGCAGTGGAAGGGAACACGGATCCACACGGGTGCGACTGATGGACACGGATCGGTCTGTGGTGGAAGGCAGTCGATCCATGGGAGAGGACGACGTCCCTCAAGTGTAGAGTTTTTAGATACGAGGGGCGTTTTCCGCGTCTCAAAGCCTTTCTCTTCCTCACCCCCCGCCCCCTCTCCAGCGTCGCTCTATGCATTGCCCACAAGTCCGAAGATGGCTTCCTGATGCGGAAAAAGCAATGTTTCAGAAAGGAGTGCTCGCCGAAGTCTCGCTACCACATTCCGCATCAGGACGCTCTTCCGTGAGACAGCGCGTATGACGCAGTGTGGCATGCGGGTAATGTACAGAGCGTCGCTGGAGAGGGGGAGTTGAGGCATTCTGAAGCCCAAAAACGGGCGACTCAACATGAGGGTTTGCCAGAAAAACCTACACCTGAAAGGAGGACAGCGTTCGCTTAAGGGTACTTCCCTAAAAAAGACTATGCTCAATTAAGGGTATTTCCCTGATAGACATTGCTCTATTGTCGTTGTAGACTCCGACATATCCGGGAGATGCCAGCAAGACACAGGATGCCAGCGAACGATGTTCAGTGAGAACGAAACGCCATGAACGAACGCATCCGCATCGCCATTGATCATATGCGCACCCACGCCGTCCTGCCGCTGCGCGATCTGGTGCAGGCGCTCGAGCTCCCCGGTCCCGGACGGAGCGTGCTCGTCGCCCTCTGGTCCAGCGCCACGGCGCCCGCATTCGGCGTGGCGCTGCTGACCCCGTCGGATCGGCAGCCGAGAGGGTGGCTGCCGGTTATGGCGAC
>JANXAL010000134.1 GCA_025062325.1 Roseiflexus sp.
GCCAGCCATTCAGGCATTCGAGACGCTGGCGCGCGCTTGTTTCCGTACCGGGCAGCGATGTGAGGCTGCTTTTGATGGTCTGGTTCATCCTGTTCACCAGACAGGTAAGGTTTTCGGATGGCAGGTTTGTGCCTGAACCATCGCATTTTTGAACATTGCTTATGACCTCCAACGACCTGGTACGCCGTATTGAGTCGCTGCGTGAGCAGATCCGGTATCACAACTACCGCTACTATGTCCTCGACGAGCCGGTAATTAGCGACGCCGAGTACGATGCGCTGATGCGCGAGTTGCGCGAGCTGGAAGCGGCGCATCCCGAACTCATCACCCCCGACTCGCCGACGCAACGGGTGGGTGCGCCGCCGTCCGAACAGTTCGCCAAAGTGCAGCACGTCGTGCCGATGCTGTCGCTCGCCAACGCCTTCGATGAGGCAGGCATGCGCGCCTGGTACGATCGCACTATGCGCCTGCTCGGCAGCGACGCTCAGGTGGCGTTCGTCGTCGAGCCGAAGATCGACGGCGTGGCAGTGACCCTCATCTATCGCGACGGCGTCCTGGTGCGCGGCGCGACGCGCGGCGACGGCGAGACCGGCGAGGATGTGACGGCGAACCTGCGCACCATCCCCAGCATTCCGCTGCGCCTGGGTCCGTTTGCTGATGGAACCGGCGACGCGCCGTCACAGAATGCTATTCCGCCGCTGCTCGAAGTGCGCGGCGAAGTCTATATGCGCATCGCTGACTTTATGCGCCTGAACGAGCAACTGGCGGCGGCTGGCGAAAAGATCGCCGCCAACCCGCGCAACGCCGCCGCTGGCTCGCTGCGCCAGAAAGACCCCTCGGTCACTGCCCGCCGTCCGCTGCGCTTCTTCGCCTATGGCGTCGGGCAGGTCGAAGGAGCGGAGTTGCAGACGCAGTGGGAGACGCTGCACTACCTCCGCGCACTCGGCTTTCCGGTCAACCGCGATGCACGGCGCTTCGAGCGCTTCGAGGAGGCGCTGGCGTACTGCCGTGAGTGGATGACCCGCCGCGACGAACTGGAGTACGAGGTTGACGGCGTGGTGGTCAAGATCGACAGCTTTGCGCAACAGGCGGAGCTCGGCGTCGTCGGGCGCGATCCGCGCTGGGCGATTGCCTTCAAGTTTCCGGCGCGCGAGGCGGTCTCACGGCTGATCGATATTGTGGTGAATGTCGGGCGCACCGGGGTGATCACGCCCAACGCCGTGATCGAGCCGGTCAACATCGGCGGCGTTACGGTGCGCAACGCCAGCCTGCACAACGCCGATTACATCGCCGAACGCGACATCCGCATCGGCGACTACGTGATCGTCAAGCGCGCCGGGGATGTTATCCCGTATATCGTCGGTCCGGTCGTGGCGCGGCGCGACGGCAGCGAGCGCGTCTGGCGCATGCCGGAGACCTGCCCGGCATGCGGCACGCCGCTGGAACGCGCTGAGGGCGAAGTCGCGTACCGTTGCCCGAACTTCGGCATCTGCCCGGCGCAGATCACCCGGCGGATCGAGCACTTCGTCTCGCGCAGCGCGATGGACATTGCAGGCATTGGCGAGAAACAGGTGCAACTGTTCGTCGAACGCGGTTGGGTGAAGGATGTCGCCGATCTGTATCTGTTGACGCCCGAACATTTCCAGGGGATCGAAGGGTATGGTCCTAAACGGGTCGCTAATCTGCTGAACGCCATCGCTGAATCGAAGGATCGCCCGCTCCACCGTCTGATCGTCGGGCTTGGCATCCGTTACGTTGGCGAAGTCGTCGCTCAGATCCTCGCTGACCATTTCGGTTCGCTCGACGCGCTGGCAGCCGCCTCCGCCGATGAGATCGACGACCTGGAAGGCATCGGACCCGTGATTGCCGCCAGTGTCGCCGACTACTTCGCGCGCCCGGAAAGCAAGGCGTTGATCGCCAAGCTGAAGCGCGTCGGCGTGCGCACCGAGGCGAAAGGTCCCGCTGTTGCGCCAAAGGGCGATGCGCTGGCAGGCAAGACCTTCGTCATCACTGGCACGCTCCCGTCGATGTCGCGTGAAGAAGCTAGCGCCTTGATTGTGGCGCACGGCGGAAAGGTGAGCAGCAGCGTCTCCAAAAAGACCGATTACCTGGTGGTTGGGAGCGATCCGGGAGGAACAAAGCTCGCAAAAGCGCAGGAATTAGGCGTACCGATGCTCGATGAGGCCGGATTGATGGCGCTGATCGGCGCAGACGAACGCAACACGTTGGCCGCTTCCGGCAAGGGCCGGGACAGAACGCCAGCGACATCCCGTGGTACAATGGCAGAACCAGAGCAGTTGGGGTTGAGTCTCGAGTGACAGCAGAGCAGCGTCGTATGTCTGGTCATATTCCTGATCCGATTGAACGCTTCTTCGACCCGCTCTCCTATGCCATGGTGCCGTTGGTTGACGGACTGGCGCGCCATGCGTTGCCGCGCCTCGGCGCCTTTGAGCAAACCCGACGCATCAACGGCGTTCCGATCCATTACTACCTGATCCCCTGTCGCCGCATGGCGCCGCTGCCGGTGCTCTTCATCCACGGCATGGGCGACAATGCGGTAACCTGGAGCCTGGTTGCGCCGCTGGTCGCGCGTCGTCACGATGTGTTTATGATCGACCTGCCGGGGTACGGTCTCTCCGGGTTGCCGCCGGGCAAAAAAGCTGCGACAATTAGCGACATGACCGAGATTGTCAGCGCATTTCTGGACGATGTCATCGCCCGTCCAACGCTGCTGGTCGGCAACTCGATGGGGGGATGGATTGCAGTGCGAGTGGCGGAGAAGCGCCCGGATATGGTGCGCGGCATTGTGCTGATGAACGCAGGCGGCGCACTGCTCGACGGTCATCGCTCATGGGATCCCTTCCTGGAATTGCTATCCCCTGCCGATGCGCATCAGGCACGGCAGGTGGCGCGCCTCATCTTCGGCGCACTGCCGCCGCCGCTGCGAGCACTCAGTGCCCGCGGCATGACGAATCTGTTTGCACGTCCGGTGGTGCGCGAGTTCATCAAAGCCACCGATGAGCCTGATTTGCTGAGCCCCGATGAACTCCACCAGCTGCCGACGCCGACGGCGATTCTGTGGGGGGAACGCGATCGCTTCCTGCCACAAGGGTCGTTCGAGTTCTTCCGCTCTCATCTCCCTTCGCCGCAGGTGCGCGTCCTCAAACGCTGCGGTCATCTGCCGCAACGCGAACGTCCGGTTGCGACCGCGCGATTCATTATGCAGTTTGCGCAGCAGATCGCGCTGAATACGCCGCAAACTGCGCCTGTTTCGGCGATGGTACGCTGAGGGTTATATCCACGAAGGACACCAAGGAGCACGAAGGGGGTGTAAACCTTTGTTTGCGTCTCTTCAAACCCTTCGTATCCTGTGCGGCTGTTCTTATCGATAGAGCCTGGTTGTGATCTACTAAGAGCGCGAAGAAGCACGAAGGGGGAAGCATACGCTTGTTTGCGCCCCTTCGTGTTTCTTGGTGGATTCTCTCGCCGACGAAGGCGGCTGCCATCTGCGAAGGACGCCAAAGAGCACGAAGGGGGAGCAAACCATGGCATGCGTCTCTTCGCGTCCCTTCGTGCCCTTCGTGGATCGTTCCCTAGTACACAAAGCGTTTCCATTCAAGGCGTGCGTGGCTGCCGAAGTTGATCAGCAGGCCAACCCGCAGGCCGGTGGCTTTCAAATAATTCAGGATTTGCGCCTGCTCCTTTCCCGGAAGGCGGTCTAATGCTTTCAGCTCGACAATAATCTGACCATAGCATATCCGATCCGCCTGGTACTGTCTCTGAAGCGTATGCCCCTTGTACTTGATGATCAGGAACCTCTGCGCCTCGAATGGAATGCGGCGGCTAGCCAGTTCGATTTTCATCGCCTCCTGGCAGACTGGCTCCAGGAAGCCCGATCCTAGCTCCCGATGCACGTCTATTGCAGCGCCAACGATCGCAAAGACCTCTTCCTTCAGTAGCAGCTCGGTCTTCATCTTGTCTTCATCGCTTCTTTCGTCCACGAAGAACATGAAGGGGCGGAAAGCGCTCTTTTGTTAGCGTCTCTTCACGTCTCTTCGCGGTTTTCGTGGATTATACCCGCTATCCATGTATGCGCTCCTTGCATCAGTGAGGAAGAAGAGAGATGCAATCTGCGGGATAGCGTCTGTGAATGAGCCGCGCTTGACGATCCTGTACTGCTTGCGTACAATCGTTCGTGCTGGAGAGCGGAAGATCTGCACTCCCAACCGATACTTAGCGACACACCCGCAATGCGCCTGCTGCATCTAGCTGATCTACACATCGGCATTGAGAACTATGGTCGTGTTGATCCGGCAACCGGGCTGCATACCCGGCTGCGCGACTATCTAGAGCGCTTCGATGAGGCGATAGAGATAGGGCTTGCCGAGGGCGTGGATGCAGTACTTATCGCCGGTGACATTTATAAAAACCGCACACCCAACCCGACGCAGCAGCGCGAGTTTGCCCGGCGCATCCATCGCCTGCGCGCGTGCGGGCTGCCGGTGTTCATCCTCACTGGCAATCACGATGTCTCGCCAGCCGCTGGACGCGCCCATACTGTCGAGATCTTCGATACCCTGGCGGTCGATGGCGTGACCATCGCCGACCGACCGCGCATCCACACGCTGCACACGCGATCCGGTCCGCTCCAGATCATTGCACTGCCCTGGGTAACGCGCCACGCCTTGCTGACGAAAGAAGAGTTGCGTATGGCATCGTTTCTGGAGATTGAAACGATGCTGATCGAGCGGGTAGAACGCTTTTTGCGGCAGGCTGCCGAAGACCTTGATCCCGCGCTTCCGGCGGTGCTGACGGTCCACGGCACAATTGATGGCGCAATATTCGGTGCGGAACGGCAAGTGCTCCTTGGGCGCGACTTGGTGTACCCGCGCAGCCTGGTAACGCTGCCAGGCGTCGATTATGTGGCGATGGGGCATATTCACCGCCATCAGGCGCTCGGCGATCATCCGCCTATCGTGTATCCGGGGAGCATCGAGCGGATTGATTTTGGCGAAGAGAACGAGGACAAAGGATGCGTCATTGTTGATCTGGCGGCGAAGGGGGATGTGCGCTGGCATTTTCATAAACTGACAACGCGCCCGTTTGTGACGATTGCGGTCGATGTGCGCGGCGTAAACGATCCGATGCAGCGGGTGCTGGCAGCCATCGAACGTCGGTCGTTGCGTGGTGCGGTAGTACGGGTGAAGGTCGATGCGCATCCCGAACAGGCGGATCTGATCCAAACCGAGGCGATCCGGCGCGCGCTTGACGACGCTGGCGCATATGTTATTGCTGCGGTGGCGGTTGAAGTCGAACGCAGCACTCGTGGGCGATTGGGCGGCAACGACGCGAGCATCCTCGACGGATTGACCCCGCGCCGTGCGCTGGAGCTGTACCTTCGCCAGAAGACGCCGCCACTCTCAGAAGAACGCATTGCCGCACTGCTTGCTGCGGCCGATGAACTCCTGGCGGAGAGAGAGGGAACAGCACCGTGATTGCGGCCACGCCTCGTCCTCGCCTCCCGCGCCAAGCGATCTGAACTCGTCCCGAATTCTTTGACGATGCCGAAAACGCGCCTTCGCCTGCATTATTGACGTATTCCTGCATCCCCGATACAATCAATGCTACTTTTCGACGTTTGACGCAGAACGTTCCACGGGAACCATCCATCGCAGGGGCACGCACACCATGAATGACATACTGTACGAGATTTTGCGCGCTGCACGGCGGTTGCGACGCGCACTGCGTCCAACGCCGCTCGAGGAGTCAATCCGGCTTGGTGCGCTGACCGATGGACGAGCACTGCTGAAACTGGAAAATACGCAGCCAACCGGATCATTCAAAGTGCGCGGCGCGTTGAACGTGTTGTTGTCGCTGCCGCCTCATGTGCGCGAGCGCGGCGTTGTCGCGGCATCGTCGGGAAATCATGGCGCTGCAGTCGCTTACGGTGCATTGAGGCTCGGCGCACCGGCGATGATCATCGTTCCCGAAGATACCTCGCCTGTCAAGGTAGACGCCATGCGCGACTTCGGCGCTGACGTGCGTGTCTATGGCGATGATTGTGTGGTTGCTGAAACCTATGCGCGCGCATATGCAGCCGAACACGGTCTGACCTACATTTCACCCTATAACGATCCGCTGGTTATTGGCGGGCAGGGGACGATTGGCGTGGAACTGGCGCGCCAGATTGATCGCCTCGACGCAATTCTGGTCGCCGTCGGCGGCGGGGGATTGATCAGCGGCATCGCCACCTATATGAAAGCGGTGCAGCCCGATGTGCGGATCATCGGCTGTTCGCCAATCAATTCTCCGGCCATGTATGAGTCGGTGCTGGCAGGCGAGGTGGTCTCAACACCGATTCTCCCGACCCTGTCGGACGGCACGGCTGGCGGCATAGAACCAGGCGCGATCACTCTTGACCTGTGTCGTTCGTTGGTCGACGAATGGGTGCTGGTGTCCGAAGAAGAGATCGCTGCCGCTATGCGTCTGATGATCGAAACGCAGCACACGCTGGTGGAAGGATCGGCAGGCGTCGCTGTTGCTGGATATCTGCGTCTCAAGGAAGAGATGCGCGGCAAAACGGCAGCAATCGTGATCTGCGGCGGCAACGTGAGCCTGGCAACATTGCGCACAGTTATCGATATGAACATCTGAAAAGGCGCAGCATAACGCGGTGTGGCACATCGCCGAACAGGAGCGTTACGCCTGCCGCTCCCGTTCGTCCAGCGCCGCCTGTAGCATCAGGGCGATGGGGAAGCGGGTTTCCGCAGGAAGGTCCAGGGCGCCTACCGGCGCTGGCCGCGAAGGTTTTGGCATCTATCTCGTTCAGGCGGCGAAACAGAGCTGGACGCCGGACGACGCCCTTGCGGCGCGACCAGTGACGTCTCTTCCGCGAGAGCACGGGGAAGAGAAAGGGCCTACAGGGGGAGGGTTTCTCCTAGCGTCTTTTTCGCATTCCGGCAACTTGTTCCCCTCATCCCCTCACCTCCTTCCCCCACCCTCTCAAGTGTAGGCTTCTAGTGTGCGAGGCAGGTTTGCTATGTCTTGACGTCCTTCGTCCCCTCATCCCCCCGGTCCCCTTCCCCCGCTCTCACAAGTGTAGAGTTTTTGTGAGCAGGGGATGTTTACCGCGTCCTAACGCCTGTTCTCCCCCTTGTTCCTCCTGCCCTCTTCTCCCACGAGGGGAGAAGGGGGAGCTAAGGCATCCTGATGCTTGAAGCAGACAACTAGCACAAGGGATTGCCAGAAAAATCTACACTTGTCAGGAAGGAGGAGTTGAGGCGTCCCGACGCTCAAGACGGGCAGTGCGACGTGAGGGCTTGCCGGAAAAATTTACCCGCGCAAGGGGTGCGAGAAGGGTGCATTTGGGCATTCTGTTGCCCGAAACAGACGATCCGGCGCAGAAGCATATTGGGAAACCTTCCGCGTAAGGAGAGAGCGTGCCGGTCAAGACAAAGCGTGCGCCCCGCATCTGCCCGAATAACTGATGCAATCTATCCCCAGCAAAGCACAGCAACGGAGTCTTCGCCCTACTTCCTAACCCCTAACCTCTAACCTGATCTGGCGCACAAGATTTCGGTCGAGCGCCGCAAGCCCGACGGCTGAGCCAATGCCCACTGCCAGACAGACTAGCCAGGGCAACGCGGGGATGCCAATGTCGCTGCCAAAACTATAGAGCGCTCCGCCTGCATAGTTGCCAACGCTGCCACCTAGTGCTAACGCCAGCGCGTTTACGCCGAAGTACGATCCAAGCGCCGCTGGATTCGCCAAATCAGCAGCGACAGTCTGCTGTCCAGGTGCAGCTAGCAGCGCCCCAAGTGAAAAGACCGACACACTCGCCAAAAGTTCCTCAATTGTGCTCACTAGGGCTATACTTCCCAGACCCAGCGCCATCAACACAATGCCGAGCATCAGCAGCGGAATCGGGCGCAGCCAGCGCTCTGCTAGGCGCACAATCGGATATTGCAGCACAATGCTCATGCCCGCATTCAGTGCATAGAGCCAGCTCACTGCATCAGCAGTTCCCGCCAGCGCTCGCGCTGCCAGAGGAAGCGAAATGGTCAACTGCACCCACATGAACCAGTATCCCATCAGCAGGACATTGAACGCCATAAACCGACGGTCGCGCAACGCCATCAGAATGCCTGCCAGCAATTCAGTGCGTTCGGTAGCGACCTGCACCGGTGGCAGCAGCAGGAATGTCATCCCGGACGCAACAAAGAAGCACCCGCCAGCAGCGAGCGCAACAAGGGCGAAATCGACCCGTAACAGCGCCGCACCCGCCAGCGGACCGAGCGACATGCCCAGTCCGCGCACGACGCCCAACACAGCAAAGTAACGATGACGCTCCTCTGGACGTGTCAGCGCCACCATTGCCGCCGATGATGGCGAGTCGAACAAGGCGCCGCCAACTGCTGCCAGAATAGCGCTGACCATTAGGAATGGATATGTCGTTGCAATCGCCAGTGCGCTGAAACTAATCGCTCGGATGAGCATCCCAACCACAATCAGTTCCTTTGCCCCGAATCGATCCGCCAATGCACCGCCAAAGACCGTCAACCCTTGCTGCGTCAATTGCCGGATTGCCAGCACTAGCCCCACTGCGCCTGCCGACCATCCCAAACCATCAACATATCGTATCGATATGAGGGGGATGACCATAAAGAATCCGGTCCACATGAGAAAAGTAATGATAAGCATCACAAGAGCGCCGCGGCGTTGCTGTGCCGGAGGAAGCATCGTCGGAGCATGCATGTCTGTCATCAACTCGTCATCCTGACTGTACAAATAGCTATGGACGAATATCGCCGAGCATAGTAGCATGCAGGGTCATAGATAGTAAACACGCAACTGCTCCTGCGACGCATCACAAGAATGCCAAGAGTCCTAGTCTATGACCCACGCAGGTCACAGCGAGACGCATCCCCTCGCCGATGCTTTGCTTCAGGCGTGCGCCGTGAGCGGCATCTCTCGCGCCTTGCCAGACGCCGAGGCAACAGATGGATTCGATCAGGGCGCCATTGAGCAAATGCTCAAACGCGAACGCCAACTCAACACATTGACTCAGATCCTGCACAGCGCATCTGACATCGACAGCGTCATGCCCGATGTAGTGCGGATGGTCGTCGAACTAGTGGAAGCCGATGCAGGAGCGCTACCCCTGGTTGCGCACGATACACAGGAGCTAGAGTTTCGCTACACATATCGGATTCCTGAGGCGTTGCTCTCGATCAGACTTCCTCGCGGCTCCGCGCTTGCCTGGCAGTCTATTGAGACCCGCTTGCCAGTGATAGTCAATGGGTATCATCGCCATGAGCACGCGATCAAGGAACTAGTTGCACACGACATACGCTCCGTTATCGGGGTGCCGGTTGCAGCGGACGAACAACCGGTCGGGATGCTCGCAGTCTACCGCATTGGGCGCGATGAGCCGTTTACAGCCTATGATCTACACATTCTGACTGTCATTGGTCGGCAGATCGGTCTGACCATCGAGCGCATCAAACGGTATCAGACCGCCGTCAAGGAAGCGGAGCGGCGCATGGCGCTGTTTTACGCCAGTCAACAGATTGGCGCAACTCTTGATCCGCCACAACTATATCGCTCGATCCATCAGGCAGTGACTTCACTCATCCCCTGTGACTCTTTTGCCCTGATTCTGACTGACCCTGTGAGCGGCAGAGCAGCTATCGCGCATCGCGATTCTCTCTCGCATGATGTAACCGAACATGACATAGACGAAGCGATTGCACAAGTTCTCGCCAGCGGACAATCGTCATGCATCAGCGGTCAGGACACGCGCTTCCTGATTGCAATGCGGCGCGGAGGGCAGACGCTGGGAGTAATATCGGCGCGTACACGCGCTACGCAGGGGTGTTCCGCTGCCGATCTTGAAATGCTCGACCAACTGGCGACAACTGCCGCCATAGCAATCGAGAATGCCCGCCTCTTCGAAGCAGTGCGGCGCGAGGCAGACATGCGCACCCGACTCTACGAAGCGAGTCAGCGACTCGGAGCCCTACTCGATCTGAATCAGATCTACGATGAGATCTACCGCGCCACAACGTCACTGGTCGCTTGTGACGGTTTCCTAATTGCACTCAAGACTGACGCCCATGAGACTCCTGGAGTCATTTACTGCGTCGGTCGCGCATACAGCAAGGCGTGCGCCGATCTAGCGAATCGTGCAATTGAACGCGGAGAGTCGCTACGGTGCGACAATGAAGCATGCGGAAGCAGCGTCCTTGTCGCTGTTATGCGCCGTGGCGGGCGGGTTATCGGTGCAATTCTCGTTCGCGCATCGCAACCGTCCACCTACACCGACGCCGACCGCAGCGCGCTTGAACTTCTCGGCGCAACGGCAGCAATTGCGATTGATAATGCACGTCTCTTCGCCGATGCACGTCGCCACGCGACGATTGACGAACTGACCGGCGTATGGAACCGGCGCTCCTTCTTCGAGCATGCTAGGCGCGAATTGCAGCGCAGCCAGCGCACACTGCGTCCGCTGGCCGTGCTGATGTTCGATGTTGACCATTTCAAGTCGGTTAATGACACCTATGGGCATGCAGTTGGCGATCAAGCGCTGCGCAGTCTGGCGGAACGCTGCCGAAGCCAGTTGCGCGTAACCGATATCATCGGGCGCTACGGCGGCGAAGAATTTGCAGTGGCGCTTCCCGAAACCGATCTCGAATCTGCTCAACACATTGCCGAGCGCCTGCGTGTTGCTGTCGAGAATGCTTCTTTCAAGACTGCTCAGGGATCAATATCTCTAACGATCAGCGTTGGAGTGGCAGTGTATGATCCCAGTGATCAGACAACGCTCGATGCTGTGATCGACCGCGCTGATCGGGCGTTATATATTGCTAAGCGCAGTGGCCGCAATTGTGTGCGTGCCTGGTCGTATCCCGCAACGGGAGTGAGGGGTTAAGCAGCGACCGGCGCCGGTTGCCGTGTCCACCACGCACAGCGTGGCAGAACAACAGCAACCAGAGTCATCCCCATGCCCGCGACCTACAGCGGGATCATAGACGCGCACCACCGGTGCGCATCTTCCAGCGCCGGCGCTCGTGCTGCCAGGTGCACTTTCGTGATTAGCTTGTAGCACAGAACCCAGGCGCCAAGCGCTACGAAACCGGGATATAAAAAATAAGCACGATGGCGATGTCGGCGTCATTCAGCGTCACCGACCAGAGCCGGAGGGCGTGGCAGATGCCAATCGAAATGACGCCATTCAGCGCTCGTTGCTCAATGGCGCCTCCACTGATGCGCAGGAGCGACGGGCGGAAGACCAGAAGTCCCACAGTGCAGATGACCGCAACCAACAGATCGCGCCAGAGCGCTAGCGCGAGGCCTGGAATGGCATACCGGATGATGAGATGCGCGAGACCGGGCGCGGTTGATGCCCAGACCACTGCCGCGAACGTGCTAAGCGTATAACCGGTGCGAGGTTGTGGATGCACGTTAGAGTATACACCAATACAGTATCCCTCTTGCCGCGCTCCTGACGAAGAAAGACAGATGCATCGTACCGGAAATCGAAGCCGGACTCGTCGCACCGCAGGTCTCAGGTCCGAACGAGCCAAGAGCCTCTCACTGCCCTGTTGGCATGGTACAATTCATCATGTGCTTCTCGTGGTAGTCGCAGGTGTGGGGAGAGGCGAGGCGCACGCTCGCCATCGACGAACGCCTGCACCTCCTGAGGAGTGCGTTGCTTGACTTCTGTCCACCATAGTGCTATACTACAGCCATAACGCACTGCGTTATGAAGGTGGATCGAAGACGCCCCTTCCCGTATGTAGCGTAGCAGCAGGAGGCCACCTATGACCGAGGAAGTCGAGGTCAAAGTCACCGAAGTCGAGGAGAGTGCGCCTAGCGCCAACAGGTGGATCATCGATGGCATGCGCCGGTTGCTGCTTGCCAGCTTCGGCGCCGTCGCTATGACGTTCGATGAAGTTGAAGCCTTCGTCAAGAAGCTTGTCGAGCGTGGCGAACTGGCGCAGAAAGACGCAGAGAAGCTCCTGCATGAAATGCAGCAGCGGTTGACGGCCCGCTCACAGGTAGAAAGAGTGACTGACCGCGTCGAGCAGGGCATGGAAGAGTTTCTCAACCGATTGAACATCCCCTCCAAGCGCGACATTGATGAGTTGAGCCAGAAGATTGCGCAGCTAGCCGCACGTGTCGAGGAACTGCGGAAGAGCCAGGAGTAATGCAGGTCGGCACTGACACACAGGTCTAAGTTGGAGGAGAGAACCGGACGCTCGCGGCGCGTGAATATTGCTCCCCTAGCGTCCGGTTCCTGACTTTTCCGGGAATTTCTGTTTCGCTCACGTCAACGAATGAACGAATGGTCAACGAAGAAACGTCTGAGTAAACGAATGCATATTTGTTTGTTCCCCCTAAGCTTATTGACACTCGTTCCTCACGCGGCTCCTGGTCCTCAGTCGACAGCTCTCAGCCCTCGGCCCAGCGTCGGGCAGGCATAAGACCCGCACCTCCTACTCCCGGCGCCCAGTTTCCAGTCCTTGGTTCTCAGTTCTCATCATCCCCGACCCTTAACCCCTAACCATCGCCTCTCCGTGCTATACTGAAGCCACGTACAAAACTGACACATCGTGGGTGAGGTAGTCAATGAAGGCTGTGGTCATGGCCGGCGGCGAGGGATCGCGATTGCGTCCTCTGACAATCAACCGCCCAAAACCCATGGTGCCGATCGTTGATCGCCACGTGATGGCGCACATTATCGAGTTGCTGAAGCGACACGGCATCACGGAAATTGTGGTGACTGTTCAGTACCTGGCAAACGTCATCCAGGATCATTTTGGCGATGGATCAGCGTATGGCGTCCATATCGAGTATTCACTCGAAGAACAACCGCTAGGCACCGCTGGCAGCGTCAAGAATGCCGAGCGCTTCCTGCGCGAGCCATTTCTCGTCATCTCCGGCGATGCGCTGACCGATTTCGATCTGACAAAGATCATTGAGTTTCATCAAAGTCATGGCGCTACTGCCACGATTACCCTGACTCGCGTGCCCAACCCGCTCGATTATGGCGTTGTGGTGGTAGACGAACGCGGCTATGTGCGCCAGTTTCTCGAAAAGCCAAGCTGGGGCGAAGTCTTCTCCGATACGGTCAACACCGGCATCTATGTCGTCACGCCCGAAATCTTCCGCTACATCGAAAAAGGCGCCTTTACCGACTGGTCGAAGGATGTCTTTCCGCGCATGCTGCGCAGCGGAAATATCCCGGTCGGGTATGTCGCCGAAGGATACTGGACCGATATTGGCACCATTGAAGAGTACATGCGCGCCAGTCGCGACTATATGCAGGGAAAGGTCAATCTGCCGCGCGTTGGCGAACGCATCTTTGACGACGTATGGGTCGAAGGGGATGTCGAGATCGCACCCGACGCGCAGCTTCACGGACCGATCTTTCTTGGACATGGCGTTAAGATCAAGAGTGGCGCAATCATCCACGGACCGACCGCCATTCGCGATTATACGATCATCGACACGCGCGCAACGATTGATCGCTCGATCATCTGGCGCAATTCGTATATCGGCGAGCGTGCCGAACTGCGCGGCGCCATTGTCATGCGGCAGTGCAACATCAAAAGCCGCGCTGTGCTATTCGAGGGAGCGGTCGTTGGCGATCAGACAATCATCAATGCTGGCGCGGTGATCGGCGCAAATGTCAAAATCTGGCCCAGCAAGGAAGTCGAGGAAGGGGCGACGATCAGTTCCAGCATTATCTGGGGATCGCAGGGGCGCCGCGTCCTGTTTGGACGGTCAGGGATTTCAGGACTGGTCAACATCGACCTGACCCCTGAGTTTGGCGCCCGTCTCGGCGCCGCCTTTGGCGCAACGCTGCCACGCGGCGCTGTGGTGACGACCAGCCGCGATACGCACTTCACGCCGCGCATGATCAAACGTGGCTTGGTTGCCGGGTTGCCGTCAGCTGGCGTGCATGTCGCCGAACTCCACGACGTGCCGTTGCCGGTCGCGCGCGTGATTACCCGCGCCATCAACGCGGCTGGCGGCGTCCACGTGCGTCTGTCGCCGCTCGACAGCCGTATGGTGGACATCAAGTTCTTTGACGCCGATGGTCTCGACATCGATACTGCCACTGAACGCAAGATCGAGGGAGTCTTCTTCCGGGAAGATTACCGGCGGGTCTATCTCGATGAAATCGGGCGCATCAACGAGGTAGAGCACATCAACCAGATCTACACTGATATGTTCCTTGGCGCCCTGCGTCCCGACGCACTCGCCAGCATTGCGCGCAACTTTCAAGTCGTGATTGACTACGCAAACGCCAATACGTCGAATTTCCTCCCGGCCATTCTGCGGCGACTGCATATCGACGCGGTCGAACTGAATGCCAATCTCGACGCGCAACTTCTGTTTCAGACGCCGCAACAGTTCGAGGCGGGGATGGAGCGACTGGCGCGGATCACGCCGGTCCTCGAAGCGTCGCTGGGCGCGCGGCTTGATGCAGGGGGTGAGAAAATCTTCCTAGTCGATGATACCGGAAAACGGCTGCCAGGCATGCAGGCACTGGCGGCCATCACGGCGCTGGCAATGGCGGTCAATGGCGGCGGAACGGTTGCTGTGCCGGTAACAGCGCCTCGGGCGTTCGAGATGATTGCTGCCCGGTACGGCGGAAAGATCGTCCGCACTCGCGCTACGCTTGGCGCACTGATGCGGACAGCGGCGGCCAATCGCGATATGCTGCTGCTGGGCGATGGCGCTGGAAGCGTGATTTTTCCCTCATTCTACCCAATCGCCGACGGCATGTTCGCCATTGTGAAAATTGTAGAGCTGCTAGCGCTCCACCAGGCGCGCCTGTCCGAGATCGTCCGCGACCTGCCGCCCTACTTCATGAGCCAGGCGCGCGTTCCCTGCCGCTGGGAATGCAAGGGCAAAGTCATGCGCATTCTGAACCAGCAGTATCAGGATCGCAAACTCGATCAGGTCGATGGCGTGAAGATCGATCTCGGCGATGAATGGGTGCTGATCCTGCCCGATCCCGACGGACCGTTCTTCCACGTGATTGCTGAAGGCAGCAGCGACGAGCAGGCGCGCGTGCTGGCGGAGAAATACGCTGGATTAGTGACCGGGTTGCAGTAGATCAGAGTGCGCTACCGATCGCCTGAGCGGTCAATAAGCGCAAACCCGGCGGGAAGCAGTTCCTTGACTGAGGTGATGCGCCATGCCCCGCGAAGATTTGCCAGGAGCACAACGGCGCGCGGCGCCAGCTCGAAGATGACCTGGCGGCATTCGCCGCATGGACTGACCGGTTCTGGCGTGTCGGCAATAACCGCCAGCGCGGCAATTTCGCGTTCGCCGGACGCATAGGCGCTGAACATTGCCACCCGTTCAGCGCAGATGGTCGAGGGATAGGCGGCATTTTCGATATTGCAGCCGTAGAATAGCGCTCCAGAGGCAGTTCGCACTGCAGATCCAACGGCGAACCTCGAATACGGGCAATAAGCCCGTTCGCGCGCAGCGGCGGCAGCGGCGAGGAGTTCCATCAGTTCCGGCGTCAGTTCATTCATTGTCCTGATCCTCGCTGCGCGTCGCGTGCACCTCATCTTCCTGCGGCAAACGGTACTGCAGGCGCAACTTGCGCAGGCGAAGGCCATCCATTGAGAGCACCGCAATGGTCACGCCATCAGCAACCTGTACGGTGTCCCCAACCTTCGGCACCCGACCAAGGCGCTCGAAGACGATGCCTCCAATGCGATCCGATTCCTCTGAAACCAGGCGCAATCCGGTCAGATCATTGACGTCATCGATCGGCACCCGCGCATCTACCTCGAGATCCCCCGGCCCGAGCTCCCGGATCGGTTGCTCGTCCACATCGTACTCATCCTGGATCTCGCCAACAATTTCCTCGATTACGTCTTCGATGGTAATAAGGCCAGCCGTGCCGCCGTACTCATCAACGACAATGGCGAGATGAACTTTGCGCGCCTGAAGGTCTTTCAGCAGGGCATCCACTTTCATCGTATCAGGGACGAAGTGGGCCGTGCGGAGCAGTGCGCCGATTGAGGCGTCACGTTGCCCGGAGCGCAGCCAGAGTAACAAATCCTTCGCATAGAGAATCCCGACGATGTGGTCTATCGTTTCACGATAGACCGGAATACGCGAATGACCGGTCCTGATAATGACATTCAGCGCCTCATCGATGGATGCGGTTTCCTCGAGCGCTACAATATCCACCCGCGGGATCATCACCTCGCGCACGGTCGTGTCGCCGAAGGAGAAGATCCCCTCGATCATCTCGCGCTCGTCCGGCTCGATCAATCCCTCTTCTTCGCCAACGTTCACCAGCATGCGCAGTTCTTCTTCGGTCACCAGCGGCATCGGCGAGAGGGTCTGACCGCTGGCGACGCGAACAAATGGACCGGTGACCGCCCCAATTATCCAGATGAATGGCGCCAGGAGACGTGCGCTGAAGGCCATCGGACCGGCAAGCAGGCGCGCAGTCGCAGAGGGATTGCGAATGGCGAGCGCTTTCGGCAACGCTTCGGAGAAGATCAGAATAAAAAGCAGCAATCCGACCAGCGCAGCAACGCGCCACTGCCACGTCTGCGCGTCGAACAAGCGCAACGTTAGCGCCGTGGCCGTGATTGTTGCAGCGCTGTTGAGCAGCAGAACCGTCGCCTTGAAGCGATACGGTTCGGCGAGCAAGCGGTCGATCACCTGTGCGCGTCGTGCATCGGTCTCGTGCAACAACCCCAGACGATGGCGACCGATCGCTGTCATCGCCGCATCGACCGCCGATGTGAATGCCAGGACGAAGAGACAAAGAACGATACCTGATAGAACCAGGCCAGTTTCAACGTCCAACGTGCTATCCTCACCCGCGCGGTCGCATCATGGTCACGAAAACAGCGCACTCAACGAGAGATCCTTGTGAATGCGCATGATGGCTTCAGCGAACAGCGGCGCAACGCTGATAGCGCGGATGCGCGCTTTGCGACAACCCTCGGGGAGCGGAATAGTATTCGTAACAATCGTTTCAACGAGCGCCGATTGAGCAATGATCTCAGTTGCGTCGCCTGCAAAGATGCCATGGGTCGCGCAGGCATACACCGCCATCGCGCCACGTTCGCGCAAGACACGGGCCGCTTCAGCCAGCGTGCCGCCGGTTGAGATCATGTCATCGACAATGACTGCCGTCTTCCCTTCGACATCGCCGACCATATCAAGCATTTCGGCGACATCGGGTTGCGGACGCTGTTTGGCAATGATAGCCAGGCCGGCGCCAATGCGCTCACGAAAACTGTTGGCGCGCCCCACACCGCCAGCATCGGGTGAAACGACCACCAGGCGCGGCAGGTTCATTTCACGAATATGTTCGGCGAGGATGGGTCCGGCCTGCAGGTGATCGACCGGAATATCGAAGAATCCCTCGATAGCCGGGGCGTGCAGGTCCATCGTCAACACCCGGTCGGCGCCTGCGGTGCGGATCAGGTTAGCAACCAGTTTTGCCGAGATCGGCTCGCGACCGGTCGTTTTCTTCTCTTGCTTGGCATACCCATAGTAAGGAATGACCGCCGTCACGCGCGCTGCTGAGGCGCGTCGTAATGCATCGATCAGGAGCAGCAACTCCATCAGGTGATGATTGACCGGCGTACATGTCGGTTGGATGACGAATACATCGGAACCGCGTACATTTTCCTCGATTTTGACGCGCGTTTCGCCATTTTTGAACGTGCCGACCGTAGCGCGGCCAAGGTTGATATTCAGATACGATGCTATCTCCTGCGCCAAGGGCCGGTTTGCGTTGCCGCTAAAGATTTGCAGACGCCCTTCCATATGAGTCACGCCTGATACATGTTGCCAGTGCCTGCACTGCGCAGATAGGCGAAGGGGCCGACGACAGCGCGAGCTGGTATTGCGACGCCTTCGGCGAATGTATAGCGTACATGCGCCTCATCAGCAACAATCGTATCAATCAGAGACGTATACGGACCGATCGTGCAGCGGGCGCCCACGCGCGTTGAGCCGCGCAGCATCGTTCCTGGCAGCAGCGTTGTATCTTGCCCGACTGTTACATCAACATCCACGTAGGTTGTGGCTGGATCGATGATCGTCACGCCGCCACGCATCAGCGCATCGAGCAGACGCAGGCGCATGATGCGCTCCGCCTGCGCCAGTTGCACACGGTCATTCACACCTAGCGCCTCTGTCGGATCGGGGGCGAGGATCGCCTGCACTGCGCCGACGCCATGATCGGCGATTGCCAGAGCCACCAAGTCGGTCAGGTAATATTCGCCTTTCACAGGGCTGCGCTGCAGGCGGTCAAGCGCGGGCCACATCCAGGCGGCATCGAAGCAGAGAATGCCGCTGCTGACTTCGGTAATGGCACGCTGGGCATCAGTCGCGTCACGTTCTTCGACAATCGCGGTCACATTTCCTTCCGCATCGCGGATAACCCGGCCATAGCCGGTTGGCGGGTCTGCCGTGAAGCTGAGCAGCGCAACCAAGGCGCCGTGTTTGCGGCGCCACGCGACAAGTTGTTGCAGCGTCGCGCTGCGGATTAGCGGTGCATCACCAACCAGGACGAGCACATCGTCACACGCTTCGCGCATGATCGAGCGTGCCTGCAAGGTCGCGTGCCCAGTGCCAAGCCGTTCAGCCTGAACAACGTACCGATATGCGTCGCCAAAGCGAGTGCGTACCGTATCAAGCACGTCAGGAGCAAGCACAACAGTGCTCACTGCCGGTTGCAGCGCCTCTACCGTTGCGAGAATATGCCCAAGCAGCGGTCGTCCGCAGAGCGGGTGCAACACTTTCGGCAGCGCCGACCGCATGCGGGTGCCTTCACCAGCAGCAAGAACAACAACTCCTAGTCGCACGATTGAGAAGAAGGGGACTATTAGTCCAGCCCGCCTGTGTGACCCCCCGCGCTCGTCCGCATAGCCGTGGCTGCCGGGCCAGGACTCGAACCTGGACTAACGGATCCAAAGTCCGCTGTGCTGCCATTACACAACCCGGCATTGTCGCTGTATACATTATAGCATACGAGATGCAGGTTCTCGACAGACGAGGGGCAAGACGAGCAGTGACGAGTGACGTGTGATGAGTGATAAGCGACGCGTAGTGAGTGTCGGTGCGAAGGAGAACCTTGCGCCTTTGGAAGGGCGTGAGGCAAGAGGTGAGAGACGAGAGTTACCACCCCTAACCCCTAACTCCTAACCCCTGCAACCGCGCTGCCTGCAGGACATTCCGCAGCAGCATGACGTTCGTTACCGGTCCTGTGCCGCCAGGGACCGGTGTGATGGCCGATGCAACCTCGGCGACGCTGGCAAAGTCCACATCGCCGACAACGCGCCCATCGTCGAGCACGTTGACGCCAAAATCAACGACAACTGCGCCGGGCTTGACCATATCGCCAGTGATCAACCCAGGTTTTCCAGTCGCTGCCACGACAATGTCAGCTTCGCGCACAACTGAAGCCAGATCTCTGGTGCGCGAATGGGCGATGGTGACGGTTGCGTGCTCCTGGAGCAGCAACAGCGCCATTGGCTTACCAACCACGACGCTGCGCCCGACAACCGTGGCGCGCTGCCCTTTGATCGGGATGTTGTTGCGCAGCAGCAGCTCCATGCCGCCAGCCGGAGTATTCGGAATCATTCTCGGCTGACCCAGGGCAAGCAGACCGACATTATACGGATGGACGCCATCAACGTCCTTGTGCGGATCGATCTGCGCGATAGCGCGGTTGGCGTCGAATCCCGGCGGCAGCGGCAGATGCAACAAAATCCCATGCACAGCGCGGTCAAAACTAAGTGCATTGAGCGTTTCTTCAAGGACTGCCTGGGTGGTATCGTGCGGCAGCGTATGGTCCTGGAAAACGATGCCGACTTCCTCGCATCCCTTGCGGATGGTACGAGCGTAGCGCTCAGAGGCGAGATCGCCTGCAATCTTGACGACAGCGAGCGATGGCGCAACGCCTGTCGTCTGGACGAATGCCTGAACATCGGCGCGCAACTCCTCGCGCAGCGTTTTTGCAAGCGCGCGTCCATCAAGAATCAGGGCAGTCATAGATGCCTCTCACCTTCGCACAAGCAGGCTCTTCCCCGTCATCTGCGGCGCAGGGTCAAGCCCTAGCAGATCGAGGATGGTCGGCGCCACATCGGCAAGGCGTCCGCCGTCACGCAAGGCCACCTGTCCTTTGTCCAGCCCTAACCCAGGAGCGGCGATCAGGTAGGTCGGCACCGGATTGGTCGTGTGCGCTGTGTGCGGTCCGCCGGTCTCCGGGTCGATCATGAGTTCGGCGTTGCCGTGATCGGCCATAACGATTGCCGCGCCACCGCGCGCCACGACAGCGTCCACAATCGCGCCGGTGCATTCGTCCACCGCCTCACACGCTTTCACTACCGCCGGAATGACGCCGGTATGCCCGACCATATCGGGGTTGGCATAATTGACGAGAATGAAGTCGTACTTGTCAGACTCAATCGCCTTCAACACTACATCACGCACGCCATAAGCGCTCATTTCCGGCTTGAGATCGTAGGTGGGCACATCTTTCGGCGACGGCACGATCTGCCAGTCTTCGTTGGGGAAGGGTTTCTCACGCCCGCCGTTGAAGAAAAAGGTGACATGCGGGTATTTTTCAGTTTCCGCCGCGTGGAACTGCCGCAACCCAGCGTCGCTGATCACTTTCGCCAGCGGCACGGCGACATCATCGTTCTGGAAGGCGACCTGGAAGGGCATATCCTTCTCGTACTCGGTCATAGCAATGTAGATCAGATCGCGCAACATCTCCCGATCGAAGCCGTCGAACTCGGGCAGCGTGAAGGCGCGGCTGATCTGTCGCACCCGGTCGGCGCGGAAGTTGAAGCAGACCACCGCATCGCCATGGCCGATCGTGGCAACCGGTTTGCCGGATTCGTCCACGATCACGGCTGGCTTGATGAACTCATCGGTTACGCCTTCGTCGTAGGACCGCTGGATCGCCGTCAGCGGATCAGGCGCCGGACGACCGATGCCTTTGGTCAACAGGTCATACGCCTGCTTGGTGCGCTCCCAGCGCTTATCGCGGTCCATCGCGTAGTAGCGCCCTACGACCGAAGCGACGCGCCCAATCTGGCGCTCTTCCATAAATGCGAGCAGATCACGTGCAAACTCAATCCCGCTCTGCGGCATGGTATCGCGTCCATCGGTGAACAGGTGGACATAGACCCGATCAAGACCTTCGCGCTTGGCCAGTTCGAGGAGCGCCTTCAAATGGTTGACGTGACTATGGACGCCGCCGGGACCGAGCAGCCCCATCAGGTGCAGCGCCGTGCCGCGTTGCTTTACCGTGCGAATGGCATGGCACAGCACCGGATTGGTGAAGAACGTTCCATCGGCGATGGAGTCATCGATGACCGTAATATCCTGACGCACGATGAAGCCAGCGCCAAGATTCAGGTGCCCCACCTCGGAGTTGCCCATCTGCCCATCGGGCAGGCCAACATCTCTCCCGGCGGCGCGCACCAGAGTAAATGGACACTCGGCGCGCCAGCGATCATCGTAGGGTTTGCGCGCCAGTTTCACCCCGTTGCCTTCGATCTCTTCGCGTTCACCCCAACCATCGCGAATGACCAACAACACCGGTCGCGGACGTGGAACAGGTGTCATAAGGTTCTATCGCCTTTCTAGCGCGTGTCACTTCTTCTTGGCAGACGCGCCTTTAACACGCTGCGTCTGAGATTGCGCTTTGCCGCTGCGCGGCTGCGGGTTCGTTGCTGGCGGAACCGCACGACCGCGCGGCACACCTGACCCTGTAGATTGACCTGACGAAGGTTGCTGCGCTGCCAATTGCGCCGGGGCGCCTACGGATGGACCTGACGCAGGCTGCTTTGTTGCCAGTTGCACCGAGACGCCTGGCGTCGGCGCTGGCTGCTGGCGCTGCTGCAATAGCGCGACAAGTTCCGCTTCACGCCCCAGGTGACAGACCTTGAACTTCTTCCCGCTGCCACACGGGCATGGATCGTTACGCCCTGGCATCTGGATGCTATGGCGAACAGTTCGTGAAGCTTTCCCGTTGCCATCGGTCGTGCCCGCCCGCTGGGCGGCGATCAGGCGGCGCTGCTGCTCGGCTTCGACCTGGCGCAGGTACTGTTCATACTGGAACGATGCTGGAATAATCTGATACACAATATCGCGCTGGATGTTGGCTTTCAACTCCTCAAACATCATGTAGGCATTGCGCTGATACTCGACCAGCGGGTCGCGCTGCGCCACCGCCTGCAACCCGATCTCCTGGCGCAAGTCTTCCATGCCGGTAAGATAATCGACCCACTGGCGATCAATAGCGCCAAGCATCATGCGCCGCTCGAAGGAGCGCATCTGTTCCTCGCCGATGGCCTTCTCGCGCGCCTCGTAATCCTCCTCTATCGCCGCCATCAGCGCATCTTCTATCTCCTGGCGCGAGAGATGTTCGAGGCGCTCCGGCGAGATCTTCTCGCCAGTCAGCATCGGATCAATCGCGCGAACCGCGCGCACCAATCCTTCGAGGTCCCATTCCTCAAAATCATCAGCGCGCCCTCTGGCTTCGGGCAGATACCGTGCAACCAGCGCGTGCACCTCGTCGGCAATCATATCGAGCACTCGCTCGCGCATGTTTTCGCCTTCAAGGATCTTGCGCCGGTCAGCATAGATAACGGTGCGCTGCTTGTTCATTACATCGTCGAACTCGACGGTATGCTTGCGAATATCAAAGTTGTACCCTTCAACGCGCGCCTGGGCGCTTTCGATGGCGCGGTTGATCAAACCGGCTTCAATCGGCGTGTTTTCATCAACGCCAAATCGCTCCATCAGCCCCTGGATGCGATCCATGCGGCCAAAGCGCCGGATCAGATCATCTTCGAGCGACAGGAAGAACCGCGACGAGCCGGGATCCCCCTGGCGCCCGGCGCGCCCGCGCAGCTGATTGTCGATGCGCCGCGATTCGTGGCGTTCGGTACCGATAATGTGCAACCCGCCCAACGCGCGCACCTCTTCGCCTTCGGCTTCAGTGATGCGTCGCGCCTCCTCCCGCGCTTCACGAAGCTGCTCCGGCGTCGCCTGCTCGAATTTGATGCCGCGTCGGGCGAGAATTTCTTCGACCAGACCATCAGGGTTGCCGCCGAGCAGGATATCGGTACCGCGCCCCGCCATGTTGGTGGCAATGGTGACAGCGCCTTTGCGACCGGCCTGCGCTATGATGCGCGCCTCACGCTCATGATACTTGGCGTTCAACACCTGGTGCTTGATGCCGCGACGCTTCAGCATCTCGCTCAACCGCTCCGATGTCTCGACCGAGGTGGTGCCGACGAGCACCGGTCGCCCAATGGCGTGCATTTCCTCGATCTCGCGGATGACCGCCTCGAACTTCGCTTTCTCGGTGCGGTAAATCTGGTCGTCGTAATCCTTGCGGATCATGGGGCGGTGCGTTGGAATGACAACGACTTCCAGGTTGTAGATCTTGGCGAACTCCTCGCGCTCGGTATAGGCAGTGCCGGTCATGCCCGCGAGCTTCTGGTACATGCGGAAGTAGTTCTGGAAGGTAATGGTCGCCAGGGTGACGTTTTCCTGGCGCATCTTCACCCCTTCCTTCGCCTCCACCGCCTGGTGCAGACCGTCGGACCAGCGACGACCGGGCATTTTGCGCCCAGTGAATTCATCGACGATTACTACTTCGCCATTCTCGACGATGTAATCCCGGTCGCGCTGGTAGATGAACTCCGCCCGCAGCGCATTGTCCAGATAGTGGGTCAGGCGGTAGTACTTCGGATCGTAGAGCGACTCGCCTTCGGGGATCTTCAGCAACCGCTCGACTTTCGCCACTCCCTGATCGGTCAACTGAATGCTCTTTGAGCGCGGCTCGATCACGAAATCGCCCTCGGGATCCTCGATCATCTGCTTCTTGATCTGGTCGGGCGTGTAGGGGCTGGGCTTGAGATGGCGCACCAGCGCCGCGAACTGACGATACTCGTCGCCGCTCTCCCGCGCCGGACCGGAGATGATCAGCGGAGTGCGCGCCTCGTCAATGAGAATGTTGTCGACTTCGTCCACAATCGCGTAGTGCAACTCGCGCTGCACCAGTTGCGAGAGATCCCACGCCATGTTGTCGCGCAGGTAATCGAAGCCGAACTCGTTGTTGGTTCCATAGGTGATATCCGCCAAGTACGCCTCTCGCCGCGTGCAGGGGCGCCAGTGGACGAGGCGCTGATCATCAGGGTTCGCCTTCGGATCGACATAATTCGGGTCGTAGATCGCCGAGTATTCGTGTGAGATTGTGGCGACGCTGAGACCGAGCATGTGGTAGATCGGTCCCATCCAGCCAGCGCCAACCTTCGCCAGATACTCGTTGACAGTGACCAGATGGCATCCTTTGCCGGTCAGCGCATTCAGGTAGAGCGGCAAGGTCGCCACCAGCGTTTTGCCTTCACCGGTCTTCATTTCGGCGATCTTGCCCTGATGCAGCACAATGCCGCCCATCAACTGCACATCATAGTGGCGCTGACCAATGGTGCGCCGGGCAGCCTCGCGCACGACGGCGAAAGCCTCGGGGAGCAGATCATCGAGCGTTTCGCCATCGGCAAGGCGCCGCTTGAACTCGTCGGTTTTCGCGCGCAGTTCGGCATCGGAAAGCGCCTGGATCGACGGTTCGAGATTATTGATCCGCCGTACAATTGGCTCGATCTGTTTGATTGCGCGATCAGGACCGAAGCCGAACAGTTTCTCGAAAAATGCTTTCATGGAATCTCCTCCGCATAGCGCGGATGGGATAGATAGCCTGCCAGTACTTTGTTCCAGCGTTATGGGACGGATATAGCGCCATTGCGTTCGTCTGATGGACAAAGGCGCAAAATACCCCTCGCATTATAGCACACACAGTTCTTTGCTGGCGGATGTCCGGCACGTCTGGTCATAAAGGTAGATTTTTCCGGCCAGCCCTTCCGTTGCATCGCCCGTTTTGAGCGTCAGAATGCGCAACCTCTCCCTTCTCCCCTTGTAGGAGAAGGGGGCCGAGGGGATGAGGGGGAAACGAGCGTCAGAATGCGGCAAACATCCGTCGCCCCAAACACGCTCCACATGTGAGGAAGGGAGCGGAGGACGAGGGGAACAAGGGCGTTAAGATGCAGCAAACCCGCTTCACACCCGAGAAAGCCAACACGTGAGAGCAGGGGAATGAGGGGAAAAAGGGCGTCAAGATGCGGACCTCGAAAACTCTACACCGGTGAGGATGACAGGTCAGGCGGCAGCAAGCGCGGCGCTGGTGTTGCGATGGCGTGCGCTCCATGCTATCATCGAATAAGAACGCGATGTTGAACGGCATTGTTGCACCGTGCACAAGAGGCGTGCAGGCCGACAGTCTGCGACGAGTGCAGTCATGGCTTCTTCTTCGCTTGTTCCCCGGATCTGCGCAGTCAATCAGACGCAAACGCGCATTACTGCGCGCTATGCCACTACGGTTATCGGTCTGACAACGCCGAGGCTCCTGCTGCTGTTCATCGCTAAACCCTAGATCCGGTTGACCCGGAGCAAACAGGTGCATCTCACAGCAGCGCGGGCATATGCCAGTTGGTTTGAACTGCCAGCAGCCAGCGCGGTTGGAGTGTTGTCCACAACGGTGGCGAAAGGTATGAATCAAAACGCTCATCCTGATCGGCCAGTCATTGCTGGCATCATCCTTGCCGCTGGAACCTCCTCGCGCATGGGACAGCCCAAGCAGCTCCTCGATTGGGGAGGTCGTCCGCTTGTGCGCGCGGTCGCAGAGATCGCGCTTGCTGTCAGGCTTGAGGAGGTAATCGTCGTCACTGGCAACGCGGGCAACGAGGTCGCAGCAGCGCTTGCCGATCTGCCGGTGCGCATTGTGCCAAACCCGCTCGTCGCCGCTGGTCAGAGCATGTCGCTCCGTACTGGCATCGCCGCCCTATCGCCCAATGTCGCAGCAGCAGTCATCTTGCTCAGCGATCAGCCATTTGTCACGACTGCGATTATCGAGGCGTTGATCGACGCCTGGCTCGACACCGGATCGCCAATTGTCACGCCGGTGTTCGCCGGAACGCGCGGCAACCCGGTGCTCTTCGACCGGTCGGTGTTTGCAGAATTGCTCGCCATCGAGGGCGACCAAGGCGCGCGCAGCGTCATTGCTCGCAATCCAGCCCGCGTCCATTGTGTGCACTTCGACGATGACCGTCCATTGCTCGATATCGACACGCCCGAATCCTATGCTCACGCCCGTGCGTTACTCACCTCCACATAAGTGAGGTTGCTCCATGTTTCTGACAACCCTTCCTCTTGATCAGTCTGTCGGTCACATCCTGCGTCACAACATTGCCGACGCCGCCGGACACAAGGCGCTGCCGAAGGGAAAGCGCCTCACCGTGGAAGACGTAGCGCGTCTCCGTGCCCTAGGGATCGCCACAGTGCGCGTGGCCGTGCTGGAACCCGGCGACGTTCACGAAGACGAAGCCGCGCAGCGTCTCGCCAACGCTGTCCGACGTCCTGGCGTGGTTCCAACCGATGCGGTGCACAGTCGTGTCAATCTGCTGGCAGAGACAGATGGCGTAGTCGAAGTGGATGTCAACGCGTTACTGGCAATCAATGAGATTGACGGTCTGACAGTTGCCACGCTGCCGAACCACGCGCTGGTGCGCGAACGCAAGCGTGTAGCGACCATCAAGATCATTCCCTTCGCCCTGCCAGAAGCGTCGATTCAGCAGGCAGAGCGTATCGGCGCCGAAGCGGGAGGAGTCGTTGGCGTGCGTCGTTTGTTGCAACGGCGTGTCGGCGTGTTGCTCGTCGTCAGCCCGGAGGCGCGCGAGCGCATCACCCGCCTCGTTTTGCCCGCTATTGAGGGGCGGGTGACGGAACTCGGTTCGACGGTTGCTGCTGTGCGGTACGCTAGGCTGGACGAAACGGAAGTGGCGGAGGGGATTGCTGCGCTGCGTGCGTCTGGCTGCGACCTGCTGATCACCGCTGGTGAAACATCGATTATGGATCGCGACGACGTCACTCCGCAGGGGATTCGGATGGCTGGCGGGCGCATCGAGCACTACGGCGCGCCGGTCGAACCCGGCAATCTTCTGTTGCTGGCGTACCTTGAAGATGGAACGAAGCAGGGTGTACCCATTCTTGGCGCGCCCGGCTGCGTCCGCTCACGCGCCGCCAACATCGTTGATCTGCTGTTGCCGCGATTGCTGGCAGGCGAACGGATCACGCGGCGGGCGATTGTCGAGCTGGGGCACGGCGGACTACTGGAATGACGGGCGCAGCCCCAGCGCGCGCAGATGCGCATCGAGCCAGGCGGCATCTTCAGGCGGCAAGTCGGGCGGCGGCGGTTGGGTGTAGTCAATCTCCAGGTTGTAGCGCGCCCGACGGCACGCCTCGTAGATCGCCGCTCCCGCATCCAGCGTTGCCAGCGGGTCAGGCGCCAGCAGCGGCGCCGGCACCGGCTTGATCGGGTCGCGCAGCGTCAGCGGCCAGACCTCAACGTAGGAACGACGCTGCGCCCGGCTCAACAGAATGAAGTACGGCGCATCGGGCAGCGGGCGCGCCAGGCGCGGGCGCTGCCCGGCGCGCAGCAGGTCGATTTCGAGCAGATGCGCCGCGCTGGCGAAGAATTCCTGCCGCTTCTTCTCGTAGGCGTCGGCCCCATCGGGACCAGGGCGCTTATTCGCTGGCGAGAGGAGTTCAATCGCTGTCACCAGCGTCTGGTCGCGCACGGTGCGGATCTCAATCCGCGCATACTCCACCGGCATGTCTATCAGCGCCGGGAGGGTGAGCGGCGCTTCTTCCAGCGCTGCGGCGCCGCCGGACGCTGCGCTGGCATACTCCCGCTCCACCCCTGCCACGTCCGGCACAGCCCGGCGCACTGGCGCAATCTCCAGGCTTTCAAGCAGCACATACGGCGTGATAATCGCCCGATATCGCGGCGCCAGTTACCCCTGTAACTGATCACGAAAGAGCGTAATCAGCTCGTGATGCACGTCGGGCCAGAGGCTTGGCGCTTCGAGAGAGGGGTCCATGCCAGGGAATGGCGGTTCCGTTGTACGCTTTCAGGTCGATAATAAAATAATAGTGGCGCCGCGTTGTCGGCGCCATTTGAAGGAGAAGTGGTGCCGGTGACTGGGTTCGAACCAGTGACCTAACGATTATGAGTCGTTCGCTCTAACCACTGAGCTACACCGGCGTTGCATCGCATATAAAATGGTAGCACGCAAGATCACGGTTGTCAAGAATGCCGAATGCGGCAGCGCGGCTTGCACCATAACCGACTCTATGCTACAATAGCAGCGTCAGGCCGGTGTAGCTCAGCGGTAGAGCAGCTGTTTCGTAAACAGCAGGCCGTCGGTTCGAATCCGACCATCGGCTCCATCAGCACGCTAGCAACGGAGGAGGCCGAGACGACATGTGCAGTCGTCTCGGCCTATAGTTTTGCTACTCACGTCAACCTGTGAAGGCAAAACGAGAACTCACTACAGCCCTGCTGCGCGGCGCAGCGCCTCAGCGCGGTCGGTTTGCTCCCATGGCGCGTCAATGTCGTCGCGACCGAAGTGCCCATAGGCGGCTGTTGGGCGATAGATCGGTCGGCGCAGTCGCAGATCACGGATGATCGCGCCAGGTCGTAAGTCGAAGTGCTCATTAATGAGTTTGATAATCGTTTCTTCCGAAACCTTGTTGGTGCCAAAGCATTCGACGCTGATTGAAAGCGGATGGGCGACGCCGATCGCGTATGACACCTGGATCTCAAAGCGATCCGCCAAACCGGCAGCCACGACATTCTTGGCGATCCAGCGACAGGCATAGGAGGCGGAACGATCCACCTTTGTCGGGTCTTTACCTGAAAATGCGCCGCCGCCGTGGCGTGCCATACCGCCGTAGGTATCGACGATGATTTTGCGCCCCGTCAGTCCGCTATCACCCATCGGACCGCCAATGACGAAACGTCCGGTCGGGTTGACGTAGTACTTCGTCTTCTCATCGAGCAATCCTTCTGGAATGACCGCCTTAATAACGTGGTGAATAATGTCGTGGCGGATCTGCTCCTGAGTCACGTCAGGGGCGTGCTGATTGCTCACCAGCACCGTATCGACGCGCACCGGGCGCCCATACGAGTACTCAACCGTCACCTGACTTTTGCCATCAGGGCGCAAATAGGGCAGGACCCCATCCTTGCGCAATCGTGCCAGGCGCCGACCGATACGGTGCGCTAGCGCGATCGGCAGCGGCATCAACTCAGGCGTCTCATTACAGGCAAACCCGAACATCATCCCCTGGTCGCCAGCGCCAATGGTCGCAACCTCTTCATCAGTCACGTGCCCATCGTCACGCACCTCAAGCGCCCGATCCACACCGCGCGCAATGTCAGGGGATTGCCCATGGATGGCGACCATAACGCCGCAGGTATCAGCATCGAAGCCATACGAAGCATCGGTGTACCCGATATCCTTGACTGTCTTGCGGACGATCTCCTCGATCGGGATGTACCCTTTCTCGTAAGTGACTTCACCAATCACCACGATCAGACCGGTGGTTGTCGCCGTTTCGCAGGCGACACGTGCACGCGGATCGTGTGCCAGAAACGCATCGAGCACAGCATCCGACACCTGATCGCAAATTTTATCCGGATGCCCTTCCGTCACCGATTCTGAGGTAAAGAAGAGGCGCGGCGATTTCATGAAGGATGTTGACATAGGTTCCTCGTTTACGTCCCTTCTTCCCAGGAAGCCAGGTATTTCGCTTGTTCAGGCGTCAGTGTATCGATGGAGATGCCCATTGCTTTGAGCTTAAGCAACGCGATTTCGCGATCCACTTCTTTCGGCAATGCATGCACGCCGTTCGGCAGCTTCCCCTTATGGATCACCAGATACTCGCACGCTAGCGCCTGATTGGCAAACGACATATCCATCACGGCACTGGGGTGTCCTTCAGCACTCGCCAGATTGATCAAGCGTCCTTCACCAAGCAGGTTGATCCGACGCCCATCTTTGAGGATGTATTGATCAACAAATGCGCGTGGTTGGCGCTTCTCTACTGCCATCGCCTCCAGGTCGGGAATATTGATCTCAACATTGAAATGCCCGGCATTGGCGATAATGCAGCCATCTTTCATCACTGCGAAGTCCTCAGCATCAACCACATTCTTATTGCCAGTGGCAGTGACAACAAAATCAGCGATCTTGACGGCTTCGCGCATCGGCATGACCCGGTAGCCGTCCATGGCGGCTTCCAGCGCCCGGACCGGATTGACCTCCGTGACGATCACATTTGCTCCCATGCCTCGCGCGCGCTCGGCAATGCCGCGCGAGCAGTGGCCATAACCGCCAACGACAAAGGTCTTCCCGGCGAGCAGCACATTTGTAGCACGCAAAATTCCATCGAGCGTGCTCTGGCCCGTGCCGTAGCGATTGTCAAACAGATGCTTGGTATCGCTATCGTTGACGGCAATGACCGGAAACGCTAGCACGCCATCAGCCGCCATCGCCTTGAGGCGGATGACGCCAGTGGTGGTCTCCTCGGTGCTGCCCAGCATATTGGGGATTAGATCAGGACGCTGCTTAAGCACGCCAGTCACGAGATCGGCGCCGTCGTCCATTGTAATGTGCGGATTATGGTCGAGAGCGGCGGCAATGTGGCGGTAGTAGGTATCGTGATCTTCACCCTTGATAGCATAGACCGGAATCTCATCATGGACAACCAGTGAGGCAGCAACATCGTCCTGGGTGGAGAGCGGGTTGGATGCACAAAGCACCACATCAGCGCCGCCAGCCGCAAGGGTTTGCATGAGATTAGCGGTTTCCGCCGTGACGTGAAGGCAGGCGGACAGACGCACGCCTTTGAGCGGACGCTCTCGAGCGAAACGTTCACGAATCTGGCGCAGCACCGGCATTTCCGCCTCGGCCCACTCGATACGGCGGCGACCGTAGTCTGCCAGGCTGACGTCCCTGATATCGAAGTTTTTCCCCATATCTTACCAATTCTCCCGTAACAACGACGCAAAGAACCCCTTTACATCATTATCCTATCCAACTGCGATGACACTCATATGACCAGGTTTCACCCCAAGATAAGCGCCCAATCATCGAACCGACGTTACGGCGCTGAGGCGCGCCAGCTCCGGTTCACGCCCAAATACCCGCTCGTACCGCGACACAAACTCGTCCAGCGTGTAGGAATGCTCCTGGCAACCGCGACGCTCGATGGCATACGACGCCGCCAGCGCTCCCACACGTCCTGCTACTGGTAACGGCATCCCGCGCACCAGACCAAACACGAATCCACCGAGATAGGCGTCTCCCGCGCCAGTGGGGTCAACGACCTTCTCGACCGGCGCTGGCGGCACATCGTGCACCGCGTTACGTTGCTGATCATAAATCGTCGATCCCTGTTCTCCGCGGGTCACGACGGTTAGCGGCGCCGCCTGCAACAACTCTTCCACCGAACGTCCGGTGGCCTGCGCCATCATGGCAAACTCATAGTCGTTTCCAACCAGCACTGTCGCACCGTGCAGACCTGCCAGAATCTGGTCGCCGCTCAGGCGCGGCGTCTGCTTACCAGGATCAAAGACAAACGTCGCCCCCACACGGCGGCACTCAGCCGCATGACGCATCATCGCCTCTGGATCGGTTGGCGAGATAATCACGACATCGTCGGGTCCCAGGTTCAACTGTTCAAGCGACAGGTGGCGCGAATA
>JANXAL010000004.1 GCA_025062325.1 Roseiflexus sp.
GATCCGGGCCACCGCGCTGTTGAGCTGCTCACCCTGGAGGGCGCGGTGTACCGCGCCGAACACGTCTACCGCGGGCAGGCGATCATTCCCAGCCTTGTCGTCCCTGGCTGGAACGTGGCGACGGACCTGCTGTTCGGGTGAGGGATACCGGCAATCGCGCCGCAGCGCCATGGCGCGCTGCAACGGCGCTACGTGCGCTGCAGGTATTCGGCGAGCAGCCCGTGGAAGTGGTGCACGCCGTTTTCGCGCAGCACCGAGAATCGCCCCACGTTGTAGGACCGCGACCGCAACCGCTTCTGCACTGCCTCGCAGATTTCGATATCTTCCTTCTGGATGACATCGCTGAATTTGAATGAGCGGTGGAACTCCTCGGCGACTTCGGGGCGATCCACGTCAAGCACGTACCACTCGAAGATCGTGAGTGTGCGTTCGTGTCCGAGCGGCAGAATAATGTTGATCTGGAGGTTGTCCGGGTAGATATTGAGCATCAGGTTCGGGAAGACCCAGTAGTAGAGCGCCTGCGCTGGCGCGCCTTCTTCCAGGTGACGCCGGTAGAGCGAGTCCGGGTTTTCGCGGATCGGCGCGTGCTGTTTTGAATAGTAGCGGAAGGTTTCAACCCGGTACTGCTTGTAGTCGATTTCTTTGAACAAACTAGGATGGGCGACCGGAATGTGGTACCCTTCCAGATAGTTATCGACGTACACTTTCCAGTTGCAGTTAATCTCGTAATCCACTCGCTTATAGAACCCCATCCGCGCCAGCGGCATACTGGCCGTCTCTTCGGGAATAGCGCCAAGCACCTCGCGCAGCGGCGGCGCCGTCAGATCAAGGTTCACGAACACGAACGGACCCCAGGTGTCCACCTGCACCGGACGCAGACCGTACTCGGATCGATCGAAGTTTTCCACTCCCTCGAACTCCGGCGTCGAACGCAGCGTTCCGTCGAGGTTGTACGTCCAGCCATGGTAACTGCACTGCAGTGTCTTGCGGTTGCCGCATCCCTCGGCAACCGAACCGGCGCGATGGCGGCAGACGTTGTAGAAGGCATGCAGTTTCCCAGCGGTATCGCGGGTGACGACAAGCGGCTCGTTGATCACTGAGCAGGTGAAATAGTCGCCGGGATTGCGCACCTGTTCGGTGCGACCGACGAGTTGCCAGGTGCGTCCGAAGATGCGTTCTTCCTCGATTGCCAGCATCGCGGGGTCGATGTACCAGCGCGCCGGGATCGTCGTGGCACGCGCCAGGTTGGGCTCGAACGTGTAATCGCTCAGGTCCATAGGAGTTGCTCCATTGCGTGATGGCGGAGAGTTCTCTGGGCGTTGCGAGTCTAAATGATAATCGGGGATGTTGTCAATCAATGATGTCTGCACAGGCGCCATCGTGATATGACAGAGAACGACGCATATTACGCGCCGTCCTGTGTCGAAGCTGCCGTCTTGACAGGTCACGCTGGCGGTCCCAGGCGGAGCGACGCGTTGTGTGACCTTCGTGGCGCAGTGCGGTATCGACCTTGGTTCTGGGAGGAGAAAGTGATCGCCAGGCGCTGTCCATCCCACATCGACGTGAACGCCTGTACTGATCGCCGAAGGCCGCACTGGCGGTCCAGGGCGTCCGCACCTTCCGCAACGAGGGCGCAGCAGCGCTGCTGGTTGAATAGGCCGACGGCTCGTCGGACGTGGACGGTGCAACGGGCGCGAAACGCACTGGTCTGCCGCTTCAGTGGGCAATGCAGGAGTATAACGACGCCATACCCCGGTGTGCAGCGGCTATTACCGCCCCTATCGACAGCGAATGACAGGGCGCTTATTCAGCTTCTCTGGCGCGATCCAGGCGAGACGGCATCCGGCGTCCCTGCCAGATACTGAGTGCGGTCGACCCCAGAAAGAGTACGATCGCCACTGCGTTCAGCATCCCGCCCCAACGTCGCATGTCCCCCGATCCCATTAAGTCGCCGCCGATGCGCACAAGGAGCGACAGGTGGAGCAGCGCTAGCGGCAGGTAACTCCGGTCGTGGAATCGAACCGGAAGGTTCAAAAGCGCAGGAATGATAATCGGCGCGTGCCCGAAGATCATTGCAAAGACAAAGCCAACGAAAATGGCGTGTAACAGCGCGTCATAGCGGGGACCGGCGTACAAAGCGCCGGAGATCAGAGCGATCGTGCCGCCAATGATGAGCCAGATGCTTCCCGATAGAATACAAACGGCGCTGAAACGCAGCAGTCCGGGCCGTCGCAATGTGCGGCGCGCGATGTCGTACTGCACCAGCCACGCACCCAGTGCCAGACATCCGGCGCCTGTCACGCGCATCCCTGAATCCATGCTGACGCCTGCCAGGATCAATCCTCCCAACAGCAGGACCACCCCTGCCGCGAACCACCACAATGCCCGCGAGGGAAGATTGCGCAGGCGGCCCAGTTCCAACCGTTCTCCGAGAATGGTCAGGATCAGGAATCCGGCCCACCAGAGCGATGCCAGCGCCAGCGGTCGCCCGATCAGCCAGAAGAGGTTGCCGCCGAGCCAGGCGGTGGCGCCGAGCGCCATGGTAACGGTAAATCGCGCTGGCTGGCGCCGGATGATAACCCCGAAGATCGCCAGCAGCATCAGGCTGCCGCCGGTCACCAGGAGCGCCGCCAGGCTGACGGGCGCGCCGAGCAGCATGATCATGCCGCCGAAAAACGTCAGTGCAGGACTCACAAATGCCCAGCTGCGCCCAAGCGCCACTGCCCGCTCTAATCCAATGACTGTGCCAAGCATGCCGCAGACGAATAAGGGTCCATGGAGCAGCGCCAGTTGACCATGCGGTGAAGGAAGCGCCCATCCCATGCGCATTAGCCCCGACCAGATGCCGCCGATCAACAGGCTGACCACGCCGGCTGTCAGCATGACGCGAATCGCAGGTATCAGGCGAGATGTCCACATCTGCGGCAGGACCTGCGCAACAGTACGTTTCATGTCACCCTCGCAGGAACCGCGCCAAATGGCCGGATTCGCCGCCACACATGCCCGATGAATGCCGCAATGCCAGCGGCGAAGAGGACGGCGGCAACCGGCGCCATCCAGGCGACGCGCTCGCGCCCTGCCGTCCCGGCCACCGGCATCGCCAGGGTTGCGAGCAGGACGCCGCCGTTGAGTGCGCCGTAACAGAGCCAGGCGAGCCACAGCGCCCCCCGTGTTCCGGTGGCATCCAGGCGCGGCAGAATCCAGATCGCCACCCCGCACGCAAACTGAACCGTCCATCCCAGCAGCATCAGATGCACATGCCCGGTGCGCAACGTCCAGAACCAGGACCAGAGATGCAACCCTTTGTCCGCCAGCAGCATACCGCCGATCAGCGCTCCCAGCGCCAGGTAGATCAGCGCAGTGCGGATCATGAAGACGCTGACCCGTGGCATCAGCCACCCCCCATACGCGAACGATTCATCTCAGGTCGCCC
>JANXAL010000047.1 GCA_025062325.1 Roseiflexus sp.
GCGTCGCCTTCCCCCCGGAAGGCGTGGATTGAAACTCTTGTATGGTCGTCGTCTGGGGACGCTCTCTGAGCGTCGCCTTCCCCCCGGAAGGCGTGGATTGAAACTCTTGTATGGTCGTCGTCTGGGGACGCTCTCTGAGTCGCGTCGCCTTCCCCCCGGAAGGCGTGGATTGAAACGCGCGTTACCAGGCTCCTACTGGTAGGTCAGGGAAGCGTCGCCTTCCCCCCGGAAGGCGTGGATTGAAACGCGAGCGGGATACTCTGATGCACAGGCGGACGGAGGCGTCGCCTTCCCCCCGGAAGGCGTGGATTGAAACGTCAACAGGCTGTAACAGATCGTACAAGACCGATGCGTCGCCTTCCCCCCGGAAGGCGTGGATTGAAACGTGACCGTATCGCTGATCACCTGCAACTCGTACGCGTCGCCTTCCCCCCGGAAGGCGTGGATTGAAACGACCGAGTTGTCATCAGCACGTATGTGCCGGACGGCGTCGCCTTCCCCCCGGAAGGCGTGGATTGAAACCGATCTACGGAGATGGAACGGTTCCAAGAGAACGAGCGTCGCCTTCCCCCCGGAAGGCGTGGATTGAAACTTGATCCAGTGCGCCAGGATGGCATCCCCCTCCCGCGTCGCCTTCCCCCCGGAAGGCGTGGATTGAAACTCATCGAGCATGGCTCTGTACAGCCGTTTTCGCGTCGCCTTCCCCCCGGAAGGCGTGGATTGAAACGACCGTGTGGTGGTCTCTTCGTTCATACAGGATGCGCGTCGCCTTCCCCCCGGAAGGCGTGGATTGAAACGCGCTCAAACCGCGTGCATTTCACGCTTAAGCAAGCGTCGCCTTCCCCCCGGAAGGCGTGGATTGAAACCGTCGTATATTGTGCAGTCTCTCTACCGTCAGTAGCGTCGCCTTCCCCCCGGAAGGCGTGGATTGAAACCCGCATGCTTCGGCGACTCCGATCAGCTCCAGCGGCGTCGCCTTCCCCCCGGAAGGCGTGGATTGAAACAAACGTGCAACTTGATGAGGATGGCATTCGTGAGGCGGCGTCGCCTTCCCCCCGGAAGGCGTGGATTGAAACAATGAAGACCAGCTCGAGCGTCGCACCGTAGCGAAAGTCGCCTTCCCCCCGGAAGGCGTGGATTGAAACGGCGCGCCATCGACATCGCCAGCCGCGATATCGAGTCGCCTTCCCCCCGGAAGGCGTGGATTGAAACGCCATGCGTGCGCGCGCCCAGCGCCCCATGCAGGTCGCCTTCCCCCCGGAAGGCGTGGATTGAAACCATGGCGGGCATCGGCCGCAGTGCTGTTGTACCGGGTCGCCTTCCCCCCGGAAGGCGTGGATTGAAACTGCCATGGCGCCAAGGACAGCGCCGGGGGGCCCGGTCGCCTTCCCCCCGGAAGGCGTGGATTGAAACTCGCCGCGCGTCGTGCAGGCATGGGAACGGCAACGGTCGCCTTCCCCCCGGAAGGCGTGGATTGAAACCAGGTCCAGAGAGCGTACGCGTCTCCGTGACATGGTCGCCTTCCCCCCGGAAGGCGTGGATTGAAACTGTTGCGCTTTCGCGCGATCCTGGTCTCGCGCGAGTCGCCTTCCCCCCGGAAGGCGTGGATTGAAACAATCCACCTCCAGCGCCGCAGACGGGTTGTCACTGTCGCCTTCCCCCCGGAAGGCGTGGATTGAAACGTTACTGGAAGCGCGTGCTGAGACGGCAGCGCGAGTCGCCTTCCCCCCGGAAGGCGTGGATTGAAACTGGTGCAGATCCGCACTCTTGTACTCCGTCTGACCGTCGCCTTCCTCCCGGAAGGCGTGGATTGAAACTCTCTATCCAATCCTCATCCCCCTTATCTGAGTGGTCGCCTTCCTCCCGGAAGGCGTGGATTGAAACCTGGTTGCAGTGGTCGCGTGGGTTGCGTGGTGCTGTCGCCTTCCTCCTGGAAGGCGTGGATTGAAACCCTCCTATTATACACGAAGTTAACTCCTTTTCTTGTCGCCTTCCTCCCGGAAGGCGTGGATTGAAACCACTCTCCGCACATCAAGCCCTGCTTGCCCAACCTGTCGCCTTCCTCCCGGAAGGCGTGGATTGAAACCAGCTCAGTTTCGGGGGACGGAAGGGACGTTACCGGTCGCCTTCCTCCCGGAAGGCGTGGATTGAAACCGTCCCCCGAAACTGAGCTGGAAGCTGTGGCGAGTCGCCTTCCTCCCGGAAGGCGTGGATTGAAACGTTTGGTAATGGCACGTACGACAAACTCTACAATGTCGCCTTCCTCCCGGAAGGCGTGGATTGAAACAACAATCGCTACTTCGACAGGGTAAGGCAAACTCCGTCGCCTTCCTCCCGGAAGGCGTGGATTGAAACGCGGTGGAGGATCATACCCATACGGCGGGGCAACCGTCGCCTTCCCCCCGGAAGGCGTGGATTGAAACGGGTCAGCGGCAATCTCTTGACACAGATGTTCGAGTCGCCTTCCCCCCGGAAGGCGTGGATTGAAACTTGATAGAATAGCGCTCATTGCGCGGAATGGAAGTCGCCTTCCCCCCGGAAGGCGTGGATTGAAACCCCCATCCGTGGCGGAGCAGAAGTTCCTGCTCGCGTCGCCTTCCCCCCGGAAGGCGTGGATTGAAACGGCGTCACACGCGGCAAACCGAATCACCCATGCGCGTCGCCTTCCCCCCGGAGAGCGCTCATAGATGTAAATTTTTCTGGCAGTCCCCTTGTGCTGATTGTCTGTTTCGGGCATCGGGATGCCTTAGATTGTAGATTTTTCCGGCAAGCCCCTATGGTGCAGCCCGTTTTGAGCATTAGGATGCGCAACCTCTACCTTCTCCCCCAAACCCCCCGCACGCGGGCGGCGCAGGGAGGTGGGAGAAGGGAGCAGGAGAGATGAGGGGAAAAAGGTCGTCAGGATGCGGCAAACCTGCTTTGCACTCCCAAAAAGCCTCGCTTGAGAGCCCGGAAGACGTGGATTGAAACTCTCCTGGCGAACTGGTGCATCCGCTGACGTCTACCGTCGCCTTCCCCCAGACAGCATGGATTGAAACGCCAGTTACTAGTATGCTAGCACTCTAGCAATCTAGCGAGAGACGGAGCTGCTCTCCCCTCACGTGTAGATTTTTTAGCGAGTCCCTACGTCGCATCGCCCGTTTTGAGCGTTAGGATGCGTACACTCCCCCTTCTCCTCCCAACCCCCCGCATGCAGGGGGCATAGGGTGGGGGTCAATGACTACCTGGCAGCGGGGCACCCAATCCCCTGCATGCGGGGGGGGTACAGGGGGATGGGAGAGGGCTTTCAGGCATAGATTTTTCTGGCAAACCCTCGTTTTGAGTCGCCTGTTTTTGGGCATCAGAATGCCTCAACTCCCTCTCTCCGGCGTTGCTAGAGAGAGGGCGGGGGATGAGGAAGAAAAAGGCTTTGAGACGTGGAAAACGTCCATCGTATCTAAAACTCTACACTTGAGAGGCGGGAGAAGGGGGTAGGGGGGATGAGGGGAAAAAGGGCGTCAGGACGCGGCAAATCCGCTTCGCACGCCAAAAAGCCTACATTTGAGAGGTCGTCCTCTCTCGGGAGGCATGGATTGAAACGTCGTTGGTCAGCCCTTTCGCTGGAAGGTGCAGAATGTCGCCTCTGCGTTCAGTGTATGCATCACTACGTTAGAGTCTACGCCTGTATTACCTGCTACGTTTCTCTAGCAACGCGGCGAAGCAGGGCAGGTTGGCAATGTTACGACGTCTGCACCCGGACCAACTGTTGCATCAGCCTCGGACACCGCTTCGTCCTGCGCTATGCCGCGCATTTCTCCGCGCAACCGTTCCAACTGACGCCTGCCAGCGCCGGTCAACAACGCGAGACCGACAGGCAATCCGCCGATCATCTGAAGGACCCTCGGGAGTGCAACCACTTGCTCTTTAGCGACACTGCGAGCAGACGTTTCGGGCATCTTGCTGAGCGGCGCACACCCGATACGGACAACGTCACCGGGAAGCCAGCGCCCCGGATGGACATGGACGTATGGAAGCGTCAATGGCATATCGGTCGTAGCGACGGTCCTGTCGGCGCCATATGAAGCGTGCTGACCAGGAGTGCTGCAAGATTAGGATAGGCGCTAAACCGTTTAAGCCCGCAGGAGCTCTGCTCCTGAGCGAGAGCAGGATAAATGCTAGAACCACCAGAATAAAAAACACGATCCAGCCAATACCAATTGCGATGCCCAGCCATGCCAGCGTTTTGCCCTTCTCCGCGCCCCCTTTCCGCCTGATCTCTCTGAGCGCGAGTATGCCGGTTACTAATGCGACGGGTACGCTGAGATTTCGTACTGGTATGAGTACGCCATCGACGAGGGTCACGATCAGGTCGTCATTGGTCGGCGCCAGGCGAGATGCCGCGTCTATCCCTGCTAAACAGAGCAGAGTAAGAAGTCCGCTCACAAAACTGATCAGTGCGAGCCGGTTGACTCGGATAGCACGAGTTGTCATAATATCGTCCTTTCTGCGTCTTGTGGTGCCGTCGGAGCACAACGTCGCTCCACCTCGGACTCAGCATCGAACATTCGCGCATCCAACACGCAATGTTCAACGCTTGTGTCGCATCTCTCGTCCTGCGTCCAGCGATCACGCTGGCGACTGCTGTGTTTTCGGAGTCATACTCTGCAGCGCGCCATAGGTCAGGCTGCGCCATACCCACTCTAGCGGGCCAAGCCGGAAGCGCTTCAGCCAGGCGACGCTCAGGATCACCTGCACCAACCAGATTGCTAGGCTGATCAACAGTCCGACAAATGCTCCCACTTGACCGAACAGCCCTAGCCCATAACTGTAGAAGATTAGAGTGCAAATGATCGACTGTGTGATGTAGTTGCTCAACGCCATCCGTCCAGCCGCTGCCAGCGGCTGCAGCAGACGATGGGAGGCTTCCTGGCGGGCGAGTGCTACGAACGCCGCCATATAGCCGTAACTTAGCACTGGACCAAAGACCAGCAACAGGACGGGTGGCAGTCCTGCCAGCGGCGATGTTGACTCCGCTGACCACATCAGCCAGGTCAGCCCAAAGTTAGCGACCAGACCCACTGCCAGGCACACGCCCCCAGCTGGCAGCTGGCGCTTGTTTGCGGGCAACTGCATCAGGCGCTGGAAGACCCGGCGTTTGCCAGCGTATATGCCGCTTAGGAGGATTGCCAGGATCTGAAGGACATTACCGCTCAGGAAGAAGATCGCTAGCACGATCAGCCACTCGATAGCGCGCCAGATGAAGATCTGCCCCCACGTTCCGCGGGCGTAAGTCTCGATGGTTTGCCGCTCCAGATCGCGCACCAGTGTCACGACCTCGTCCATGCCAGTTGCATCAGTTGGGGCAAGACCAGCCATCAGTATTCCCAGTCCGATAAAACCGGCGCTGAAGATCACCGGTATTGCGATCAGCACGCCTGCCCAGATCAGGAGCGTTCGTGGTTGCGCCTTGCGGAAAAGCAGAGCGACCAGACCAACCAGCGCATAGATGAAGAGGATGTCGCCATTCCAGATCAGCAGGGCGTGCGCCAGACCAAATCCCATCAGCACCAGCAGACGGCGGACCATGAAACGCGCTGGGGCGCCGCCCGCTTCCTCGACACGCTCCATCTGCAACCACATCCCCACACCGAAGAGAAAGGAGAAGAGCGGGTAGAACTTACCGGTCGCCAGGGCATGCGTGAGAAACTCGACGGCATGGTCGAGCGCGCTGTCTCCGCGAGGCGTTCCAGTAAATGCTGCGAGGAACGGAAAACTGAAGATGCCCATGTTGACGATCAGAATGCCCAACAGCGCAAATCCGCGCAGGATGTCAAGCAGATCAATCCGCTCGTGCGTTGGAGTTGGTGCTATTGTGTGTGACATACTATCGCCTTGACCTTTCTCCATCAGGCACTAATAATAAGACGTACACTCCTGTCCGTTTGTGGCATATCCAGGCGCGGTCAGCGAATGGGGAAGCGGATAAGCGAATGGAAACGATTGTTGTTATGGGTTGCGCGTCCTCTCGGATGAAAGCCCTCGCTCAGGACGTGGAGGCCCCCGGAGGGCTTTCATGACCTAGCAAGGGCTTATGGTTTTTGAGAAAATAATTCAGCATCGCCTGTTACAGTCCGCAAGGGCGGGCTTCGCAACTGTAGCCCGCGACTTATGGAGAGTTGAGAAATCAATTCAGTATCGCCAGTTAAGCCTGCGCAGGCGGGCTTCGCAACCGTAGCCCGCGACTTATGGAGCTTGAGAAAATAATCCGGGATCGTCGGATCTAGCCCGCGCAGGCAGGCTTCGCTTCCCGTAGCCTGCGACTTAGGCGCCGGGCGAGTGGGCGGATAGCGGAATATTTCTTCAAAAACCATCAGTTGCCGGGCGGGTAGGCGGATAGCGGAGCATTTATTCAAACTCCATCGGCCGCTGGGTGCAACTCAGCCCGCGGCGCTCCGGCAATACCGACTATCTTCGTCATCTTGGATTTGAATCACTGCCGGGTACAGGCGCATCGCGATGCGCCCCTCCGCTTTCGCACGTTCAACCTGTAAATGTCGCACCTGCTTCCTTTCACGCATCACACCTCCTGTCCATGCCTCTTCCCTCTCGCCTCACGCCTGCTTCAGAGTATGCCCACACTGCCAGGCAACGATGGTTTGCATCACAAGGTAGAGAAGCGCGCACAGCTAGGCAATCATCCAGAGCGCAACCGATAGCACCGAGGCATTCGCACTGTCAGTGGGTTCGCCGAACCCTACCAGGTATTCTAGAATGCCTCCCAGAACGCTGGCAATGTTGAATCGACAGGAAGACGCTGTATATCTACGCAGATTGCTGATCCTGGAGGGATGACCATTCCTCGATGCGCGCAGTCAGCGCACGTTCAGTATGCCACTTGGTTGCCAGGATCACAGCGGCTGTCAGCGCTGGGAAGATCGCGCCTGCGGGCGTGTGGATCGGTATTGCTCTGATAGCAATGCTGATCAGTAATATTCCGGTGACAGACTGCTCGCAACCCGACGCGAACGCTGCGCGCGCGCATGCCACCGACCAGAAGGCGTGCGACGAGAAGACGATCCACGGTAGCGCCATTAGCGGATAGAACGCCGTGCCAGCACCGTAGTACACAGATCAGGCCCCAGGTCGAACTGGAAGGACGCCCACTGAGCGCCCGGCGACGTCGGTTAAGGCTGGCAATTACAGGCAGCGCGCCGATAATGATGCTGATGACATCTAGTCTCGCCGGATACAACCAGACGCCTGTCTCCTCACAAGGGTAGGTTTTTAAGGCGAACCCTCGCGTCAGATTACCCGCTTTAGACATCAGAACGCTCTAACGTCCCCTTCTCCCCCAGCCCCTCGTGTGCGGGAGCGCAGACGTATGGCGACCTTGCGCACTACTGCCGCGATCCCCAACCCCTCGCGTGCGGGAGGCAGGGGGATGGGAGAAGCTCACAAGTGCGGATTTTTTCGGCAAGCCCTTGCGTTGCATCGCCCGTTTTGGGCGTTAGGATATGCAAACTCCCCCTTCTCCCACTACGGGAGAAGGGGGCAGGATATACAGGTGTAGATTTTGTCCGGCAATCCCCCCATCTGACAGTCTGTTTTAGGCGTCAGGGCGCCCTAACTCCCCCTTCTCCCCTGGTGGGAGAAGGGGGCCGGAGGGATGAGGGAAAAACAGGCGTCAGGACATGGCAAATCTCCATCACGCTCCAAAAACTCTATTTGTGCGAAGGGGGGAGAGGGGAAAAAAGGCGTCAAGGTCTGGCAAACCCGCTTCGCACACTAAAAAGCCTACCCTTGAGATGGTGTGAGAAGGGGAAGGGGGGATGAGGAAAAAAGGGCGTCGAGACTCGACAAACAAGCTTCGCATCTGAAAAGCTTCACCCTTGAGAGGGTGCACACTCTGGCGTGCTCGAACGGTATGAATCCCATCCTCTCTGATGCCAGAACACTCTCGTCTCCGCTGCGCCACCCCTGGCGTAGTGATGCCGTATCCCTCGTTTGGGGAAGCGCGTTGCGCGTTGCACGTGGGAAGTTGAAGCGCGGCGCGAGGCACGAGGGCGCATTCGCTCATTCGTTCCCATTCGTTTATTCGCTTCCTTATTCGTTGACAGGCGAAAGAGGCGCGAGGATTGCAGGTGGCAACCGGGAAGGTGGACAGTCAAGGCAAGCGATCTAACCCTTAACCCCTAACCCCTGGTATAATGCACGTTCTGTCGGAGGCGTTATGCTCACCATTCTCCTGCTTGGCCCGCCACAGATCCTTTCTGATGGCATTCCGGTAACGGTTCCCCGCCGCCGTGCGCGTGCGCTGGTCTACTATCTGGCAGCCCAGGAGAAGCCGGTTCACCGCGAGCGCCTGATCGACCTGTTCTGGAGCGACCATGACCCCGCTGCTGCCCGCCAGTTGCTCCGCACGACGCTCCATAGCGTGCGTCGGACGCTTGGACCGATCATCGAGGGAAATGATGAGCTTGCCATCGCCTCGGGTGTTGAGGTGGATTATTGTGCGCTGATCAACGCGGTGATGTCTCCCTCCATTGACGATGCGACGCTGGCAGCGGCTGTAGGTCGTTATCAAGGCGATCTGCTGGACGGCTTTACACTGCCTAATGCGCCGATGTTTACCAACTGGCTCGAAGCGGAGCGCGAACGGGCGCGGCTGCTGGCAGTGCGGGGGTATACGCGCCTGGCGCACGCCGCCGAAATGCGCGGTGATCTGGCTGCGGCGCTAACGGCGCTCGACCGTGCGCTGATGTTCGATCCGCTCCAGGAAGACCTGCAACGGGAAGCGATCCGTCTACACTACCTGGCGGGCGACCGCGTCGGCGCAATCCGGCGCTACGAGCGCCTGCGCGATCTCCTCGACGCCGAACTCGGCGTGCCGCCGATGCGTGAGACCCGCGAACTCTACGACGCGATTGTGACCGACCGCCTGACCAATGACGCGCTGAAACACCCTCGCAGCGTCGCCGTTGAACGGCGTGCGCCGTCCGTCGCATCCGGGAACGGATCAACCACAACGCGCAGCATGCTGCGCGCAACGCTGCCATTTATCGGGCGCACGGCGGAGATGGAGGTGATCGAGTCGGCGGGTGCAGGGCGTCTCACGCTGATTGAAGGTGAGACCGGCATCGGCAAGACCCGGCTGGCGCTTGAGGCGCTGGATCGCCACGCAGTGCGGGGCGGGTTAACGCTCATTGCCGCGGCGCGCGAACTGGAGCAGGGGCTGCCCTACCAGCCGTGGATCGGCATGCTACGCGATCTTCTGGCGCGTCCTGACTGGCGCACGCTGCGTGCGCAATTCGATCTCGATCCGCTGTGGTTCAGCGAAGTGGCGCGTCTGTTGCCCGAACTGGCGCCGGGATCAGCGGCGATCGCGCAGGCAGACGAAGCGCGCCTGTGGGAAGGCGTGGCGCGGTTGTTGATGGCCCTGGCGCGCCAGAAGCCGCTGATGCTGCTCTTTGACGATCTGCAATGGGCGGACGCCAGCAGTCTCAGTCTGCTAGGGTATGTGGTGCGACGAACGGAAGATGCGCCGCTGCGTCTGATCGCAACTGCGCGCACGACCGATCATCAGGCGCCGCTGCGAGTGCTGTTGAACACCCTGATCCGCGAAGGGCGCCTGGAACGGGTGTTGCTGCGTCGCCTGAGCGTCGCCGAAACTGAGGCGCTGGCGCGTGCGCTAAGTCCGCACGATGCGCAACGGATGGCGGCGTGGCTGTATCGCAACACCGAAGGCAACCCCTTCGTCATCGCCGAACTGGTGCGCCATGCCCGCGCCACGGGCCTGCTGTCCGCCGATGGACGGCTGAGTTCGGCGCTGCCCGATGAACCGGTTGTGCCGGTGTCGGTTTACAGTCTGATCCAGGCGCGGCTGGCGCGTCTTTCCGAGGAAGCGCGGCGGGTGCTCGACACAGCGGTGGCGGTTGGGCGGGTGTTTTCGTTCGATGTCGTGGCGCGCGCATCAGCGCTTTCCGAAGCAGCGGCACTGGATGCGCTCGACGAGCTGCGCGCTGCCCGGCTGATCGAACCGTTGCCCGACGGTCGCTTTCAGTTCGACCACAGTCTGACGATGGAGGTGGCGCAGCGCGAGATTGGCGAACCACGCCGTCGGGCATTGCACCGGCGCGTCGCTGAAGCGCTCGAGGCGCTCAACCGTGACCGACTGGACGATGTGGCCGGGTTAATCGCCTGGCACTTCGCTGAAGGCGGGGTTCCTGAGCGCGCCACTGCCTACGCGACGCGCGCCGGACGCCGTGCTGCGAAGGTCGCTGCCTGGACGGAGGCGATCGCGTTCTACGAGCAGGCGCTTGCGGGCGCTGCATCAGGGCAGCGCTTCGATGCGCTGATGAACCTGGGTGAAGCGTTGATGATGGGTGGGAGAGCGGCCCAGGCAGCCGAGCGTTTTCGCGAAAGCCTGGCGCTGGCGCGCACTCCTGCCGAGGCGCGCCGAGCGCGTTTGAGCCTGGCGCGTGCGCTGACGCCGCAGGGACGCTATGCCGAAATGATCGAAGCAGTGCGTGGGTTGGAGCGAGATGGCGATCTCCACGAGCGTATCACTGCCCTGTTTCTGTGGGGAACCGCGCTGTCGCTCGAAGGGTCCGACCTGGTCGGCGCCGCGCTCCGGTTGCGTGAAGCGGCGCGCCTGATCCTGGCGCAACCAGCGCCCGATCCGGTCGCGCTGGCGCAGGTGCAGTTCGAGCTCGGCGGCGTGGTTGCCCAGCAGGGCGACCTGGCTGCTGCGATTGCGCGCTACCGTGAGGCGCTGGCTGCCGCCGAGAGCGCTGCTGACCGTCCAGAAGCGATCACATGGCGCATCCTGGCACGTAACAATCTAGCCTATCATCTGCATCTGCTGGGTCATCTGGGCGAAGCCGAACGCTGGGTGGACGAAGGGTTGCGCCTGGCGAATGATTATGGCGCGCTAGGTCTTCAACCATATCTGCTCTCGACCCGCGGTGAGATTGCGCTGGCGCGCGGCGACCTTGATACTGCGGAGTCCAGCTTCGTGGCGGGCCTGACGCTTGCCGAGCGTCTGGACGTTCCGGAACGTGTGGCTGGAATCACGGCGAACCTCGGTCTGCTCGCATTGCGACGGGGACGCACCACCCTGGCGATTCACCACCTCTCCACCGCCATGGCGCGCGCCGATGCGCTCGGCACGCGCCACCTCGCTGCCCAGATCCGCGTCTGGCTGGCGCCGCTCCTCCCGCTTGATGAGGCGCGTGCAGTCCTCGCGCAGGCGCGCGCCATCGCCGAGAGCGGCGGTCGCCGTCGCCTCCTGGCCGACATCGACCGTGTGGAACAGGCGCTGGCAGCATGTTCACGGTCGTGTTGACGCCAGTGTTGATGCGCTGATACTACTCTTTGGCTGAACGACCTTTCAACAACAGGAGTGTCAGCCATGGCTCAGTGGATTATTGATGAGAGTCATTCCCTTATTCAGTTCACCGTCCGCCACATGATGATTTCAAAGGTGCGCGGACGGTTCGACCGCTTCAGCGGCACGATCGTGGCAGATGAGCAGAATCCTGCCAATTCGTCGGTGAACGTTCAGATCGATGCCGCCAGCATCAACACGCGCGATGCAAAGCGCGACGCGCACCTGACGTCGCCGGATTTCCTTGATGTCGCCAATTATCCCTACATCACCTTCGTTAGCAAGCGCATCGAGGTGCTGGATGAGTCGCACGGACGCATAATCGGCGACCTGACGATTCGTGGCGTGACCCGCGAAGTGACGCTTGATGTCGAGTACAACGGTCAGGCGCGCTCGCCGTGGGGCACGGTCAGCGCCGGTTTCCACGCTAGCACAACGATCAACCGCAAGGACTGGGGACTGACCTGGAATATGGCGCTGGAGACCGGTGGTGTGCTGGTCGGTGAGGAAGTGGAGATCGATATCGAGGTCGAGCTGATCAGGCAGGAGGAGCAGCCGTCGGAGACGGTTGAGGCGACAGCGGCGTCATAAGCAGGTTAAGGTCAGCATCAACTGTGACGCGCCAGCCCGGCGGCGCAATGGTCGTGGCGTCGAACTGGACAATGATCGCCGGTCCATAGATCGTGTCGCCGGGGCGCAGGTCGTCGCGTTCGTACAGCGGCGTGGGTTCGAGCATTGCGGTATCGCCGGTCAATGTCGCCTGAACCCTTGCACGCGGCATCAACGGCGTTGTGCGCGGCGGCAACTCCTCCGGTGCGAGGTCGAGAGCGCTGCGCGGACTGACTGCCCGCACGCGCAGCGTCACTGCCTCGATGCGCCGTTCGCGCATGGCGTGCCCATAACGCCGTTCGTGCAGCGCGTGAAACCGTTCCGCCAGGTCCGCCAGCGGCGCTGGCGCTGTTTCCCAACCGCGCTCCAGCGGCGTGGGAAGTTCATACGATTGTCCGACGTAGCGCAGGTCGAGCACGCACTCGATATGGCAGCCATTTGGGTCCTCGCCGTCGGCTGCCAGCGCCGCCAGCGCCTCGTCTGCGAGTGCGGCAATGTGCGCGGCAAGGGTTTCGGCATCGAGCGCGTCAAGGGTCGTCAGCAATGCGCGAGCGCTCTCACGTGTCACATCAGCGGCGATCATGCCGAGCGCCGAGAGCACGCCCGGATAGCGCGGGACAAGCACGGTGCGGATGCCGAGCGCATCTGCCAGGTACGCGGCATGCAGCGGTCCTGCGCCGCCGAACGCAACTAGCGCGCAGTCGCGCGGATCCTCGCCGCGTTCAACGGAAATCGCTCGGATGGCGCGCTCCATCAGCGCATTGGCGACGCGCACCACGCCAAGGGCGGCGCGCCGTTCATCGCCGGGGTTCCGTGTGCCAAACAGGTCGTGCGCCAGCGCCATGAATACCGTGTGCGCCCGCTCTACGTCGAGCCTCATCTGTCCTCCCAGGAAATGGTCTGCCTGCAGGCGACCCAGCAGCAGGTTCGCATCGGTGACGGTTGGAAGCGTTCCCTTCCCATAGCATGCCGGTCCCGGATCGGCGCCAGCGCTCTGTGGACCGACGCGCAGCGCGCCGCCGGCATCCACCCGCGCAATCGAACCGCCCCCCGCGCCCACTGTGTGGATGTCCAGAGCTGGCAGGCGCACCGGCAGCCCGCCGACGTGCGACTCGGATGTGCGCGGCAGCGCTCCGTCCACCAGCGCGACATCGGTCGACGTTCCTCCCATATCAAAAGAGATGATGCGGCTGAAACCAGCGCGTCGTGCGACGGTCCAGGCGCCGACAATTCCGCCAGCCGGACCGGAGAGCGTCGCGCGCGCCGCCAGCTCACGCGCCGTCACTAGCCCCATGCTGCCGCCGTCGGACGCCATGATGCGGATAGACTGGACGCCGCGGTCCGTCAGCGCCGGACCGAGGCGATCCAGATAGCGCCCAAGGATTGGGCTGACATACGCATTGACGACGGTAGTGCTGGTGCGTTCGTATTCGCGCGGCTCCGGTAAAACACGATGCGAGGCGGAAATGAAGAGCGTGCGCCGTGCCGCGCGCGCTGCCTGATTGAGCGCTGCAACAACCCGTTCTTCATGAAGAGAATTGACATAACTGTGAAGCAGGCAGACTGCGACCGACTCGATGGGTTGCGTCTCGATCCAGGCGACTAGACGCTTCAACTCGTCGTCACTGAGCGGGGTGAGCACGCTTCCATCGGCTAACGTTCGCTCGACCAGTTCGAAGCGCCAGGCGTCGGGAACCGGCGGATCGGGACGGGTCACATTCAGGTCATAGAGTGACGGACGGTTGCCGCGCCCGATGGTCAGTACGTCACCAAAGCCACGGGTCGTGATCAGGGCGGTTGCGGCGCCGCGACGTTCGAGCAGCGCATTCGTCGCCACGGTTGTACCGTGAACGACGGCATCCGGTGCGCCCAGTACATCAACGCCTTGAATCAACGCGCGCGCTGGATCATCGGGCGTTGAGAGGGTTTTATAAATGCGCACATGTCCATCGCGCAGCAAGACAAAGTCGGTAAAGGTGCCGCCAATATCAATGCCAAGGATGTTCATCACGGCGCCAGAGCAGTAATTGCACGACCAGTTTCCACCAGACGCGCGCGCGCATTGCGCGCCAAGTCCCAGTACCAGAGCGCAGCCGGATCGTCCGACGCTGCACGGAGCGGACCACCCGGTCCTTCCGGCATGCGGTCGAAGGTGACATATGCCAGCGCGTTCTGATGAGCAGCAAAGACTCCGAGATCACCGGTTGCGATGCCAGCCGCCAGCACCCGGTCGGCGCCATTAGCGCTCCGGGCGTGCAGGGTGTACTCATACACCGCGTCGCTGGCGCAGGCCGTAGAGAGGTAGTAGAGCGCGCCATCGGCGCCCCAGGCGACCGGACGATTCCAGAACCCGCCAGTGATCGGACTGAGGCGTTCGATCTCAGCGCCGGACGGATTCAGAATAAGCAGATCAGCGCCGCTGCGGTCGATGCGGAACGCCTCGACGGCAATGGCGCTGCCATCGGGCGCCGCCAGCAGACGCCCAAATCCGTCGTACCGTGCACTGCGCTGCCCGCCCGTTCCTGAGACCAGCAGCGCCATGCCGATATCGAGTTCAGTCCCATCAGGTTCACGCAGGAACAGCGTACTCCGGCCATCCTCGGCGGTTGCAGCGTACACCAGGCGCGCATCATCGAGCCATTGCGGCGCATAACGGCTCCACTCATCGCCGGAAGGGGTCAACGCGACGGCTGGCGCACCGGGGAAGACCTGCACCGAGAAAATGCGCAGTTGCGGCGGCGCTACCCCTGACTCATCAACCGCATAAGCGATGGTGGTTCCGTCCGGCGACATGACGGGATCGGCGCAGGAGCGTCCGCGCGGCGGCGGCGTCAACTGGCGGACTGAACCAGTATCCAGTTCCAGCACCCACAGAGTTGAAGCGGCGGTGACATCTGCTGCGGCCGCGCCCGGCGCCGTTGCGCAAAAGGCAATCATCCGCGCGTTCGGACGCGTCGCCAGCGCTGTCACATCGCCAAACTGCCCGGCGCGGAGACGTTCGGTCAGATTTTCCGGAGCGCCACTGCTCATGCGCCAGATATCGCCATCGGCAAGGTAGAAGATTGGCGCGGCAGGCGCCACGACTGTCCCTGCTGGCATGCGAAGCAGATCGCTTGCTGGGCTGACTGGACTGCTTTTTGCCACGTCGATGATCAGGCGCAGCGGATTGTCTTCCAGGCGCAGGCGGAAGGGGAGTGGTTGATCGATGCCAATGACGAGGCGCGCGCCTGTGGTCCGGTCGGGAGGAACCCGGAACGCCGCGGCGCGCAGAATCTGCGTTCCGCTCAGGGGAACGGTCGGCGTCGCCAGCGATGCGCGGAACGCATCATCGCGCAGCCACCCGTCGAGTTGTACTTCAATCAGGTATGCGCCCGCCACCTCGACTTCGCCAACTGTCTGCGGCGCGGCAGGGGCGGGACGGCAGCGCGCCGAGGCGTGCGGTTGCGCCGAGTTGGCCGAAACGTCAAGCGTCAGTTCGAGTCGCTCAAAAAATGCACTAACCGTCGTGGTGATCGCCGTCACCCTCATGCTGAACCGTCCGCTCGTCGGATCGCCAGCCTGTTGGTTGCATAGACTGAACTGCGCCAGGATCGGATTCGGCGTCGCGGTGGGCGGCAGCGGCGTTGGCGATGGAGTGAGCGTGGGTGTGGGCGGCAACGGCGTCGGCGTTGGGACGGGAGTCAATGTCGGCGTCGGCGGCAGCGGCGTTGGTGTGTCCGTTGGCGAAACAGGCGTTGCGGTCGGCGTTGATGCCTCGACCGTCTGAATTTCGCGGATGCGCTCCTGTTCGGCAATCGAGAATTGTCCACAGGAAATGAGCGCCAGTAAGGGAATGATGAGGACGATGCGGGTGGTTCGGGTCATGTCGTCTCACCAGGCTTCAGGGCGATGACAGATCGCACCCCGTGCTTCCTAAGCGGGTTGCAACCTTCAGGTGACGCGGCTTCGTGCCCGCACAGCATAGCACGTCTTTCGAAAAGCGCAACTTAGGTCAGCGGATCGCCAGGGAGCGCAACCTTGATCCAGCCGCGCCGCATTGCGTAGACGACCGCCTGCGTGCGATCATTCACCGCCAGTTTGCGCAGGATCGACGAAATATGGTTTTTGACGGTCTGGTTAGAAATGTCGAGAAGTTTGGCGATTTCCTTGTTGGTGCGTCCGGCAGCGACCAATTCGAGCACCTGCAGCTCGCGCGGCGACAGTGGCGAATAGATGCTTTGCGTATCCTCTTCCGCCGCCATCTGGCGAAAGGCGTTGAGCACCTGGGCTGCAACGTCGGGCGAGGAGAGCACCAGATCGTTAATCGGATAATTGCCGCGCCGCACCTGATGCAACGTCTGCATCAACTTTTCAGGAGCGATATTGCGTGGCACGAAAGCGGCAATGCCAGCGCGAATAGCTTTAACCACTTCCTGCCCATCCATCGTCGAACTGAGCAGAACAATGCGGATATGCGGGTGTGAGCGTTTAATCGCGCGTGCGACTTCAAGACCGTTGACCCCTGGCAGGTCAACTTCCATCACGACCATATCGGGGTCGAGCGCATCGACGATCTGGATAGCCTGCTGACCATTGCTTGCTTCGCCAATAACTTGAAACTCAGGCGACCCCGCAAGATGGTGGCGCAATCCTTCCCGAAACAGGGCATGCGCATTGACCAGCACGATCGAGGTTGAGTTCACCCCGTCCTCCCGATGTGATGCGTTCTCTGCCGTTGCGCCAGGTACTGTGAATGCAAGGATGCAGCACGTGTCTTGAAACCCCAATAGGTGACAGCGGGCGACACAGCGGCGAATGAAGCGCAAGCAGTACGGCTTACCGGGTATTATACTGTAGGCAATCTCTTCACACAAGAGAGACAACTGTTGTGAGGACAGCGCCGTATACTATGGCGGGTCCTGTTGAAATCACGGAGCATCCATGCCAGTCGACGAATCCCGTTTTCGCCAGTTGATGGGTCATTTCGCGAGCGGCGTGACGGTGGTGACGACCGAATATGAAGGGCAACTCTTTGGGTTGACAGTCAGCTCCTTCTGTTCGCTTTCCCTGCATCCGCCGCTGGTGCTGATCTGTATCGATAAAAAAGTTCGAGCGCACGACGCGATTGCGGCTGCCAGGCGCTACGCGGTTAATATTCTCGAAAAACACCAAGAGTACCTGTCACGTCGCTTTGCGACGCCGGAGATCGATAAATTCATAGGCGTGGCATGGCGTTTCGGCCAGCTGGGGCTGCCCATTCTCGAAGGCACGCTAGCGTCGTTCGAGTGTCGGTTGACCGATACGTTTCCTGGCGGAGATCACTCGATCTTTGTCGGTGAAGTGCAGAATGGGGAGATCCGCGAAGGTTCGCCGCTAATCTATTATCGTCGCGGTTATCACGAGTTAAGGTGACTGATCATATCCCAACCCGTGTCCTGATCGTCGATCCGTCTGCACCCGACCCGCAGATCATCGCTGAAGCTGCAGCGGTGATCCGGGCGGGCGGATTGGTGGCGTTTCCCACCGAAACAGTCTACGGTCTGGGCGCGAATGCGCTTGATGATCGGGCGGTCGCGCGGATTTTTCACGCCAAGGGTCGTCCGGCAACCGACCCGATCATTGCGCACATCGCCGATCTGCAGCAACTCGATGCGCTAGCGCGTGATGCGCCGCCAGTCGCGTATGCGTTAGCGCAGCGTTTCTGGCCCGGTCCGCTCACGCTGGTGGTGTGGCGACGCCCCGTGGTGCCTGCCAACCTCTCCGCCGGGCGCGCCACTGTGGCAGTGCGCATGCCGTCCCATCCGGTGGCGCTGGCATTGATCGCTGCGGCTGGTGTGCCGATTGCTGCGCCGAGCGCTAATCGGTTCAGTCGTCCTAGCCCGACGACAGCGGCGCATGTGCTTGATGATCTAGCAGGGCGCATCGATCTCGTGCTCGATGGCGGTTCCACGCCGGTTGGCGTCGAGTCGAGCGTGGTCGATCTAACCGTCGATCCGCCCGTTCTGTTGCGTCCCGGCGGCGTGACGGTTACAGCGCTGCGGGAAGTGTTGCCCGACCTGATCTTTGCGCCGCGTTATCTGACCGCCGACGGCGAGGCGGCGCCAGCGCCAGGGATGCTGCTGCGGCACTACGCCCCTGACGCGCCTCTGATTGTGGTGGCAGGTGAACGTGAGGCGTCGCTCGCCCGCATGCGGAGCGAGGCGCAGCTGGCTATCGGCGCAGGCAAACGGGTCGGCGTGCTGGCTTTCGATGAGGACGCGCCAGAACTGGCCGATCTTCCTGTGCAGGTAGTGATGCTAGGTCCCGTAACTGATCCGGAAAAGGTAGCACGCCGCCTATTCGCTGCGTTGCGCGAGATTGAGCGCACCGGCGTCGACCTGATTCTGGCGCGTGATCCTGGTCAAGAAGGGTTGAGCCTGGCCGTCCGTGATCGGTTGGTGCGCGCTGCCGAAGGGCGAGTCATCAGTGCCGAACCGTGATGGCGCACTCGTGGTATACTTGCCAGAACGAAGCGACCAGGGATAATACCCAAGATGCATTTCCTGCGATGGCTATTTGGCGGTAACCATACTCATCGTGAGCGTGACGACGCCATCCACCTGTACGTCGAATGCGGGCGCTGTCACGCAGTCGTCCATGTGCGCGTCGATCCGCGGAGTGACTTGATGCCGGAATATGGCGATAGCGATGATCTCGTCGGTTATCGGTTGATCAAGGAGATCATGGACTCGCGCTGTTTCCGGTTGATGCGCGCCGAGATCGAGTATGACGCTCGCCGCCGCGAAATCAGCCGCACGATCGAAGGCGGCGCATTTATTACGCGCGCTGAGTATGAACAACGACGAACATCGCCGCCATCATCATCATCATCGCGTTACTGAGAGGAACCGGGTCCGAACCTATGCCTGCCGATGTCACTTCTCTGCCAGCCTGTCCTCAGTGCGGTCAGAACGACATGGTGCGCCGCGTGAGCGATCTCGTGCAGGAGGAACCAGGCTCGCCGCTGGCGCAGCGACTTGCTGCGCCGCGATCGCCGCAGCCTGCTGCCGTCATGGGCTGCGCCACATCGTTCTTTGCGACGATGGTCAGCATCGGCGCTGCTATCTTTGCCACAGGACTGACTGAACTGACCTCATCGGCGCCGCGCACTAGTCTGCTGTTCGGTGTGCGCGACACCTCTGTGTTTACCGGAATCATTACGTTCCTGTTCGTCTTCGTCGGCGTGCATGCCATGTTCGTCTGGCGACAGGCGCGCGCCAGCCGCTACTTCCGCCGGGCGTTCGTCGCCTGGCATCGCGCTAGTGAACGCTGGCAGCAACTCCACTATTGCGCTCGCTGTGATGGCGTCTTTCTCTCCGGACAGACGTCGCTGACACCGGTCGATCAGGTGCGGATGCTGCTGTATGCGCGCCGCCCGCCGCAACCGGCAGCGGCGTCCCCGGCGAAGGCGCCGCAATCAGGAGAGGGAGGGTAAATGCATCAGAATATCACACAGGCGCTCGAAGCGCGGCTGTCATCGGCGCTGCGCCTCACGCATGAATAAGGAGTTTTCATGGAAACCGTCGATCTTCTGCTTGTTCACGGCGCTGTGGTCACCATGGACGCCGCAGGGCATGTGTTTCTCGATGGGGCGGTAGCGGTGCGCGGCAATGAGATCGTCGCGGTCGGTCCGTCCGATGATCTGATTGCGCGCTTCACTGCCCGCGAAACGGTCGATTGCCAGGGATGCGCAATCATCCCCGGGCTGATCAATGCCCACGCGCACGTGCCGATGAGCCTGTTGCGCGGTCTGGTCGCCGATCAGCAACTCGACGTCTGGCTGTTCGGCTATATGTTCCCGGTCGAGAGTCGCTTCGTCGATCCTGAGTTCGTCTTCACCGGCACGCAACTCTCATGCGCTGAGATGATCCGGGGCGGGACGACGACGTTTGTAGATATGTATTATTTCGAGGAGGAGGTTGCGCGCGCTGCCGATCTTGCCGGAATGCGCGCGATCTGCGGGCAGACGGTGATGCGCCTGCCCACTCCCGACGCTGCGTCGTTCGACGAGGGTCTGGAGCGCGCGCGCGCCTTTATCGAGCAGTGGCACGGTCACGAGCGCATCATTCCGACCATTGCGCCCCACGCGCCGTACACCTGCACCGATGCGATCTACCGCGAAGCGGCGGCGCTCTGTCGGCGCTACGGCGTACCGTTGATTACCCATCTCTCTGAAACCGAACGCGAGGTCGAGGAGAGTCGCCGTGAGCGCGAGGTGACCCCAATTCGCTACGCCAAGCGCGTTGGTGCGTTCGCTGGCAAGTGCATCGCTGCGCACTGCGTCCACGCCACCGAGGACGATATCCGGCTGCTGCGCGAACATCACGTTGGCGTGGTTCCGTGCCCTTCGTCAAATCTGAAGCTTGCCAGTGGCATCGCGCCCATCCGCCGGTTCATCGAAGCCGGTCTGCGCGTCGGTCTGGGCACCGATGGACCGGCCTCGAACGATGATCAGGATATGTTCACTGAAATTCACCTGGCGGCGCTGCTGCCAAAAGGGGTGAGCGGCGACCCGACAGCGGTTCCGGCGCGCGATGCGCTGGCGTTGGCGACCTCGTCGGGGGCGCGCGCTATCCATCTCGATCACCTGATCGGATCGCTCGAACCCGGGAAGCGCGCCGACATCGCCGTTGTCGTGCTGGGGCGGTTGCACTCCGCGCCCCGTTACCACTACGCTCCCGATGCAATCTACTCGCACCTGGTCTATGGCGCGCGCTCGGCGGACGTGCGCGATGTGCTGGTGGACGGACGTTTCCTGCTCCGCAACCAGCAGTTGCTGACGATTGACGAGGAAGACGTATTGCGCCGCGCTCAGGCGATCGCCGACCGGATTGACGTCTTCTTGGCTGCCCGTGAGGATAACCTGCTCGCCAAAATCCTAGCAATCGGCGGCGTCGAGCAATCCGAGATCTTCGAAGTGCAGGTGAAGGCGCTCATCGATCCGCAGACCGCCGAGCGGATCGTGCAGGTGTTACACGAACCGGATATCAAGATTACCAAGGTGAGTGAGCGCACTCAGTACGACACGTACTTCCTGTGGGACAATGAGGAGCGCGGGCGCATTCGCATCCGGGAGGACCACCGGACCGATCCTGGCGCGCGCGTTGAACCGAAATACACGATCACCCTTATGGCGCCAGCGCGGCGCGGCGAGTATCCCATGGCAGTGCTCTTCGGAAGGTCGCGTTACACGGCGCGCGCGGATCGCACGCTGCGCTTCTACCGTGAATACTTCCAGCCGGATCGGATCGTGGAAATCGAAAAACGCCGCCGCCGCTGGCGCATTCAGTACCGCGACGCCGATTTCGCCGTCAACCTTGATACGCTGGTCGGGCATGCGCGCCCCGGACCGTACCTGGAGATCAAGAGCCGCACCTGGAGCCGGAAGGACGCTGAGCACAAGGTCGAACTCATCGGCGAACTGCTGCGGCGCTTTGGCGTTCCTGAGGATACTCTGATCAAACAGGAGTATGTCGAACTCGAACTGGCGGCGGTCGAGCGCTAAGAGGCGAAAAGTATGCCGTACAAAGGGGTGTATCTGATCGGATTGACCGGGAATATCGCCTGTGGCAAAAGCACAGTGCTGGAAATGTTGCGAGAACATGGTGCGGCGGTCATTGACGCTGATCAGGTGACCCGGCAGGTGCAGCAGCCCGGAGAACCGGTCTATCAGCAGATTGTTGAGGCGTTTGGCGAGGCGATCCTGGTCGAACCAGGCGGACCGATCGACCGGCAGCGGCTGGGGGCGATTGTCTTTTCAGACCCGCAGGCGTTGCGGCGTCTGGAACAGATTGTCCATCCCGCCGTGCATGCGCGCATTCTGGCATGGCTTGATGAAGCAGCGACATATGCGCGCGTTGCTGTCATTGATGCCGTTAAGCTGCTGGAAGCAGGCTGGAAGCAGGTGTGCGACGCGGTATGGGTGGTAACCTGCAC
>JANXAL010000136.1 GCA_025062325.1 Roseiflexus sp.
TCGTTGTCCAGCGCCAGGCGCACGCCGGTTTGCAGCGTGCCGGTGGTGCGGATGCCGTCCAGGCTCACCCCTAGTTGCACCAGCGTCTGCGCCACCTGCGGTTTGATGCCGGTCAGCACCACCTGCGCGCCGAGCAGCCGCACCGCCTGCGCTGCGCGCACCAGCGCATTGGCGACCTGCGTATCAACCACCTGCACCCCGGTGATGTCCACAATTGCTATCTCGGCACGATGTTCAGCGACCCCTTCAAGCAGCACATCGATGATCTGCTGCGCCCGCGCGCTGTCGATCGCGCCGACTAGCGGCATGATCACGGCCGTCTCGCTGATCGGAATGAGCGGGGTCGAGAGTTCACGGATGGCGGCGCGCTGCGCCTCAATCACCTGCTGCTGCAGTGCGAAGCGTTCCTCCTCGGCGCGCTTCTGCGCACTGATGTCGCGCAGGAAGCCGATAATCTGCGCCTCACCGCGCGGCGACATCTGGACATACATCGTTGCAGACACCGGTACGATGCTGCCATCCTTGCAGCGGATGCGCACCTCGAGAAACGCTGGCTTTCCTTCTGCCAAGCGCACCAGTGCGGCCTGCGCCGTCCGATGATCTTCTTCGAGAATGTAGTCGAAGCCATTCATGCCGATCAGAGCATCGCCATAGCCGGTGAGGGTCTTGTAGGCGGCGTTAGCGTAGATGATGTTGCCATTGAAGTCGGCGACGCCAATGGCATCGGGAGCATTCTCAACAAGCGCCTCGAAGAGGGTGAGGCGTTCTTCACGCTGCAATTCGGCGGTGAGGTCCTCGAACATACCGGTCATTGCCACAGGATGCCCGGCGCCATCACGGATAACGAAACCATTGACCCGCACTATCACAGCGCTGCCGTCCTTGCGCCGAAAACGCACCGTGCCGCGCCAGATCCCCTCATTCAGCACACTGCGCATTCCTGCTTGCAATGAGGGCAAATCTTCATCGAAATGAAATACAGTAAATGACATTCCGACAGGCGTGTCGTAACCGGTGAGCGCAGCAAATGCCGGATTGGCATAAATAACGACCCCGTCGAGCGTGACGATGCCGATGGCTTGCGGCGCCGTCTCGACAAGGACGCGAAAGCCGAGGAGTTGGTCGATGTCCCGCCTATTGGGTGTGGCGGTGGAGATGACACTGCTGTTGTGAGCAGCGAGGCGCGCTTCGAGTTCGCTGATGCGTTGACGCAGCGCAGCGTTTTCAGCCTCAAGCGCTGGAGTGTTTCCGTCCGTCATGGTCATTGCAAGGTGCTCCTTACGTCCTGGTAGTGCGATGCGATACCGTGTTGTGAACCATGCTGATTCTGGCAGGCTGCTCATCTGCCTGCTTCAGCAGAACGCGCTGCCGTGTGTTGGCGTTGTCGACGACTCCTCGTGGTCAGAGCAACGGCGGAGATGCCAAATCTTGATCCTGCGAGAATGATACAAGCAGCGGCGTACCAGGGCATTACCAGAAAGCGTTGAACGTTGAACATTCAGCATTTAATTGAGAACGGTTCTTCGTGTCCTTCGTGTCCTTGGTGGATAGACCCATCTACAGCACCGCCGCCAGATCGTCGCATAGGCGGATCAGGCGTTGGCGCTGCGGTTCGGCAAGGGCATCGAGCGCTGGACGCACCTGTTGTTCCAGAAGACGACGCGCTTCGCCTTTGCGCGTCGTATCGATAGCGAGACGCACGCTGTCTACCGCCTGCAGCAATGTGGAAAGCGCCCTTCCTTCGCCAGCCAGCGAGCGCAATGAGTCATCGAGCGCCTGGCACAATTCCCACGGTCGCCACAGACCCAGAGTGCGTTCGTTGAACCCGTAGCCGGTCACCGGCTTGCCCGCCATCGTTCCTTCCAGGCGGGTTGGTCCGGTAAGGTAATCTACCGGCATACGGTGTGCCGGAGCAGGGGCAAGCGGCGTGCTGGTCACCACCAGGTTGAGCGATGGGACGTGCAACCGGTAAGCGTCAAGGAAATAGCGCGTCTCGCCGCGCACGCCGAAGAGACGCTGGATTGGCGCGTAGAGCGGCGTGACATATCCTTCGTCACGGCAGTAACTGAGCGGTTCGACGCGGTACTCGTCGGTGAATGATGTGCGTCCCGTCGGGTCGGCAATCGTCAACCCGCTGAACGGGACCTCGCGGTTGCGCTCATGACGCGCAAAGTGCCGCCACAGGCTGAGTTCCCAGCCGTTATCGAGCGACATCTGCGCCCACTGATGGCTATAGCGGTCTGCCAGGATACCGGAGTATGCGCCGATATACTTCGGGAACCATTGTCGGTCGAGCCAACCGATGTCGCTCTGCACCATCTCTTCTACGCCACGCCACCGAATCGACCCGCGATAGCGCAGACTCTGGAAGTAGGACCGGGTATTCGCTTGACCCATAACAGTAATAGCGCCATTGTGGACGGGACCGCCGACCGGTTGCGGCGGTTTGACAGCATCGACGATCAGATCGAGCATCAGCGGATTGCCATAGCTGTCACGCCCGCACACGTCGAGGGTGTACCCGAATGGCACAGGCGCACCAGATGCATCATAGCGCGCCCAGAATCGGCTCTTCCAGTTCGGCGAATGCCAGGCAACGCCGAGATAACCGCGTGTGATCGTCAGGCGTTTGCGGAACCAGCGTTTCGGCGGCAGGTCATATGAAGCGAATGTGGTATAGCTGCCGTTTGCCAGATCAAACAGCGCGCCGAGGTGCATGTCAATGCCGGAGGCGCTCGAAAAACCGGAGAGGCGGGCAAAGATAACAAAGAAGGCATAGCGTTTCCCAGTCTGTTCGCCCCGCACGAAGCCTGAGGCGTAATACGTGTCGCTTGCCGTGCCCTGGTACCCTTCTGCCTGTGGGAAGTGCAGTTGCGGATCGCTGGGAACAAGCAGGTATGGGTAGGCGCGCCACGATGGCTGTTGAGCGGAGGCGTTAGCTGTCACTGGACCAGACCGGTTTTCACGTTCACTCGTCACGGTTCGCGCTCCTTGCTCAAGACGGCGTGAACATCGGGCAGCAGGTGTTCAGCGTAAATCACGCGCCGCGTGCGCGTTTCGCAGCGCAGGATGAGAGAATTGGTTTCGGCGCGGTCGCGCTGGTAGCGCACGCCGTGGAGCAACAGCCCATCGGTAATGCCAGTTGCAACGAAGAAGACCTCATTCGTCGCCACCATATCGTCGCAGGTCAGCACCCGACGCATATCGAGTCCGCGCTCTTCAACGGCCCGGCGCTCGTCGTCGCTCTGCGGTGCGAGGCGGGCAAGCATGGCGCCGCCAAGCGACCGCACTGCACATGCAGCGATGATGCCCTCGGCGGCACCACCGATCCCCATGAGCACATCGACCGGACTGCCAGGCATGGCGGCAAGCACCGCGCCTGCGATATCGCCGTCGTCTGCCAGCATGACACGTGCGCCAGCTGCGCGGATTTCATTCACGAGATCGACGTGGCGCGGTCGGTCGAGCACGAAGACGACCAGATCGCGGATTTCTTTGCCGAGCGTGCGCGCAATCAGCGCTAGCGTCCATCCGGCAGGCGCGCCAAGGCACTCTGGCACAAGCGCGTGCGCCGTTTCTCGGCTGACGACCAGTTTTTCCATATATGCGGCTGGCGCAGGCGACCAGAGGGCGCCGCGTGGCGCCACTGCTGCAACCGAGATAGCGCCGGAGCGCCCCTGCACCAGCAATCGCAACCCGTCGACCGGATCGACGACCACATCGACCGGCGGACCGCCGCGCCCAATGCGCCGACCACTGATCAGGCCGGATGGGGTCTTCAGGCGACCCTCCTCGCCGACCACAATGCAGCCATCGAAGTCGAGCAGATCAAGGGCGGCAGCCATAGCTTGTTCAGCAGCGGCGTTGGCTTCATCACGCTGACCAAGCCCCATCCAGCGTCCGGCGCTAATGGCGGCGGCTTCGGTCGCCCGCACGAGATCAAGTCCGGTGTTGCGACTAAGGTGCACGTCGGCGCCTCCCTGTTTACCTTGCATCCTGCGTCTGAAACGTCAACGCCATCAACTGGCGCCCATCGATGCGCGGCACAATCAGACAGACAGTGTGACCGGTTTGCTCAAAGTCGAGCGACTGGCCTTGCAGTTCACATGATACACACGCAACGACAGCAGGGACGCGCAATGTGAGCGTGACATCGAAGAGCGGAATGACATCGTCGATCAGGTCGATCGCGTGACTGGCGCGGACTAGCATACAGTGCAACAGGTGCACGATCCAGCGCGTGGGGTCTTGCTGTTCGTTAGTGGTGACAATCAATTGCGTGTGGAACTTACTGGTCATCCCCCGCCGCTCTTTGCCCGGGGTGCGGGTGTAGCGCGCTGTGAGGGGGAAGAGGGCATACCCCCACTCACCGCTTGGCAGCGACTCGATCTCCAGGCGCGTGTAGTCGTCCAGTGTCGGGCGGATGCGTGGGCTGATATGACCACTGTTGAAGAAGATGGAATTCGTGGGGTCTAGGCGGCGCCCAAAATCCGCCGCCTCTCGTTTGAACCGAGACTGGGAAATGCGGAAGCGGAACGCTGCGCAGGATTAGGAGGATCGAGATCTTCTTCCAACATGGCGGTGCGCGTCCAGACCGACAAGTCATCAACCAGCATCACAATGTCGAACCAGAGTCCATCGACCGGCAGCATCTCGAAGATCTCTTCCAAGCCTGGTTTTCAACGCCCCAGTCGAGCGCAGCGTACTGTCCAATGCCAATGACTGCCATCTGTTCCGCGCCAAGCGTCACACTGGCTGCCGTCACCTGCGGTACGAACCCCTCGTCGTGGAAAATGACGGCGCAATCGTGGCACGTGACCGGCAACGGTACCGTGACAGTCGCCTGGGCAGGGTGACGACCGTGATCAGACCATTGGCGCCGTCGAGCGCCAGGTAGCCGTAGGGCTGCGCAGCGCCCGGCAGTCCGCCAAAACTTTGCACCGGCGCGCGGCGCATCAGATCGAAGAATGTGGATTGAACAGAAGCGAACCAGCGCGCATCATCATCATTCAGGAGGTCGAGGTTGCCATACTACGTGTTCACCCATCCGCCGCGCGCCAGGCTGAGCAGCGGCGTGCTGCGCCGGGCAGTCGCGCCGCGGTAGTGGCAGGCGCCAGTTGTTCCGATCATGCAGGCGCTGCTGTCGATACGCGGCGACGGAACGCCATTGACCTGATACACGCATGCCAATGGTCGGAATAGATATCTTTGGCGCGCCAGAAGTTCATCGCTGGCATATCAGCGGGGCGGGGATCGCCGCAGTAGAGCGAGTCGAACACTTCCAGCCAGCGCGTATCGATCGCGCCGTAGAGCGGGAGATCAGCGGCATGCTGAACGGAGCGCTCCTCAAAGCCGTTGTACGCCAGAAACAGCACATCGGGGTGCGCCTGGCGGAACGCCTTGACCGCGCCGCGCCACACTGCCTGGTTAGCGCGGCGAATGTCGGCGGGGAGCATCGTGCGTCTCAGGTGGAGCGGCGCTGCGTCAAAATGGGCGACATCGATTTTGAACAGGTGCAAGCCAGCAACGTGCCACTGTTCCAGCGTTGCGATAAAGTGCGGCAGAAAGCCCCCCATAGAAGCAGCAGAGCGCATTGAGATCGGGATCGAACGAGTCCTCCCATTCTGGCGCAGGCTGCATCGGATGGAGCGTCTGACGGACGAGCGAATTGGCAGTGAGCCAGAGACCCGGTCTGACGCCGATAGCGGCGCATCCCTTGATCGATCCAGCGCTGCAGACCGTCGGCTGACCAGCGGGGAGCGCGCCAGGTGCGAAACCCGGTGTCGGGCGCAAATCAGAATGCGTCCATCACGTAATAGTCGATCTGCACGCCGAGTCGCTCGAGGCGCGCTCCCTCGTTGAGCTGGCGCACAGCAAGGGTCTCGGTCAGCTTTACCGCATCGGAGAGTTCATCGCAAGCAGCCCAATGATGGAGACGCTGATCGGACGGGTGAGCATAGCGGGCGCTTCTCCCGTTGAAGCGTCGATCATCGCTCAGAATACTGCGCGCCTTCGGAGCGTCAAGCGTCGTGTGAGTCAGGGATTGACAATTCGTCTACTTTTTGCTAGGATCGGTAACGATACCGGTAAGGATGCCGGTATCGTTACCGAAGGCGTTGCATCCCCCCCTCCACGCTCATGCGCGATCCGCACACAGGCATCACCATTCGAGATGTAGCCCGCGCCGCTGGCGTGTCGGTCTCGACGGTCTCGCGCGTTCTGAACGGCAAGGACGACGTGGCGCCTGAGACTGCCGCCGCCGTGCGCCGTGTGATCGAGGAGCTCGGCTATGCTTCGAGCCTGGCGGCGCGCGGTCTGCGCAGCCGGACGACCCGCGTCGTTGGCGTGATCGTGCAGGATATGTGGCATCCCTTCATCTCGATGGTCATCAAGGGGATCAACGAGGTCACGGCAGCGCGCGACTACGATCTGCTGGCGTATGCCAGCGCGCGGCGCAGCGCCGAGACGCTGGCGCAGTGGGAGCAGCGGCAGGTGGCGCAACTCAACGGCGCCGTCACCGATGGCATCATCGTTGTGACGCCGCGTGCCGCCACGTATCGCACTGCTTTCCCGGTCGTCGCTGTGGACCCGAATCAGGCGGATACTGAATTTCCCGCCGTCATCTCCACCAATCGGCAGGGCGTTCTGGAGGCGATGCGCTATCTGCTGGCGCTGGGGCATCGTCGGATCGGGTTCATTACCGGGCGCATGGACCTGCAAAGCGCTGTGCGTCGTTTCGATGGCTACCGCGACGCTTTGGAAGAGGCGGGCATACCGTTCGATCCGGCGCTGACGGTCGAAGGAGACTACACCCGCGAAAAGGGATTTGCTGGCGCGCTCCATCTGCTGTCGCAACCGGATCCGCCGACTGCAATCATGGCATCGAGCGACGATACTGCGCTCGGCGTCTACGATGCAGCGGCGGAACTTGGGCTGCGTATCCCGGACGATCTCTCAGTGGTCGGTTTCGACAACACCCTTGCTGGCGCTCTGCTCAATCCCCCGCTCACCACCGTCGATCAGTTCATCGAAAAGATGGGTGCGCTGGCGGCGGAGATCCTGCTCAACCTTATCCGGGGTCATCCCTGCGAAACCCGGGTCCACAAGGTGCCGACGCGGCTGGTTGTGCGCCAGTCGTGCCGCGCAATCTCATCGGGCGGTTAGAGGTATTCGATCTTTTGCAACACAAAGGAGTGCGACGTGAGACGGACACGAATGCTTCTGACAGGGCTGCTGCTCGCGGTGAGCCTGATCGGCGCCGCCTGCGGGGGAGGACCTGCGACGCCAGCGGCAACGCCGGTCGGTTCGGCGGCGACGCCTGCCGCTCCCGCGCCAGCGGGCGGAACGGGCGCGACGCTTTCGGAGTTTGGCGACCTGCCACGACACGAGACGCTGATCGCCGATATCCTGACCGGTCGCGTCGGTTCGCCGGACGACTTCAACGAATGGGTCGGATGGAAGTGGCGTGATCGCGGGATGCAGAACCTTGCCAACGAGCCGCTCTGGTCGGTGGATTTCGCTACCGGCAAGATCATTCCGGGTTTGGCAGATGGCGATCCGGTCTACAATGCAGATTTCACCGCGCTGACCATCCCGCTGCGCAAGGGAGTGACGTGGCACGACGGCGCGCCATTCACGGCGGCAGATGTGGTGTTCACTGTCGAGACGCTGATGACGCACGAAGGGTTCAACGACAACAGTTTCTTCGTGGAAAACGTTAAGTCGGTTTCCGCCGTTGATGATTACACGGTCGCCTTCGAGTTGAAAGCGCCGAACTCGCGCTTCCATACCCGCTTTCTGGATCGCTGGGGGTGCACCTGGATCATGCCCAAGCACATCTGGGAGAAGGTGGAGGATCCAGTAACGTTCAAGTTCAACCCCTTTATCGGCACCGGTCCCTACAAGCTCCACAGTTTTGACCCCTCCGGCTTCTGGACGATCTGGGAAAAACGGGCCGACTGGGACAAGAGTCCGACGGGCATCATGTATGGTGAACCCAAGCCGAAATATATCATCTTTCGCTATTTTGCCAACGAGGGCGCCAAGATCTTGGCGCAGTTGACGCACCAGGTCGATGTCGTCAATGTGTCGTCCGACGGTCTCAAGGCAGTGCTGACACAGTGCGACTCGTGCCGCGCGTATCAGTTGAACTGGCCCTATGTCGTCAACAACGACCCGGCGCAGACCGGCATTACGTTCAACACTGCCAGGGCGCCGTATGACAACCGCGACGTGCGCTGGGCACTGCTGCTGGCTATCGACATTGCCGAGTACATGGGCATCGCCGTTGACGGCACGGGCGCGCTCAGCCCGGTCCATATCCCATCGCTGTCCAACTATCCCAAAGATTTCATCCAGCCGATGCTGCCCTGGCTGAAGGAGTTCACCCTCGATCTCGGCAACGGCGAGACGTTCAAGCCCTTCGATCCAAACGCCTCGCAGCGCATCGCGGAATATGCCAGGTCGCGCGGCTATGCTGTGCCCGATGATCCCGCCGAGCAGGCGAAGTTGTTTGGCTATGGCTGGTATAAGTATGCGCCCGATGTTGCCGAGAAGTTGTTGCTCAAGAATGGCTTCAGCAAGACATCCGACGGCAAATGGCTGCTGCCCGACGGTACGCCCTGGAAGATCCGCTGTCTGACCAGCACGCAACTGGCGACTGGCATGGGTGAACGCAACTGCGTCGCTGCTGTACAGCAGTGGAAGAAGTTCGGCATTGACGCCGAGGTGTATTCCTCAGAAGCAGCGGCCAGCCTGAATGCCACCGGCGATTTCGATGTCTCCAGCAACTGGCCCGCGCAAGAACCGTGGGGCGCAGGACCAGACCTCTACCGGGTGCTCGACTACTACAACTCGGCGTATGTGAAGCCGGTCGGTGAGAACACTAGCGGCCACCCGTCGCGCTGGTCGCATCCGGAGATGGATGCAGTGATCGAGAAACTGCGCAAGACCGATCCCACGAACTATCAGGCAGTGGTTGATGTCGGCATCGAAGGGTTGAAGATCGCCGTGCGCGAAATGCCCGGCATTCCGACCTTCGGCTACGTGGGATTTATTGCGTGGGATCAGACCTACTGGACAAACTGGCCCGGCGCCGAGAATCCGTACACGCAGCCGTACACGCACTGGGGTCCGTTCAAGTATATGACGCCCTTCCTGCAGCCGACGGGAACGCGGTGATCAGAAAGAGTTGCACGTTCAGCGTTGAACGCTGAACGTGCAACGTCAGGGTGAGGGCCGCGTCGCCCTGGGAGAGGGCAGGGTGTGAGGGCCGCGTCGCCTGGGAGGAGGGCGGGGAGAGCATATATTGAGACCTCGGAAGGAAGCCTGCGCCATGTTTCTGAAGCAATACCTGATTCCGCGATTGATCCAGTATGTGCTGGTCATTCTGCTAGGCATCACGGCGGTCTTTTTTATCCCGCGGCTGCTGCCGAACGATCCGGTGCTGCGCACCATCGCTGAGATGCGGGCGCGCGGCGCGTATCTGGAACCGGGGGCGATGGATAAAATCATCTCCGACCTCCAGCAGATGTACGGACTGGAAGGATCATGGTTCGATCAGTATCTAGCGTTTTGGGGCAGGCTCTTCCGTGGGGACCTGGGGGTGTCGTTTTTCCAGTTCCCGACGCCGGTGCTCGATCTAATCATGACGGCGCTGCCGTGGACAGTCGGGTTGTTGCTCACCACGACGCTCCTGTCCTGGGCGATCGGCAATCTGATCGGCGGATTTGCCGGATACTACGCTGACCGGAGCTGGTCGCGCACCCTCGACGCGATCGCCATGGTCGTGCGTCCGCTCCCCTACTACATCTTCGCCTTCGCGTTGCTGCTGCTCTTTGCCTATCTCCTGCGCTGGTTCCCGGTGTCGGGCGGCGCCAGGCTGGGGATGCGGCCATCATGGACGTGGCCCTTCATCCAGAGCGTCCTCTGGCACTCAGTGCTCCCTGCTCTGTCGATCTTTATTCTGAGCGCTGCGGCCTGGTTTCAGACGATGAAACTGGTCGTTCAGAACGTCAATGCGGAGAGTTTCGTCGCCTACGCCAAACTGAGCGGCGTTCAAGAGAGCCGGATCGTCTCACGCTACGTCATTCGCAACGCGCTGCTGCCGCAGATTACCGGGCTGGGTCTGTCGCTCGGCTTGATTTTCAGCGGAGCGTTGATCACCGAGATCGTGTATTCCTATCCGGGGTTGGGCACCCTGCTCTACAACGCAATCGTCAACGGTGATTACAACCTGATTATGGGCATCACGATCTTTTCGATCATTGCCATTACTACCAGCGTGCTGATCGTCGATCTGATGTACCCGTTCTTCGACCCGCGAATTCGGTATATGTAGGGAGTTCAGGCAGGTGAGACTCTTTCGCGATCTCCTCAGAGATGTTCGCTTTGCCGTCGCCTTCTGGGTATTGTGCCTGCTGCTGACGTTTGCGGCGCTCTCACTGTTTTCACCCTACGACCCGACGCGCTGGGGACAGGTTCCGCGCGATCTGCGCCCCTCCGCAGAGCACTGGCTGGGGACCGACTCCAACGGTCAGGATGTGTTCTGGAACGCAACCTTCGCCGTGCGCAACTCGCTGATCATCGCCGTGATCGCAGGCGTTGTCTCGCGGATTATCGCGGTGATCGTGGGGATGGTGGCCGGGTATCGCGGCGGCTCATGGGATCGGGCGCTGATGTTCCTGAGCGACAGTCTTCTGGTCATTCCGCTCTTTCTGATCATTGTCATGATGGCGATGCTGATCCGCGCCAGCCTGAACCTGGCGACGCTCGGGTTGTTGCTGGCGTTCTTCGGCTGGGCGTGGGATGCGCGTCTCATTCGGTCGCAGATTCTGAGCCTGCGCGAACGCGATTTTACGCAGACCGCCATTCTCTCCGGCACAGGCACGCTCAAACTGGTGCTCAATGAGTACATGCCCTATGCCATGCCGCTGATCTTCTCGACCCTGATCAACAACATGGCATGGGCGATCGGACTGGAGATCACGCTGGCAATCCTGGGTTTGCTCGATATGTCCATTCCGACCCTGGGAACGATGCTCTACTGGGCGATCAACTACCAGGCGATCCTGCTTGGACGCTGGTGGTGGGTGCTGACGCCGATCACGCTCTCGGTGATGTTGTTCATTGCGCTCTATTGGCTGTCGGTCAGTATCAGTGAATATCTCGATCCGCGCACGCGCGTGCAGCGCGTAGGCGCCTGAGACACGCAGCATGGGCGATGCAATTCTGCGCGCAGAGGCGCTCCGGGCCTTTTATGCGCTCGACATCTACGGCAAAACGAAAATCATCCAAGCGGTCAACGACGTCGATCTGGAGATCCGGGAGAATGAAGTCTATGGCATCGCTGGCGAGAGCGGATGCGGCAAATCAACGCTGCTCAAGGCGCTCGCCGCTGCGATCGAGCCGCCATTGCGCCTGATGGGCGGAAAGGTTGTTTATCGCGTCAACGGCGCCGAGATCGATGTTGCAACCCTCTCACAGGAAGAGAAGCGTCGGTTGCGCATGACCTATATCGCGTATGTGCCACAGGGATCGATGAGCGTGCTCAACCCGGTGATGCGCATCCGCGATACCTACCGCGACTTTATCGAAAGCCATCTGGATGTGCGACAGAAAGGCGAAGCCTTTGCGCTCGCCCGCGAGCACCTGGTGGAACTTGGACTGCCGCCGAAAATCCTCGACGCCTATCCGCATCAACTGTCGGGCGGCATGCGGCAGCGCGTAACGATCGCATTGGCGACGTTGCTCAAACCGCGCATCATTATCGGCGATGAGCCGACGACGGCGCTTGATGTCGTCGTGCAGCGCGGCGTGGTGCAACTGCTCAGAGATGTGCAGTCTCGGCTGAAGAATACGATCGTGCTGGTGACGCACGATATGGGAGTGCATGCCAACATTGCCGACCGTATCGGCATTATGTATGCGGGAAAGATTGTCGAAGAAGCGTCGGCGGAACGGATCTTCGGCGCGCCGACCCACCCCTATACGCGGTATCTGATCGATTCGCTGCCCAGGTTCGGCGATAAGACTCCGCGTGAGAGCGTGCCGGGAAGCCCGCCGTCGCTCGCCAATCCGCCGTCCGGTTGTCCTTTCCATCCGCGCTGTCCCCACGCTATGGAGATCTGCAAACGCGAGATGCCAGGCTTCACTCGGGTTGCGCCAGATCACAGAGTCGCCTGCTGGTTGGTTGGAGAAGGAAGTTATGGAAAAGCTGCTTGAAGTTGAGAATCTGACGAAAATATTCACGCTCGGCAGTGTGCTCTCACGGGTGAAAATCACGGCGGTTGATAATATTTCATTCTTTATCAGACCGGCGGAGATTTTTGCGCTGGCGGGTGAGAGCGGGTGCGGCAAATCGACGACGGCGCGCATCATCATGGGGTTTGAGCGTGCCACATCCGGTACGATTATTCACAACGGTAGGCGAGAAGGTAAGAACGAAAAGGTCTGGTTCACCGAAGGCATTCAGGCAATTTTCCAGGACCCTTTTGCCACCTTCAATCCGTTGCGTACTGTCGAGCGCTATTTCTTCGAGACGATCCAGAATTACCGCCTGGCGACGAGCAAACAGGAGGCGATTGAACGGATCGACGCCAAACTGCGGTTGGTGGGTCTTACCTACGACGATCTGGCGGGCAAATATCCCAGCGAGTTTTCCGGCGGTCAGTTGCAGCGCATCTCGATTGCGCGCGCCTTATTGACCGATCCGAAACTGATTATCGCCGATGAGCCGGTTTCGATGGTCGATGCATCGTTGCGAATGTCAATCGTCAATCTGTTCAAACGCCTGCGCGACGATTTTGGCGTGAGCGTTCTTTATATCACGCACGATCTGGCGACGGCGTACTATGTGTGCGATCGTATCGCTATCATGTTCCGCGGCAAAATCGTCGAAATGGGGACAGTCGAGCAGGTGTTGATGGCGCCGAAGCACCCCTACACGCAATTGCTGCGCGCCTCGATCCCGGAGGCGGATCCCGCTCGTCGCTGGCAGGGCATGATTCGCCTTTCCGATATCGAGCAGGACGAGTATTTGCGCCAGGGATGTCGTTTTGCTGGACGCTGCCCGCATGTCATGGATGTCTGCCGCCGGGTGACGCCGCCGCAGTTCGACGTCGATGGCGCGCAGGTCGCCTGTCATCTGTATGCGGAAATGCCGCGCAGCGACGAAGTTCTGATTGCATCACAAGGTCAATGAATCATGTCTGACGCAACGACAACCACGTATCCGTATCAAAACCCCGGTCTTCCTATTGAACAGCGCGTTAACGACCTGATCGGTCGGATGACGGTCGAAGAGAAAGTGGCGCAATTGGGCAGCCGCTGGATCTACGAGATTGCCGATGAGCGCGGGCTGAACCGGCAATGGGCGCAGGAGCGAATGGCGCACGGTCTGGGACAGGTGACGCGCCTCGCCGGGGGGAGTGTTCTGGGTCCGGTCGAAACCGCGAAGCTGGCGAATCAGATCCAGAAGTTTCTGGTTGAAGAGACGCGGTTGGGCATCCCGGCGCTGATCCACGATGAGTGTTGCAGCGGGTTCCTTGCCAACGGCGCCACCAGTTTTCCGCAGATCATCGGCGTCGCCAGCACGTGGGAGCCGGAACTGGTCGAGGCGATGACCCGCGTCATTCGCCAGCAGATGCGCGCGGTCGGCGTGCATCACGGGCTGGCGCCGGTGCTCGACATTGCCCGCGATCCGCGCTGGGGTCGCACCGAGGAGACGTTTGGCGAGGATCCGTACCTCACGTCGGTCATGGGCGCTGCCTACATTCGCGGATTGCAGGGTGCGGGCTGGTCGGAAGGCGTGATGGCGACCGGTAAGCACTTTGTCGGGTACAGCGCGTCGGAAGGAGGTCTCAACTGGGCGCCAGCGCACATCACAGCGCGCGAATTGCGCGAGGTCTACCTGGCGCCGTTTGAGGCGGCGGTGCGCGCGGCGCGGCTGGCGTCGATCATGCCCGCCTACCACGAAATCGATGGTGAGCCGTGCAGCGCTGCGCCGTGGTTGCTGACCGGCATCTTGCGCTATGAGTGGGGTTTCGATGGACTGGTCGTTTCCGATTATATGGCGATCGATCAGTTGCGCAACTACCACAAACTGGCGTGCGACAAAGCGCACGCGGCGCGACTGGCGCTCGAGGCGGGCGTGGATATTGAACTGCCAAGCGTCGATGCCTACGGTCAGTCGTTGCTTGACGCCATTGCGAATGGCGATGTTCCAATAGAGTGGATTGACCGTTCGGTGCGCCGCATTCTGACGTTGAAGTTCGCCTTTGGGCTGTTCGAGAACCCTTACGTTGATCCAGACGCCGTGCTGGCAGTGTTCGACACGCCAGCGCAACGCGAGCTGGCGCGCGAGATTGCCCGCAAGTCGATTGTGCTGCTCAAGAACGAAGGCAAGCTGCTGCCGCTGCCGAAAACCATTGGCGCCATTGCGGTCATCGGACCCAACGCCGATAGTAAGCGCAATCTGCTGGGCGACTATTCCTATCCGGCGCATATCGAGACGCTGATCATGCTGAGTCGGCTCGGCTTCTCCGAGCATCCGCTGCCGGACTCGATCCACCTGGTTGAGACCGGCGCTTCGATGATCTCAATTGTCGAAGCGATCCGCCGCGCCGTGTCACCAACGACGCAGGTGTTCTATGCCAGGGGGTGTGAGGTCAATTCGTCATCAACCGAAGGGTTCGCCGAAGCGGTCGAGGCGGCGCGCAAGGCGGACGTGGCAATCGTTGTTGTGGGCGACAAGGCGGGTTTGACGCCGGATTGCACCTCGGGCGAGTTCCGCGACAGCGCGCACCTGACTCTTCCCGGTGTGCAGCAACAACTGGTCGAAGCGATCCTGGCGACGGGAACGCCGGTAGTGCTGGCGCTGGTCACCGGGCGCCCCTACGCCATTCCCCGTCTGGTCGAAGCGACGCCAGCAGTGGTCGAAGCATGGCTGCCGGGATCGGAAGGAGCGTCGGCGCTGGCGGATGTGCTCTTCGGTGATGCCAATCCTGGCGGTAAGTTGCCGATCACCTTCCCGCGGCATGTGGGGCAGGTTCCGCTCTTCTACGCACATCGACCGTCGGGGGCGCGATCATTCTTCTATGGACCGTATGTGGACGAGAGCAATCAACCGCTCTTTCCGTTCGGCTTCGGGTTGAGCTACACGCAGTTCGCGTTCGAGAATCTGACCGTGACGCCTGAAGCGACGACCGATGGTGTGGTGCAGGCATCGGTGGAGGTGATCAATGTCGGGGAGCGGAGCGGCGACGAGGTGGTGCAACTGTACACACGCACTGAAGGCGCCAGCGTTACCCGACCGGTCAAAGAACTGCGAGGGTTCAAGCGGGTGCATCTCGAGCCGGGTGAGCGGAAGCGCGTGGTCTTTACATTGCCCGTTGAGCTGCTCGCGTACTATGATGCAACGATGCAACTCGCCGTTGAGCCGGTGACAGTGCATATCATGGCTGGCAACTCATCGGCGCACCTGCCGCTGTGCGCATCGGTCCGGCTGACCGGCGAGAAGCGGATTATGACGCGCCGCACGACATACTTCTGTGGTGTGGAAGTGATGTCGGGTTAAGAACCGAGAACCAAGGACCGAGAACCGAGAACTGAGAGTCCGGAAGCAAGCAATTATCCAATTGCCATCAGCAGGTCGCTTGCCTCCCATGCCAGCATGCCGCCGCGCAAAATCGCCACCTGGTCGAACCCGCGGTTCATCAGCGCCGCTGCGGCGCGTTCACTGCGGCGACCGCTGCGACACACCAGCACAATGGGACGATCACGGCTCACACTTTCAGGATGGGTGAGCAATTCATACAACGGCAGCAACTCCGCCTGCGGGATGTGACCCTGGCGATACTCGCGCGGCTCGCGCACATCGATGACGCGCGGCGGAGAGGGACCGCGGATCTGGCGCCACAACTCACGCGGCTCGATCGTGAGAACCTGTGGCAATGCGCCCATTGCTGGCAGCAGCAGAATGGCTTCGGGGGGAAGCGGTCGCTTCGGCAGGTTCTGGCATTCGCGGAACGCACGCACCTCACATTCGTAAATGCAGACCGCCGGATCGAGAACGCGATGGAAGAGATAATCAATCGCATGATCTTCATCTAGAAAATGATTTTCTCCCACATACTGCGTAAAGCCGGTGACATCCATCATCTGGCGCACAGGCGGACGCACCCGAACAAAATAGACCCCGCCGCCACGGTCGCGATACCGACGTGCAATTGTTTGGAGCATCTTGATGCCGCTGATGTCGCACCGTTGAACGCTATGCATGCGCAACAGAAGGAACCGTTGAGTTGGGTTTCTGGTCAGCAAGGCGTTCATCTGTTCTTCGACGTGGTTGACGGCGCCGAAGTAAAGATCGCCGAGCACATCGACGACTGCCAGTTGCGGGCACATTGGCAGATGCGGCTGATATTCCCAGTGGCGAAAGTCAGCGTCAGGGAGCACGCTCTGGACGCGCGGTGCGCTGGTGCGCCACAGATATGCGCCGAGCGACATCAGTACGCCGCTGATGATCGCAAACTGAAGCGGAACGAAGAGGGTCGCCGCCAGCGTGATCAGCGAGATCGCGCCATCGACCCGGTCGGCGTGCCAGATGCGCCGGATTGCCTGGTAATCAACCATACTCCAGGCGGTAATGGCCAGGGCGCCAGCCAGCACCGGACGCGGCAGGTGCGCGATCAGCGGCGCTAGTGGAAACATCGCAAGAAGCACGAAGACCCCGGAAAACGCATTTCCCAGGCTGGTGCGCGCCCCTGCCTGAAAACTCAGCGCCGACCGGTTGAAGGAACCAGAACACGGATAACCGGAGAAGAACCCAGCGCAAATGTTTGCCAGCCCCTGCCCGATAAACTCCTGATTGCTATCGAGACGTTGCTGAGAGTGTGTTGCGATAGCGCGCGCAATTGCCGAGGCTTCCACCAACCCGATGATTGCCACTGCCAGCGCGCCGTTCGCCAGCGCCCCGATCAGGTTCAGATCCAGCAGCGGCAGGCTGGCAAGCGGCGGAAGCGATTGCGGCAACACGCCAAGGGTGCGCACGCCAGCGTCCTCCAGGCGCAACGCCCAGGCGGCCAGCGATGCAATGGCCAGGGCGATCAGGAGGGTCGGCAGGCGTCGCTGCAACCGTTGCAGGAGGGCGATAAGCGCAATCGTTGCGATACCGAGCAGGAGACTCGGCAGGTGGGTCCGTTGGATTTGTTCTGCACTCAGGACGAGTGTATCAATCAGACCAACGCCCATTGGCAGATCAAGGCGCATGATGGGCGCGATCTGATTGGAGATAATCAGAATGCCAGCGCCAGCCGTGAACCCGACGGCGACCGAGTCGGAGACGAAATTGACCAGCAACCCCAGACGCGCCAACCCGAAGATGAGGCGCAGCACGCCTGCCAGGACAGCCAGCATGCCAGCAAGCGCCATAAACTCAGGCGTGCCCGGCGTTGCAAGCGGCAGAACCACTGAAAGGGTAAGCAGCGATGCCGTGTTCGTCGGACCAGTGTGCAGATGACTCGATGATCCCCATAATGCGCCGATAATCGATGCCACAATTGCGGAGTAGAGCCCCATTTCCGGCGGCAGACCTGCGAGGAGCGAGAACGCCAGCGCCTGCGGCAACAGCACAAGCCCGACGGTTACGCCTGCTATCACATCGGCGCGCAGCGTTTCGAGGGAGTAGCCGCGCATCACCTCAACAGGGCGCGCCATGGTCGCGGGGAATTTTTGCAAGGCAGCGAGCATGGGGTGAGAGAACTTGAGAACCAAGAACCAAGAACCGAGAACTGAGAGCTGAGAACTGAGAGCCAGGAACCGGAAACCGCGCCTGGAAACCCAGGATTTGTCGCGTTGTGGAACGAAGTGGAGTCACAAGCGGTCATGAAGGATAAAAAGCGCTTATTAAGAACTCCAACTAAACTCGTCAGACAGCATTGGGATTTCCTGAACGCGCCAGGACGCTTTCTGTTTCAAACGCGCGAAACTCAACCGTACACGAAACTCTTCGCCGAGAGAAGGTGCGTTGCGCCCAGCGAGCCAGATGGTGTCACTTGAACTGGGATTATATCGATCCTGGAGTATTCCCATTGGCACAGCGGCAATTGTGATGCTTTTCAATTCATTAACTCCTTGCTCTTTGTCACGATCGTAATTGTACTTCACGAAAATGGTCGTCGTTATATACTGCACTCCTTTCAAATCTATCACTTCTGGGATCTTGCCTTTTATTTGGATCTCCTTTCCGGCGCGCTTTTGCCTGACCTCCATGGAAAGTTGAGAGAGCTGCAATGTTGCAGTGTTTTGACCTTCTATTTTCTCAGACTTTGAGTCAATGAAAAGTGCTTGCCGGACAGCATACTCAGGGTGAAAAAGATAACGAGCTCGCTTGTAGTCAATCTTGCCGAACAGCCGCTGATCTATCCTGGACATTCCAAGCCTATCCAGGGCTTCTCTGGTTATGTCTTCGCCAATATCCGATACCGGGTCGAACTCGGCCTTGAAAATATCCCGTGCCAGAGTGCGGTAATCATAAATGGCCAGAGTGACCATACGTAGGGTTGATTTCTCGATATCTTCTACGAGATCAGGATTATTTCGTAGATCACTCAAATCCATAATCATCTTGACACTCCAATAGGATTCTCTGACATCCTTTCTCCTTCTCCCTGTCTATTCGATTGTTTGCGAGCTGCACATACTTTTCGAGGATTTCGATACCAATGTAGCGGCGACCTTCACGTATTGCTGCAACTGCAGTCGTTCCGCTTCCTACAAAGCAATCAAGGACAATATCTCCGGGATCAGTGAGCAGCCTGATGATTCTGGAAGGCAGCTCTACCGGGAATTTCGCTTCATGATCATCATTTGATCGTACGGATGGAATATACCATACTCCTCTTGAGCCCCAACGTTTCCATTCCTCAGGAGAAAGTCTCCTTCTGTCAAATTTAGTGATACCCGGTTTCCAAAAGATATATATGTATTCAAACTCATCCACTGAACGATACGAAAGGCTGGCCCACCGGGAGTTCTCCCATGCTGCGTCCTTAACCCATATCCTTCTATCATATGTGTAAAACCCAGCTTGCAGCGCCCAATCCTCGACCATCCCTCCGACTATTTTGACCCTCGTTTGAACCTCATATTTACCGCCGCGAATATTATTGCCGTGAAGCCGACGGTCGATAGTTTGCTCACTGCAACCCAGCAGCTTTGCGAGTTGATAACGATTATATCCGGGATATTGTTCAATTGCTCTGAGAACATCCTCTCTCGTGACCGGAGATCGCTTTCTATTCACGGCTTCCGCCTGAATGCGAGGCATCGTTTGGTCTTTGAACACGAGAATGTCAGCGATATTGATGGCGAGAAACCCGCCGGGCTTGAGAATGGGAAAATGGAGGCGTATGACAGTGCTGAGCAGGTTCTGCCATTCATCGAATGAAAGATGCTCTTCATATTCTTTTCCAACAAAATAGGGCGGCGACCAGACGCTCAGGGCAATGCTGTTCGGCTCAATCTGAGGCAGGAGTTGCCGGGCGTCGCCACAATAGATAGTATCAGGTTGCAGGTAGTTATCTGGCTTCTGTTCCCTCTGTTCATTCGTTGTGTATAAGTCACGACACATTTTCTGTAAATCTTTCGGCAATCGATCGATCTGGACAGGAATGCGTGGAGGGTCGTCGATCATGGCTGCGCTCCTGTGGTTCAACGAACTGGTGTTCTGATTATATCATACACCGACTCAGACCTGTTGCCGTCCAAAAACTAGAGCAGGGCTGGAGCGTTTGTCTGATCTGGCGCTGGGTTCAAGTTGATCGCTCTCCACGCATGAATGGAACAAGGATTCGCACGGATCGAGACGGATGCATACGGATTGCACGCTGCACGCTGGCTATCATTTCAGCACGTCTTGCAACACTCGCACCTGAGCGTTGCTTGAGGTGCAGCGGCTCTGTCCTGAGCAGCGTCTATGGCGTATGGCGCACCGACGTCACCACCCACGCGCGGCGTCCGTCGCTCACCCACTCGATGTCGCCGTCCACCCGTTCGTGGTACAGGCGTGCACCGCCGATGGCGCGTTCGCGGTAGGTTTGTTGTGGCACGTGCCGCGTCTGGTAGCCGTCGCTATACACGATCGCTGCAGGATGCAGCGACTCGACCAGCAGGGTGTGCGGGTCACGCTGCCAGGGATAGATGAGCAGCGAAGTGCGGCGATCCGCCTGGCGTTCGAGCATATCGGACGAGGCGGTGTGCGCGAAAACCACGCTGGTTGCACCGTACTCCAAGCGCAGGAGCGCTCCCTGATCGTTGCAATCCAGCACGCGCAGCGTCACGCCATCGATCTCCAGGCGTTGCCCGGTGCGCAGTGTGTGCACTGGCGTCGCGTTGTATGCCAGCGCCTGTCGCCACGCATCCAGCGTGGCATTCGATGCGACGCCCGGCGGCGCCAGCGCCCGTTGCGCCCGGTAGCGTTCCAGGGCTGCCACCTGCCCTGGCAGGCGTTGCCCATCGAATGAGGTCACGATGACCAGCGTCAGTTCACGTTGCCAGAACGGCAGACGCCTTCCCAACGCCGTCACCAGCGCGTCCGGGTCGGCGCCGCCGTCAATCAGCAGGTATCTGCCGCCTGGAGTCTGCACCAGGGCGACGTCTCCCTTGAGCGCCGGAAAGAAAACATGCAACCGTCCGTCGGGGCGCTGCATCCAGGCGAGCGTCGCCAGAGCGGCGATCATCAGCCCGATGCGGGGAGCGAAACGGCGAACGAACGATAACTCTAGTAGTGCAGCCATAGCAACCTGTGAGCATTCGCAGGTCGCGCGGCTGCCTGCCGGTTACGATTATACCTGCGCAACCTTACCAGAGCAACGACGTATATGGGAGTGTACAACGCCTTTGCGCTGTGCTAGAATGAGCGGGCGACACGCCTGCTTCCGCCTGGACGGCAAAGGCGCAACGTCGATAATGAAAGAGAAGCGACCTTAAGGAGGTTGGAGACATGTCGATCTTCGTCCGCATCCGCGACATCCTGAGCGCCAATATCAACGCCCTGCTCGACAACGCGGAAGACCCCGAGAAAATGGCGAACGAGTATTTGCGTCAGTTGCACGACCAGGAGTACGAGGTCAAGACCAACGTGGCGGCGGCAATGGCGGACCTGGCGCGGCTCAACCGCATGGAAGCACAATACCTAGCTGAAACCGAAAGTTGGGACCGCAAGGCGGAAGCGGCGTTGCGGGCCGGCGATGAGGCGCTGGCGAAGGCTGCCCTGGCGCGCAAGGTGCAGGCGCACAAACTGTACGAGCAGTACCGCGATCAGTCCGACGCGCAGGAGAAACAGGTCGAGCAACTGGAGCAGGCGCTGGTGCAGTTGCAGACCCGGATTGCCGAAGTGCAGGCGAAGCGTGATCTGATCATTGCCAAGAAGAACCGCGCGCAAACGCAGGAGGCCATCCAGCGCACTGTGCGCCAGGCCACCCGTATTTCGGCGCTGGACAAACTGGACCAACTTGAAAGCCGCGTCGACGAGCGCCTCGACCGCGCCGAAGCGATGGCGAAGCTTGAAGGCGACACGCTGGAGAACAAGTTCCGCGACCTGGAACGCGACATTGCAGTTGAAGCCGAGTTCGAGGAGCTGAAGCGCCGGTTGGGGCAGGGTTGATTGGTTTTGAGGTTATCAGTATCAACGGCGCCGACCATCGGGGCAGGTCTGAGACCTGCCCTTCCGAGAGGAGTGGATGCGCAGCGCCGCCGCGCCCCTGCTATGCGGATGCAGCGGCACTGACCATCGGGGCAGGTCTCAGACCTGCCCCGATGAAAGCTACAGCCCTGCCGCGCCCCTACGATGCCTGCATTTCTGCAACGGGCAAGTACAATCGGGTAACATATTCCTTGACCATGCGACGAGTGCTGAACACCGGCGCAATCGTGGCAATCGACTCCTTACAGATAGCCAGCCATCGATGCGGGATGCCATCAGGTCCACGGTCATAGTAGGTTGGAATGACTTCCTGCTCCAAGACGCGGTACAGGTGCTGCGAGTCGTTCCAGTCCTGTTCGTCCTGGTTGCTATATTCGCGCTCTTCGCCAATGGCCCAGCCATTTCTGCCATTGTACGCCTCAGGCCACCAACCGTCGAGGATGCTAACATTGACGACGCCGTTCAGACCCGCCTTCTGACCGCTAGTACCGCTTGCCTCATACGGTCGGCGCGGCGTGTTGAGCCAGACGTCAACCCCCTGAACTAAGGCGCGCGCCAGCGCCATGTCGTACTCTTCCAGGAAGAGAATGCGGCCCAGGAAGCCGGGTTGCTGCGACAGTTGATAGACGTGCTGAATGAACTGTTTTCCTGGGTCATCAGCAGGATGCGCCTTGCCAGCGAAGATGATCTGAACCGGGCAATCGCTGCGGTTGAGCAGCGCCTTGAGGCGCTCCGGCTCACGGAACAGCAACGTTGCACGCTTGTAGGTGGCAAAGCGGCGCGCGAAGCCGATGGTGAGAATCTTTTCATCGAGCACGGGCCAGATTTGCGGCGGAGATCCCAGTCGTAGGTGGCGCTGACGCACGCGCTCCCGCGCAATTGCGATAAGGTCGCGTTTCAGCGCCTGCCGCACTTCCCACAACCGCTCGTCGGGAATATCCCGCACCTTTGCCCAAAGCGCGACATTGTCAAGATCCTCTTCCCAGTCGGGACCAAGCGCCTCATCGTACAGGCGGCGCATCGCTGGCGCCAGCCATGTACTGCTGTGAACGCCATTGGTGACCGAGGTAATCGGAACTTCGTCCTGCGCTTTGCCAGGATAGAGCCACTGCCACATGCCGCGCGCCACGTGACCGTGCAGTTTGCTCACGCCATTGCGCGCATGCGACCCTTTCAGCGCCAGGACGGTCATGGCAAAGGTCGGTCCCCAATGCTGATGTTGCAGCGCGAGGTTGAAGAATTGCTCGCGCGTCAATCCGAGTTGGGGCCAGAAATGGCTGAAGTACTTCTCCATCAGGTGGAGCGGGAATGCATCGTTGCCTGCTGGCACCGGCGTATGCGTGGTGAAGACCGACTGTGCCTGCACCTCGCGCCATGCCTCATCAAACGACATGCCCTGCGCGACTTTCTCACGCGCCAGTTCGAGCACCAGAAAGGCGGAGTGTCCCTCATTCATATGCCAAACGTTCGGCTGAATACCGAGCTGGCGCAGCGCACGCACTCCGCCGATGCCCAGCACAATTTCCTGAGCAATACGCATTTCTTGGTCGCCGCCGTACAGTCGCGCCGACAGTTCGCGGTCCTGCGGGCTGTTCGGATGAATGTCGGTGTCCATCAGGAACAACGACACTCGTCCGACCTGAATGCGATAAACCTTGGCATAGATCGTGCGACCGGGCAGATCGACCTCGACGACCACCTCGCGCCCGTCAGCGGTCAGCGCCTGCGTCGCAGCGATATCGGCAAAGTTCAGCTTGGAGTAGATCGCCTCCTGCCAACCGCTCGCGTCCAGGCGTTGCCGGAAGTATCCCTGCGGATAGATGAAGCCGACAGCAACGAGCGGCAACCCCAGATCGCTCGCCTCTTTCACGTGATCGCCTGCCAGGATGCCGAGACCGCCCGAGTAAATCGGCAGCGACTCGTGGAGACCGAACTCTGCCGAAAAGTAGGCGATCATCACGTCGTTGCCGTTGCCAAAGGTACGGCGGTACCAGGTGTCCTCGGCCGCCATATATCGGTCGAATGCCGCCATCACCCGATCATACTCAGCCAGGTACGCCGGGTCAGCGGCGGCGGCCTCGAGTTTGCGCTGGCGCACGTCGCGCAAGAAATCAACCGGGTTGTGGTAATCCTCTTCCCACAGGTCAGCATCGATGCGGCGATACAGATCCTGCGCCTCGGGATGCCAGCTCCACCACAGGTTGTACGCCAGCTCACGGAGACGGGCGATCCGCTCAGGAATCGGAGTAAAAAGTAAATCAGCGCTTCTCAAGGACGCCTCCTTGACCTTATCAGCCATCACCGGTGACACCCATCGTCTTGGAGATGGATCAGGATACGTGCGGAGAACAGCGCCACAACGCGCTGTTCGTACTATACACGGTTCCTGGCGGAGATGCAAGTTAACCGCTCTTTGACAACTTACGCAATCGTGCGCGCCATGCGACGCTGGACGGCATAGTAGACTGCGATGAAGTTGTAGATGATATGGAACAGATAGGTGAATGGCAAAAGCGTGAAGAGCGCCAGTCCCAGCAGCGCATGAACGTAGACGATGCCATGCACCAGGTTCAATCGCGCGAACAGTTCTGTCCAGATGATGCAGAAAATAATGCTACGCACCAGCAACCGATCCCATGGGAGGCGTCCTGGCGTGCGAATGCCGCGCGCTGCATGGTCGATATCTCTGACCACCGCGCCGCTCCGTTTCCGCAGCAATGTTACCATCAGGTGGAGGTTGCCTACCACGGCGAATCCGACGGCGATCCAGGTAATGCCTACGAAATAGGGCGCGGCAGCGCCGAATAGAAAGTGTGACTGAAGCGCCTCGCCGTTGCCAAAGATGAGCGCCAGCAAGTTGGCGGGCGTGTAGTTGAAGCTCTCTTCGGCGTGCAGCGCCACGTCCGGCACCGGTTTGCCGAACGCAACGTGGGCAAAGACAATAAGCGCCGAAAGAGTGTAGCCGATGACCTCAGTGATAATGGCGATGTGGTAGTAGAGGTAGCCGCGCGTCCAGGTCGGATTGGCGCGTTTGTAGAAGTGGGTGACCGGACCGAACAGCACGGCGTGCAGCGCCTCGAAGAACCCTAACCGACGCGGCGCTCGCTCGAAGGTCGGAGACACGCCGCGGAAGCGTCGCCGCGTCATGAGCGCCCAGGCAAACCTTCCCAGTCGCACTCCGACGCCGATCAGAAGAACGGCCATCGCAATCGGTGCGACGATATTCAGCACATCAATGATGATCATGATCCGCCTCCTTCTTCTGGAAGAGGACAACGACCGGAGTCCTGCCCGCAACCTGTGCCTGTGCAGTCATTGCAAAACATGCCAGTACCACATCCGCCGATTCGCCAGGCGATCGCTTCGCTCGCATCGACGCCCGATGACCATTAGACATTCGAGCAGACCCTCACTGCCCTGCCACGGCCCTGGCGCGCAACGCTGGCATCGTCGGCGTGGTCATTTCACGCAATGCGCGCAAATGGTCGTACACCTGCGGATGGTCTTTGCCGAACCGCTGCACGATCTCATCGCGCTCCAGCCAGTCGAGCAGCGCCGGGAACTCTGGCATCTGCATGAGCGCTGCCATCCGTCCTTCGACGCTGTGTTCCATGAAGAAATCGGGATCGCGATTGCGCAATTCTGCCGGAACGTACATGCGGTCCAGTTCGCCGCGCTTTGCCAGTGCCGGTTCCATAGCGGCGTAGACGACCTCGAACAGCACCAGCGCCATGCGTTCGCCAGGTCGCGCCAGCCCATAGGTATGGCAGGTGTCCTCCAGCGACAGCATACAGACGACGCATGGCGAGGTGACATACTCAGCGCCGGTTGCACGGATCTGGTTCGCTTTCAGCACCGAAATCTTGCGTCGCAGGTCAGTGTTTTCGGGCAGGCGCATGCCGCCAGCGCCGCCGTTGCAACAGTAGTTGTATTCGCGATTGGGTGTCATTTCGATAAAGCTGTCGGTCACCAGATTCAGCAGGTCGCGGGGCACGTCTCCCAACCCGGAGAGGCGGGTGACGTAGCACGGGTCGTGCAGTGTGACTTTGAGACTAGTCTTTTCGACCGGCAGACGCCCCTCCCGGATCAGGTCGAGCATGAGCGTATCGACGCTCACGATTGGGTAGCGGAAGGGTCGCCCAAGAACCTCTGACGCTTCGGCGTAGAGGGTGCGCGCATCGCAGCCGCATTCCACCAGCAGAATCTTCTTGACGCCAAGCCGATCCGCCTCCTGTTCCCACTCTTCCAGCATCTGCTTTGAGAGATGATGGTGGACGGCAATATGGTCGATCTCGGTCCCGGTGTCGATCACACGTGGCGAGATGGTGTAACTGACCCCGGCAGCATTGAGGATTTTGACCAGTTTGATGCCGTAGTCGGGGATTTTGGCGTTGCCGGCCGCCGGGCAGACGAAGAGCAGCTCAGCGCCGTGCACCTCAACCGGCACTTCGATCCCTTCGCTGCGCAGGAACAGGCCAACCCGTCCAATGACCTGCGGGACGGTCAGGCCAAAACTGTGACGGTGACGTTCGGTGTTTTCGATGATCGATTTGATGGTCGGATTAGCGCGGCTCAGCCCAGAGTCGGTGTAGGCGGCGCGTGCGAGACGCACGATGCGCCGCGTGCTGATGCCTGCCGGACAGGCTAGCGTGCAGCGCCCGCACGCCGTGCATGCCCAGAAGTAGCGCATGTTTTCCTTCAGGTCGTCAAGTGTCGGGGTGGGAACCAATCCGAGGGCGCCGCCGATCTGCCCTTCGATCGTCATGTAGCGTCGGTAGATCTGGCGTATCAGCCCGGTTTTGTGGGTAGGATGCAATTTTTCGTCGCCGGTGACCAGATACCACGCGCAGGCTTCACCGCACATCTTACAGTCCATGCACGCTTCGAGATTGACCACATCTTCGGCTGTGATGTTCTTGCGCAATGAGTCGACAAAGGCGCGCATTTCCGCTTCCATACGAAAACCTCCTCACGTGTTATTTGGATAGCACACAGGTGAAGCGGGGACGCAAACCGGGATGAGAAAAAAAACCCCGGTCAACCCTCGCACCAATACCTGGAAATGCAGCGCATTCACGCCCGGTAACAATTCACGAACGACGGTTGGCGAGCCGCACATTCCGCATCACTGTGCAGAGAAGGGACCCGTCGACTCACAACGCTATGCCTGAAGCCTTAGACGTTTCGTTTGGGAACGCATATCTTGCGGCGAAGCAGTGGACGAGAGTCAGACTTCTGGCTCGTTCCCTCTCGCATACCCGCGGTGTGGAACGTCGGACAGGGTGCGGTTGCCAGCGCATCTGTCGGAAATGATTCCCCAATCACAGCAGAGCGTCGCTGCAATCCTCTCATCGTTGATATAGACTTGTATCGTTGTCGAGATTTGCAGAGAAGGGGTGATCGTTGTGGTTGCGAGTGTAGCAGAAGTCGTTGAGATTATGTGTGGAAAGATTACCACAGAAAATTGTGATTTGATCGAGTTTATACTTTTTGAGCATCCCAGCTATTGCTGACGACGCCTACGGCGCAGGTAACGCATCGAGCGGCGCGGACGGTATCCAAGCGCACGCAGGCGAGCGGCGATGGTCTGGAGAGAGGGGAGGTCGTCAGGACTGTATCCCTTCTGTTCGATGAGAGCGCGGCGCACCTCTTCGACGCTCATACAGGGCGCTCTGGCGTCGCTGCGGCATTCGGCATGATTGCGCCGCCAGGCTTCCACAACGTCGCGGATATCATTCAACAGATTGGGCAGGCGCGCTTCGACTGGTTTGCGCCCGCGGCGACGTGTGGCATCGAGGCAGGTCAGACCGCTCTCCAGCTCGCGCATGCCCTTACGGATAGTGGCGCGGTTCCAGCCCAGCTCGCGCTCGGCAAGACGCTGCCCGCCAGGACCCAGTGCTTTGACCGTGCGCGCCATGAAGATCCGGCGCTCACTGCCTTTTAGCGATTGGGCAGTCTTAATCAACTCGGCTTTGGTCTCATCATCGAGATCCATAGGAGAAAGGACGAAAACATCCCCACCTTCAACATTCAACCATCCCGCTTTCAACCTACCCCAGTTCCGCCACGGCGCTGAGGGCCGTCACGCCATCGGGTCCTTGCGCCTCAAGTTCGATGCGATCCCCGGCAGGCACGGCGATCAACCGGAATGGCGCCAAGTCGAACAATGGCGCCTGGCTGCGGAAACTGAATCCGACAATCGGGCGATTGACATGGTGGCGCGCCAGTTCCATCAGCAGCACGGCGGTCAGAGGACCGTGCACGACCAGACCGGGATATCCTTCTTCGTGCTTCGCATAGGGTCGGTCGTAGTGGATGCGGTGGGCATTGAAGGTAAGCGCAGAGAAGCGAAAAAGCAGGCGGGTATCAGGAGTCACCGTGCGCACCCATGCGCCCGACGGCGGCGGCGGAAGATCTACTGGCACAGGCGCAGGCACAGGTGCGCCTGGTTCGCGGTAGACAATGTCCTGCTCTTCTTCGATGCAGAGCGTATCGTCCTGGTAAATATTGTAGCCAACAGTCACAAATGCAAGCGGACCGCTGCGCCCCACTTTTTGGGCAATGTTGCGGATGACCCCCTCGCGCCGAGCGGGTTGACCAATGATGAGTGGATGATGGAAGCGAATGCGCGCGCCAGCAAACATGCGACGCGGGTAAGGAACAGGGGGCATAAAGCCACCGCGCTGCGGATGACCGTCGACGCCGAGTTGCGACTGCGGGGCGCGCGGCAAGAAGTAGAACCAGTGCCACAATGGCGGAAGCGCCGAACCTTTCGCGGGCAATGGCGGGGGCGGCTCTAGCGTTGCCGCCGCCGCTGCCGCCTGTGCCGGGCTTATATCATCCTCAATGTGCTCCGTCCGACCAATCCATGCGGTCAGGTCTTCTGAGGTCATGCCGCCCCTCCTCGCACGAGAACTGAGAACCGCGAACGAGGACTGAATAAGAGTCAGAAGTTGACGTATCAGGTCAGGTGCACCGGCAGAGATCAGAGAGTTGACAATCTTAGACCAATAGTTACCAACGTTTTACTCATATGATACACTATTCTCCGTATCTTGCATGCACATCCCCGCATTCGGCACAGATCTTCCCAGCAGCATTCTGCGCATTTGAAGACCAATCACAATATTGCGCGTGGAAGCAGGCGTCGCTGGTAGAGTATCTGTTTGTATCTCGCAGTTCTGAGGGTGTATGGGAGGAAGAAAAATGACAAAGGGGGCGCGTTCCGCGAAAACAGCGAGTCAGGCAGCAGTTGCGACGGAGCAGACGGAGACCCCGGCATCGACTCCTGAGGAGTCGTCGGAGCAGACGTCTCATGAGGCGGTGAGTGAGGGTGATACGCCATCCACTGAAGCATTCGCGTCATCGCCTGATCAGTCTACGGCGTCTTCGATCAGCAGCGGCGGCGCCTATGCCGCGCCATTGCCATTTGCCGATCGACCGCCTGAGTATGACCGCCTGCCGCTCAGCGGCATTCGGGTGATCGACGTCGGCAACTTTCTTGCTGGCCCGTATGCGGCTTCGATACTGGGCGAGTTTGGCGCTGAGGTGTTGAAGGTCGAGCATCCCATAGGCGGCGACCCGATGCGGCGTTTCGGCACACCCACCCCCCGCCATGATGCAACCCTCGCGTGGCTCAGCGAGGCGCGCAATCGCAAATCAGTGACAATCGATCTACGGCAGAAGGAAGGGGTTGAGCTGTTCCTCAAACTGGTGGCGAAATCAGACATCCTGATCGAAAACTTTCGCCCCGGTACGATGGAGGAGTGGGGATTGGGATGGCCCGTGCTGCGCGCCGCCAATCCGGGGCTGGTGATGCTGCGTGTGTCAGGGTATGGTCAGACTGGTCCGTACCGCCGACGGTCCGGCTTTGCGCATATCGCGCACGCATTTGGAGGTCTTTCGTATCTGGCAGGGTTTCCCGGCGAGACGCCGGTGCTGCCGGGCACAGCGCCGCTTGGCGACTACATCGCAAGCCTGTTCGGCGCGATTGGCGTCCTGATTGCCCTGCGGCACCGGGAGAAGACCGGGAAGGGGCAGGTGATTGATGTAGCAATCTACGAAGCTGTCTTTCGCGTGCTTGATGAAATCGCTCCTGCTTATGGTCTATTCGGCAAGATTCGTGAGCGCGAAGGAGCGGGAAGCTTCATTGCTGTGCCGCATGGTCACTTCCGCACTAAAGACGACAAGTGGGTCGCCATCGCCTGCACGACCGACAAGATGTTCGAGCGCCTCGCTGAGGCAATGGAGCGGCCTGAACTCGCGTCCCCTGAATTGTACGGCGATCAGCGGAAACGGCTGGCAGCCCGTGACACAGTCAACCAAATCACCATCGAGTGGGTCGGCTCGCTGACACGCGATGAAGTGATGCGCCGCTGCCTCGAAAAAGAAGTCCCGATCGGCCCGCTGAACAGCATTGCCGATATTTTCAACGATGAGCATTTCAAAGCGCGCGGCAATCTTGCGTGCATCGAGGCGGAAGGCATTGGCGGGGTGGTTGTGCCGAATGTTATTCCCACCCTCTCCGAAACTCCGGGACGCATTACGAATCTGGGTCCGCCACTTGGCAATGCGACGTATGAAGTCTTGCGCGAGCTGCTGAACATCTCGGCGGAGGAGATCAAGAACCTGCGCAGTCGGAAGATTATCTAGTTATAAGGGGATCGACAATGGATGGAAATGAGAACACTCTGCCGCTGGCGGGCATCCGCGTGATCGACGCCGCCACGGTTGTCGCTGCGCCTTTCTGCGCCACGCTGCTTGGCGAATTCGGCGCGGACGTGTTGAAGGTCGAGCATCCGATCGGGGGCGATGCCCTGCGTCGTTTCGGAACTCCCACAGCGCGCGGCGATACACTGACCTGGCTCAGCGAGTCGCGCAACAAACGTTCAGTGACCCTCAATCTGCAACATCCTGAAGGAGCGCAGATTTTCAAGGAGCTGGTTGCAAAAGCTGATGTGCTGTGCGAAAACTTTCGCCCTGGCACCCTGGAAAAATGGGGGCTAGGATGGGACGTCCTCAGTCAGATCAATCCAGGTCTCATCATGCTGCGCGTGACCGGCTACGGGCAGACGGGACCGTATAAGGATCGCCCGGGATTTGCCCGCATCGCCCACGCAGTCGGCGGCATTTCATATCTGGCTGGTATGCCAATGGGAACGCCGGTAACGCCAGGTTCGACGACGCTTGGCGATTACATGACCGGGTTGTACGGTTGTATCGGGGTGCTGCTGGCATTGCGCTACCGCGAGAAAACCGGACGCGGGCAGTATATCGATGCCGCCCTGTACGAATCGGTCTTCCGCTGTAGCGATGAACTGGTGCCTGCCTATGGCATGTACAAAAAAGTGCGCGAGCGGCACGGGCCGCACCACAACGATTTTGCGTGCCCCCACGGTCATTTCCAGACCAAAGACGGCAAATGGGTCGCCATTTCCTGCGCAACTGACAAACTCTTCGCGCGGTTGGCAAAGGCGATGGGCCGACCCGAACTGGCATCGTCGAGCATCTATGGCGAGCAGAAGGTGCGTCTTGCGCACGCGAACGACGTGAATGAAATTGTGCGCGATTGGTGCAGTTCGCTTACCCGCGCCGAGGTGCTAGAGCGGTGCTACGCAACGAATACTCCGGCCGCGCCGCTCAACGACATTGCCGATATCTTTGGTGATCGCCATGTGCACGCGCGGCGCAATCTCGTCGCCATTGATGTAGAGGATCTGGGTGAAACGATCATCGTGCCAAACGTTGTGCCCAAACTCTCGGAAACACCGGGACGGATCAAGCATCTCGGTCCCAGACTTGGCGAGCATACCGAGGAGGTGCTCAAAGAGGTGCTCGGCATGAGCGACGAGCAGATTAGCGAACTGCGCGCTAAACGGGTGATCTGACTAGGAGGCAAGAGGCGAAGAGGTAAGAGGCAAGGGGTGAGAGGCGAGGGGCGAGAGGCGAGGGGCAAGGAGCGAGAGGCGAAGAGGCGAGCGGCGAGCGGCGAAAGGGTTGCAGGCGGGAAGGGTGTACGGTTGAAAGTCGAACATTGCAGGTTGAACGTCGCAGGTGCGAAGGTTGTACGTGGGGCAGGCGTGGGGGCGCCCCTCGGCGAGCGCCCGCAGCCAGACCGCAAGGGAATCTCGCCGGCAGAACGGTCCTCGCTTCCTGTTTGCACGCCCTTCGATCCCAAAGGGTTGAAGGCAGACAGCGGGTGTACGGTTGAAGGGAGGAAGGTGGTCGTTACCCGTTGAATAGGGCACGTTGAGCGTGGGATAGGCTGAAGGTGGAAAGAGTGCGGGTGGGAGGACGGGAAGGGCACAGGTTGAGTCAAGCGATCTCACCCCTAACCTCTAACCCCTAACCCCTATTCCCTACTCCCTACTCCTTGATCCCTCATTGGAGAAATGCACAATGAACGGTATCCTCAGTGGCATGCGGGTCGTCGAAGGGTCTGCATTTGTTGCCGCGCCACTTGGCGGGATGACGCTAGCGCAATTGGGCGCTGATGTCATCCGCTTTGACCCGATTGGCGGCGGGCTTGATTACAAGCGCTGGCCCGTGACCCTCGACGGGAAACACAGCCTGTTCTGGGCTGGTCTCAATAAGGGCAAACGCTCGATTGCCGTCGATATTCGCCATCCGCGCGGGCAGGAATTGCTAACGCAACTGATCTGCGCCCCCGGCGATGAGGCGGGACTGTTCATCACCAATTTCCCAGCGCGCGGCTGGCTCAGCTACGAGGCGCTGAAAACGCACCGCGCTGATCTGATCATGGTCAACCTGCTGGGACGGCGTGATGGCGGGTCAGAGGTTGATTACACGGTCAACCCGCAGCTTGGGCTGCCCTTCATGACCGGTCCTTTCACCTCGCCGGAGGTGGTCAATCACGTATTGCCAGCATGGGACCTCATTACGGGCCAGATGATTGCGGTGGGATTACTGGCTGCCGAACGCCACCGGCGGCGCACCGGCGAGGGGCAACTGGTCAAACTGGCGCTCAAGGATGTCGGGCTGGCGATGATCGGTCATCTTGGCATGATCGCTGAGGTGATGATCAACGACACCGACCGACCCAGACAGGGGAACTATCTGTACGGCGCTTTTGGACGCGATTTCGAGACCCTCGACGGCAAGCGGGTGATGGTGGTGGGATTGACCGACCTGCAATGGAAAGCGCTTGGCAAAGCGACCGGGTTGACCGACGCTTTCAACGCCCTTGGCGAGCGTCTTGGTCTCAACATGGACGAAGAAGGAGACCGCTTTCGCGCGCGGCGAGAAATTGCCGCTCTGCTGGAACCCTGGTTTCACGCGCGCACCTTCGCCGAGGTACGCCGCATCTTCGAGGAGCACCGCGTCACCTGGGGACCGTACCGCACGGTGCGCGAAGCCATTGCCCAGGACCCTGACTGCTCGACAGACAACCCCATGTTCAGTATGGTCGAACAACCCGGCATTGGCACATACCTGATGCCCGCCTCACCCCTCGATTTCAGCCGGATGCCGCGGTTGCCAGCGCAACGCGCGCCGCGCCTCGGCGAACACACCGACGAAATTTTGCTGGAAGTGCTTGGCTTGAGCGAGGGCGAAGTCGGCAAACTGCACGATGAAGGGATCGTCGCAGGACCTGAAGAGTTGTGAAGGAGGCAGTATGAAACTCCCCATCCATTTCTACAAGCCGCTGGCAGTCGGCGCGCCGCAACCCATCCGCGAATTGCCGGTGCGTCCTGAGCGGGTGATCCACTTCTTCCCGCCGCACGTCGAAAAGATTCGCGCACGCATTCCCGAAATTGCAAAGCAGGTGGACGTCCTGTGCGGCAACCTGGAAGACGCCATTCCGATGGATGCCAAAGAAGCGGCGCGCGCTGGATTCATTGAAGTCGCACGCAATACCGATTTTGGCGACACTGCGCTCTGGGTGCGGGTTAATGCCCTCAACAGCCCGTGGGTGCTCGACGACATCGCCGAAATCGTCGCTGCCGTCGGCAACAAACTCGATGTCATGATGATCCCCAAGGTCGAAGGACCGTGGGACATCCATTTTGTCGATCAGTACCTGGCGTTGTTAGAGGCGAAGCACAAGATTCAGAAGCCGATCCTGATCCATGCCCTACTGGAAACAGCGCAGGGCATGGTGAACCTGGAGGAAATCGCCAGGGCCAGCCCGCGCATGCACGGCTTCAGCCTGGGACCAGCGGACCTGGCGGCATCGCGCGGCATGAAGACGACCCGCGTCGGCGGCGGGCATCCGTTCTATGGCGTTCTTGCCGACCCGCAGGAGGGTCAGGAGCATCGCCCCTTCTACCAGCAAGACCTGTGGCACTATACGATTGCGCGCATGGTTGATGTCGCGGTTGCCCACGGGCTGCGCGCCTTCTACGGACCGTTCGGCGATATTAAGGATGAAGCCGCTTGCGAAGTGCAGTTCCGCAACGCCTTCCTCCTCGGCTGCACTGGCGCCTGGTCGCTTGCGCCGAACCAGATCCCAATCGCCAAGCGCGTCTTTAGCCCTGATGTCAACGAAGTCCTGTTCGCCAAGCGCATCCTCGACGCCATGCCCGACGGCTCTGGCGTTGCCATGATTGATGGCAAAATGCAGGACGACGCAACCTGGAAGCAGGCGAAGGTGATCGTTGATCTCGCCCGCATGATCGCCAAGAAAGATCCCGAGTTGGCAAAGGCATACGGATTTGCTGAATGATCTGGACGCAAAGGCGCGAAGATGCGAGGACGCAATACGCCTTCGCGTCTTTGCGTCACATAAGCAAGGAGCATCGGATGAGCAGCAAAACCAATCCCGGCAATTTTTTCGAGGACTTTCGCGTAGGGCAGGAGATCGTTCATGCAACCCCGCGCACTATCACCGAGGGGGATGTGGCGCTCTACACCTCGCTCTACGGATCGCGGTTTGCGCTCACCTCTTCGACGCCGTTCGCACAGACGCTGGGGCTGGAGCGCGCACCGATCGACAGCCTGCTGGTATTTCACATCGTGTTCGGCAAAACTGTGCCTGACATTTCGCTCAATGCAATTGCCAACCTGGGGTATGCTGGCGGGCGCTTTGGCGCGATCGTCTACCCTGGCGACACTCTCTCAACTACCTCGAAGGTCATCGGGCTACGGCAGAACAAAGACGGCAAGACCGGCGTCGTGTACGTCCACTCGGTTGGCGTCAATCAGCGGAACGAAATGGTGCTCGAATACACACGCTGGGTTATGGTGCGCAAACGCAATCTGGACGCGCCAGCGCCGGAGACGATCGTGCCGACGCTGCCCGAGTCGGTTCCTGTGACTGAGTTGACCGTTCCCTATCGGGTGCAACCGGGGCAGTACGACCTAGCGCGCGCTGGTAGTCCGTATCTGTGGGAGGATTACGACGTTGGCGAGAAGATCGACCATATCGATGGCGTTACGATTGAAGAGGCGGAGCACATGCAGGCGACGCGCCTGTACCAGAACACAGCGCGAGTGCACTTCAACCAGCATGCTGAGAAGGAAGGACGATTCGGGCGGCGGATCGTCTATGGCGGGCACATCATCAGCCTCGCGCGTGCGCTATCGTTCAACGGGCTGGCGAACGCCCTAAGCATTGCAGCGATCAACAGTGGTCGTCACACGAACCCGAGTTTCGCCGGCGACACGATCTACGCCTGGTCGGAAATCCTCGACAAGATGGAAATTCCAGGGCGTTCGGACATTGGCGCGTTGCGGGTGCGCACTGTCGCCGCCAAGGATCGTCCATGCCACGATTTTCCGTACCAGAACCCGGATGGGACCTACGACCCGGCGGTGGTGCTCGACTTCGATTACACGGTGCTCATGCCGCGGCGAATTTAACCTTCGGGATGCGCACCGAGCCGCAGCATGCCATTGCTATGTCACATTCACCTAGGTTTGGAATGGTTTCGGTCATTTTTCCATTTTGCGGGGTTCCTGGCAATATAATGACGAACGATTTGCAGGTCGCGTTCATTATGAATGATACGATCATAAAAACGTGCCTGCCATCCGAACCCTGTGTATCCGTTATGGTTGCACCAATACGAGACAGCAGATTTGTACGAACGAATAATGGCGCCCAATGAACCCGCCCGCGGGGATGTGTGCGCCATAGGGTTGTCGGGAGCGCGCGGCGGCGCGGGCGACGTAGAGACGTTGCAATGCAACGTCTCTACGTCGGTGTTGGGGGGTTCCAAAATCACCACGATCCCATGGATATGATTGGGCATCACCACGAACGTATCGATTGCCACGTTTGCCGTCGTGTGTTGGGGGATTTGCACCCAGTAATCGCGGGCGATTTCGCCAATGGGCGACAGACGCACAACGCCGTTTTCCACCGCGCCGAAAAACATCTGGCGGTTGCGCGTGCAAATGGTGACGACATACCAACCGGCGCTGCTATAATCCCATCCGCGCAGGCGAACGGTTTCGATGCGATATTTGCCTTTGAACAGGGTCATGGTATTGTCTGGTGGTGGATGTAGGGGCAGGATGCCGGGTGAACGGATGCGTTGATGTATGCCGTTCACAGAATATTACCGTGCGTCGTTCGAAAACGATACGATGCGCGGTGCGGCGGATGATTGGCATTGCAACGCCGCGGCACGACGGCGTTGCAATGCCACGGGGGACAGCGTTGCAATGCAACGCCGCTACGTGATGTTTTTGTCCAATGCCCATGCCGGGGAACGTTTTTCGATGAAGGCGTCGATCCCTTCCTGGGCGCACGGTTCCATCATGTTGCACGCCATCGTCTCCCCTGCCAGCCGGTAGGCGTCGGCGATGC
>JANXAL010000033.1 GCA_025062325.1 Roseiflexus sp.
CGAGCCAGGGTTCTCGAGAGGGAAAAGAAAGGGGAGCATGGGTGTCTCACAGCCGAATTGAACAGTCTGGCATGAGGGCTTGCCTGACAAATCGACGCACGCACGGATTCACCGCCCCAGAGGATCGCGTGCGCAGATGAAGTGCCTGCACACGAGGGGATGAGACGAGCGCCGGACAGACGCCTCATCACTCGTCACTCATCACTCGTCACTCATCACTCGTCACTCATCACTCGTCACTCATCACTCCCTCACCCCTCTTGACAGTCAGCATATCCAGGAGTATGATAGATTTAGGAAAGCCTAAAAAATAATTTAGTGATCCCCTGCCCCGCACGACGAGTGCAACCGTCCTGCACGGGGCAGGCGCGTTACGGAGGCGCAACGAAGAATGATCGTCTGGATGGTACTGCTGGCGGGATGCATCCTCTGGGTCGTTCTTCCCCGTGTCGGCTTACTGGCGCACTACCGCGCCTGGCGGGCGACCCGCGAGCGTGAGCAGGTGGAAGACGCGCTCAAGCACCTGCTCAACCGCGAACACCTGGGGCGCCACGCGACGCCAGAGTCGCTTGGCGGCGCGCTGGGGCTTCCGCGTGCCGCGGTTATGCGCCTCATTGCGAAAATGGAGGAGCAGGGGCTGCTCGAAACCCGCGGTATAGAACTGCACCTGACGGCGGAAGGCGAACGCTGGGCATTGCATGTGGTGCGCGCCCATCGCCTGTGGGAACGGTACCTGGCAGACGAAGCGCGCATGCCGCTGGAGCGGGTTCACGCCGAAGCGCACCGGCGCGAGCACATGTTGACTGCCGATCAACTGGATGAGCTGGAAGCGGCGATGGGATACCCCCGGCGCGACCCGCACGGCGACCCTATTCCGAGCCGCGAGGGCATCCTGCTCAACTCTGTGGGAACGCCATTGACAGCGTGGCCCCTTGACACGCCGGGTCGGATTGTACACCTGGAAGATGAACCCGCCATCGCCTACGAACAGATCCTGGCGGCTGGCCTGCATCTGGGGCAGACGATCCGCGTGCTGGAGCGCACGCCGCAGCGCCTGGTCTTGAGCGACGGCGAAAATGAGTATCGTCTGGCGCCCACTGTTGCAGCGAATGTCAATGTGGCGCCGTTGACCGAAGCGGAGGCGGCGCGGAACCATGCGATGCCGTTGAGTGAACTGCCGTTACGCCAGACGGCTGAGGTTGTGGCGATTGATGATACACTGCAGGGGTTTACCCGGCGGCGTTTGCTCGACCTGGGGTTGACCCCCGGCGCTGTGGTCTATCCCGAATTGCAGAATGCCTTCGCCGATCCGCGCGCCTACCGCGTTCGCGGAACGTTGATCGCCTTACGCCAGGATCAGGCGTCGCGCATTCTGGTCCGGCCCCGATCTCTGAACTGATGTGCGGCGCTTTTCTCTCAAACTGGCGAGGAGGTTCGTTTCGATGACCAGACTAACAACTGACAATCCATGCGCTGCCTGTCCGGCACATGCCCGTCTGGAGCAGATGGGCATCAAAATGGACAGGTACGACCGCATAGTGGCACTTGCTGGCAATCCAAACACCGGCAAGTCCACGCTTTTCAATGCACTGACCGGACTGAAGCAGCACACTGGCAACTGGCCCGGCAAGACGGTCACTCGTGCTGAGGGCGGCTATCAGTTCAACGGTGTGAAGTATAAACTGGTCGATCTGCCCGGCGCCTACTCGCTGCTCTCCACGTCACAGGATGAAGAGGTGGCGCGCGATTTTCTGCTGTTCGGACAACCTGACTGCACGATTGTCGTCACCGACGCCACTGCCCTCGAACGCAACCTGAACCTGGTATTGCAGGTGCTCGAGATTACCGATAAGGTGGTAGTGGCGGTGAACCTGATTGATGAAGCGCGTCGGAAGGGCATAGAAGTCGATACCCGCACGCTCAGCCGTGATCTGGGGGTTCCCGCCGTGCCCATCGTGGCGCGAAGCGGAGAAGGGATCATCACCCTGCTTTCGACAGTTGCCGATGTGATCGAAGGGCGCATCATCACCCATCCGCGTCGCGTTGAAGGGACGCCAGCCTTTCAGCGGGCCGTTCAAGAACTGACACCGTTGATCGAACAAATGGCGCCAGGCATTCCAAACGCGCGCTGGCTGGCGATCCGTCTGCTCGAAGGCGATGCGCGGGTGCAACGTGCGATTCGCAGCGGCGAGCTGGCAGACATCGTCGCACGGCAACGTGCTGCGGAAGACCGGCTGGGCGCTACGGCGGCCCTTATGGGGAGGCAATGATGATCACGACGCCAGAAGATGTCCTTGCGAGAGCCGAGACGTTGCGCAACCGTCTGCCATCGAGTTTCCGCGACGAAATTGTTCAGTCACTCTATGCGGAGGCGGAACGCATTGCACGTCGCGCAGTCAAAACTGCGGGAAACAGACAGTACGACCTGGATCAGCGCATTGATCGCCTGGTGACTGCGCCGGTCACCGGGTTGCTGATCATGCTGCTGCTGTTGACCGTCGTCATCTGGATGACGGTTTCCGGCGCCAATGTCATCTCAGACTTGCTCTTCACGCTGCTTTTCGGTTTCGGCGATTGGGCGCGCTCCCTGTTCGTCGCGTGGGGTGTTCCGTGGTGGATCACCGGGTTTATCTGGGATGGCGTCTATCGTTGCCTGGCGTGGGTGGTGTCGGTCATGTTCCCGCCGATGGCGATCTTCTTTCCGGCATTTACACTGCTGGAAGACCTGGGATATCTGCCGCGCGTCGCATTTAATCTGGACTGGCTGTTCAAAAAGGCGGGCGCGCACGGCAAGCAGTCGCTGACAATGATGATGGGGTTTGGCTGCAATGCCGCTGGCGTCATTTCGACGCGGGTGATCGATTCGCCGCGCGAGCGATTGATTGCCATCCTGACCAACAATTTCGTGCCGTGCAACGGGCGGTTCCCAACCCTGATCATGCTGGCGACCGTGTTCGTCGCTGCTGGCTTTGGCGGCGCGGCAGCTTCGTTAGTTGCCGCTGGCGCCGTAGTTGCGGTCGTGCTGATCGGTGTGGCGTTCACCTTTTTGATGTCGTGGCTGCTCTCAAAGACAGTGCTCAGAGGCGAGGCATCGGCGTTCACGCTCGAACTGCCGCCCTACCGCCGCCCGAATGTGCTGCGCATCCTGTACACCTCGCTGATTGATCGGACGATCTTCGTTCTCTGGCGTGCGATGCTGACGGCTGCGCCCGCTGGGGCGGTGATCTGGCTGCTGGCGAACATCCGGTTCGGCGATGCCAGCCTGGCGGTCGCCATTGCGCAGTGGCTGGACAGCTTCGGGCGATTGCTCGGTCTGGACGGCGCTATTCTGCTCGCGTACATCATCGCGCTTCCGGCCAACGAAATTGTTGTGCCAACAATGATGATGATCTACACGAGCGCTGGCATGATGGTCGAAGGCCCGGCAAGCGACGATGCTCTCCGCGCTCTGCTGGTGGATCAGCAGGGCTGGACGTTGCTGACGGCGATCAACCTGATGCTTTTCTCGCTGCTCCACAATCCGTGCGCCACGACGATCATTACAATCTTCAAGGAAACCCGCTCGTATAAATGGGCGGCTATGAGTGTGGCGATCACGCTAGGAACGGCGGTTCTTGTGACCTTCCTGACTGCAAGCCTGGCGCGCCTGGCGGGATTGCAGTAGTGCTCGGTTACCCTGGCGTTGGCTGACTGAGCCTGTCGAAGCCAACGCCAGCAGAGCACGGGGCAGGTTTTCGCTAATCCTTATACGGATCGAACACATCCTCGCCTGCCATCGCCACACCCATGGGCTTGAGCGTGTGAACGATTCTGATCGTGTTGGCGTGGTGTTGCAGTACCTCCTGAAGGCGGCGATAGACATGCGGACTCTCGTCCGTGCCGCCGCCGCGCAGTTCAATGCCTTCGCGCCGCATCCATTCGAGCATCATCTCACGGGTGATCTTGCCCGGCTTGACCACTTCCTGCACCCGTTTGCCGTTGCGCTTTACCCAGCGCCGCTTGCCAGCCGCCTGAATGCGGCTCATGATGCGCCCGGCGCCGTGGATGGTGCTGTGCAATCCGAGCCGTGACTCCTCGCTCTCCACCCCCTCGACCACCACGCTGATGTCGCCCATCGAACCGCCGACAAAGCCGCGCTGACCAGGCCAGGCGGGTGTTGCGCCTTTGCGCACAACGATCAGCTCCTCGCCGTTAACCCTTTCTTTCCAGGCGTAATTGTGGTGGTTGTGGACTTCTTCGGTCACTTGAGCGCCGAGAATGTCGAGCACCTGCTGCACCACAAAGTCGCGCCCAGCATACGCATAGCGTCCGGCGAGCGTCATCGCCTGCCAGTATGCCTGCCCCAGTTCGCTCTGCAGTGGGATCACCGTTGCTGGCTGCTGCATCGACTCACCCGGCGCCGGAGCGTCGAACGGTCGCTTATGCGCTAGGTTGAGGAACCCGCTCGCAATCCGATGCCCAAGACCGCGGCTGCCGAAGTGCGCCGCAACCCATACCCATCCTTCTTCGTCTTCGAGAATATCGACCCAGTGATTGCCCGAGCCAACAGTGCCGAGCTGCTCGCGCGCCATTTGGCGCAGTTTGCCGACTTCTGGAATATCGCGCCAGGTCGGGTCGTCGAATAGCGGATGATCGGCGGCTTTGCCGCTTGTACCGCCGACGCCGAAGACCACTTCGCGCGCCACCTGGTCCATAATCTTGCTGATATCTTTGCGAATATCATCAGCGCGCAGATTAGTGCGGACTCCTTTGATGCCGCACGAAATATCGTACCCGACACCACTGGGGCTGACAGCATCACGGTAGGCAATGACGCCGCCGATCGGCATGCTGTACCCAACGTGCCCGTCCGCCATCAGCGCCGCCTTGACCGCCCGCGGATCGCTAGCACAGCGACGGATCTGCTCGATCGTGGCTTCGTCGTGTTCGCCCCAGACAGGAATGCCATCAATCATCCGAAACATAGACGCACCTTCCTTCTTTCAAAATAAGAACCGAAATATGGTCTACTGCGCTCCTCTCTTAGGCTACGATTTGTCCAATCGATAGATCACAAACCCATCTTCTTGAATTGATGCACGCAATCAGCGATTGCGCGCTCCTTTTTTCTGAGGGATGTCTGGTTCACAATCGGAACGTTCTCTGAACGTAGCAGCCCAATCGTTTCCCTTACGCTGCGTCGTCGCTAGCACGTTTTCGGATTTAGAACATATTATATCCTGCCCGCACATTTTGTACACCGCGCTTTTGTGCATACTTCCGGAAGGGGGTGTCTGACAGAACACAAAGGCGCTAGGGTGCAATGACCCTGCACGACGAGTTGCCGATCCCCGGCATCCGACTCCCCGTTTGCAATATTCCTTCCAAAGGTGGTACTATACCTAAGTGCAGGAACCCCGTCGATGAGCGCGGTCCAACGTATGATGGTCTTAAAGTGCTCGCCGATCCAATTCGCTTAATGAGACGGTGACTCTCCCGAATGCTCACAGGGGAAGTACATGCTGCACGGTACTCTCATTAGAGGCGACACGTGTTGTCGAAGTTGTCCGACAATTTCGACGTCGCGGTTGTGGGCCTGCGCGATAGTGAGGAAGAAAACGTATGCGCTGGAGACTGTTGACGCTGCTCCTGGCGGCGCTGCTGATTACCGCTTGTAGTCAGCAGCAATCGGCGCGCACCAGCAGTTCCGTGACGCCGGTCTTCGCCTTTACCGAGGCGGTCGTCGGTCCGAACCGCATTGCGCTGGGACTGGTGCGCGACGGTTCGCCTGTCAATGATCCTGGAGCGAAGATTCATCTGCGCTTCTTCGATCTGAACGATACGAGTGCACCCGTCAAGATCGAAACGGACGCAATCTACTACGGTCAGGGATTGCCAGCCGCGGTCTATGTCGCCTATCCGACGTTTGATCGAGCGGGGAATTGGGGGATCGAGGTGCAGACCACGCTCAGCGGTCAGTCGGAACCGAGCGTTGCACGCCTGCGTCTCGAGGTCAAAGAACGTTCAGATGTTCCGAATGTGGGTGATCGAGCGATTTCAGTGAAGACGCTGACGGTCCGCGATGTGCCTGATCCATCGCACCTCTCATCAGGGCGCGTTGAAGACCTGTCGATGTATCAGATTAGCCTCGATGAGGCATTGAAGAACGGCAAACCGACCGCGCTGCTCTTCGCCACGCCAGCCTACTGTCGCACGGCAGTATGCGCTCCCAGTCTGAGCGTGATGCAGCAGTTGCAGAAGATCTACGGCGACCGCATCAATTTTATCCACGTAGAGGTTTTCCGCCATCCGTTCCGTGAGTCATTCGAAGCACAGACGGCAGTCTTCCAGAAACTGGCACAGGAGGGGCGCCCTCCTCGACCTGAAGAACGCAACGTCGGGCTTTCTGATCCGATGATCGCATGGGGATTGCAGTCGGAGCCTTGGTTGTTCCTGATCGATGCGAACGGCGTGATCGTTGCGCGGTACGAAGGCGGCATCACCCGCGAAGAAATGACCCCGGCGCTGGAGAACCTTATTGCGGGCAAGCCGCCGCTGGGCGGGGGGTGATTGCCTATGTGCGACGTGCAGTGTTTTGAAACGTGGCACCACAATGTCTCTGCCTGCGATGCGACCTTTGCGCCTGGCTCGTGGGCGCCTTCCCTGCGCCCATTCCCACGTGCAACGTGTTACGCTGCAGTGCAACGTCTCTGTCTGCAACCTGCGCACGTTCAGTCTTTGGCGCTTATCCCCGCTGCCTGCACGAACGCCTGGAATACCCGCGCCCATCGCGGATCGACGCCGTTCCACAGCATCTCAGGGTGACACTGCACGCCTACTACCCATCCCGACGACGCTGCCTCAACCGCCTCGATAATCCCATCGGGAGCGCGCGCAGTGACGCGCAGCGTTGGTGCAACGTCACGGAGCGCCTGGTGATGAAGCGTGTTAACCATCGCCTCTGTTGCGCCAAGCAGGTTGGCTAGACACGAATCAGGTTCAATGCTGATAGGATGCGCCAGATACGTCATATCCTCCCGGTCGGTCGACTCATTATGGTTCAGAGCGCCTTCGACTTCGGAAGGAATGTCCTGATACAGAGTCCCGCCGAGCGCCACATTCAGCAGTTGAATGCCGCGACAGATCGCCAGCACCGGCTTCCCATCCCGGAGAGCGCGCCGGGTCAGTTTAATCTCGACATCATCCTGCAAGGGATCGGGTTCGCCGAGTTTTGGATGGTGCGGAGCGCCGTAGTGTGCAGGATTGATATCCTCGCCGCCTGCTAGGAGTAATCCGTCAATCTGCTGATACAGCCTGTCCAGCACCTCGTCGTTTGTCGTGAGATGGATGAGAAGCGGAGCGCCGCCAGCCGCTTCGATTGCCTGGAGATAGTCGATAACATTCCCGTAGATTCTGGGAAACCAAGAGTCGTTTCGAGCGAAGTAGGCGATGCCGAGCAGGCATGGAACGCCGATGATCGGTCGGTGCGTATGCGACACAGGGAACTCCTCGATAATAAAGATTGCTCTGCATGTATATATCGTATCATAATAGCGTCCACGCGCTGCGCTCGTGCGCCCTGACCCTGATCGTTTGCGCTCAGCGAAGAGAAGCGCGTGCGTCAACGAATGGGAAACGAATGTGGTCAGCGAATGGGGAAGCGAACAGGCGAATGGAAGCGAATGCGGTCAACGAATAAGCAAATGGTGGAGATGTTTCCAGCAAACCCTCTTTTTTGCCTCGCGCATCGATTTGACACCTGTGCCAGCGGCGGCTATGATCCGCCCGCAGTGTTTTCCAAAGGAGTGAGGCATGCGGTTAGTCACCTTTCGGTTTATTGATCAGCAACCGCGCGTCGGGGCAGTGCTTGGCGACACTATTATCGATCTGGCAGCGGCGGCGCCGCTGGTGTTTGACGATCCGCCTCCCCCTCCCTGGAGTCTGCTCGATGTGCTAGAAGGGGCGCCAGATGGCATGGGGCTCGATGGTGTAGCCGAAATCGTGGCGGCGGTCATCGATCAGATAGGCGGCGCTGATGAAGAGGAACTGCAAACGTCGCAGTACGGACCACTGACAATCGGCGGCGTCGAGATGCTTATCCCGCTCGATGAAGCGCGCCTATTGGCGCCGCTGCCTCGCCCTTCGAGTCTGCGCTGTTTTGAGTCGAGCGAGCAGCACATGGCGGCGCTTGCCCGCCTCCACGGCGGCGGCGTGCCATACTACTGGTACGAACGCCCGCTCTTCACTTTTGGCAACCACGCCGCTATCTACGGTCCCGACGCACAGATACCGCTCCCGCGCACTATAGCTTTCGATTATGAACTCGAGGTGGGATGCGTTCTCGGTCGTACCGGTTGCAACATTCCTCCCGAAGAAGCGCATGATTACATTGCGGGGTACGTGCTGCTCAACGACTGGACAGCGCGCGATATTCAGCGCGAAGAACTGATTGCGGGGTTTGCCTTCAGCAAAAGCAAGGACGCGGCCACGTCGCTCGGACCCTGGCTGGTCACGCCGGATGAACTGCACGAATATGCGCTTGATGATGGACATTTCAATCTCACGTTGATTGCCCGTGTCAATGGCGTCGAGCGGTCGCGCGGCAATCTTCGCGATCTGGCCTACACTTTTCCACAGATGATTGCTGCCGCTTCACAGGATTGCACCCTTTATCCGGGTGACATCATCGCCTGCGGTGCGATCGGCGGCTCGCTCCTCGAAGCGACCGATGGACAGGGTCCCTGGCTCAAGATCGATGATCTGGTCGAACTTGAAGCCTCCGGTCTTGGAGTCCTGCGAAACCGTATTGTCGCCTGAGGCTTCTGCGTGAGCAACATCTTGCGCCTCTCCTGGATCCGGTTAATGGTGATTACGCTAACAGCGCTGCTCACTGCTACAGGCGCGACCGCAGTCGCTGCTCCGCTGGTCTGCGACGTTGGCGCGGGCGAGGATGTCGGCTGTGCCCGCGGCTTTGAGACGCGCGAACGCGATGGGTACGGCTCATTTCGCTGGACGGACGGAGATGCCGGGATTGTGTTCGCCGCTGCCGGGTATGGAGGTCCGTATATCATCGACGTCGTAATGGCGGTGCCTCGTCCGCCTGATGCGCCATCACCGTCCGCCACACTCTCAATTGCCGCCGCATCGGTCGCTATTGCGCCACTGGATGCGCCCCGGCGCTACCGTCTTCTGGCGCCGCCTGGTTTTCCATCGGGGGACACTCTTTTCATCGCAATACAGAGCGACACCTGGAAGCCGCCCCACGACCGCCGTAATCTCGGCGTGCTGGTATATCTCGCCCAGGCGAAACCGTCGAGTGCACCGGCGCTGCCGTCAATTCAGCATACCTTCGCATTGCTGGCGATCGGTCTTGCCGCTGCGCAGGTCGGGCGTCGTCTGGCGCATCCCACACTCCAAACAGCTATTGCACTGGCAATCATTGGAATGTGCGGTACGCTGTGGGTTTGGCTTCCGGCGCGCACGGTGCCGTTTCTGCCGCTCTGCGCTCTTCTGCTGGGAAGTGCCGCGCTCCTGTTTGCCTGCACGGAACGACGCACGCCGTATCGACAACTGGCAATCTGGAGGGAGCCTGCGTGGCTGGCAGCGATTGGCGGAGTAGTGCTCGATGCGCTCTTCGTTGCAGACATCGCGCGCGGTTCGTGGGTTGTGCCAGCCATTGGCGCGCAGGCGACGCTTGCCGTGTGGGGAACGTGGAGCACTATTGGACGCTCCTGGTCACTGACCGACCTATTCCGGATCGCGCTGGTTGTTCGTTTGCTGGCGCTGGCGACGCGACTGCTGAGCGGAGCAATCGGCAGCGACCCGGATGTTGAACTCTTCTACGCCTACGGACGTGCAACTCTGGAATTAGGTTTGCCGATCGTTGAGTATCCGTCTGGCGCGCTCATCCCCTGGGCGCTGATGGCGCTGCCTGCAAGCCGCGAGCTTTTCGCGCTGGCGCTGCCGCTCTGCAACACTGCCGCCGATCTGCTCGTTGTCTGGGCAATCTGGCAGGTTGGCGCTCGAAGCGATGCAGCACAAGAAGAGAATCACGTCGCTGCATTAGCGTGCTTCTATGCAGCGTCGCCGCTGTTGCTCCCCTTTTGGCACGGCAAGTACGACTCGCTGCCAACGGCGTTTCTGGCGCTTGGACTGGCAGCATTTGCGCTACGACGCACGGGATGGAGCGGTGCAGCGCTTGGCATCGGCGGCGCGCTCAAGTGGACGCCATGGCTGGCAGCGCTGGCGCTCGCTCCTGGGATATGGCGCTCGCGTTCTACCGAATCGTTGTGGCCGTTCGCCGTCGGCGGGATCAGTGCAGTGGCAGCGACATCGATCCCATTTGCGCTAATGGACTGGAACCGCTTTCTGGCGCCGTACATGCTGCAGGGCGGGCGCGCTATAAACGGGGAGAGCCTCTGGTTCCTAGCGCTGCTGATCAGCGTGCCAGACCGCTGGTCGCGTCTGCCTGCTCCCTGGGGAGCGGCTGAGACAGGGCGCTGGTTGCTAGGGATTGCGATTATCATTCAGGGAGCAGCGCTGGTGGGACTAATCCTAAACGCATTACGCCCGTCGCTCTCAGTGCAGTCTCTAATAGCGCTAGCAGCGTTGATGCCTGCCGCATTCCTGCTGCTCAATCGGGTCTTCAGCCCGCAGTACTTGGTAACCATAACAGCAGCGGCGCTGATTGCCAGCGCCGCTGTCGGTGCTCCTGCGGATTCTGTGCGGAGGATTATTCTGTTGTTAGCCATTTCCCAGGCTGCCAACCTCCTGGTCTGGCCCAATACCGTTTCCTGGTGGCCCCTGGCGTCGGCAGTCATGTTCGTTGTTGCACTGAGCATGCTGGGATGGCTTGTTGCACGTACAGCCCTGTTAACGTCCTATTTCCATCGCCATCGGGAAGGCGCCAATCTGCAGCAGCATCGCTGAACCGTCATAACTCCACCATGCCTCGGCGATCTTACCTTCGACAAATCGCTCAATGGTTACTCCCTGCAGGGTAACGGCATTGTAGCTCGGCGGAATCGATCCATAGAACCCCGTATGCGTCCCCGTCCACTTCCAGCGGACCACGACCCGGTCGCGTTCGGCGATCATGTCCTCGATCGTCATGTGCATATCCGGGAACGCAATGCGTAATCGCTCGATCCAGCGTTTGAGCGCTCTGGCAGTGCGCACCTGGTGCGCTGACGGATCATGGTTGACAAATCCGGGAGCAAACACTTCGTCGATAACTTCCAGCCGACCCTGGTTCCACACGGCTTCGGCGACGTACCGCGCGATCGCACGATTTGCTTCAACATTCATTGGGAAAGCCTCCTCATCTGTGCTGACGTTGCACCTCGGCAACTTTGCCGGTCTGATTATGCGCTTTTTGCGTCTTTGGCCGTCCGTACAGCGTCGCCGGGGGTAGCGAAACGCCGCTATGTGGCGCAGCCAGCGCCGCTTGCATCAGAGGCAATTATGCGTAAGGGATGACCCTGCCGCGTTCAAGGCGGAGTCATCCCTCTATCCTTCCTATGATACTCCACAATCCGGGGTTTTGTATAGAGTCATTATGACCAAATGTGGTATTTTCGCAACCATTCCCCGATGGTGAGCGTAGCGCTGGGAACGGCTTCAAAGCGCCATATCTGCACCTCGAAGGTAACGGGTATCGGCTCGTGGAATGCGTAGCGCTGTTGTGCATGTGATACAATGTGAGGGCCGGATTTATGCTCGCAGACAGGTAGCAGGCGCAGGGCAAGAGGCGAGAGGTGAGAGGGTTGCTAATGGCAGATGGGAAGGTCTTACCTTGCACGTTCCACGCTAAATGGGGGAAGGCGTGCCTCTCCTGACTCTCAGTTTTCACCTCTCGGTTCTCAGTTTTAGCTTCCTATCGCCGTGAAACGTCTTCTTCCCCTCCTCATCGTTTCAATCACTGCCTGTTCCGTTTTGCCACAATCGCCTGTCGAAACGCTGCAGCCGTCGCCTGCGCCGCATGCGATCCCGCTGCCAACAGTTGATGCGTTTGCCGATCACTGGGCGCGCTCCGGTGGTGAGGCGACTCTTGGCAAGCCGATAGGTGAGCCGATCATGCTCGATGGTGCGCCAACGCAAGTCTACCAGCGCGGTTTGATCACGCTGCGCCCCGATGGTCCGGTGGCGCTGCCGCTACCATCGGGTTGGGTGAATGGTCCGCCGATCGATCTTGCACGCCTGCCCGCATCGGCGTGGCGCGCGACGCTGGCGGCGCCGCCGGACGCAACGCCGCTAATGCCGCTTCGGGTTCGGATTGCTGTTCCGGGATACGCCGGACATGCAGCGCTTCATCTCTATGACGGACGCGCACGTCTGATTGGGAGCTGGAATGCTGAACTGACGGACGGCATTGGCGTTGTGGACGTGCAGCCGGGCGGTGCGCTTGGCGCACATAGCGCTCTGTTGGTCATTGACGGCGCAATTGCTGGCGGCGCGAGTCATCTGTACACTCTGGATGCCGAAACGATGCTGGTGACCGGTCAGGAGCGCTTCGACGCACTCTATCCGATGATCCGTCGCTTTATGGAGCAGTGCGTGCTGGAATACGCCCTCGATGGCGTTCTGGTGCGCGGATATCGCTCTCCCGACAATCCGCTGCTCTGGCTGCGTGATCACACCTATCAGGCGCGCGGGTTTCGCTACTTTGAGACCGACGTCACCAGCCTGATCGACGCTTTCCGCCGTGCACAACGACCCGACGGCAGTTTTCCCGATTTTCTGGCGCGCCCCGAACTCGGAATCATGCGTCCCGTGCGTAAGGAAGTCGAGGCGGATGTGGAGTATCTTTTCGTCCAGGCGGTGTATGAAGCCTGGCAGATGACTGGCGACGACTCCTGGCTGCGCACCAATCTCGACGCAATGCGACGCGCTGTGCGCTATACAATGAGCGACTCGTTGCGCTGGGACGCAGCGCGAGGGCTCGTCAAACGTCCCTATACCATTGACACCTGGGATTTTTCCTATGGTCCCACGACGACCGATCCAACCACCGGAAGACCGGCGCCGCGTCACTGGATAGATGATCAGACAATCTGGGGCATTTTCCACGGCGATAACACAGGGCTGGCGCACGCTCTCGAGTTGCTGGCGCGCATCGAGGAGCGGGTCGGCGATCCCGTGCTGGCGCAGCGGTGGCGTGCTGAGGCAGCTGGCATTATGGACCGGTTGAACGCATTGAGCTGGAATGGGCGCTTCTTCACCCATTTTGTGCCGCTGACGCCGTTCGATACGCCAGGTGTTGATGAGGCGTCCCAACTCAGTTTGTCGAACGCCTACGCGCTCAACCGCGGCGTGCTGCACCGCAATCAGGGGCGCGCGATTGTCGATGAGTACTTTCGGCGCGGACTGCAGCGTGGCGAGACCTTTGCCGAATGGTACAGCATCGATCCGCCGTTTCCCGAGGGAAGTTTTGGGCTTGCCGGGCGTCTTGGCGAGCGCCCCGGCGAGTATGTCAACGGCGGGTTAATGCCGCTGGTCGGCGGTGAGCTGGCGCGAGGCGCATTCCGGTATGGCGCGGAGCGCTATGCATTCGAGATTCTGCACCGCTACTATTTTCTGATCAGCACCACCGGCGCCTCCTACCTGTGGTACTACCCTGCAGGCAATCCGGGTATTTCCGGCGCAGACACGCTGCCGACCGATGGATGGGGATCGTCGGCGATGCTTGGCGCGCTGTTCGAAGGCGCGGCCGGTATTGAGGATCGCGAGGCGCTGTATCGAGATGTCGTTCTCAGCCCGCGCTGGATCTTCACGCGTGACGTGAACGACGTGCAGGCGGTGGCGCGCTATGCCGCTTCGGATGGGTATGTCGCCTACCGCTGGCGGCGGATGAGCAGCGGCGTTGAACTCCAGATGACCGGGTCGGGCGAACGTATGTACGTGCGCATACCGCTGCCCGAAGACGCTGCCGCGCCGACCGACGTATTGCTGAACGGCGCATTGCAGGAGTACAGCATCGAAGATGCGAACGGCAGCCGGTATGTTGTCTTCGATGTGCGCGCGCCGTTTGGGACGATCCAGGTGTGGTGGACGACGTAGCCTTGCCATACGCGAACACTGGAGCTGTCAAGCACGGCATCAATCCGCACGAGGGAGGAAGGTCCGGATAACGGCTGAGAAAGCGGTGCGTCCCATCGATTGCCCGATCTCTCGGAAACCCGGCTATAATAACATCGGAAAAGCATGTGGAATCGGTACGATGTGCACGATTGCCTGAGAGGAAACATTGTGCAGGCAGAGGCCAATTCGTGGCGTCGGATGGCAGATGTTCAAACGATGTCGGGTTTGCAATAGCGCTCATTGAGGAGCGTCCTGCCGCGCACATAGAGGCGTCGCACGGTGTCACCGGATGCGAGATTGTCGCTTCCTGTGCACGTTTATCGGGAGATTGCAACCGCGATGCCGGAATGATCACACATCGCAAGTGACAGTACAGAAGGGAGTTCGCCAATGCCCGTCGTCGCAGTGATTGGCGCCCAATGGGGTGACGAAGGCAAAGGGCATATTGTTGACATGCTCGCCGAACGCGCGCGGTTGGTCATCCGCTACGGCGGCGGCAACAATGCCGGTCACACTGTTGTGAACCGCCACGGAACCTTTAAGCTTCACATCGTTCCGTCAGGCGTCTTCGATCCGGGAATCGTCAACATTGTCGGCAGCGGCGTGGTGGTCGATCCCGCAGTTCTGCTGGAAGAGATCGCCAATCTCGAAGCGCGCGGCATATCGACAGCCAAACTCTTCGTCAGCGACCGCGCCCACGTGATTATGCCATACCACATTCTTCAGGATAAGTTCGATGAGTCGCTTCGCGGCGAGGCAAAAATCGGCACAACCGGGCGCGGGATCGGTCCTGCCTATGCCGACAAAATGATGCGCATCGGCATCCGCATGGGGGATCTGTTACACGAAGAGACCCTGTTGCGGCGCCTGCGCCTGGCGCTCGAGATTAAGAACAAGATGCTAACGACGTGGTACGGCGCGCAACCGCTCTCGCTCCACGAGATGTTCCTGAAGTACCTGGAATACGGCAGCAAACTGGAGCGCCACGTGACAGACGTATATCCAATTATCCAGCGTGCGCTTGATCGCGATCTGCCGGTGCTGCTCGAAGGCGCTCAGGGAGCGCTTCTCGATATCGATCATGGCTCCTATCCGTATGTCACGTCATCACCGCCCGGCGCCGCAGGCGCATGCCAGGGGAGCGGCATTCCGCCTTCGCGTCTATCGTCGGTCATCGGCGTTTGCAAAGCCTACGCTACCCGTGTCGGCGAGGGTCCTTTCCCAACAGAGATCGGAGACGAGACGGCAGCTACGCTGCGTCAACTGGGAACGCCGTGGGCCGAAGTCGGCACTACCACCGGTCGCCTGCGGCGGGTGGGGTGGTTCGATGCCGTAATGGTTCGCTATGCGGTGCGAGTGAACGGTATCGATACGCTAGCGATCACCAAACTTGACGTGCTCGATACGTTGCCGCGCATCAAAGTTTGTGTCGGCTACCGGCGTCACGATACCGAGCTCGACTATCCGCCAGCAAACCCGTTCATTCTCGGACAGGTCGAACCGATCTATGAGGAACTTCCTGGCTGGCAAACGTCCACATCACGGGCGCGCAGCTTCGATCAACTTCCGGCTGAAGCGCGCGCATACGTGGCACGCCTATGTGAGCTTGTCGGTGCGCGCCTAGGGATGGTTTCAGTGGGACCAGGACACGATCAGATTATTGAGGTCAACCGGATTATTTGAGCGTCAGCGTCGGATGTCTCCCGGTCCCCAGAGGGCGTTCCACAGATCCTGAACGGTCGTCTGCACGGCGGCGATTGTTTGTCGAACAGGATCGGGCGAGAGACGCGCGTCGAGTCGTATGCGCGCGTCCTCAATCACTTCAGTGAGCAGCGTGTGAGCATGACGCCTGTAGAGCGCGGTCAATTCGCCGGTGTAGCGTTCGATCAGCGCCTCATGCTCATCGGTCTGTCGGGCGTCTTCCAGCATCCGTTCCAGCAACCGACGCGCCTCAACCCGAAAGTCGTCGACTCCCATATGAACTCCTCTTTGATACGAATTGCAGGGCGCGCTCCTAGCTCACAGGTGCAGGTCGTTTCTGGCAGGCTCATACGTTATGCTGTTTGTTTTGGGCGCCGGGGCGCTCGAACTCTCCCTTCTCCCGCACATGGGAGAAGCGTCGGGATGCGGAGCGTATGCGCCGGGCGCCTACGGGGGAGCGCCCCTGTTATCACAAGGGTAGCGTTTGCAGGCGAGCCCTCATATCAGGTTGCCCGCTCTGGGCATTGGGACGCCTTACCTCCCCCTTTTCCCCCCAACCCCCCGCTCCCTGACCCGCCGCAAGCAGGGGGGATCGGGGGCGAAGGGGAGTGGGAGAAGGCTTACAGGTGTAGATTTTTCCGGCCAGACCTTCCGTTGCATCGCCCGTTTTAGGCAACAGGACGCCCCAACTCCCCCTTCTCCCCTTGTGGGAGAAGGGGGTAGGGGGATGAGGGGCAAAAGGGCATCTGGACGCGGTAAACATCTATCGCACCCCAAAAACTCTACACTTGTGAGGTGGGAGAAGAGGGCAGGGGGAATGAGAGGACAAAGGGCGTCAGGATGCGGCAGACATCTTGTGTTCCCTAACAATCCATAACCCCTAACCCCTGTCCCTCACCAACTCCTGCTTCTTGAAACGGCATTGTACACAATAACTGACCCGGTAGCCGGCCAGGCTGGTGTGTTGCAACGCCCGCCCGCAGTGCGGGCAGGTCTCTGGAGCAACGGTTGAAGCGGGGCGGGACGGCGCAGCAATAGGCTTTGGCGGCATTGGATCAGGCGATGGTTGCGATGGGCGCGCAGTGAAACCAAATGCTCGACTGATGTGTTCAACCAGCATTGCGTAGTCGATAGCGCCACGAGACTGCGGATCGTACTCATAGATCGTTTTGCCCAGAGCGGGCGCCTCAGACAGGCGCACGTTCACACGCACCGGCGGCGTCACCCGGTCGCCGTAGCGAGCGCGAAGCATTGCAAGCAACTCGCCGGACTGCCGCACCCGCGGGTCGTACATTGTCGGGATGATCATGCGCACATGCCCGGCGCTGCCCTTGATGCGTCCAAGCTGAGCTATGAGCAGCTCCAGGCTCTTTACTGCGAAGTGCTCGACCGTCGTGGGAGCGATCACATCGTGAGCGCACACCAGAGCATTGACGTTGAGCGGCGTCAGCGATCCTGCCGAATCGATCAGGACGAAATCATACGAACCGACCACTGGTTGGATCGCCTGCGCCAGCACGCGGCTCCAGTCGGGACGACGAGCGATGATCGGTTGAGCGCCGAGAAGAGTCGCATCCGCTGGCAGGAGATCGAGACCGGGTCGCGCCTCGATGATGCAGCGTTCGACCGGAGCGCCGTCGACCAGGACGTCGTAGAGCGTGCGACGAGGATGAACGCCCAACGCCATGGCCAGATTCCCCTGCGCATCAGTGTCCACCAGTAGGACGCGCGCCCCCTTGAGCGCCAGACCTGCACCCACGTTCACGACGGTCGTCGTTTTGCCGATACCGCCTTTGAGATTTGCCACTGCGACGACCCGCGCCACGTTTCGCCTCCGGGAGCGTCTATAATGCGCTTGCTCAGTGTAGCACATTCCTCCATATTCTACAACGTGTAAGAAAATTGTCAGAGACAACGTGTAAGAAAATTGTCATAGCTGCCGCTCGACTGTTTAGGGCGGCTTCATTGCTGCGTGCTACAGTGAGGACCAGTGATGACGCGGCAGCTCACGTAGCTCTAGTTTGTTGTTCCTGGCTGTGATCGGCGCTTTTCACAGCCAAGGAGAGGAGATAGAAAGAATGCTCATCGCGCGCTCTCCGGTACGGATCAGTTTTGGCGGCGGCGGAACTGATCTTGCGGCGTATTACGAGCGCTTTGGCGGCATGGTCGTCAGCGCTTCGATCAACAAGTATATCTACGGCATTGTGACCAAAAACTTCGATACCACCTTCCAAGTCATTTCTGCAGATTACCGCAGCAGCATTCTTCAGGTGCCGATCGATGGCGGGGCGGTCAGCAGCAGTCTTGAAATGCGCATGGGTCAGGTGATCTATGAGTATTTCAACCTGCGCGTCCCGCTCAACATTTTCATCGCGTCGGAGGTGCCGCCCGGAACGGGGTTGGGATCATCGAGCGCCGTCTCGGTGACGCTCTGCAACATTTGCAGCACTCTGGCGGGCGAAGCGATGAACAAACGTCAACTGGCCGAGGTGGCCTACGAGATTGAAACGAAACGTCTTGCGGCGCCGATTGGCAAGCAAGATCAATACGCATCCGCTTTCGGCGGTCTCAACTGCTTTGAATTCAGCGCCGAAGGGGTGCGGGTCACGCCGCTCAAAATGAGCGTCAGCAACATTCGTACACTTGAGCGGCGTCTAATGTTGTTTTACACTGGCGCCACCCGTCAGGCGCGCGAAATCCTCAGTGAGCAGCGTGAGCGCAGCGAGCAGCGCAGCGGCAAGACGGTTGAAGCGCTGCACCGCATCAAGGCGCTCGGATGGCAGATCAAAGCGGCGCTTGAAGAGGGGCGCTTTGACGATTTTGGCGCGATGCTCGACGAAAGCTGGCGCTACAAGAAGCAGCTTGCCAGTGGGATCTCCAATAGCGCTATTGATGAGGCATACGCCGCTGCGATTGCGGCGGGCGCTGGCGGCGGCAAAATCACGGGCGCTGGCGGCGGCGGCTTTTTGATGATCTACTGCCGCGAAGAGCGACAGGAAGCCGTTCGCGCCGCGCTCGAACGTCTGGGATTGATCCAGGTGCGGTTCGCCTTCGAGTTTGAAGGATCCCGCATTCTGCTGCACACCAACCTGCTCAATTCACCCTACAATTGGAACGAATAAACTGTTGAGTCGACCCGGCAGGTCACCAACGCATGGCCGTGCAAAGCGACAATCTGCACCCCGTTCAGTTGAAAGGCACCATAATGCATACAGTATTCCTGGATCGCGATGGCGTCATCAATGAAAACCGCGTTGATCACGTGAAGTCGTGGCAGGAGTTCGTGTTTCTTCCAGGTGCGCTAGCTGCACTGCGCTGGCTCAACCTCGCCGGTTTCCACGTTTTTGTGATTACCAATCAGGCAATCGTCGGGCGCGGCATCGTTCCTGCAAGCGTCATTGAAGAGATTCACACGCGCATGCAGGTGCAGGTTGCGCTGCATGGAGGGCAGATCCACGATATCCGCTACTGCCCGCACGACGATCACGAGAATTGCACCTGTCGCAAACCGCGTCCCGGTATGTTGCGCGATCTGGCGAATCGGTGGCGTGTGGATCTCTCGCACGCCTACCTCGTAGGTGATGCATGGAGCGATATTGCAGCCGGGCGTGCGATGGGAATACGTAGTGTGCTGGTGCGTACAGGAAGAGGCGCTCAGCAGATCTCGCATCCGGAGATGCAACGGCATCCGCCCGATTATGTCGCCAACGACTTGCTTGGGGCGGTTGCATGGATTATGCACCAGGAAGAAGTCGCTCTGGCGCGACGAGGCGCTGCGCAATCGCTGTATGAGCGCTCGGTTGGCGTGCCGTTGCTTTCGATCCGCTAAGACTTGTCAGGATAGCGCCAGTTCCTGGTCTGGAGCAACTGCCTATGATGATTACTCCTGCTGAACTGATCCGTCTCCTGCGCCCGATCCTGCGCTGGTGGTGGATCATCCTTATCGCAGTCCCGCTTTCCAGCAGCGTCGCTTTTTTTGCTAGCCGTTCCGAGACGCGCTACTATGTCGCGCGCGCGACACTCATGATCGGCAACACGCTCGAAACCCCGCGACCAGATCCAATACAGATGCAGCTGGGGGCGTCATTGGGACGTTTCTACGGTCAGTTGGCGAAACGCGAGCGCATCCTTCGCCCGGTGCAGGAGAAGCTGAACCTACCGTTCTCGTGGGATGTGATCGCTAACTATATGCTGCGGACTTCGGTAGACTCGAGCGCAAATCTGCTCGAAATTTCTGTGACGGACTCAAATCCGGTGCGTGCGGCGGCTATTGCGAATGCGATTGCCGACCAGTTGATCGCATATAGTCCGACATCACCCGACAAGATTGCTGCTGAGCAGATGGCTATCGAGCAGCAACTGCGCGAGAGCGAGGCGCGCCTCAATGACCTGCGCGCACGCATCGAAGAAGCGACGTTTCGCCGCCAGCAGGTCGTCTCTGCCAGCGACCTTGCGGAGATCAACCAGACATTGATGCAACTTGAAAAAAGCCTGAGCGACGAGCAGGACACCTATAATCGCCTGCTTTCGTTCAAGAACAGCAGCGTGGTCAATGTGCTGGTGCCATTTGAGCCTGCCGAGCCGCCTTCCGCGCCGCTGCCCTCACGTCGCAACATGGTGATCCTCTTCGCCGGTCTTGGCGGACTCCTCATTGCAGCAGCGGCCGCCTATGTGCTGGACCGGGTCGATCCCCGTCTGCACGGTCCCGGTGATGTTCGCGATCGGATTGACATACCGGTGCTCGGAAGCGTTCCAAAGGGACCGCCAATCCGGTATATGTCCGAAGCGCAGGCGGAGCGTCGACTCGATGCCATGCGTCAGGTGCAGACCAATCTGATGCTGGCGGCGCGCGAAGAAGGCGTGCGTGCACTGCTGGTGACCAGTGCACATCCGAGCGAAGCGCGCAGTGCAGTTAGCGCCGATCTCGCTGATCTGTTCGCACGTTCGGGACATCGCGTTCTCCTGGTGGATGCCGAGCCGACCGATCCGCATTTGTCGCGTCTGTTGAGCGCCGACCCCGGCTCCAGTCGTCCGTGGACTCGTCTCGGCGCCGGGGATCGTCAGGCATTGCAAACGTATCTTGTGCCTTCGGCCATTCCGAATGTCGCTTTTCTTCCCGTGGCGCCAACCCTCGATGCGCAACCGGCGATGCTGAGTTCGCGCCGCTGGCACGAGTTAACCCACCTGTTCACCAGTGTCGCCGACATTGTCATTTTTGATGGACCGGCGACGATGACGGGACCTGACGCGGCATTGCTGGCGCCCCATACGGAGGGGGTGGTCGTGGTTGTAGATCCGGCGGTTGATGAGCAGGACGCAATAGTACGGAGCAAACAACGTCTGCAGAAAGATCAACGCACTCATCTGATGGGCGCAGTGTTGCTCGAACCCTCTGCGCTCGAAACAGCACGCCGACCATTGATCAGCGCCTGGCCCTGGCAATGGCGGCTGGCCCTGCCGGACCTTTCCGGTACCGGCACCGACTCATCTGTGCAGGAAAGTCCTGCAGGCAAGGCTTCTCACTCAACCGCCGCCAGGGAGCCGGTCATTTTTGAGGTCGATACGTCTGCTATGCCTGAAGCTCAGCGTGTGATTATCACCCCGCCGCCTGAGTCGGACGCCGATGAAGAGCGTCTGATCGCTACACCGTCTCCCGCTGCCGCCGGGCGACGGCAGGGCGAAAATTCGGCCGATCATCCCGGGCAACACAACGATGCCCACGCACCGGAGCGCGCGGTGAATGGCGTGGAGTCGCCGACCTCCGACGGGCTGCTCTCTGCGGATCAGGCGCTACAGGCCTCTGTGCAGCCTCGACTCGATAGTGAGCGGCGTCAGATGCTGGCGCCATCCCGCGCATTAGCAAAGTTGCATCGTTCACGCAACATTCGAAATCGTAAACGCAGCGGAAAGCTATGAAACAAGTCAGCCTCTACCTCTCGCGCCAGGCGTCGTCAATCCGTCGATATGTCTGGGAACAGATCGTTCAGGCGGCAGTTGGATGGATTCCGGGGATCATCGGGATTGGAGTGCGAGCGATTGTCTATCGCACGATGATGCATATGGACGGAGTAGCCGCTATTGAAGACGGCGTGCGTATCCGGTTTGCCGACAATGTGCGTCTCGGGCGCGGGGTATACCTTGACCACGGCGTCTATCTGCACGCCTGTCCTGGCGGCATCTCGATCGGTCCTGACAGTTATGTGATGAAGAATGCCATTCTCCATGTGTACAACTTCCGCAATCTACCGCACGCTGGCATTCGGATCGGCGCCCGCTCCCTGATCGGCGAGGCATGCATTCTGCGCGGGCAGGGCGGGATTACGATCGGCAATGATGTCTTTCTTGCACCGCTGGTGCAGATGCTGGCGGTCAACCACGTGTACCACGATACGAGCAGGCCGATCAGCCTCCAGGGGATTACCTGCCAGGGAATCATTGTCGAGGACGGAGCCTGGATCGGCGGCGGTGCAATCATCCTTGACGGCGTGCGCATCGGCAAAAATGCCGTTGTCGGTGCGGGCGCAGTCGTGACCCGCGACGTGCCCGACTACTGCGTCGCTGTCGGCAACCCGGCGCGGATTGTGCGCGATCTGCGCAGCCAGCCGGCGGCGCCGGTGAAGGTTCCGGTGTATTGATGTCTCCCGCAGGAGAGACGTTGCGATGCAACGTCTCTCCGGGGGGGAGGGCGGTAGCGCCGTTTTCACAGCGTTGTGGATTCGTTCTCCTAACGTTATGGCGCTACATCTGCAAATGTCGTTCTGTCGTCTGATTGCGCTGAGTGCTGGTGCGCTGGCGGTCGTTTGCCTTCTGTTTATCAATCAGCCGCTCTACCCTCCTCCCTGGTTCGATGAAGGTCTGAATGCGGGCACCGCCGCTACCCTCGCACGAAGCGGCCTGTATGCATTGCCCGACCCGGACAGGCCACGGGTTCTCGATCCGGCAATTCAGACGGGACCGACCGTCATTGTACCAATCGCCCTCGCATACCGTGTATTTGGTCCGAGCATCTGGCTGGCGCGCATGGTCATGCTTCCGTTTGCCGCGCTGGCGTGCGTGATGTTCATTCTTGTCGCGCGACGGCTTGTCGGGGATCGCGGCGCCGCTCTGGCAACGCTGTTCCTGCTGACAGGCACATACGATATCTCTGCCAGTTTTGTGCCCATGGCACGCCAGGTATTGGGCGAAGTTCCTGCGCTCGCTTTCCTGCTGCTCGGTCTTCTGATCTGGTTGCGTTCGCTGGAGCGAGAAACGCAAGCTCCGCTCGCCTGGGCGTTTAGCGGCATAGCCTGGGGACTGGCAATGGTCACCAAATCGCAGGTGCTTATCCTCGTGCCTGTCGCACTGGGGGTGATCCTGGCTCTGGACCGACTGTATTACCGTAGGGCAGGCTGGCTTGCTGTGATAGTCCCCGGCGGATTCGCGGCCGGATGCGTCGCTGTCTGGTACGCCGCGCAGATTGCTATCGTCGGCAGCAGTCGATTTCAGGACAACGCCTCGGTGTTGCGTGAGGGGTTCTGGCTCCATATTGCATCGCTTGATCCGGAACGCTGGCGCAATGCGTTAGGTGTCATCGGGCGAACGGGATGGTGGCTGTGGGGTGTCCCTGCGGTCATATGGGGCGTGTATCAGGCGCGTCAGCGCACCTTCCAGGGATTTGTCCACGCGGCGCTGATGACCTTGCTGGTGGTCAATCTGTTGTGGTTTGCAGCGCTTTCTATCGGCTGGGCGCGCTACGCGTTCTACTTTCTTGTGCTGACGACCATTCCGCTGGCTGGTCTTGTGCTGGCGTTCTGGAACTATGTTGCTCTCCCCGCCGTCGCCAGGAAAACGATGGTTGTTCTCCTGTGCGTGGCATATGTCGTCTCTCAGGGTCTGCCAGACAAGGTCATCAGTATTCTGCGTCCCTCAGATAATGGGTATGCGGATATGGTGACCTTTCTGCGCAATCAGGTTCCCCCGCACGCTACCATTTTGTCATGGGAATGGGAACTGAGTGTCGAGTCGAATCATCGTATCATCTATCCGCCGACGCGGGTCACAAATGAGTATACTCGTCACCTGATCCTTCGCCAGCAATTGCCTGAGCATGTGAAGGACGATCTCCCCTCATCGCCGGACTACGTCCTGGTAGGTCGCTTTGGCGCGTGGACAAAGATTTATCACGAAATTATCGCCAGCCCCCGCGCTCAACTAGTTGCCGAGCGCGGCGTCTACCGTCTCTATCGGATAGTGAGGCAACCCGTATCTGACGCACCCCTCACGCCGCACTCTGACCGGCGTCATTAGATTGTCATATCTCCATGCCACGATCTTCGCCAGTGGTACAACGTGGCTATTCCTGGAGCAGGCGTCTGATGGCGCCGGGCGACGGGTGCGTGTGAGGAGGAATGAGGCGTATGACCACCTTATCGGTAGTGATTCCGGCGTACAACGAAGAAGATGGTATTGCGGCGATTATTGAGCGTGTGCTGGCGATCGAGCCGGAATTGCCGAAGTATGGCGTTGATGCGCTGGAATGCATCGTGGTCGATGATGGCTCACAGGATCGTACGGCAGAAATTGCGCGGCGCTATGTGCCGCGGGTGCGCCTGATTCAACAGCCGAACAAAGGCTACGGCGGGGCGCTGAAGACTGGCTTTCAGGCGGCGAGCGGCGAGTTGCTCGGATTTCTCGACGCCGACAGCACCTACCCGCCGGAATATTTTCCGCAGATGTGCAAAGTGGCGCTTGATGGCGCCGATCTGGTGATCGGCAGCCGCATGGCGGGTGAGGCGAGCGAAATGCCGCTCGTGCGGCGTATCGGCAATTTCATGTTCGCCAACTTGCTGTCACTAGTCGCAGGTGTGCGCATCAGCGACAGCGCCAGCGGTCAGCGGGTCATCCGGCGCGAAGTGTTGCCGATCCTCTATCCTCTTCCCGACACGCTCGACTTCACGCCAGCGATGAGTACGCGCGCACTGCACGAAAACCTGCGCGTGGTCGAAATTCCAATCCCGTACAGGGAGCGCTCCGGACGCAGCAAGCTCAGCGTCGTGCGCGACGGGCTGCGCTTCTTCAGGAGCATTGTGTGGACGGCGCTGACCTACAATCCGGTGCGGATCTTTGGTGGCGTCGGTGCGCTGCTGCTGCTCCTCAGCATGCTAGTGATGGCGCTGGCGTTCGGGATGCAAGCGCTCGGCATCGACTCGGTCGTCTCCTTCCCGCGTCTGTTCGGCGCGCTGGTGCTGGCAGTCGCCGGGGTGACGTTGTATACGACCGGCACATCGTTCAGCTATATCGTCGCGCTGTTCCACAAACGCCCGATCCGGCAGGGCATGTTCGGTCCGCGTGGCAATGGGCGCAAGATCGAGAAGCACTACTGGTGGCTGGGGATCCTGGCGGTTCTGCTCGGTATTGCAATCTACGCCGCTGCTGTCGCCTTCGACCTGACCAACCCGGCGTTGCAGGTTTCGTGGTTTGCGCCGGTGGTCAGCGCATTGCTGGTGCTGACCGGCGTGCAACTGGTGAGCGCCTGGAGCCTGGCGCGCGTGCTGGCGGAACTGAGCGTGCGCGAGGGTCTGGCGGCGCGCGATTTGAAGGGCAATCCTGCGCCTGCATCACTGGCTGATGGTCGATATGTTACGCTGTAGGACCGTATGTGCAATTGAGCAATTTCGCTGAAGCGGAACCAGAGGCATGTCGCAATTCGAGATGTCCGCGCCTCGCCTGTCAAAGTTGCCGCCCTACGAGCTAGTCGAACGTGCGCCTATTCATCAGCCTGAGGCGCGCCTTGACTGGCTCGACGGCATCAAAGCAATCGCATTGTGTTGGATTATCGCGGTCCATGTTACAGAACGCATCTTCGGTTATCCATACATCGCCAACCCAACGTTCGATTGGCCGCCGCTTGCAGAGCGGATCGCGCAGTTGGCGCCGCTCTCGGGATATGGCGTTTGGGACATTCCGATCAATGTAATCCGCTATGTCGGATGGCTAGGCGATCAGGGCGTACAATTGTTTCTGATCGCTAGCGGGTTTGGCCTAGTTTGGTCGTTGCTGCCGCATTATGCACAGTCATCGTTCCCGCTACGCGACTTCTACCGACGCCGTTTCTGGCGCCTCTATCCGTTATGGATAGGGGCGCATCTCGTGTTCGCCCTCTTTGGGACTTTTGTTGATTGGGGAACCTCGCTGCGCGATCCTCGGTTGTATCTGAGCATGTCTGGATTGCGCATCACGCCAGAGCTCTTTTATTACTTTTCACCTGCCTGGTGGTATTTCGGGCTGATCATACAGTTGTACGCGGTCTTCCCATTGCTCTGGGAAGGTCTGCGTCGTCTCGGTCCTGGTCGCTTTCTCTTGCTCAGTTGCATTGTTGCCTTTTTCGCCCGAGCTATAGGTCTGTTTTTGTTTGAGACCTACCTTGATCCATGGCAACGGGGCGCAATCTTCATAACAAGGCTGCCGGAGTTTGCTTTCGGGATGAGTCTGGCCGTCTGGATGCGGCGCTCGCCCGAAGCAGTTGATGGCTGGTTACGCACCCCAGTGGTTATACTAGCGGCTTTGAGCATTTTTGTGGTCGGACTTGGACTCGCTCTGACACTGCCGGGCATGATTGTAGCGCCATTAATACTCGGCGTTGGGGCGCTCGTTCCATGCTATGCCGTCTTGCGGCAGTTCAGCACAGGGCCGCTGCGCTGGATAGGACGTCACTCCTATGCGTTGTTCCTGGTTCACCACCCTCTCGTGTTACTGGCAGTGCCACAAGGCGATGCTGCCGGGGTCCAGCGCGCCATCCTAGGCGTGATCGCGGCGATAGGTCTCACGATCGGCGCTGCAATTGGTCTTGAGTGGCTGGTGGGCACAGCGACGACTCTGTTTGCTCACTGGCGCACGCGCTTCGGCAGCATTGGATTGGCAGGCATACTGGGAGGCGCTGTGTCCATTTTCGTGCTGCTCGCACTTAGCGCTGAACTCGCCGTGCGGCAGATTGCGCCGCGCGAACCGCCAGAATTGGGGTGGGGCGAGCGTGCTGCTCTCATGCCCGATCCGGTCGTAGGCTGGCGCCTGAAGCCGTCGCAAACGACACGTCTGCGCTGGCAGAGCTATGACTACCTCGTAACGTCGAATAGCCTGGGTTTCCCCGGACCGGAGTATCCCGTCGCGCGTACGCCCGGCTCGTTGCGCGTACTGACAATCGGCGACGCCTTCACGAGCGCCGAGGGGGTCGATACCGATAAAGCATGGCCACGACGTTTGGAAGGCCGTTTGCGGCAACATCTGAGGAGGGACGATGTTGAGGTGCTGAACTTTGGCATCACCGGCTACGGGCCGAACCAGTACGCGGCGGTGGTTCGTCGCTATGCGCCAGTATATCGACCAGATCTGATTGTTGTGGGAATGTTTGTCAATGATTTTGAAGATGTCTTGATCACCGATGAAGATTTCCGCCGCTCAATCGGGTTCGAATCACCGCCGCCGGACGGCTGGCGCAGTATTGCGCGCCTGAGCCATTTGCGACACATGCTGCGCACCGAGGTGTTTGAGCCGCTCCGCGAGGCAGTGCGAGGAACGCCGCGAACATATGGTTATTTTCTCGGTCAGTTTGCCAGCCTCGAGCGTGGACGCACTGACGTGATCGGTGACGGCTTCCGACGCACGACCGAAAGGTTGCGCGAGATCAAGGACGTTGCGGATCAAATTGGCGCACGCCTTGTCATCATTATCATTCCTGCGCCAGTGCAGGTTTGCGCGCCGAACCAATTGGCGTACTATCCGCAAAGCATCGATATAAACGATGCTGAGCGTTTTGATCTCGATCAACCGCAGCGAATGGCATTATCAATCGCAGAGGAGTTGAATGTTCCGGCATACGATCTGCGGCAAACATTACGCCGAGCAGCGACGGGATGCGTCTATCAGCCGCGTAACATTCACTGGACAATTGCCGGGCACGAAGCGACGGCGACATTTCTTGCGGATCAGCTTATACGCGACGGACTAATCCGCTGACACACGCCAGTGCTACATTGTGCGGAATGCCTGCTGCGCGGTTGGGGCTGTTCCGCCCAAGCATTGAGTCCGGAGGCTATGCAACATGAGATCTCTCCATCGCCAGGTTGTAACGCGCCGCCGCTTCCTGCAGGCGTGCGCATGTACGGCGGCTGCCGGGATGCTTGGCGCAATGGGGTACGTTGTCGCCAATGCTCCGCTTCCCCCACCATACTCCGAGTCATCGGCCTTTCAGACGTCGGTCGCGGACAAACCGGCGCCTGATGCGCCTATCCTGCTGGTGACAAATCCGAAGGCGCAACCGTCGTTTGGTGCGTACCTTGGCGCCATTCTGCGTGCGGAAGGATTCGTGGCGTTTCGGGTGGCGCGTCTCGACGCGATCAATGCGGCGCTGCTGGCGCAGTTTCCACTGGTGCTGCTAGCAGCCGGTCCGCTCACCGCAGAAGCTGCTGATCTTTTCCGGGCATATGTGCTGAACGGCGGGCATCTGATCGCGTTTCGCCCCGATCCCCGCCTTGCTGACCTGATGGGAGTGCGCGTGCTGGGGGGCGAGGTGACCAATGGATTGCTGTTGGTCGCCGACCATCCGCTTGCGCGGGGCATCGTCACACGGGCGCTGCAGGTCCACACGCCAGCGGCGCAGTATGAGTTGGCTGGCGCTGAGCCAGTCGCCTGGATTGCCCGTCGTGACGGCAGCCCAACATCCTACCCTGCTGTTACAGTGGCACGCGCCGGGAAAGGCGTCGCTGCGCTCTGGTCATTCGACCTGCCCCAGAATATCGCTCTCATCCGGCAGGGGAATCCGGCAGCAGCCAACCAGGAACGCGACGGATTGGACGGGATTCGCACCACAGATCTGTTTGTTGACTGGATTGATCCAGATGTGATTGATGTTCCGCAGGCTGATGAACAGCAGCGCCTGCTTGCAAATATGGTCCACGCGCTTGCCGACGCGCTGCCGCTGCCACGTCTCTGGTATCTGCCAGCTGGCGCGGCTGCAGTGCTGGTAGCGACCGGTGATGCACATGGGATTTGGGCGCACCATATTACGCCAGGGATCGAGATCGTCGAACGCTACGGCGGCACTATCTCGGTCTATTACACAACGCCCGCCGTCAGTGCTCAACGACGCACGGTACGGCGCATCCAGTGGTGGGGTGAAACGCTTCCGATCATCGGACACATCTTCGAAGAACGTTCGGGCTACCCGACGCCCCGGCTGGTTGAACAATGGCGCGAACGCGGTCATGGTTTCGGGCTGCATCCGTGGGTTGAGAAAGGTGTTGCCCGTGGCTACAACCACGCCTGGAATGATTTTGTGAAACACGGGTATGGACCTGCAGCTCCGACAGTGCGTACCCATCGCGTCTTGTGGTCGGGCTGGGTTGACACAGCAAAAGTGCAGGCGCAATATGGCATTCGGATGAACCTGGATTATTACCACGTCGGATCAGTGACCCGTCGCCCCAATGGTGGTTACCTTGAAGGTTACCTGGTCGGTAGCGGGTTGCCTCTACCGTTTGTCGATGAGCAAGGCAATGTGCTGCGCGTCTATCAGCAGCACACGCACATTGTGGATGAGCATCAGATCGCTGCCTTTGACCACGGATACGAGATGAATTTGAGCGTAGCAGATGCCGTGGCGCTATCGCGGCGGCAGATTGATTGCGCGGTCGAGCGATTTCCATCAGCGCTCGGATTGCAGAGCCATTTCGATCCATATGCATTTTCGCCCGAAAAGGCGGCGCTGGAACGCAACTGGCTCGACGGCATTCTGTCCCACGCCGCTGCACGTGGCGTCGCTATTATGTCTGCCGAGCAATGGCTGGCGTTCACCGAGATGCGCAATCAGGCAGAGATGCGCAGTCTGACGTGGAATGAGACGGAGGGGATGTTAGCGTTCGAGGCAATTGTTGGAGCAGAGTCGCAGCACGCGCTGCTGCTGCTGCTGCCGCTGAAGCATCGCCAGCGCTTCCTGCGCCAGGTAACGATCGACGGCGTGCTAGCGAACACGGAGCAGAAGCGCGCAGGCGGCGTGGCCTATGGAGCGGTGGCGCTTGCAGCAGGGCGGAGACAGGTGCGGGCGTACTATGGATGACCCTGGTGCGGGTGACGATCATCACAGGATTGGCGGGTATAGCACTGTATCTCATCAATCTGGTATGCGTCTGACCAGAAAGGCGGAAAGAAGCCCGAAGAAACGATACTTTTCTGATTCCAGCGTGCGGCGACGACTCCGCACGTTGCTGCACTGAGGCGCGCTGTATCTGCGCGGAGCCACTCTTCCACGCTGGCGTCGCTTACTACAGCATTGCCAAGAGGCGTTTTCGAGGTTTTACAGAGAGTCGAGCACCGCTGTTCTGATCTGGCGGGTGCGCTGCGTGGTCGCGCCTGCGTGCGGGATCAAACAATCCACTACGACGATGAAGGAGACGAGGCATGACTGGCTTTCGCAGTTCTTCCCGGCGCAGGTATCTGGGGCTGGCGCTGGTGACGGCAAGCATTCTGGCGCTGCAGGTGATGTTCACCCGCATCTTTTCGATCATGATCTGGCACCATTTTACCTACCTGATCATCGGGGTAGCATTACTCGGCGGCGGCGCATCCGGCACGTTCCTGGCAGTGCGCGCGTGGGACGCGGCGACAATTGAACGTCGGTTGGGGAAACTCGTTGTTGTATATAGCCTGGTGGTGCTGCTCAATTTAGCGATCATTGGCAGCGTCGCCATCGATCCGTTGCGCGGCAGGCAGATCGTGCAAACCCTGATCGGACTGGCGCTCTATTTTTCTGGACTGTTTACGACGTTCTTTCTTTCTTGGCGGACTGATTGTTTCCGGTGTATTCACATTGTGGCACAAAGAAGCGCATCGTCTGTACTTCGCTGACATGCTGGGCGCTGGTGTGGCGACGCTGGCGATCGTGCAGGTCATTCAGGCAATTGGCGGTCCGGCGACAATTGTGCTGACGGCGCTGCTCACACTGGCAGGCAGTCTCCTGTTCGGCGTTGCGCCGGAGCGGCGCTGGCGTCTTGGTGCTGCCGCCCTTGGCATCGGACAGATAGCGCTGCTTGGATGGTTCCTCTTCGGCACGCCGCTGCATCTTCCGGTACCCGGCTCGAAAGAACTCGGATGGGCGCAGCAGCACTTCGATGCGCGCCCGGAATACACGCGCTGGAACCCGGTGGGGCGCGTTGACGTGCTGCCGACCATTCAGGTGAAGGAGCCGATGATCGTCGGCGGCATCAGCAAGGTCTATCTGGCGAGCGACGAGTTTCAGCGTATGCCGTTGTACGATCTGAAACTCGTAACGCTCGACGGCACCTCGATGACCGGTATGTATCGATTTGATGGAACGGACGAGGATCTGCAACGGTTCCGCTTCCTCGACCATGCCATTATCAGTGCGCCCTACCAAATGGGACTGAAGCACGACACCGCCCTGAAGATCGGCGTTGGCGGCGGTCTCGACATTCTGCTGGCGCGGTTGTACGGCGTGAAGCAGATCACTGCGGTTGAGCTGAACGCTGATGTCGTCGGGTTGCTGGAAGGACCGTACCGCGAATTCAGCGGCAATCTCGCTGGGCATCCCTCCACCCGGATTGTCGTTGCCGAAGGGCGCAGTTTTCTCACGCGCGATGCTACGACCTATGACCTCATCCAGGGGATCGGCCTCGATAATCTAGCCGCGCTCTCTGGCGGCGCATACGTTCTGTCAGAGTCATACATCTATACCGTTGACTCGTTCGCACTGATCCTGAACGGGCTCAATCCGCAGGGAGTGTTTGCCTGGATGCGCAATGTCGATCAGCCGCCGCGCGAGATGCTGCGAATCACGGCGCTAGCTGCCGAGGCGCTGCGGCGGCGCGGCGTCGCCGATCCCGCTGCGCACATTGCCATTATCGCCAATGATACCAATACCCAGGCAACGTTACTGGTTTCGCCATCGCCGTTTGCGCCGGAAGCAATCGCGCGGCTGCGGGCGTGGGCGGATGCTAATGCATTCACCCTGCTGCACGATCCGCTGCGGAGGCTCAATACTGTATATGCGGAGTATCTCCACGCACCCGATCCGCGCGCTTTCGAGGAGGCGTATCCGTTCAATATTTTCCCGGTGACGGATGACAATCCGTTCTTTTACAACTATTTCAAATGGAGTCATCTGACCTTCGACCAGGCGTTCACCGGCAAACTCAATCGTTTCCCGATAGGGAATCTGATCCTGATCGTTATGTCTGGCTTTTCGCTGGCAAGCGCGGCAGCGTTTATTATCACGCCGTTGTGGCGGCACAACCGGCGCGGGTTGCAGTCGCCGCTAGCGCGCCCGATGCTGGTCTACTTCAGCGCCCTGGGAATCGGCTACATTTTTGTGCAGATCGTGCTGATCCAGCGCTTCACATTGTTCATCGGCTACCCCACGAGCGCAATCACTACGACGATCTTCAGCATGCTCCTTTTCTCGGCGATGGGAAGCCTGCTTAGCCGTCGATTGATCAATAGCCCCGCCCGTCTGCGGATGGTCCTGCTCGCAGTCGTTGCCGCTATTGGCATGTATATCGTCGCTCTGCCGCCGCTGTTCCGGGCGCTGCTGCATCTGCCAGACGTTGCGCGCATGATGTTGAGCGTGCTGATCATCGCGCCGCTCGCGCTGCTCATGGGGATGCCGTTCCCCACCGGTCTGCGGCAGCTCAGCGCGCACGGCGCGGAACTGGTACCGTGGGCATGGGGAATGAATGGGGTCTTCTCAGTTGTTGGCTCAACGCTGGTGATCGTCATCAGTATGGCCAGCACGTTTACCATTGCCATGGCGTGCGCAGCACTGTTCTACGGGGTCGCTGCCGCCGTCGCTGCGGGACTCTACCGGCAGGTGGAGGTGCGTTTGCCTGGAGTGGCGGGGGCGCTTGTGAATGGTGTGGAGGGGTCAAGGGGTAGGGGTCAAGGGTTAGGGGTTAGGGGTTAAGGGTTAGCCTTTCTAACCTTCAACCTGTAACCCTCCCACCTATCATCTGTTACTTCGCAGCTTCGACCTGCACCCTTCATACCTTCGCGCCTTTGCATGATACGCGCAACGTTCAGGGCAAAGACCTTCGAGGTCAATATACGTGCGCCTCTTGCAGTTCATGCGCACCAGAGCGGCGCCCTGGCAGACTCCGGGATCACGCCTGCAACCTCAAAGGTCGGGGACGCCTCTACCGGTAACACCCTAAACTTTCAACCTGCAAACCCGCGAGGCGCCCCTGCGCATCAACACGTCACGATCCCAAGGGCGCACTGCCGGGCGCCCCTGCATTGCCTGGAACGTGCAACGCTCAACGTCAAACGTTTCGAGACATTGCGATGCAACAATGCGACGTGCAATGCAACGATGCGCTATGGTACAGGCGTTGCGGTGCAATGGCGCTACGATGCTGGGCTGCGGTAGAGGGGGTGGGGGGGGACCCCCCATCCACGCGGCCGCCCCGGATTGCGGGGGAAGAGCGGGGGGCGAGCAACCCCCACGGGGTCAAGGGGCGCTCGTTGGGGGGGTTGGGTTTGTGGGGGGGGGGTCCACCGCCTCTACGACGCTGCGCCGCGGTATGCCGTGGTACAGGCGTTGCACTGCAACGCCTCTGTGGTACAGGCGTTGCACTGCAACGCCTCTACGACGCCGAATCTTCGCTCTTCCCACCTACAACCTTCAACCCCTCTCGCCCCTCGCCTCTCCCCTCTTGCCTCTCGCCTTTCCCCTCCTGCCTCTCGCCTCGAATATGTCACCTCTGTAACTTCCCTTCAACCATCATGTCAGCAGACATTCACGGTGCGCCGATATGCTGATAACGCAGTATCCGGTTCAGCGCAATCATGAGCAGGGGAACCTCGCGGCGGCAGACCCCGCGACCCCCGACGCTATGAGCGCTGCCCACGTGGGAGGAAGAACGGAAATGGCGGAGAACGAGAAGAACGCAACAAATGGGAAGCACATTGCACCCGGCGATAAGAAGCAGGGCATCAAACTGGTCGCCCCCGCCCGCGCCGACGAGCGCGCTGGCGAAATCAAGTTTGTCGAGATGCCGCGCGAGAAACCGCCGCGGCTCGATGTGCTGGTGCTCAACCCGCCGTCACCCGACGGCGACCTGTTCCTGCGCGACATTGCGCGCGTCGGGCGCCGCACTCGCGACGGCATCATCTGGCCACAGACGGCGCTGGCGCAGATCGGCGCCGTCGTGAAGCAGGCAGGCTATACCGTCGATGTGGTCGATGCCATCGGCCTGGGGATGACATGGGAAGAGTTCGAGCGCTACATGTACAAACACAAGCCGCGCTACATGATCATCCACGCCACTGCGCCGACGCTCACCAACGACATGCGCACCACCTTCATCGGCAAAGCGGTCGGCACGATCACGATGGCAATCGGTACGCACGTGACGCCAATGAGCCGCGAGACTCTCGAGTCGTACCCAACGCTCGACATCGTGGTGCGTGGCGAGCCGGAAATGACCATTCTCGACGTAATTCAGACGATTGATCGTCAGGTGGAACTCGAGAAGGCCACTGAGACGGTGCCGGTTGGCAACCCCGATTTGACGCCGCCGTGGCGCAAGCTGCCGTTCCCGGACGCATCGTACCTGACGACCCGCGGACGCTTCCTGGGGGTGTATCCGCAGGTCATCGCGCGCGCCCTGCGCGAGACGCGCGGCATCGCCTTCCGCAACGAGCACGGCGAAGTCCAGATCAACCCCGACCGTCCGTTCATTGAGAACCTGGACAGCCTGCCGCTGCCGTTGCACCACATGCTGCCCTGGAAGAAGTACAAAGTCCCGATTGTCGGCGGGCCATACACATTTGTACTGACAAGCCGCGGGTGCCCGGCTGGCTGCCGTTACTGCATCAAGCACGTGACCTACCAGGCGAGCGTGCGCCACCGCAGCCCGCAGCACGTGCTCGAAGAGATGTACATGCTCAAAGAGATGGGCATGCACCACATCCACTTCGAGGCCGACCTGTTCACTGTCAAGAAAGAGTTCGTCTACGACCTGTGCAACGCAATTATCAAGGACGGCATTAAGCTCCGCTGGTCGTGCAACAGCCGCGTGGACTTCGTGGATGAGGAAGAACTGGCGCTGATGAAGAAAGCCGGGTGCTTCCTGATCGCCTGGGGTCTGGAGAGCGGCAGCGAGGCAGTGCTGAAGCGCGCCCGCAAGGGTACGACGATCAAGCGCATCGAAGAGACGATTGCTGCCAGCCACAAGGTGGGTATCAAAAACTGGGGCTATTTTATCATTGGTCTGCCTGGCGAAACGGTCGAGACCATCCAGCAGACGATCGCGCTGTCGAAGCGGCTGCCGCTGGACATCGCCCTATTCCACATCGCCACGCCGTACCCCGGCACTCCCTTCTACTATGAAGCGGTCGAGAACGGCTGGATCCAGATGGAACGCTGGGAAGATTACGACATGTACAACCACACGGTGCTGAACTACCCGCACCTGAGCTCGAAGGACCTGGAGTACTGGGCGAAGCGCGCCGCGCGCGAATGGTCGCTGCGCCCCGGACCGATCATGACTTTCCTCAAGGCGGCGAGCAACCTCGAGACGCTCGGGCACCTGTGGAGAATCGGAACAAACCACATCCGCTGGATGAGCGGCAGCCTGATGGGGAGCGGGGCGTAAGTACAAGGGAGCAAGCAACCGCTGGAAAGGCGATTGACCAGGAAAAGGAAGAGGCGACGTCGACGCGTCGATTTGGTGCATCGGTACGTCGAGGTCGCCTTCGCTATAATCGCTAAAGGAGAGTTCAGAATGTTGCTATCGGTCATCATTCCCTGCTACAACGAAGAGAAGACCATACGCGAGATTGTTGAACTGGTACAGGCAGTGCGCATCGAAAAAGAGATCATCATTGTTGATGATTGTTCTAGTGATCGAACGCCCGAAATTCTGAAGGAAATCGCCTCAAATGATCCTATGATTCGTGTCATCAGACATTCCAAAAATCGAGGGAAGGGCGAGGCTATTCGGAGCGGATTATCTGTGGTACGAGGCGAAATAGTCATTATTCAGGACGCCGATTTGGAATACGATCCGAATGATTATTACGAACTCATTCGGCCGATTGTAATGGGTAAGGTGGATGTCGTTTTTGGATCGCGCTTCCTTGGTCGTCATACTGGAATGTATTTCTGGAATGCGGTGGGAAACAAGTTTCTCACCATGATGACAAATTTTCTGTACAACTGCTGGATTTCCGATATGGAGACCTGCTATAAGGTAATGCGCACAGATATTATGCGTAGCCTCGACCTGCAGAGCAACGATTTTCGCATCGAGCCTGAGATCGCAGCAAAAGTACTGCGACTGGGGTATCGTATTTTTGAAGTTCCCGTATCGTATATGGGTCGCACATATGAGGAAGGCAAGAAGATCAAGAAGCGCGATGGCTTACTGGCGATCTGGACGCTGCTCCGGTACCGTAACTGGAAAGGCGTAGCGCCCAAGATGAAGCCGATTGATCCTGCCGCTGCGGAGATGGCATTGCTGGCGATGCGTGAAGCGAGGGCCATGTGTCTTTCCCACAACGGTTGAGCTACGTCAGCGGTGACACGACAGCCGCAATGCTGGAAAAAACTGTGCGCATCCGCGCAGTATGTAAAACACACGCATACGTCTAGATTAATAAACAGCCCCTCCCCTATTCAGCTCAGGGATGCCGTCGAAGTGGCGGCGGACGGTATGCTGCGTAACACAGAGCCGCGAGCTAGCTCATCTCGCAGCGATTAATCGTGCAGAGCAGAGTGCTGATCGAGATGGGTGTAGAGGAACGTATCGTGCGATCTTCCGAGTGCTCACACATTTGAATATGACTACAATGCGCTGCGACAGCTTCGCCCGCTGCGATGCATGGAGGATTTTGCTCGGCTTGACGTTCATCAGGCGGTCGCCGTAGCGCGACTGGCGAAGCGCAGCGGCTATGACGCCGTAGTGAGCCTCTCCGAGCGTGTGGGTATTCCGCTAGCACTCATGCTTGACCGGCGCATCCGGCACGTGGTGATCTTTCACCACGGGATGTCCCAGCACAAGTTGCGCCTGATCAGGGCGTTGAAGTTGCAGCGGCGCTGGGATGTCATTGCAGCCATCAGTCGCGCCGAGGCTGAGGGGATGCGAACGGCGCTTGGTCTTAACAATCAGTGCGTGGTTGCACTCCATACGCCTATCGATGTCGATTTTTACAAGCCATCACGGCCGTCAACCGGTCGTGAGGCGTTTGTTCAGAGTCTGGGGCTGTCGCACCGCGATTATCCGACGCTTATCCGTGCGATGCGACGATTGCCGCATATTCCCTGCCATATGCGAGTGGGCAATGCGTGGGTGACGCGGCGCAGCGGTCACGAAAAAGAAATACTGCCATCGAATGTGACGCTGCAACCATTCGTTCACCCCAGTATGCTGCGTCAGTGTTACGAGGAAAGTCGGTTTATCATCGTCCCCATTCGCGCATCAACGCAGTGGAGCGCGGGGTGCACCTCGGTGCAGGCGGCGCAGGCGATGGGGAAGCCAGTCGTGGCAACTTGCCGCCCTGGATTGAGCGAATATCTCATCGATAGCGAAACCGGGCTTCTTGTTGAGCCTGGCGATGACCGGGGTATGGCTGTAAGGAACTACCAGGACGCCTGACGAATGGCGTCGTGAAACATTACCTGCACCAAAACAGAGGGACGCACGACCAGCGTCCCTCTGTGCCCATTGCCGCTTCCTAGAAACGGTTAACGTCAGTTCCCCGCTTCGCCGCGAGCAATCACCTCGATCTCTGCCAGGCTGGCGCACGTCACCCCATCGACCCGTCCGCTGACCCGGTCGATCTCGACCCGCACGACCCGCACTCGCACATCGGCGAAGTCCACGCCAGTCCCAAAGACGGACAGCGGTCCAGTCGTCTTCCGCGCCACCTCGATTGTACCCGCTTCATCGCTGAACAGCCGCACCGTCGCCTGATGCACCTGAAGGTCGGTGTTCGGTGTGCTGCGCGGGTTGTAGAGTCGCACCTGACGTACCGAGACCGGAACCGGAAAGGTCAGCGTCACCCACTGCCCGCTGGTTTGGTTGGCAGCGCTCCGCCAATACTGCCAGACTTCACCTTTCATCACCCGCCGATCCGTCAAACCGCCCACATAGCGCTGGTCGAACGCAGAGGAGACGCGGATTGCCGCTCCCGGCGCCAGGTTGCTCCAGCGGGCTTCCTCGTCGGTCGGCGGCACCGGGATCATGGTATGACCAGCGTGGCAGCCAACGCAGCGCTGCCGATCGCCCGGGCGCCCGAAATTCATCCCCGCAACGTGCGCAGCGCCGTCGGGATTGGATCGACTGCCTGTCAGCGGTACCATCCCGTTCGGTCCACGTAGTTGTTCAAACAGTGGTACATTCGCGGGTGCGTTCGGCTCACGCACTGAACCATCAGGTTGGACTGTCAGCTCGCCGAGCAGGATTGGCCAGTCGAGATTTGGAAACGACCCCGGACTGGTCCGCTGATGATCGATGAAGAAGCGGATAGTGCGGGCAGACCCGACTGGCGGCGCGCTCACAATGTCCATGTCGACCGGACCATTGGCATACACGTTGAGCGCATCGTAGACAAACGTGCCGTCTTTATCATATGGTCCGGCAGCCGTAGGCGGCAGCAGGCTGGGAACCTGCGTGATGCGATCCGGAATGATGGGTGGCAGCGGCCGGGGCCTGAGAAAGCGGGCACGAACCTCTGCTGTGCCAGGATGATCGTAGAGCAGGCGAAGGCCAGAGCCATCGGTCCGCGCCAGATAGAGACCGTAATCCTGATTAATATCGCGCGCCAGCGATACGACCATCTGGTCGCCCGCCACGTCGGGATCCGTCACATACTGACCCTTGAAAATGCCGAAGGAGGTGGGGTTCTGCGGATTGACATAGTCAAGGGTGAGCGTGGTGATTCCCATCACAGGCCTGTAGCGGCCCGCGCCGCGTTTATAGCGTCGCAACCCGCCAAATCCGGCAGCTTCGGTCATGTTGTACATCGGAAAGTAGTTCGCAATCAGGTCTCCTTCGGGAGTAAAGGCCCCGCCATAGATGTGATTGGCCTCCTCGTCACGGAAGAACCCGGTCCACATTGCCAGGTCGGTGCCATCAGGATTGATGGTGGCCGCATGCCAGGCGTTGCGGAACATCGTCTCGCCACCGACCGGGTTGCTCCGATCCGCAGTCAGCCCATCGCGTTGAATGTAGCCGCCGTTCGGGTCTGGAATGGTGGACATGTCATTGACGGGGAACCGATGATTGCGCCACCAACGCGCATAAACAATTTTCCCGGTGATCGGATCGATGAGCGGACGATCAGCGCCATTGCGCTCCGAAGTGATCCGACGCAAATTGCTGCCATCGGCGTTCACCACGAACAGATTGGAGACGCGGACGCCGCTGTAATGTGCGTAGGCGGGCCAGCGCGTTGAGGAGAAGACGATCCGGCCATCCGGCAGCCATGCCGGATCAGTGTCGTCATAGGCCGCCAGGCCGCCAGCCGCAGGTCCGAATTGCGAGAGGTCGAGGTTTTGGTCGGATGTCGTGACCTGCCGGAGGCCGCTGCCATCCGCCTTGATAGTGTAGATGCGCCAGGCGCCCGGATTGGTGACGGGTCCTGAGGGATGTCGCCCTTGCGGGAGACCGGCAAACACAATAGTTGTTCCGTCGTATGAGACATCGGGGGCGTTGACGTCGATCAGGTAGTAGGGCGCGGTGGACGCTGGATTCGATCCGTCAACCAGAACGCGCAACCGGCCATTGGGCTCGTACACCATCAACTTTCCTGGCGCCGCGACTGCAAACCGGCTATACGGACCGACGCCTGCCAGGCCTTTGGGAACGTTCCAATAAATGCTGCCCTGGGGCATGATCTGCCTGGATACGAAGACGATAGGCGGTAAGGTCTGAGCGGGCGGTGGATTCTGACTCGAAATGAGCGGCAAATAGACAGTATAGGTCGATCTTGCAGCGCTGTATGGGGATGGCGTGAGCGTTGTCAGGGCCGTGATGATAAGCAACACAGCGAGCGCCCTGAGAGCATAATGTCGGTGCTTCCTCTGTGACACAAGCGCCTCCTCATCGATGTTGGTCAAACACGTACGGTCGGAACGGGTATCAGTTCTCCCGCTCAAGAGCGAATGATCGTCGCAAACTGTAGGCAGATGCAGGTCATGCATTGACTGATCGAACGATCTCCTGTACGCATCTGGGATTATAGTTAGTTCCTGGCCGCATTCGCATCTCTATCTGATGACAATTCCATCTCAAAAGCAACATCTTGAGGCTGGCACAGACCTCCGAATTTCAGAATTGTCAGAATTCGTGCGTGCAACGCTTCATCACGGCGTCATCAGCATAGACGATGATAGGCGCGTACCGCATAGACAGGACAGCTACGGAGCGCACGTATGACCATACCAGCCTCGACGACGGTGATCAGCGCAAAGATTGAGCGACCAGTTGCACAATCACAGGAACGCATCACCGCCATCGACGCGCTGCGCGGCGTGGCGCTGACGCTGATGGCGCTCACCCACGCCGCGTTCTTCATCGGCGTCGGGATGCAGGCCGAGTCCTACGGCGGGCAGCCGGTCTACTTGCAAAGCCCGCCCTACTGGCTCTCCGGCTTGCTCACCACCCTGGCGTCGCCCATTTTCTTCTGCGTCGCGGGCGTCAGCCTGGCCCTGCTCGAACAGGCGCGCATCCGCAAAGGCGCATCGAATTGGGCCGTCAGCCGCTTCATCCTGGCGCGCGCGGGCGTGATTATGGCGCTCGACCTGACAGTCTGCGCCTGGCTGTGGCTGGGGAAGACGCCCTACGTCCACGTGCTGACGGCGATGGGGCTGGGGATGATTGTCCTGTCAGCTCTGCGTCTGCTGCCGACACGCGCGATCCTGGCGGTCGCTGTCGGGACGCTGCTGGCGCACCAGGGGATTATCGAAATCCTGCGCCCGCAACTCGAAGCGGGGGCGCCGCAGAGCCTGGCGCAGGCGCTGTTCCTGACCTACAGCTACGAGACGCAACCGCCATTCGGGTTCCCGCTGCTGGGGTGGGGTCCGGTGATGTGGCTGGGGTTTGTGCTGGGGCGGAGTCTGAGCCAGCCGATG
>JANXAL010000098.1 GCA_025062325.1 Roseiflexus sp.
TTGGCGGCTGCGAACGCGCGAAGCGTTGCGTCAGCAGCGTGAACAACCCATCGGCAGAGCGAACCTCCTGCATGCGATAGGGATTGGCGTCGTACACCAGTATTTCCGCGCGCGTTCCGGCGCTGCGCGCCATGCGCTCCAAGTCTTCTTGGAGCAGAATGGTCGAGCAACTGGCGCACACAACAATGAGGTCGGGCTGCGCCTGCGCATCGACCTGACGGAGCGTTTCAGGGAGTCGCACGGTTCCCTGCGCCAGATCACGCCCGCTGACGACGCTGGTTGTCATGCGCGGAAAATCGGGGGTGCGCTCGAGCATGGTGAAGATCGGGTTCACGTAGTCATCGCCCTGCGGCGCGTGGAAGACCGCATGCACCCCGCGCATACTATTGGCGATCCGCCCGACGCCGTGATGGGCAGTGCCCTGATACATCCAGAGAGCCAGTCGCATAGCGGTTTCCTGATTAGGGGTTAGGGGTTAGATCGCTTGATTCGACCTGTAACCCATTCCACCTTTCACCTGCAACCTCACCACCTTCCACCCTTAACCTTCCCACCTTTCACCTTCCACCCTCCACCTTTCACCTGCAACCCCACCACCTTCCACCTTGTCACGCGCCACCTTCCCCGAAGACCTTTGAGGTCGGGCGTCCCTGGCAGGGGCGCGACCCGTTCCGCCAGCGACGTTCAACGGCAGTACGTTCCCCAAAGACCCCCAAGGTCAACCGGCGTCCTGAGAGTGAGCAGGAACCACGTCGCCAGTGATGTTCAATGGCAGAGATGCATCTCCGGCAAAGACCTCAGGGGTCGGATACATTCTCACCCTTAACCTTCCCATTCTCACTGTCCTGGCATCATCCCCGCCACCCACAGCGGGTCGTCCATGAGCGGGTCGAGTTGCGCATGGCGTTGGAGCGGTCGGGTGAACATGCCCGCGAGCGTTGCGGCGCCGCTCCAGCCGTGGATCGGCATGAAACTGAACTCGGTGCTCCATTTTGCTACCACGCCATGCCCCACGAGCGGGTTGGTCGTCGCCAGATTGCTGATCACCAGGTCGGGGCGCAACTCTTTGATATCGCGTAGTTGCCGGTTGAAGTTAGGTTGCTCAACGATGCGCACCCCTTCGAGCGCCGCCAGTTCGCGTGCGTGGAACTTGCGATTGATATATGGACTGCTGCACTCCAGAATGGTGCATCCCGCGTTCTTGAGGAAACGCGCCAGCGGCAGCTCCATCAGGTTGTCCGCTGTGAAGAACACCTTCTTGCCGCGCAGAATCTTAAGATGCGGTTCCAGGCGCTCCCATGCCTGCCGCTCGCGTTCACGCAGATCGACCGGCTTTCCCATCGCGGCGGCCACATCTTCCCAGAATGCCCGCGTTCCGTCGGGACCGAAGGGGAAGAGCGAGGTGACTACTGTTGCACCGCGTTCGCGCGCCAGGCGACCGGCGACCTTCGCCAGGTAGGGTTGCAGCGGCGCAACCACCGTGCCCGGACCAATCGGCGGCAGGTCGCGGAAATGGCTTTCAGGAAGGAACCCGGCGACCGGAATGCCGAGACGCGCCGCTTCGGTGCGGAAATCATCGGCGATAGCATCATTGACCGAACCAAGGAACACGACCCGCCGATCATCGGGAGGAGCGACCGGGCAGAAGGGAAGCAACGCCTGCAGCACTGAGTCCTCCGCCTGGCTGAAGGTATAGTCGAGACCGCTGGCAGGCACGAAGAGCACCGGCAGATCGGGGCGACTGACCGCGCGCGCCAGACCGTCGAATTCGACCTTCATTACCTCCGGCGTACAGGAGGAGAGCAGGAAAATGACTGACGGATGGTGATCGGCGACGATCTCGTCGATAATGGCGTTCAACTCGGGTTGCTGCTTCGACAGATCCGCCTCTTCAATCAGCGCGACGCCAAAGCGCGGGCGGGCGAACACCATCACGCCGAGCACATTCTGGAGCAGATGCGCGCAGGTATGCGTGCCAAGCACCAGAAAGAAACTGTCCTTAATCTTCTGGTACAGCCAGCCCACACACGTCAGCCCGCAGAAACTGTGGTAGGCGCCATCTTCCCGGATCACTGTCGCTGGCATGGCATCACCTATTTAGGGATTAGCTAAGGGCTAGGGGCTATGAGAACCAAGAACCGCCTTGCCTTACCCCTTACTCTGCCTCTTCCCTCTCTCGCCGTGCTTACCCTTCCCATCTCTCCGCCTGCAACCCTGGACATTACGGTGCAACGCCCCTCCGACCCACTGCCCGTAATGTTCAACTTGCCAACCTCCTAACCTTCACAACCGCCACCTGCAACCTTCCCGCCTGCCTCCAAGACCCTTGAGGTCGAGACACATTCAATCAGGGTGCGGGGACTGTCCCCTCCGTGACGCGCCATCACCAAGACCCGCAGCAGAGACCCAAAGAGATATATTCAACGAGTAATCTCAACGCCTCGTCGCGCCGCTTGAAGAATGAAGCGCTGCTCAACCATTTCCGGTTGGTTCAGGTCGTCGTAGACGCTCGCCGCCCAGGCGCGCAACCGCTCGAGCGCTGCATTCAGGATGGCGTCGTCGAGCACCCAGGTTTCGGCGTCTGAGCGCGATGCCATCTCCTCCAGCACCTGCGCCGGGCTGATCGGCGCCACCCAGGATGCCGCCACCATCTCCGGCGCCACCGTCGCGCCGAGTTTTGCCAGCGCCTGCCCAATCGCCGCACCCGCACCCGGCGGACGCGAGCCGGGCAACAGCTCCATCACCGTTTCTCGCAACTTGCTGCGCAGGCGACCGACGCAACTCTGCGGATCGCGCCAGTCGCGCCCCTGAACGAAGATCCCGCCAGGGCGGAGAACCCGCAGCGCTTCGGCGAGTGCGCTGCGCCAGTCGCGCGCCAGATGGAGCACGTGCACTGCCAGCGTTGCGTCGAACACCCCATCGGCGAACGGCAGATGCTCGATATCGCCCTGCAGCAGCCAGAGCGCCTCACCGCCGTCCTTCGCACGCGCCACGCGCAGCATCGCTGCAGAAATATCGATCCCGACGACCCGACAGCCAGCCAGGGCAACGGGCAGAGCGATGCGGCCAGTGCCGATGCCAAGTTCCAGGACGAGTGCATCGTTCCCCGCAAGCGCCGCAATCGCCCTACCAATCTGCTCCGCGACTTCAGGCGGATGACCGCGCACCTGGTCATACACGCCAGCAATGGCATCGAAACGGATGGGAAGCACGCCGGTCACCCGCACACCTCATCAGGCGACAGCGCCAGCCTCCATTGCGCGTGTAATGTCGGTGCGAGTCAGACCGCGGAAGGCTTCGACGCTGACACCCGACAGCAGCGCAATGCCGATGACCATGAGCACCGCTTCGAGACCGAAGATCACGCCATAGCCAAGCGTCTGGCTAAGCGTCTGCGCCTCGATCAACACCGTGTGGAGCGCGCCTGCCAGGATATTCGCCGCGGCGGTGCCGAACGCCTGCGCCATGCCCCATATGCCCATATACAGTCCTGTAGCGCCTTCGACGGTCATATCCATCATCAGCGAGAGCGCGCCGACGTTGAACAGACCAGTGCTGACGCCCATCAGCATAATCGCCGGGTTAAGCAGCGCGCGCTGCTCACTGAGCGCACAGACTGCCAGCAACCCGAGACCGAATGCCGTGCCAATGCCGCCGATCAGGGCAATCAGTTTCTTACTGATCGGAAAGATCGCGCTGAGCAGGCCCATAATCAGCATGCCGCCAAGCACGGCGCCACCCCACATCTGCGTGAATGTCGTCGTCTCCTTCAGGGTCATTCGGAAGACCTCAGCGCCAAAGACTTCCAGGATCGAGTCCTGCAGGAAGACGCCGACAATCGAGAGGAAGACAAACCCGAAGAACGCGCGCACTTGCGGATTCTCACGCAGCAAGCCGAACGCTGCACGCAGCGGGTTGCCAGAAGGCGCAGCAGCGCGCGCCCGCTCGAGGGCAATCGCCGCTTCCTCGCGGCTCAGGCGCTTTTCAATGCCCAACACACCAAGGAGGGCAGAGCCGACCACCACCAGCGGCGTCAGGTTATAGAGCGCCTGCATCAACTCAGGCGTATACGTGGGCATGCGCGCCTTGATCACCGTCGCAGCGATGATCGTGCTCAGGATCGTAAACGTCCAGACCACCGCAATCACGCCGCCGCGCGTCTTGGAATTGGTCACCTCCGCAATCAGCGCGTGGTGGCAGTCACCCATAGCGGCAATGCCAATGCCAAAGATGATCAGCAGCACATACCCGGCGACAATCGCCAGTATTGAACCTTCGCCCATGGCCACGGCGACCGAAGGGAGCGCCAGGAATACCAGGCTAGCGACTGTTGCGCCGAGGAGCAGGTACGGCGTGCGGCGCAGCCCAAAGATGGGACGGCTGTCGGCGATGCGCCCCCAGATCACCTGGAACGGCGACAGGAAGTGGTGTAGACCGATCATCGTCGTCACGATGACCGCCATGACCCCCAGCTCGACGATCGACACACGATTGAAGTTGCTGGTGAGCAGGGCGAACATCCAGCCCACCCCCAGTTTGGGCAGCGCCAGGCGCACCACCTTGAGCGCGCCTAGCAAGAACCGACCGATTGCGCGAAGCAGCTTCATACGTCGCCTCCCTCACAACGTTCTTGAATGTTCGCGTTTCCGGCAATCATCACGTGCGACGCCTTGTCGCCTCAAACATCACTGTTTGCACTGCCAGAACGGTGAACATTCCACAACTTTGTAGTAAAATCTCTGAACTACGACTGCAAGATAAAAGAATCGAAAAGAAGCCCTAACTGCGCATGATAGACATACGCAGTGCGACACGGCAAAATCTGTAGTTCAGAGTTTGTAGTATTACTATAGCATACGTGTTTCTAGTTTCAACATTATCTTTACTACACATTGCTTACATGTTCTCTGCGCAATTGCTTGAAACGAACTGAAGAAATTGCACTATTCTGCAAAATATGTTCAAAAACTGTGCAGATAGAAGAGAGAAAAAGCGAGAGGCAAGAGGCGAGAGGCAAGAGGAGTTAACGGCAGGAACGCCCTTGACCTTTGAGGTCTGCGCCGGGGATCAGGTTCCGCCGTTGAACGTCACGGTCGGAACGGTTCACGCCTACGCTAGGGACGCCGCTCGACCTCAAAGGTCTTGGCGGAAAGTGGCATGTTCCTGCAGAGACATTGCAAAGCAACGTCTCGGCGGGGACAGGTTGAGGGGGGATGTAGACCCTACGCTGACGACACCGCCTTTGGCGTGCGCAGCGAGGCGCCGATTTCGTGGAGATACCCCAGAATCTCGCGGTACGACTGGATCATCGACGTTTCGTGGTACGAAATGCCGCGCTTCGCGCAGAACTCCTTGACAACCTTGCTGGCTTCGCGCAGGCGGTGCATCGGCAGCGACGGAAACAGGTGATGCTCGATCTGATAATTCAGCCCGCCGTACCAGAAGTCGGTGATCGGGTGACCGCTGACATTGCGCGCCGTGAGCACCTGGAGGCGCAAGAAGTCGATCGGTGTATTGTCATCGACAATCAGCATCCCCTTGTGATTGGGCGCGAAGACCGACCCAAGGTACGCGCCGAAAAACGCCTGACTGATCAGAATGAATCCGATCCCCGCCCACGGTCCCAGCGCGATGATCGGTAGCGCGAGGTACCAGACCAGGTTGAGCGCCATCATTGCAATTTCGATGCCTCGTCGCCGCGAATCGGGACCCAACACAAAGCGATAGCTGACCTCACGCAGCGCGTACCCCTGCAACGTGAGCAGCGGAAAGAACAGAAACGCCTGATACTTCACCATCCAGCGCCAGATGCCGCGGCACGACTCCGCCTGCGCTGGCGTGAACGCCACCACCGGCACGTCCAGATCGGGATCTAGCCCGTCACGGTTTGGATGCGCATGGTGCGCATTGTGCTTGCCGGTCCACCATTCGGCGCTCAATCCTAAGAGCAGATTGCCCAGGAAGATGCCAATGGCATCGTTCCATGCGACCTTGTGAAAGATCTGCCGATGGCAGGCGCTGTGCGACGTAAACCCGATCTGCGCCAGGACGAATCCCATAAAAACGGCGTTCAACGCCTGAATCCAGAGATTATCGACCAGAAACAGAATAACGATGCTGGCGACGAGCATGCCGACCTTGAGTGCAATGACTCCGATGAAAAACCAGGGGTGTTTGTCGAGCAGACCGCGTTCCTTGATGAGTTTCTTGAGTGCGATGTACTCTGCGTTGCTGACTGAAGACACGATGTCGATCCTCGTAGAACTTCGCACACTGACGTGACGCTTCCCGCTGAAACGTCCATTGCCGCCAGCGAGCCTGTTTGCTTGTTCTTTCCACTATAGCGCACGTCTGAGGACGAACTCAAGTGATCTGAACACATGTGATTGTGATGAACAGAACTTTCACCGGAATGTGCCAGAGAGGGAGGAGCGGAGGACGGCGCGCCTTCCCGATGGGGCGGTTTCTTTGAGGTCCAGGAGGGCGCTCATCACGTGATCCATCTGTGCTCATTGCTCGCTAGCAGGATAGTCGAAGTATGCCACGAGCTACAACTGTGGTTTAGGGACGCTCCAGCAGATTGTGAATTGACAGCATCCTCGCCTGCGCGCTGCCTTGCTGGTACAGCTTCCTTCTGGGAACATAGGTTTCGAGAGAGATGGCTTCTCAAAAACCCGGATCAAGGCGAGTTAGGCGCAAGTAATAGACTTCAGCCTTATTTTTTGACTCCTCGAAGCTCCCGATGAACTGCTATTGGCGTCACCGCAATGTCGGGATATGAGACCGACGCCAACGTTTCTTGATACGCATTGAGTATTCCTACGAAGACTTTTACTATATCGGTAGTCGTATTGGATAAATACTGTTGTATGCTGGTCTTTGCTACTACTTGCTGGAGCTTTCCCAATTTATCTTCTGGCTCTGTTATCTGACCAATCTGAACCAGCACTGTCCATCCTGTTCGCGGAAAACCGCCGTACTTAAAAATAAAATCTCTCGAGTCCCCCCTTAAGAACGAACGTTCCAGATTACCGACAAAAACTACATCATCTGAGTGTTCAAATCTCAACTGAATACTTTCGCCCATTATGGCTTCAACGAACATCCATATTTTCTGCATCTCACTGTAATCTTTCTTATGATGTGAAGAGCTTGTAGGAGCGTGTCTCCCCTGCTTTGGGTTCTGTGCATTCGAAACCCGGGGATTAGGGGGCATAAATAGCGTATTTAGCATCTGTTCATTTTCAGCCGGGCGCTTGAGCAAGCTGTAATCTAATATTGACGCACTACCTTGTGCTTCGTTCTTGGAAGCTGTTTCCTCTCTTCGCCCGCAAGTTGAACGCACAGTCCTTCTCGATTGAGCGCCTCCAGCGCAATAGTGTACGCATAGTCGTGCAGTACTTTACTCGAGTAGATATCGGTCCTTCGATTAACCGTCGCTTCAAGTTGAATTGGCAAAAATGACGAGAGGATTGCGGCAATGCCAGCCTTTCCTTCGAGTTCCTTACTTTTTCCTTCCAGGACCCGCTCCAAAACGCCCTTTTGGAGCTGGGCGATGATCGATTGTATTCTGTCAATGTCCAGGTACACGAAATCTCGATACATTCGATACCCTCTCGTACAACATTGCCCCAACCCAGGCGCGTCGGCTGCGCATGGCATGGGCTGACCGGATTGCTCCTGTTCGGTCCAATAGCAACACAGTCACATATCACCTCTCCTGCCGAAGGTAGACTGCTACATCCGCCTATCCCTGCCTGCATCGTGACACGGATAGCCGTCTTTTGAGCGCAGCAAGGATGAGGACTTGCCGGGTATCGGACGGCGCCCGCAGTCGGGCCATCATATACGCATCCACGTATTGCCCATTCCGAAAGGCGAAGCGAACCAGCGTCCCTTCGATGCTGAAGCCAAACTTCTGATAGAGCCGGATGGCTGGTTCGTTGTCTGTAAAGACCTCCAGTTCTAAAGGCAACTGCACGGTTCCCCAAATGACCTTCGGGCCCGCATGCACCTGTCGCAGGGCTTCGTAATCACCCGGCTCAGCGCGGCGGATAGAGATAGTTGCAGGTTCAGGCATATGCTCGGTTGATCACGTCCGTCGCCGAAAATGACAACAAACGAAACACGACTCGGACTTCCACAGCGTTCTGTCCAGCGTAACAAGCACGTAATTAATTGCCTGCAAGCGACGTAAAGCCAGCCGGCTGCACGCAGTGGCTAGCCCGCAGAGATACCGCTGCTCGCCAGGAACTGAAACAGAAAAACGACTATTAACACAAGTACAAGCACCACGACGAGGACTGTCTGAACCGGATGACGCACCTGATTGGCAGCGCGGACATTGTGCTGTTGAAGTTTTTCACGTATGTAGGCAATGCCCCCCTGCGCCTCGAAAATGCGCCTAGGAAGCATATAGTATGCGTAATCAGAACGATACAGCAGCACCATCTCTTGATTCTCCTTCCACTTGACGAAGTCCCCCCATGGAATGCGACTGCTCCCAAATTCATTTCGCCACTCAAAACCGGTATCGGTCAAATCGACGGTAAACGGCGCCGAAAGGTCTTTCTGTTGCTCAAATACTCGTTCAAGTTGACGCGGCAGCAGATAGAACCTGTAGAACGCCCATACGCCGAGCGCGATCGCTGGCAAGAGGAGCAATGTCCAGGGCAATCGGCCTTGCAAGGCAAATGGGATCCCAAGCACCGTCATACAGGCGACGAGCCCGACGACAAAGTAACCGGCCCATGTCGCAAGCCGACTCTGTTGGGCATGCAGCTTGTGGGCTGCTCTGACATCCGCCAATTGATATTGCCCGTGAAACTGCATCAGACTCTTTGTGTGTGGTCAAATGATTCGACCATGGCTATGGTGCAAATGCACCCTGAAACAATGGTTGGTGAGAACATGTTGCACTATGCAAAAGTATACATGACTACGCACTCAGCGAAAAAACTTCGCTCAGGAGAAAAACGCCTCCCGCTCCCCGCCCCTCACAAGTGGAGAGTTTTTGGGGTGCGATGAATGTTTTCCGCGCCCTGACGCTCTTTTCCCCTCATCCCCCCGACCCCCTTCTCCCACAAGGGGAGAAGAGGGAGTTGGGGCGTCCTGTCGCCTGAAACGGGCAATGCAACGTGAGGGCTTGCTGAAACATCTACACTCGTGAGGCTCCCCGCCCTCCGTCGCGGCGACGGTCACGTCCCGCGCGCCGTCCACCGCTGTCGTCGCGTTGGAGCGCCCACGAGGGTGCGCCCTTACAATCGACCCGCTAGGGTCACTGGCGGCGCGCCGCAAGCTAACCCCATCCTTACCGCGTGGGGAGGCGCGGAGAGCGTGCCGCCCCCCGCGAAAATCAACCAGCGGCGGGGCGTAAGGGGATCGCCCTGCTGCGCTGCACTGCTAGCTCCAGAGAACCATTCGCCTCTGGCACACGGCAGATGCAACAGCCACGCCGACATCAATGAGACGAGTGCTATAATAAGGTGATAAAAAGGACAAAGAACAGGTGCTTCATGCCTATAGACTCACTGTTTCACGGACCGAACGCCGGGTACGTGATTGAACTCTACGAACGCTACTGCGCAAACCCTGAGTCGGTCGACCCGGCGACGCGCGCGTTCTTCGCGCAATGGTCACCGGAAGAAACCGCAGCGGTCGCAGTTGCGACGCCTCCGCCCGCAGCGCCTCCGACAATCGCTCCGCAGGCTGCGCCGGATATCGATCTCTCCAAAGCGCATATCGGTCCCCCATTGCCTATCGATATTACCCACACCGTTGCCGCCGCCCGTCTTATTCGCTCTATCCGTGAACTAGGGCACTTGGCAGCGCGGATTGACCCGCTTGGCAGCGATCCTCCCGGCGATCCGAGTCTCGATGCCGCCGGTCACGATCTGACCGAGGCCGACTTGGCGCTCCTGCCCGCCTCTATCGTGCGCGGACCGCTGGCAGCTGAGTCGCGCAATGCGCTGGAAGGCGTGCAGAAGCTACGCGCAGCCTACTGCGGCACAATCGGCTATGAAACCAGTCACGTGCAGGTCTTCGAGGAGCGCGAATGGATCCGTGAAGCGGTCGAGAGTCGACGGTTCTTCTATGGCTTTGATAGCGTCCGCAAACGCGAACTTCTCGAACGCCTTACTGAGGTCGAAACCTTCGAGCGCTACCTGCACCAGACCTTCGTCGGGCAGAAGCGGTTCTCGATCGAGGGGTGCGATATGCTGATCCCCATCATCGACTCGATCATTCGCAACGCAGCGGTGAGCGGCGTGCGCGAGGTGGTGATCGGCATGGCGCACCGCGGGCGCCTGAACGTGCTGGCGCACATCCTGGGCAAGCCGTACAGCGCTATTCTCAGCGAATTTTTGACCACCGGACGCGACGCGGCGCTCCCCCCAGCCGGGCGTGGCGCAGCCGGATGGGTTGGCGATGTTAAGTATCACCTCGGCGCACGGCGCGCTTTCCGCGAAGCCGGGATCGAGCAGATGCCGATCACGCTGGCGCCGAATCCCAGTCATCTGGAGTTCGTCAATCCGGTCGTCGCTGGGCGCGCGCGCGCCGCGCAGGAGCAGTGTGACCGACCAGGCCCCCCTCTGCAGGACAAACGCGCCTCACTCCCCATCCTCATTCACGGCGACGCCGCCTTCCCCGGTCAGGGCATTGTCGCTGAGACGCTGAATCTCGCCAATCTTGCCGGATATAGCACCGGCGGAACCATTCACATCATTGTCAACAATCAGATCGGGTTCACCACGTCGCCGCGCGAAGGTCGTTCGACCCTGTACGCCAGCGATCTGGCAAAAGGGTTCGAGATCCCAATCGTCCACGTCAACGCCGACGATGTCGAAGGGTGTATTGCTGTCGCGCGCATGGCATACGCCTATCGTGAGCGCTTCGGCAAGGATTTTCTAATCGATCTGGTCGGCTACCGTCGCTGGGGGCACAACGAAGGAGATGAACCTGCCTTCACGCAACCGACGATGTACGCCGCCATCGCCCGACACCCGACCGTCCGCGAGCAGTGGGCGGCGAAACTGATCGCCGAAGGCGTGGTGTCGGCTGACGAGGCGAACCAAATGATCACAACGGTGTGGGAGCGATTACAGCAAGCGCGCAGCGAGGCGGAAGCGCGTCCGCATTTCGAAGAGCCGCCGCCGCTGCCGCCCCCCGGCATCGCCCGACGAACCAATACTGCCGTTCCAGCCGAACGCCTGGTCGCTCTCAACGAGGCGTTGCTCCAATGGCCCCCCGGCTTTCGGGTGCATCCGCGCCTGGAGCGCATGCTGGAACGACGCCGTACAGCGCTGCACATGCCAGATGCCATCGACTGGGCGCATGCCGAAATTCTGGCGTTTGCATCACTCCTGGAGGAGGGCATCCCCATCCGCCTGACCGGTCAGGACGTTGAGCGCGGTACGTTCAGTCAGCGCCATCTGGTGCTCCACGATGTGCAGACCGATGAGCGCTGGTGCGCGCTCCAGGCGCTGCCGCAGGCGCGCGCCTCGTTTGCGGTCTATAACAGCCCGCTCTCTGAGGCGGCTGCGCTTGGATTCGAGTTCGGCTACTCAGCGCACAAGCCGCAGGCGCTTGTGATCTGGGAGGCGCAGTTCGGCGATTTCGCTAACGGCGCACAGGTGATTATCGACCAGTTTATCGTGTCGGCGCGCAAGAAATGGGGGCAGACGCCAGCCCTCGTCATGCTGCTGCCTCACGGCTACGAAGGGCAGGGACCTGAGCACTCCAGCGCGCGCCTCGAACGCTTTTTACAGCTTGCCGCTGAAGACAACATTCGCGTGGCCAACTGCACGACGGCAGCGCAGTATTTCCATCTGCTGCGCCGTCAGGCGCTCCTGCTGAACGCCGATCCGCGCCCGCTGATCATCATGACCCCTAAGAGCCTGCTGCGTCACCCGCGTGCTGCCTCATCGCTCCGCGACCTCAGCGAAGGGCGATTCCAGCGCGTGATTGATGATCCTCAGGCGCGTGAGCGACCGGCGGACGTCGCACGCCTGGTGCTCTGTTCCGGAAAGATCTATGTTGACCTGCTGAGCGCCAGTGACACGCCCCTAACGAACGGCATTGCAGTAGTGCGGCTAGAGGAGCTGTATTCCTTCCCCGCCGATGAACTACGCGACGTGCTGGCAGGCTACCCCAATCTTCAGGAGGTCGTCTGGCTGCAGGAGGAGCCAGAGAACATGGGCGCCTGGCGCTATGTCGCGCCGCGGCTGCGCGAACTGATCGGACCCGATTTGACGCTCAGTTACATTGGGCGACCGGAATCGGCGAGTCCCGCAGAAGGGTCACTGGCGCTCCATCTGATCGAGCAACAACGCCTGATTGCCGAGGCGCTGCGCGCGCCAGCAGTTGAACGATGCCGCTGAGCACGAGGGTAGTATGGCAGTTGAAATCAAGGTCCCAACGCTGGGAGAATCGATTGTCGAAGCCACGGTTGGGGCATGGCGCAAACACGAGGGCGACCCAATCGTCGCTGGCGAGGTGCTGGTCGAACTCGAAACCGATAAAGTGACTGTCGAGGTAACGGCGACGGAGTCGGGGGTTCTGAGTCGCATCCTCAAACCGGACGGCGCAGTGGTGACCATGGGCGAAACCCTGGGGATCATCACGGAAACTGCCGTAGCGCCTGTCACAGCGCAGCCGCACGACGGCACACCTGGCGCTCGAGTGGTGGCCACCCCGGTCGCGCGCCGGGTGGCAGAGACTCAGGGGGTGGACATCGCCGCCATCCCTGGCAGCGGTCCTGGCGGTCGGGTGACAAAGGAGGACGTGCTCAAACGTGAAAGTGCATCCCGCCCGACACCGGCAACCTATGCTCCACCGCCACTTTCAGCCCCAGCGCCTCCATCGGCGCCGATCCCCGCGCCGGTTTCGAGCGAAGGACGACGTGAAGAGCGTGTTCGGATGAGCCGTCGTCGTCAGACGATCGCTGCTCGACTCGTTGAGGCGCAGCGCACGGCGGCAATGCTCACCACCTTCAACGAGATCGACATGAGCGCCGTCATCGACCTGCGCAAGCGCCATCGCGAGCAGTTCCGCGAGCGTCACGGCGTCGACCTTGGCTTTATGTCATTCTTCACGAAAGCGGTCATTGGCGCACTGAAAGCCTTCCCGCTGCTCAACGCCGAAATCCGCGGCGATGAGATTATCATCAAGCGCTACTACGACATTGGCATCGCCGTCAGCACTGACGAGGGGTTAGTGGTGCCGGTGCTGCGCAACGCTGATCGCCTCAGTTTTGCCGAGATCGAGCGCGGCATTGAAGATCTGGCGCGTCGCGCCCGCGAGTCGAAACTCACGATTGCCGATCTGGAGGGCGGAACCTTCACCATCACCAATGGCGGCGTCTTTGGCTCATTAATGTCGACGCCGATCCTCAACACGCCACAGGTGGGCATCCTGGGCATGCATAAGATCCAGGAGCGTCCGGTGGCGCTCAATGGACAGGTCGTCATTCGTCCGATGATGTACGTTGCCCTTTCCTACGACCACCGTCTTATCGACGGGCGCGAAGCGGTGTCGTTCCTGGTGCGGGTGAAAGAATTGGTGGAGGATCCGGAGCGACTGTTGCTGGAGGGATGACGCAGCGACGGTGAACGTTCTGCGTGGAACGTCCGACGCTCCTCACCAGAGAATTTGCGCAACGGCTACCAGAAACAGGAGTTGCACAACCAGCGAGGCGCCCTGGAGCAGACGCGCGCCCAGCGGCAGCCTCTGATATAGTGCGAGGCCAGCGGCGGTATTGAGCAGGCTAAGACCAAACGCTGCCAGGGGCAAAAAGAGGGTCTGATAGCGTGGACGCAACTCGGCGACTTCACCGGTTGCATCGAAGCGCATCTCCACCATCGGTGCAAGCGATGGATAGGCGATGGCAATCAATCCCAGCATTAGCAGATTGATCATTACCGCCGCCACAACCAACGCTGCCACGATTCCATCGCGCCAGAACGCATAGTGAAACGCCCGACTGTAGCCGAGCGACGGCTGCATCGGCAGAGTAGCGCCCAGATTGCGGCGCTGCTCCAGATCCTGAACAAACGCTTCCGGATCTTCCGGCGAGAGTGCATAAGCCGCTTCTGTTGTGTAAATAATCAGGCACTCGCCAGGCGGTTGCGTTGCATACAGATAGAGCGGCGCTTCGCTGGCGAACGCCCGCCCCCAGTATGTGCCCACCCGCTGGAGGATACCAAGCGGCAGAAAGACCGGACCTGCGCCAAGATCAATCGTAACAATTCGTTCAAGCGGAATGATCGCCTGATTACCCGCCCAGCGGATGTACAACCCGTTCCGGTCGATATCATAGGTCAGCGTCATGGCTGCGATAAAACGATGCGCTAGCCATATCGCTGCGAGCAGGCTGACAACCAGCAGCAGCAGCCAGCCAAACGCACCAATATCGATCTGCCACTGCTCAGGGCTGCCGCTGAGCCGACGAGCCAGTCCGACAACAGCCAGGGTCATGCCGCCAAGCGCGAGGATCAAGAGACCAAGAGCAATCCATCGTCCGTGAGCAGCCCGTGGTTTCCAGCGTCTCATGGTTGCATATCTGCGCCGCGCGCCTCCTCCGCTGTCAGCGCATGGAGAAGCGAATAAGCGAATGGCGTCGAATAACGAATGTGCGCCGCGCGCCTCTTGCCTCGCGCTTCCTGCCTCTTGCCGCGCACCTCACCTTTATGTTTATGGCGCCGGGGTTGCAACAGGAGGCCCCTGAGCTGGAATAGCAGTTCCCGTCGGCGTTGGCGTTGTCCCTGGCGTTTCTTCGACCGGAACAGTGGTTTCGGTCGGCGTCGGCAACGGCGTCGGCGTCGGCTCACCCCCTAAGTCCACCGTCGGCAGCGGAGTAGGCGTACCGGTTGGCAGCGGCGACGGCGTGGGCACGAGGGTCGGGAAGCGCTGGACGCCGATTGCGGCGCGTTGCTCTTCGAGCCAGCGCTCAAAGGCTTCCGACCGCGCCCGCTCAAGTTGCACCTGGCGCGAGTCGACCGTGCGGCGCACCAGTTGCACGACGTGCCAACCAAACGACGTGCGCACCGGACCGACGATCTCATTCTCTTTCGCATTTGCGACTGCCTGGACGATAGCCGGATCAATCTGCCTGCCATCGGTCGTCTTGCCGTCTTTATCGAACAACGGCAACGTTCCTCCGTTCTCCTTCGTATTGAAGTCTTCGGAGCGTTCACGCGCGAGGTCTGCGAAATCGGCGGCTGCCCGCGCTTCCAGTAGCAACGCCTCGGCTTCGGTGCGGCGCGCAGCAAACGCCCGTTCGCGCTCTTCTGCCGTCGCCGTGATCGGAACCGTCACTTTGAGCAGAATATGGCGCACCTCAATGCTACTTGGATCGGTTGTAGGCGTAAAGGTAGCATCGGGAACCAATCGCTCCTGCACTTTGCGAGTCAAAACCTGGCGGAGAAACTGGGCATACAATCCGCGCCGAAAATCATCGATTGTCAGATGAATGCGACGCTGCGGTTCGACTCGCCGCATTTCATTCACATACTCATCGTAGAAGCGCTGCAACGCCGTCTGTTGTCGGGCAAGCGCCTCGTCCGGCAGCGGCGTGGGCGACGGGGTCTGGGTTGGTTCTGGCGTCGGCGAGGGTGTCGGGGTCGCCGTTGGACCGGCAGGAGTCGGCGAGGGTGTCCCTGCTCCGAGGGTCGGTTCCGGCGAGCTGAGCGGCGGCAGCGTCGGCGGAAGAACGGTCGTTGGCGTCACTGCGCCGGCAGGCGGTGCAAAGTTAGGCCCATACAGGTTGATGAATTCCTGCGCCACTTCGCCGTCAGTTGCCTGAATTCCGAACCGGGTCTGCGCTCCCTGGCGGATCAATTGCAGGTCGATCCATTGTTGCACTAGCGTATCATCGACTGGCTCATTGCGCGCAGCAGCGGCCTGCGCGTCGAGCTGCGGAATCTGATCGAGGAATTGCTGTGCGAACTGCGGACCGAACGTGGCCAGATAGAGGCTCTGCGCAATCGAGCGTGCCGCCTCTCCCCGCCGCTCCGCCTGGTAGTCGCCGCGTGTCAGCACCACATCGCCGACCTGCGCCACCGGACGACTTGGCAACCAGACCCATTCATAGACCAGGCCAGCAGCAAGCGCAATCAACGCCAGCGCCACAACCACGGTCGTACCGACAATCACCCTGCGCTGACGGCGGCGTTCGATCTCGCTGCGACGCAAATGACGGCGAGCGGGGGCTGGCGGGCGCGCGCTGGTCAGACGCGGCGGCTGCGGTTTCCGTTGGTTGGAAGTCATAACAGAGCACACCCGACACACAAGAGCCGCCGCGGTTCATTCGTCCTGCCACATCGCGCAGACGGGGAACGAACCGGGCGGTTCTGCGGGGCTTGGATCAACAATTGCTTATGAGCGCATATGGGCCGCAACGAATGGAAGCAGCGCCATATGGCGCGCCCGCTTGATAGCCACCGTCAGCGAACGCTGATGGCGCGCGCAGACGCCGGTGCGGCGGCGCGGCAATATCTTGCCGCGTTCGGACAAGCAGCGCTGCAAGCGTTTGACATCTTTATAATCCACGACGCGGATCTGGTCTGCACAGAACATGCAGACCTTGCGCCGGGCGCCAAAGCGGCGGCGGGTTGTACTAGCGCTGCGACGAGCCTGATCGTCAGTCACAAGAAACCTCACCTGACATGCTAGAACGGAATATCCTCATCACCAATCGAAAAATCGTCCTTCGTCTGTTGCCCGCGCGCTGGCGGACGGTGATCGGGCGGATGATAGGGCGGCTCATCACTATAGTGCGGCGCCTCGCGCGGACCGCGGCTGTCGAGCAAGATCATGTCACTCGCCACCACCTCGGTGCGATAATGCATCACGCCATTCTGGTCTTCCCAATGGCGAGTATGGAGACGCCCTTCGATATAGACGCGACTGGATTTACGCAGGTGCTCATGGCAGATCTCGGCCAACTTGTTCCACGTCACGACATTGAACCACTCCGTTTCCTCATGCACTTCACCGCTGCCGTCTCTCCATTGCCGTCCCGTGGCGACGCTGAACGTCGTGACAGGGCTTCCGCCCGGCGTGTAGCGCATCTCCGGGTCTTTGCCAAGACGCCCGATGATCATCACCTTATTCAGATCCTTCGCCATTGCTCGTTCCTCTCCCCTTCACAAGAACCAGCGTTCATCAGTCTTCGTCGTCTTCATCATCCTCCGCGACGTCCTCTTCGTCCAGATCCTCGTCCTCCTCAAACTCCTCCTCGGTTTCCTCGCCCTCGGTTTCTTCACCATTGAGCGTTTCGACCGGCATGACTACAGCAGGCGCTGCACCGCGCGTTTCGACCAGCGTCAACAGGTAGCGCAGCACCGAGTCATTGAGTTTGAGCAGGCGTTCGAGCTCAGCGATGCGATCCGTCGCCATCTGAAAGTGCATCAGCACGTAGTACCCTTCCGTAAACACCCGGCGACTCGCCTCGCCCTCAACGTATGCGCGGATCGGATAGGCAAATTTCCGCCGACCCCAGGGCGGTGCGTGATTGGTGGATGTGACAACGCCGCCAAGATTGGTGATCGTTTGCGAGACTCGCTCGATAGTATTGCTAATCTCCTCGTCGCCAATTCGTGTTGGGGGAATAATGAATAAGAGTTCGTAGTTGCGACGACGCTCGCGCATTAGTCCTCCTCTGGCCACAGGCCCTCTTTGTCAGACCCCGCACCGTGCGCGGCGGCGCGGGCGCAAGAGAGCAGAAGCTTTCTTCAATTGCAGACGGCGATTATAACACAGACCTAACAGACTCGCAACGTTGCTCGACAACCCAAGCGCCGCTGGAGAACCGCCGCTCATCATCTGCTGCTGACCGGCTTCCTAGCCCCAGACAGCGTCAGGGCAGGTCTCAGACCCGCTCCGACGCCCTGCCACCCCGCCGTAATTCCGCCAACAACGCCACCATCGCCCCTCCTCACAAGTGGAGCGTTTTTGAGTTGAGATAGATGTTGTCCGCATCTTGACGCCCTTTTCCCCCTCATCCCCCCTGCCCCCCTTCTCCCACCCCCCTTGCTCCCCGCATGCGGGGGGTTGGGGGGGAGAGGGGGGTTCTCAAGTGGAGGCTTTTTAGGGTGCGAAATGAGTTTGCCGCATCCTGACGCCCGTTTTCCCCTCATCCCCCTGCCCCCTTCTCCCACAAGGGGAGAAGGGGGAGTCGGGGTGCCCAGTTGCCTGAAACGGGCAATGCAATGAAAGGGCTTGCCGAAAAATCTACCCTTGTAAGCACCACCCCTCTCCTCAGACTAAGACCTGCCCCAACGCTTCGCCGTAATTCCACGTCCCGGACGCAGGCAACATGGACGGCCCCCCTCAGTCGCTTGCGCCAGTCGTCCAGCACGCCATGCCTAGTCCCCAACAACCTCATCCAAGTCGTGGTACACTTCGTTCTATACACAATGAAATCGCTTTCAGCCAAACATCAGGATATGAGCCTCATAGAACGTTCTTCTCTCCGCATTTTGGGCATTTTCGCCCATCCCGACGACCCGGAATTCAGCATGGGCGGCAGTGCTGCTCTTTGGGCGAACGAGGGTCACGAGGTGTACTACTGTATCGTGACCGACGGTTCAGCAGGCAGCAATGATCCGAATCAGGACCTGCGCGAACTTGTGCGCATTCGTGAAGAAGAACAGCGCGCAGCCGCCCGTGTGCTTGGGGTGCGCGACGTTTTCTTCCTTGGATACAAAGATGGCGTGCTCGAGCCAACGCTCGAGCTGCGCCGCGAACTGACGCGCCTGATCCGTCGCCTTAAGCCGGATCGCGTCGTCTGCGGCGATCCGACCGCATTCTTCTATGGCGACGCATATGTTAACCATGCCGATCACCGCGCCGCAGCCGAAGCCGCCGTCGCCGCCGTGTTTCCCAGCGCTCCGACGCGCCCGATTTTCCCGGAACTGCTCGCCGAAGGCCTGGAGCCGCATCAGGTCAAAGAGTTGTACATCACTACCGATCAGGCAGGACCGTATACCCTGTATGTGGACATTTCATCCACAATCGAGCGCAAGATTGAAGCATTGCGTTGTCACGCCAGTCAGGTGCAGGTCGGCGACGGGCAATGGCTGCGCGATTGGGCGGCGGAAACCGGCAAAGCCGCCGGTCTCGCGTATGCCGAGGCGTTCCGTGTCATACGCCTGGTGCGTGAGCATCAGGACGGGTCATAAATCTGCCGGTGCGCAGACCTGTCCTCTGCCGCGAGAATGATAACGCGATCCACAAAAATGGAGAGTTGCGCAGATCCGCCCGTGCTGCGAGAATACTACTGACACTCGCCTCAGTTTGACCTGAATAAATTAGGAGCGTTTCCATGCTTGTCGGCGAACGTATGTCTTCTCCAGTCATCACACTGGAACCCAAAACGCCCGTGTCAGAAGCTCTAATGCTGTTCCGGGAAAAGCGCATCCGGCGCGCCCCGGTGATCGCCCACCATCGGTTAGTCGGCATTGTCGCCGAGCGTGACCTGCTATATGCGTCTCCGTCGCCGGTTTCCTCGCTGAGCGTGTGGGAATTGAACTATCTGCTGAGTAAGCTGACCGTTGACGAGGTTATGACCCGCGAAGTGATTACGGTCACAGAGGACGCCACGATCGAAGAAGCGGCGCTTCTTATGGCGGACAAGCGTGTCGGCGGGTTGCCCGTCATGCGCGGTCACGAAGTTGTCGGCATCATTACCGAAACCGATCTGTTCAAAATCCTGCTGGAATTGATGAGCGTGCGCGATCACGGCGTGCGCGTGACGGCGCTGCTCGATGACCGTCCCGGCATGCTGGCGCGGTTGAGCACCGCCATCTTTCAGGCGAATGGCAACTTCATTTCATTTGGTCAGTTCGATAAAGAAGACGGGGCGCGCTTGATCACATTTAAGGTTAGCGGGTTGAGCCTTGATCAGGTGAAAGAGGTCATTGCGCCAATTGTCAAGCAGGTGTTTGACATTCGTGAGGTGTAGTTCCATCAACCGGAAAACGGCGTTTTCGTGCATGAACCAGGCGCCAGGTCCCGTTCGCCAGTTAGGTTCCATCATCGCGCCCGATCCTCAGCACAGACCTCAAGGGTCGGGCAGGTTTCTTCCCCAAGACCATTGAGGTCGGGAGACGCACCAACCGGGCGTCAGATCGTTTGCTGGTTAGGTTCCCGCATAGCGCCCGATCCCCGGCACAGGCCTCAAGGGTCGAGGACGTTCCTTCCTTCTCATCGCTCGTCCTTTGCCTCGCGCCCTCCTCCTCTTGCCTCTCACCGCTTGCCTCGCGCCCTCCTCCTCTTGCCTCTCATCGCTTGCCTTGCGCCTCGCGCGCACACTCCGCGCACCAGAGGGCGCAATTCTGCACCGACCAGCGCCTGCCGCCGCGACGCGGATCGACCAAGTAGTAGACTTCGAGGGGGACGCCAGCGATGCCACAGCGCTCACACCTGTCTTGCGCCCGACGATAGACGCGCCAGTTGAAGCGCGGCAGATGCAGGTCGAGCGCCAGATGCACGGTCAATCCGACAGCAAGTGGACGGAGAGGAGACCAGAGAGTCGCTGCAAGCCAGATCAGCGGCAGCGCCACCTGCGGCTCATGCGCCACCGAACGCAGCATGCCATAGCGGGGGCGCGTGTCGCCGCGTCGAGGCAGTCGATGACGCCGCCGGTCGTAGCGCAACGCGCCGACCGGGCTCCAATCGCCGCTGCGCAGGGCATACAAAAGAAAATGATCAATATCCAGCGCTACGCCGCCGAGGATCGCAAGCGCAGCGCGCACTGGCGAGCGCGGGTAAAGCGCCAGACTGATCGCCGCAGCCGCGAGAAGGTGATCACGAAAACGCACGGTATGCTCGCTCTCTACGCCCACCCCAGATCGTCCGGTCCCGTTGAACTCTTCTTTGAAGCGGAAGACGACTCCTCCTCTTCCTCAGCGGCACCCTCCTCTCCACCCTTTTCTTTGCGCTGCAATTCCTCTTCTAGCATCTCGTCCACCATCTCGTCCCAGTCGTCGCCCGCTTCCTCGCCGAGTTCCTTCCCCAGCTTCTTTGCCCAGCGCGCAATCGAGCGCGGGTCATTCTCATCGAGACCGGCGAGCATCGAGGGATCAGCAAGCGCCTCGAGGCGCGACTCTTCGGATTTGAGCACCGCCACGCGCGAAATCGCGCGGCGCACGTCCGTGGCGCCGCAGCGCGGGCAGGCAAGCCCATCCGGGTCACGGAACCCGTATACCAGTTTCTGGAACCGTCCATTGCACTGCGGGCAGAGGTATTCATAGATCGGCATGGCTACGCCTCCTCTGGCGTCTGTAGTCCGATATTTGGTTTGCCGTTGCTCTCTAGGTAGCGGATGCCCGGCGTCGTCATGGCCATCACGACTGTTTGAGAGCGCGAATTGCCAGCGGCAGGCGCGGCAGCAGATCGCCAGCCAGCGCTCCCATATCTCCAAGCTCGTCGCGCACTCTGCGACCAGCAGCGCTGTGGAGGTAGACGCCAAGCGTAGCAGCGTCGAACGGCTTCAGCCCCTGCGCCATCAGACCCGCGATGGCGCCCGCAAGCACATCGCCGGTTCCGGCAGTCGCCAGCGCCGGGTTGCCGCCGTCATTCACCCGCACTCGTCCTTCCGGGTCAGCGATGACCGTGGTTGCGCCCTTGAACACGACAATCTGCTTCCAACGCGCAGCGGCGTCCTTCGCCACCTCAACCGGATGGTCGGTTATCTGCTCGACGCCAAGGAGGCGACGCATCTCGCCGGGGTGCGGCGTCAGCACGCACCGGCCATGTGGCAGGCGATCCCAGATTGCGCCGGGCGACATATCCGATGCTTCGGAACGGTGGATCAGATCTGCCAGGATATTCAACCCGTCGGCATCTACGACCGTAAACGGCAGCTCTGGCCGCTGTTTTTCGACAGCTTTCTCGCTTCCCGCAGTAGCGATGCGGAACCCGATCTGCCCGCGATGGCGCGGCGATTGCAGCCCAAGCAACCGCTCGAAGAAGACGCGCGTCGCCTTTTCGCGTCCCAGGCCCGGACCCACGAGCAGCGCCTGATAGTTGCCAAGAATGGTAAGCAGCTCATCGGCAGCGGCATCGCCGAGCGTCCCCCATTCGGCTTCGGGCAGCGGGTGGAGCGTAACTTCCGGAATCCGACCTGGACCGTACCATTGACTGCGCCCAACTGCGAGGGTCACCAGTCCAGCGCCGACGCGCGCAGCGCCAGCGCTTGCCAGCGCCGCCGCACCGGGATAGTTCACCGATCCGGCGACCACCAGCACTTTGCCAAACGTCCCTTTGTGCGCGTCCGGCGGGCGGAGCGGCAGGAGCGAACGCGCCAGGTTCGCGTCGATCAATTCGGTCATAATGCCCTCCAGGTCGCCTGGCGAAAGACCGATATCGACGCTGCGCAGTTCGCCAGCATATGCGCGCGCCGGGTAGAAGAGCAGCCCGCGTTTGATGAGACCGGTTGAAACAGTTAGATCGGCGCGCACCGCGTCGCCGAGGAGGGCGCCGCTGTCGGCGTGGACGCCGGTGGGAACGTCCACCGCGAGCACGAACAGTCGGTTCGCCTGGTCGCGCTGCGCAGTCGCTGCATTCAGCGTCGCAATAATTGTTGCCAGCTCGCCTTCGACCGGACGGTTGGCGCCATATCCGAGGAGCGCATCGATCACCAGGTCGCTTTCGGCAAGCGCAGCACGCAGCGCCTGACCGTGCGGGTCATCGGCGGAGCGCACTTCGGCAATGGCGCGTTCGCGGCACAGTCGCCAGTTGTCATCTCCAGCGGCGTCGCTCCGCCGCCAGAGGTAGAGCGTCACCCGCACGCCAGCATCGTGCAGCAGGCGCGCCGCCACTAACCCATCGCCGCCATTGTTGCCGGGACCGACCAGCACCAGCGCGCGGCGACCCGCAGGTTTGCCAAGCGTGTCGAGCGCAACCTGCGCCACCCCAGCGCCCGCCTGTTCCATCAAGCCCGACCACGTCGCGCCGCGGGCAACCGCCGCTTCTTCGATGGCGCGCATCTCTCCCGCGGTGACGATCTTGCTCATAGTTCGGATGGACGCTTACTTGATCCGTTCGATGTACTCACCGGTGCGTGTATCGACGCGCACATAGTCGCCCTGATTGACGAAGGCAGGAACCGAAATGACCGCGCCAGTCTCAAGTGTGACCAGCTTGTTGACATTAGTCGCTGTATCGCCGCGCACCGCGACGCTGGCTTCCGTCACCTGCAATGTCACGAACAGCGGCGGCTCGACCCCCAGGATCTTGTTGTCGTCATAGAACAGGACGTCGGCCATTTCGTTTTCCTTGAGGAACTTTGCCGCTTCGCCAATCAGGTCTTCTGACACTTCAACCTGCTCAAACGTTTCGGTGTCCATAAAGTGGTAGATGGCGCCCTCGCGGTAGAGGAACTGCATCGGACGCTTTTCGACGCGCACAATCTCGATTTCGGAACCGGCGCGCACCCGCTCTTCAATCGTTTTGCCCGTTTCCAGATTCTTCAGTTTCATGATCACCATCGCGCGCCAGTTGCCGGGGGCGTGGTGGTGGAACTCTATCACGCGATGCAACTGGCCATTGTAGCGGATGACCATGTTCGTGCGCAGATCTGATGTGGTCGCCATACTCCTGATCTCCACAGAAAGCGCCGCTCGCCCCTGAGCGGCGCCGCATCAATCGGCTGATACGCTATGTGCGTCAATTATAGCACAAGACGGATGCAGGTGAGTTGGTTCGAGAAGGTTCTCCTAATGGGAGATTGTAGGAAAGGCGCTGATGATCAGGCAGTTCAGCCCGCAGCGCCAGAACCCTCTTGACAGAAGCCCCCAACCGAATTAGGATGATTCACACAATCAGACGCACGTCTGGTTGTGCATTCAGTACAAACTGCGTGATGCTCGCACAACGGTGTGCAACTCAACGAGGAGGGCGACCGATGAGTTACCAGGAACGCGCGCCATACGGACCGGTTGTGGTCTGTGATTGCTGCGGGAGCATTGGTGCAATTGGCGACCGTGACTGGCGTCAGGTACGCGGCAGCAGGGTAGACGACGCCATGCACCTATGTCGGGCATGTCGGCAGCGCGCCGTGTGGTGTGAGGTGCATCAGACCTATCATCTGCCTGAGACGTTGCATCGCCGGCCATGCGCCGCCTGTGGCGGGTTATTTACTGCCCAAGTGGCTTGGAACCTCGAATTCTGTCCGTCGTGTCGTCGTGAACGTGGGATTGTCGTCTCACCACCAACACCGGCAGGAGGCAAACAGACTGGTTGGCGCGCGTGGCTCTGGCTCTTTCCGTGGCGCGTACTGCGGCAGCATCGTTCAATCCACTCCGATCTTCGACGCTAACGCGCGCAGATTTCATCCAAGTCTATGCACCATGTGCCGTCAGGAGCGCAGACTCACGCGGGTGCAGCGGATTTGCGCAGATCCTCATACTGAATCCAGGTCTGTCCGTCGCACTTCGTGCAAACCTGTGCGCTCCTTCGCGCTGTGCCAATGCACGTAAGCGCGTCGAACCGCTGGAGTCGTTCTGACAACTTATGACTGCACCTATGTCGTCCGGCACGTGCCGCTCTGGTTGTACTTTGTGGTATAATGCACAATCATGGAGCAGGCACGAGCAGTAGCATTTCGTTTCCTTGCTGCACCCATCGGCAGACGTGCAGGAGCGGCATCTGTTATGCGACGCGCCGGTCTGGCAGTGGCAATGGCGTTGCTGCTGGGGATGTTCAATCCCCTGTTCTGCATTGTTCACTGCGCCGTGATCGATGCTCTGTCGCGTGAGCACACATCGTTTGGCAGGGCGCGATTTGTATGCTCCCTGATCGGCGCATCACACTCCTCTGCCGACGAGGGACACATCCCCGATCAGAATCCCGCCACGCCGCGTGCCGTTTACGACGGCGTTCTGACACTGCTCATCCTGTGCACGACGCTCCTCCTTATTGCTGCTCGCCTGATGCCACCTCCCCGACAGCGCTGGTGCAGTGAGTCGCTGGCGCCTCCTCCGCCTCCTCCCAAATCATGGCGTCCTCTGCCAGCCGGATTATACGGACGTTGAACATCCGCTGTGCGCTTTGTTTTGAGACCCGGCGGCAGAAGAAGACAACGAACTACGTCGGATTTGCGGCGCGCTACGGGTGAGGCCCTGGCTACGATCCCGCACGTCTCTGCGGGACCTCCACGTCTGGAGCAAGGGCTTGAGCGGCCTAGAGCAGGCTTGATCGCAGAGCACGGGTATGCCAGTCTCACCAGGCTCTGGAACGCAAAGCCCCTAGCGCAAAGCTACGATGCAGTTCAGGTTTCAGATGCCATCGAACAATGTGCAACGCAACCGGCTTCGGAGTCACAATACGCGAACACGCCCGCAACTGGCGCTCGAATCCTGGCTCTCTGTTCTGAGTTGCCGGTTTTTAGTCCCCAGTTCCTGGCGGAGATCCATCCCAATGGCAGAGCAACCGTAATACACACAGTGACAAGATATCAACGAAAGGAGCACATCCGATGAATCTCTACCGACCCCTGTTCATTCTGGCAGGCGCGCTCGCGCTCGTAGCGTGCACAACAGCAGCGCCAACGCCGCCAGCGGCGCCAGCAAGCACCGGTGGCACGACGACGATTCAGATCAGCGATCCCTGGGCGCGCGCAATGAAGATGGAAGGCGGCGCAATGAGCGGCATGGATCAGCCAACGACGGCGCCAGCGTCTGGCGGCTATGGCGGCATGGAGCCGACCAAGATGCCTGAGCAGGGCATGGCGCACGGCGGCATGGATATGGGTGGCGCTAACAGCGCTGCGTATATGGTCATTCGCAACACCGGCAGCCAACCCGACAAACTGATCGCGGCAAGCAGCGACGTCGCCAAGACTGTCGAACTGCACACCGTCGTTGAGGAAGGCGGCGTAATGCGCATGCGCCAAGTCGAGGGCGGCATCGAAATCCCTGCCAATGGCGAGGTCGTTCTGAAGCCGGGCGGCTTCCATGTGATGCTCATCGGCCTGACCCGCGACCTGAATGTGGGCGATAAGGTGCAGTTGACGCTCACCTTCGAGAAAGCGGGGCAGATTCCGGTCACGGCTGAGGTGCGCCAGCCGTAGGAACGCCTTTTGTGCGCCCGAGCGCAGATGCCTCTGAGGGGTGAGAGATGTGTTCTGCATCTCAACGCCCCTCTTCCCCTATACTTTCCTCTTCAGGCTCTTTGGTCGAGCCCTCACGTCGCATCGCCCATCTCAGGCATGAGGATGCCCCACCTCCTCCTTCTCTCCCGGCATAGGAGGCTCAGTAGAGTTTTTGCGGCGCAATGGATGTTTTCCGCGTCCCCATGCCCTTTTCCCCCCATCCCCCCTGCCCCCTTCTCCCACCAGGGAAGAAGGGGGAGTTCGGGCGTCCTGATACCTGAAACAGATAGTCAGTACAGGAAATTGCCAGAACAATCTACCCTTATGAGGGCATAGGAGGGGGGCCGCTCGCAAGGGCAGATTTCTCGGCCAGCTTACGTCGCATCGCCCGTTTTGGGCATCAGAATGCCCCACTTCCCCTTCCTCACAAGTGGAGATTTTTGCAAGCTCTTACGTCGCACCGCCCGTTTCAGGCGCCAGAACGCCCTACCTTCCCCTTCTCCTCCCAACCTCCCGCATACGGGGGCACAGGCGCGTCGCGGTTTGAAACGCAGGTGCAACGCCCCCAACTCCCCGCACGCGGGAGGCGCAGGGATGCGAAACTCTCCGTCCACCTCGCGTAGCCCCAACTCCCCGCACGCGGGAGGCGCAGAGGCCCGCAGCCTTCAATGCGCGTTCGTAGCGCCCCAATCCCTCGCACGCAAGGGGCGCAGCGGTGCGCGGCGCGTGCGGCGGCGTGCGCGGCAACCCAATCCCCCGCACGCAAGGGGCGCAGTCGCGTCCGGCTGGATCGCCAGGCTCGTAGCGCCCCAATCCCTCGCACGCAAGGGGCGCAGCGCGTGCACGCTGCGCAGCGTGGAAATCACGTCCCCAATCCCTCGCACGCGGGAGGCGCAGGCTCACGCATGTAGATTTTTTGGCGAGCCCTTACGTTGCATCGCCCGCTTTGAGCGTTAGGATGCGTAAACTCCCCCTTCTCTCCCCAATCCCTCGCATGCGGGGGGCGCAGGCGCGTCGCGGTTTGAAACGCAGGTGCAACGCCCCCAACCCCCGCACGCGGGGAGCGCAGGGAGGGTAGGAGAAGCTCACAAGTGTAGGTTTTTTGGCAAGCCCTCACGTTGCATCGCCCGTTTCAGGCAACCGGACGCCCCAACTCCCCCTTCTCCCCTTGTGGGAGAAGGGGGCAGGGGGATGAGGGGAAGATAGGCGTCGGGACGCCGAAAACGCCCTTGCACCTGAAAAACTCTACCCTTGAGAGCCCCCTGCCTCCCCCTTCTCCCTTCGTGGGAGAAGGGGGTCGGGGGGATGAGGGGAAAAAGGGCGTCAGGATGCGGCAAATCCGCTGCGCACGTCAAAAAGCCTACACCTGAGAGAGAAGGGGAATGCAGGGGCAACAGCCATTCTGTCATCCCTTCCCCCTTGCCGACTCCCGCGCTCCGTGCTACGCTTATCTCACGTTTGAGCGCAGGAGGTCCGGCATGACTGACGATCTCAGTTTTACCCTCGACTTCCCGCCCCACGAACGCGAGACGCTGCTGACCGCGCTCCGCGATGCTGGCGCTGAGGTCCAGGGCGAACCAACCAGGGACATCGACTGGCAGACGGTTGTGGTGGTCATTGAAAGCATCGGCAAGGTGGCTGGCAGCGTGACGGCGACGATTGAGCTTGCCGAGAAGATAGCCGAGAAACTGAACGCATGGCGCGAGTCGATGCGCCGCCAGGGGAAGACGCCGCAAGGGGTGCTGCGCCGCCCCAATCAACCGCCGCTCGACCTTTCGATCGCAACCGATGATGAGGTGTTGCGATGGCTGCTGCGGAATCCGCCGCAACCGTAACGCCGGTGCGCATGCTGGCGCTGATCGCCGCTCCACTGGTGAGTCGGCGCGGGAATGATCTCGTCCCGATCACGCTTCTGCCGGCGCAGGAGGAACTGGAGACGCTGGCGGACACCTGCCGGCGCCTCGATGTAGCGCTGGAGATTCAGGCGGAGATTGCGACCGCCGAACGCATCGGGCATGTGTTCGCAACCGGGCGCCTGCCCTTCGATCTGCTGCACTTCACGGGGCACGGCAGCCAGGAACTGGACGGCTCGAGCGTCCTGGCGCTCGAAGATGAGGTCGGCGCCGTCCGCCCGATGGATGCCGCCGAACTGCGCCGGTTGATCGGCAGCCACCCGTGCCGGCTGGCGTTCCTGAGCGCCTGCCACTCTGCAGGGCTGGCGACCGCGCTCATCGATGCTGGCGTGCCGCACGTCGTCGTGATCAATGCCGCCGATGCGGTGCTCGACCTTGCCGCCAGAGCCTTTGCGGAGCGCTTCTACGCGGCGTTGCTGGCGGGGCGCACGGTTGCACAGGCGTTCGAGGCAGGGCGCACCGCAGTGGCATCGCACGACGAGCTGCGCGCCTGGCGCGACCCGCAGACGCTCCAGCCGTACAACCTGCGCGAAGAACTCAAGTTTCGCCTGCTGCCGGAGGGCGATCCGGTTCACCAGCAACCGCTCATTCCGGCGCCGCCGCGCGGCGCGGTGACGTTCCGCCGCCCACCGTGGGACCGCACCAACCTCAGCCCGGTGAGCGCCGACCCGTTCGTGGGACGCGCGCGCGAACTGCACGAGATTGCCAGACACCTGCGCACCAACCGCTGCGTCGCCATCCACGGCATGGGCGGGATGGGGAAAACTGCGCTGGCGCTGGCGGCGGCGCGCTGGCAACGCGAGCGCGACCGCTGGAGCGACGGGGTCTGGCTGGTGACGCTGCGGAACATCGCCAGCGCGCACGAGGCGCGCAACCAGATTGCGCTAGCGCTGAACCTGGACCCCAAAGCCGCCGAGAGCGATACGGCGCTCGCCGCAGCCCTGCGCGACCGCCACAGCCTGATCGTTCTCGACGACCTCGACGCGCTGCTGACGCACGACCGCAGCGGCGCAGCGGCGTTGCTCACGGCATTGCTCGGCGCGCGGCGCCTGACACTGATCACCACTGCACGGCGCGACCTGCCGGGAAGAGTGCATCACCAACCGATCGAACTGACGCGCCTCGACCTGCACGACGCACAGATCGCTTTCACCACCTACGCCCCGCCGGTTGACGCCTGGGGAGAGTGGACGCCGGACGACTGGTTCAATCTCCACCGGTTCCTCGACGGCTACCCCTTCCCCATCCGCCTGGCGGCGACCGCCATGCGCCAGGCGCGCCTGGGGCTGCGCGAGCTGATCCGGCGGCTGCGGGAGAACCCGCAGGGAACCTTCCGCTACCCCGGCGACGAGGAAGATCGCGAGACGAGCCTGGCGGCGACGCTCGATCTCTCCTACGAGCTGCTGCCCGGCGACGCGCAGCAGGCGTTTGCGTGGCTGGCGCTCTTCCCGGCGGGGCTGACGCGCGACGCGGTGCGCGCCATCCTGGGAGCGGCGAGCGAGACGGCGCTCGAAACGCTGGTGCAGCACAGCATGGCGGAATGGCGCGACGATGGCGGTTACCGGCGGTTCGCGCTGCCGGAACCGGCGCGGCGCTACGCCGAAGCGCGGCAACCGCCGGATGCGCTGGCGACGTATGCGCCATTGGCGCTGGCATTCTTCGCCGACCTGATCGACGCCGCCGACGACGCCATCACCGGCGGCAGGATCGTCGAGGGACGGATGGTTCTTACCCTCGAACAGCCAAACATCGAGCGCTTTCTGGCGTGGGGGTACGACCACGAAGCGGGGAGCGGCGGGATCAGCCGCGCCGCGCACGCCACGGCGCGGCTGGGGAACTACTGGACGCTGACGGGTGAGCAGGGGCGCCCTGAGATCGAGCAGCGCCTCAGGCGCGCGCTGACAGCCGCGCAGCGCGCTGGCGACCAGCCCGGCGAAGCCAATGTGCGGAAGGCGATCGGCGACGTGCAGCAGTTCCGCAAGGAAACGACCGCCGCGCTGGCGAGTTATGAGCAGGCGCTGCGCCTCTACCGCGACGTCGGCGACCGGCTCGGCGAAGCCAATGTGCTGGCGGCGTTGAGTCGCCTGCGCCTCGACGATGATCCAGCCGACTCGCGGCATCTTCTTGAACAGGCGCTGGCGCTGCGCCGCGCAATAGGCAGTGTTTACGGCGAAGGCGCCGACCTCGGCAACTATGGGATTGCGTTGCTGCAGCGCGGGCGCAGCGCGGAGGCGCTGCCCTACCTGGAACGCGCCCGTGACCTCTTCGCGTCGCGGGGGTTGACGCAGTTGGTGGAGTATATGGAGCAATTGATTGCGAAGGCGCGTACTGCCGCGCTTCTCGGTCAACTGCCGCCAGCCGTGCGCGCTGCGCTTGAGGCGCAGGACCAGAGAGCATTCAATGCCGCCGTTGCTGCCCTGCCACCTGAAGAGCAGCAGCGGATTGGCACAATCCTCCAGGCGCTTGCAGGAGCAGTATCGCTACCTGACCCGCTTGCACCGTTCGAGCCGCTGCTGGCAGCAATCGCCTCTGTTGCCCGGGGCGACGCAGAGCAGCGTCCGGCAGTCGAAGCAGCGCTCGCCGAACTGGAGACGAAGGGGTGGATGCTGCGCGCGCCGGTCACGCGTATCTGGCAGGGCGAACGCGATCTGGCATCATTGATTGCGGGTCTCGATGAGCAGGACGCCGCGCTTATCCGGCGCGTGCTGGAATTGATTGGGTGACCTTCATTAGTTGCTTGCAAGACCCTTGAGGTCGGGCGACGTTCTCGAAGCGCCCGCGAGTCCCTCCGCCGGTGACGTTCGGCGACGGGCGCCCACGGGGGGGCGCCCCTACGATGGCGCGGGCGCAGGGTTCACGGCGGGGATCTCAAGGGTCGGGCGGGGTTCCGGGTGGAGCCGTTGCGGTGCAACACCCTACAGAGCCGTTGCGGTGCAACACCCCATAGAGCCGTTGCGGTGCAACGGCTCTACCTGCAACCTTTCCACCTTCAACTTTCAACCTGCCCTACCACCCATACCGTTCCGGTCCCCAGGGGCGGGTGGTGACCTGTTGTTCGACCATGACCAGCGTGCGGTCGGGCAGGTCGTCGCGCAGGATGACGCCGGGACCGCAGATGCTGTAGGCGCCCAGCCGGCGCCCCGGCATGATGATCGCGTTGACGCCGGTGCGGCAGAAGTCGCCGAAGTAGGCGGCGTTGGCGGCGGTCGTCGGGATTTCCGGGCGCCCGTTGATGCGCCAGACAGTCTCCCGGTCGTCGAAGCGCAGGTTGCCGCAGACCGTCGCCGCGCCAAAATCGACTGCCATGCCCGCCACGCCCCAGATTTCGCAGTAGTGGTAGCAGTAGACGGTGTCGAGCGCCACGCCGCTGAACTCGGCGCCATGCCCATAGACGCCGCGCGCGCCGAGCGATGAGTTGCCGCCGATCTGGCAGTAGTCGCGCAGCACGGTCTCGCGCCCCACCACCGCGCGCCCCTGGATGATCGCCCCGTTCAGCGCCTTCGCGCCTGCGCCAAGCCACAGGTCGCCGTCCACCACCACGCGGTTGCCGATTTCAGCGCCCGGACCGAGCGCCAGCCGCCCGTGGATGTCGGCGCCGTCGTGGACGCGCGCCGTCGGATCGATGCGGTCGCCGTCCAGCGCCGCAGCCATAGCGCCGATCACGCGCTCGTTCGCTTCGAGAATGTGCCACGGCTTGTCGAGGTCCACGTGAAAGCCGGGCGCATCGACCGTCGCCACAGTTTCTCCTTCGTCCACCATCATCTGGAGCGACTGCACGATCTCAGCGTCGACCGGCGGCATCCCGCCGACGCCGACGCGCACGAGCGCCGGGTTGTCGCGCAGGAAGGGGATGGCTTCGGGGCGGAAGGCGTACACGCCGCAGAAGCGCCGGTCGCCGTCGCGGCTGTGCCCCTCGACGCCGCGCAAGACGCCATTTTCGACAAACGGGATCAACCAGTCGAGCGACGACTCGGCGCCGAGCGGTTGCACCAGCGCCGCCGCCAGCGGACGGTCGTGCTCGAAGCGGTCGCGCAGCGCCGCCAGATTCGCCCGGTCGGTCACGAGATCGCCTGCAACCACGAGGAAATCGCCGTCGACGCTGGCAGCGCCGAGGAGCGCGGCGGCTGCCGTGCCCTCGGGGTGCGCCTGGCGCACAAAGACGACTTCGGCGGCAGCGCCGCGCAGCGCCGCGCGCACGCTGGCTTCCCCCGCGCCGACGACTACGACCTGCCGGGTGACGCCGAGGGCGGCGAGGTCGTCGGACAGGCGGCGAATGGCGGGGACATTCGCAATCGGAAAAGCGCATTTGTTGCGCACCACATTGTAGGGCCAGAAGCGCCCGCCAACCCCGGCAGCAAGCAGAATCGCAGTCTGGATCATCGACGTAATATCCTCGAGATCGCCATACATAGCCAGACGCTTTAGCGTCTGGCGTGCGAGGGTCGCGTCTGGCGTGCGAGCGTTTCCAATTCCCCCCTCGTGCGGTATACGAGTCAAATTCGTGGCTGGCAATCGAACCAGCGATAGCAAAAGGAATCAGCCATGAGTTACCGGCGCCTGTACTACCACCTCGTGTGGGCGACATATCGGCGGCGCCCCACGATCACCAGGGACGTTGAGCGTTCCATCCACCGCGCCCTGCGTAACAAAGCCCGGGAGTTGGGCGTCTTCGTCTACGCCATCGGCAACGTCGAGGACCACATCCACCTGGCACTCTCCATCCCGCCCACCATCGCCGTCGCCGAGTGCGTCCGCCACCTCAAAGGCGCAAGCTCATACACCGTCAACCGGGAACACGCCGGGATCGACTTCGCCTGGCAGACCGGATATGGCGCATTCACCTTCAGTGACCGCGCCAAACCGATTGTGGTCGCCTACGTGCGCAACCAGAAGCGCCATCATCGCGCCGGAACCACGCACCCCGCCCTCGAGCGCACCCCCGACGACGAAAACGATGAATACCATGAATAGCGCGCCGATGCTAGCCAGGGGCCGCAGACGAAAACGATGAGCGCAATAAATAGAGCGCCAACCATAGCCAGGGGCTTCAGCAATAAATAGAGCGCCAACCATAGCCAGGGGCTTTAGCCCCTGGCGTGCGTGCGCGGATGGCCCCCGGCGTGCGAGTTTCACCCTCCAGCCACGAATTGCAACGGATTCGGCATAAACAGCAGCACAAAAACGATCAACCCGAGAATAGCAAGCGCAGTGTGCAGCGGTCCAATCCGCGACACATCATTCAACGGCGGCGGATGGCGCGGCCCGATCAGCAGCCCCAGCATCCCCCACAGCAGCCAGTTCGGCGCAACCAGGATGCCGATCAGCATGCACCCGCCAATAAACGCATACGCTAGATAGTGGGCGTACTCGCCGAGCAGCGCATACGCCACATGCCCGCCATCGAGCTGACCGATGGGCAACAGATTGATCATCGTCACCAGCAGACCGATCCACGCCCCCCAGGCGACCGCGTTCAGCTGGACATCCACGCCATTGCCCGGCAGAAATCGCCCGAACACCAGATACTTTGCCGCCGCGTACAGGATCGAGTTCCCTTCCTGAATGTAGCCCTCGGCTGGCGGCGGACCGACCGGCGACGTCGCCAGGCCATAGAGCAGCAACGGAATAGCGACAACCAGCCCGGCGAGCGGACCGGCAATGCCAATCTCCAGGATCGTCTTGCGGTCGAGCATCGGCTCACGCTGAACAATCACCGCGCCGAGCGTACCGGTAAAGGTGACAACTCCCAGCCCGGGAATCGGGATGGGCGGCACAGGAATGAAGTACGGCAGGCTAACCGGCGCGCGCCGCCAGCGCCCGACGATATAGTGCCCCATTTCGTGGACGAACAGAATGCCCATAATCGTCGCCGAAAAGGGGATGCCTGCCACGATTCCTGCCGGATTGCTGAATACGTTGACGCCATCGTAGAGCGCGCCGACTGCAAGCGTCGAAAGAATGGTGATGATGAACAGCACAACTGGTACCACGACATTGGGCTTGGACGCCGAAACGACGAACGGCAGCGCCATGATTTCCACATCATTCCCGGATTTGCGCAGAAACGGGGTGAATCCCAGCGCTTCCATTCCTGCCCGGATCTGCGGATAAATCTTGTCGGCAGGAGCGTGGAGTTTGCCGGCCATCGTCAGCACGCCGCGACTATCCCAGGCGTACCGGTCGATAGTCATCAATCCATCGAGCGCTAGCCGCACCCGTCCCATCAGTTCGAGACGGTCGAGCGTATCGGAAACCTGTGTATCCACACATCCATCCTTGTCTGTATGAGGAACCTGTAACATGTCATGATACCAGCCATTCGTGAGTCTTGGACTCGCCTGAAGGCCTCATTGATCGAAATACTAGGGGTAAGCCTTGCCTCACAGGTGTAGATTTTTTCCAGCAAGCCCTTGTGTGGCATCGCCTATTTTGAGGGTTGCGATGCGCACACGCCCCCTTCTCCCCGTGTGGGAGAAGGGAGCTAGGGGGACGAGGGGCACACAGGCGTCAGGACGCCCCAACGCCCCCTTCTCCCCGTGTGGGAGAAGGGAGCTGGAGGGATAAGGGGAAAAAGGGCGTCAGGACGCCCCAACGCCCCCTTCTCCCCGTGTGGGAGAAGGGGGCAGGGGGGATGAGGGGAAAAGAGCGCGTCAGGATGCGCACCCGCCCCCTTCCCCCCAACCCCTCGCATGCGGGGGGCGCAAGGGGGTGGGCGAAGGGGACCGGGGGATGAGGAAAAAAGGGCGTCGGGACATGGCAAACACCCATCGCACCCCAAAAACTCTACACTTGTGAGAGGGGGCGGGGGGGATGCTCACAAGAGTAGATTTTTCCGGCAAGCTCTCACGTCGTATCGTCCACTCTGGGCATCAGGACGCCCCGATGCCCCCTTCTCCCCTTGTGGGAGAAAGGGGGATGAGGGGCAAAAGGGCGTCGGGACGTGGTACATCCGCTTCGCACACCAAAAAGCCTACACCTGAGATGAAGGGAGAGGGGGAATGCAGGGGAAAGCACGTCAGGATGCGCACCCGTCCCCTTCTCCCCTGGTGGGAGAAGCTCACAAGTGTAGATTTTTCCAGCAAGCCCCTACCCGGCATCGCCCGTTTCAGGCAGCAGGCCGCCCTAACTCCCCCTTCTCCCCTGGTGGGAGAAGGGGGTCGGGGGGATGAGGGGGAAAAGGGCGTTAGGATGCGGCACATCCGCTTCGCATGTCAAAAAGCCTACACTTGAGAGGGTGGGAGAAGGGGGCGGAGGAATGAGGGGAAGCAAAGTGCCGGAATGCGAAGT
>JANXAL010000103.1 GCA_025062325.1 Roseiflexus sp.
CATCCCCCACCCACTTCTCCCACCCTCTCAAGGGCAGAGTTTTTCAGGTGCAAGGGCGTTTTCGGCGTCCCGATGCCTATCTTCCCCTCATCCCCCCGGCCCCCTTCTCCCACAAGGGGAGAAGGGGGAGGTAGGGCGTCCGAATGCCTGAAACAGGCGATGCAACGGAAGAGCTTGCCGAAAAATCTACCCTTGTGAGCTTCTCCCACCCCCCTGCGCTCTCAAGGGTAGAGTTTTTCAGGTGCAAGGGCGTTTTCGGCGTCCCGACGCCTATCTTCCCCTCATCCCCCCGGCCCCCTTCTCCCACAAGGGGAGAAGGGGGAGGTAGGGCGTCCGAATGCCTGAAACAGGCGATGCAACGGAAGAGCTTGCCGAAAAATCTACCCTTGTGAGACCCCCCTGCGCCCCCCCGCATGCGGGGGGTTGGGGGGAGAAGGGGGAGATGGAGCATCCGGTTGCCTAAGACGTCAGGGCTTGCCAAAAAATCTACGCTTGTGAGAGGGGAATAGGGGGAAGTTGAGACATCCTGATGCCTGAAACAGACAATCAACAGGAAGAATTACTGGAGAAATCTACACCTGCGAGCTGCTCCCTCCCCTTGCAAGGAGAGCAGAGAAAGCCAGTGTGTCCCATAGCTCTAAACGGGCGACGCGACGCATAGTGTTGTTGTTGCTGTTCGTTCGCTTGTTGCTCCTTTTGTGTCCCATAGCTCTAAACGGGCGACGCGACGCATAGGCTCGCTAGAAAACTCCGCGTCTGAAACGATAGTGCCTGAATGCGCTGCGGCAGGTATTCGGGCAGGCCTTGCACGAACGTAGCGGACAGCCTTCGGGATGATATAATATCCGATGGTATTTTGGATCGAAAGAACGATGCGACGGTTAACGTATCGTTCCGTAGATCATAAGGGCATGAAACCTTTCTCTTCCAAGCGCCGGATTCCTGCACGGTCATTGTGTGCGTCGCTGGCGCGTCGTTATTGCCAGGAAGGACATTTCACATGCCCAGCGACAGATCTGGCGGATCGTCACGGCGAAAGATAACCCGGCGCGAGTTATCTGCACTCTATGAGGAACTTCTCCTGCGTGTGGCGTATCTGCGCGACGCATTGTACAGCATCGGCGATGCTGTGATCGCCACGAACATCGACGGACGCATCAACCTGATGAATCCCGCTGCTGAACGCCTGACCGGATGGGCTGAATCCGAGGCGCTGGAAAGCCCGCTGGAACAGGTCTTTCGGATTGTTGATGAAGAAACCCATGCAACGCTCGAAAGTCCTGTCGCACGAGTGTTGCGCGAACGCGCCGTCGTTCGGCTGAGTCAGCGCACGATTTTGATCAATCGCGATGGGCGCGCTATTCCGATCAGCGATACTGGCGCCCCGATCCGCACGGCATCCGGCGATATTGCTGGCGTTATTCTCGTTTTCCACGACCAGGCCGCTGCGCGCGCCGATCTCCGCAGCGCACATCAAGCGCGAGCATTTGCCGAAAACATCATCGCAACCGTGCGCGAACCGTTGCTTATCCTCAATCGCGATCTGCGCGTGGTCTCGGCTAATCGCGCCTTCTACCAACTGTTTCATACAACTCCCGAGGAAACGCTGAATAAGCACGTGTACGATTTGGGCAATCGCCAGTGGGATATTCCGGAATTGCGGCGCCTGCTGGAGGAGATTCTGCCGCAGAATGCGCACTTTGACGGGTACGAGGTCACGCACGACTTTGAGCATATGGGTCGGCGCACTATGCTACTGAACGCCCGTCGCGTGCAGCACTCGGACGAGTTCATTCTGTTGGCGATCGAAGACGTTACAGAACGGGTGCGTGCAGAGCAGCAACTGCACCTCCATCTGCGGCGATTGCGTGCATTGCGCACAATTGATCAGGCAATTATTTCCGGCCTCGGTATGCGTGCAGCGCTCGACATCCTGCTTGAGCAGACTATTCTGCTTTTGCATGTGGACGCCGCTTCCGTCATGCTGCTCGATCCGCACGCGCAGACGCTGACGTTTGCCGCAGGGCGCGGCTTTCAGTCGCTTTCAGTTCAGCAAATGACGCTGTATGTAGGCGAAGGATATGCCGGTCGGGTTGCACTCGACCGAAGATTAATGTTCATTCCGGACCTTCAGCAAGAGGATTCTGCAACCTTCTTGACGCCCGTTCTGCAGTACGAAATGTTTGTGACCTATTGCGGCGTTCCATTGATCGCCAAAGGTCAGGTGAAGGGCGTGCTGGAACTCTTTCGCCGCAGCCGACTCGATCCCGATCAGGACTGGTTTGATCTCCTGGAGACGCTGGCAGTTCAGGCGGCTATTGCAATCGATAGCGTGGCATCGTTCGAGACGATGCAGCGCTCGAACGCGCAAATAATCCTAGCGTATGAGGCGACGATCCGGGGATGGGCGAATGCGCTCGACCTGCGCGATCAAGAGACAGAAGGGCACTCGCAACGCGTCACAGAATTGACAGTGCGACTAGCGCGGGCGGCAGGTCTGAGCGATGAACAGATTGCCCACGTCCGACGTGGCGCGCTGCTGCATGACATCGGCAAACTCGGCGTGCCCGACACTATTCTGCGCAAGCCTGGGCCGCTGACCGAAGAAGAGTGGGCGATTATGCGCAGGCATCCAGAGTATGCATATATCATGCTGTCTCCTATCGAATACCTTCGCCCTGCGCTGGACATTCCCTACTGCCACCATGAGCGGTGGGACGGCACAGGGTATCCGCGTGGTCTAAAAGGCGAGCAGATACCGCTATCGGCGCGTCTCTTCGCCGTGGCGGATGTGTAGGATGCGCTTCAGTCTGATCGCCCGTACCGTGCGCGCTGGCAACGGGAGGAGGCGCTTGAGTATATTCGATCACAGGCGGGAAAGCACTTTGATCCCGACGTGGTTGAACTGTTTTTGAAGGTCATTGGTGAAGAGCCAAATAGTGGCACGAAGTAATCTGGAGCTTCTTGCATTGCAGAGAGTTATGTCATCTTTGTGCCTTTGCGCTGCCGCGTGTATCTTTCGGCGGACACGCAAGCCACTCCCGCATTTCTCGAATCTGATGCACAGATGCAAGAGCGTGTGGCCTCGCGAGCAGTAGATAGTTGTGCTTCGCGCCTTTGCGTTCTTCTCTCAAGCCCTCTCTATCAGGGGAATAATCTCGCCTTTCTGAGCATCACTCACGCGGGATTGACGCACCTGGCGGGGCATTGATAATTTCTGCTTCGATCTCTTCTTCTTCCGCTCCTGCTGGGGGCTTGCGAGCGGTTTCACTGTCGGTTGTAAGCGGTTCGATCTCGAGATGTTCAATCGCTGCTTCGCCGTACCTGGTCGTTACGTCTCGATGGGCACGCTCGTCGTCCGCCGCTTCGCCGGGCAACAGGTTGACAATCGCCACTTCGTCATCAGCGTGCGCTTCCCCATGATCGTGGCGGTGCGCGACGCCATATTCCGTAATCTCGCTGGCGCGTTTGATACGTCGATCATATTCGCGGTATACCGCATCAGCAATACGTCGAAGCAGACCTGACATATGCGTGTGCCTCTGTCGAACTGACTGATCGCTGCGACAATATTATACCAGAGGCGGGGATGGGGTTAGGGGTTACGCGCTCTGGATGCACGGGCGCCTGCGCCTGTAGAGCGGATGTTCTGCGTGCGCGCCGCAGCACGCGGAGAACTAGCCGCATCTCTTACTCGTGGAAGAAAACGAGTTACCTGTGCCACAGTCTGACGGCGTATTCTCTAGCGCCGCGCCCGGCGCTGCACGCTGCGGAAGTCCGCATGCCGCTGAGATCTAGCAAAGAGCGGCCGGGCTGTTTCCGTCCAGCGACAATGTGTCGGGCGACGTGTGCAGGAGCATGAACGATAGCTTACGACCCAGAGAAACACCACCGTCGCAGTATTCGCCTAAAAGGGCGTGATCGTTCGCAGCCGGGGGCGTATTTGGTCACCATTGTCACGCATAATCGTGCGTGTTTGTTTGGCGATGCGGTGAATGGCGAGACGTAATTGAACCGGTATGGTGAAATCGTTCAACACGCCCGGTTCGATTCGCCTCACCGTTATTCGCGTATCCGATTGGATGCATTTTGGGTCATACCCAATCATAGTTCACGCAATCATCTTGTTGGCGATAAGGGCGATGATCACGAACATGCCTTCGTAGGGGCGGGTCTGAGACCTGCTCCTACGGGGGTGATGTCCGCCGAGGCAGGGGCGGCGTGCGTCGAGGGCAGGGCAGCGCCCACCAATGCGGGGGCGGCGTCGGCGGATAATGGGTGGCAACGCTCCGTCATCCATTACCTGAAATCGTGCACACCCTCAAATCATTCTCCGCGCGGCGGATCAATGACATCCGCCAGACTTCTGGCGTTCCCGTCTGGCAACGGAACTATTACGACCGCATCATCCATGATCCGATAGAATACGGATGGGTGCACCGCTACATCGAGACTAATCCGGCCAACGGGATGAACGACAGCCGCAATGCGCAGAAACGGCTATAATGCGTTTTGCAGTGCGAGGCTGTGATGTCTCTTGGTAGGGCAAGGCGCTTGCACCCCTGGTAGAAGTGTGCAAATGCAGATGGAACGATGGCTGCACCTTCACAATCCCTTCTTTCAGAAGCATGTACGGTTGGGGGTGGATCGTATGTGATCGAATGCTGCGCGGATCGTGATCGACACGCAGGCGCCTCGAAGAACGGCGCCGTCACATAGCGAGACGGATGTGCAGTGTTTCCTTGTTAATGATCTACGCATCAGCGTACACCGCGCGCCCATTTGCCGCCGCCGCTTCTTCGCCCGCACGCGCATCGTCTGTTGGCATCTGCCCTGGAGTTTCGGCATGCCCGCCAATGCTGAACTCCCGCGCCCATGCCTGAACATCGGGCCAGTCGCGCAGCGCCATTTCGACAACCTGATCGGGACGCCACAGGCTGCGTAGATACGACAGATCGATCGTTTCAGGATGGAGACTGGCAATGGGCATTACAGTCGTCGTTTCGCCCTTGCCCCACTGTTCTTCCTGCCCCGGACCCAGCGGCAGCGCCAGTTCGTAGCAATGAATCACGTCAGGATGCTTCGACCGATCTACCAGCGTATCGGCAATTTCGCATACACGCACGTGGTCAACCAGAGCAGCCAGGAGTTCATCAGTCATGCGGGAGCGCACCGAGATCTGGACTAGGCGCGGGTAGAGCAGCCATTCATCGTGCGTCCCAGCATCGGAACGACTCCGGCGCCTGATCTGCATGTAGCCGCGAATCGCCATCTTTGAGCGTTCACCCTCGCCGCGCCCCCAGCGCAACCCGATGCCCGCTTCGATAGTGGCGGCAATGTTGCGCGGCGACAGGCTGGCAGCTACGGTCGTCGCCACGGGACCGCTGGTGACGGGGAAGAACCGCAGTTGCTCGCCAAGGTTCCAGTGCCGGACGATTTGCGCCGCTGCGCCCTGACGCGAATGACGGATTTCCATCTGCGGCACGCCCGCCTGGTAGACGAACCGATCAAACTCATCGTCGCGCCCGACTTCGGCGTACCAGCCGACGTGCGAGACGAATCGCCCGCTGCCGGGGGTAAGCCGCGCTTCGCTCTTCCCATTCGCCCACTGGATGGTTATTGCGTCGACAAGGTGACGAATTTTGTTGCGGCCTATCGCCATGGCTGCCTCGCTGCGGTTGAGTGTGCGTACATTTGTTCTAATTATAAGCGATGCCGGGACAGGTGTCAATGCCCTCTCGCAGAAGGCAGGCTGCAACTGGAAGTGAAGCGCCTGGCGCGTGTGCGCGAAGGAGACGGTCAGTCACCTCTAGATGACTGCTACAATTGCGCATTATGAGGGAATTGTCCAGCGACATTCCTGATGGTAATCGTGGTCAAAATTATCGATGTCTCATTCGCTACCCTGAGCCGCGCGCCTGTATCAGCAGTATAGAGACCGATGACAAGCTGGTATTCACCCTCTGGGAGCGGCGGCAGCGGCATATCGCCGCGATCAATTACTAGTTCGCCCGGATGCCAGCGGCTCGTCGGGTAATCGTCATGGCGGAGAGGCAGATCGCGCTGGGCAACGCGACGGTCATAACTGTCGGAGATGTGAATAAACAGAACAAAATCCTGATCCATACGGGTGAGCGCACGCCAGTACAGATTGAGTTGCAGTGACTGACCAGGCGCAAAGATGCGATGGTTCGCGCCTTCAAGCGGAGTAATGCGTGATCGAAGATTGCCGGGTTGCATTTCATATCCAAGCAGTTCGATAGCGTTGCCAAAGCGGGCGTAGCGTCGCGTAAACGGTATCAGGTCGACGCGCTCCCCGATGTCCAGCACAACGCCTCCCGGACCAGGTTGCAGTCCAAGGTCGCGGTTGGGCATTGTCAATAACACTCTGCCGCTTGCCAGAATACGGCTGTAGTGCTCCTGGTTACGGCTTCGATCATCGTTCAGCAGAAGATATCGATAGCCACGAGACAGATACCACTCTAGAGGATGCTCACTGATGCGTTCAAACGGATGCGCAGCGGGATCGTCTGCCCACTGGACAGGGTGCGCTTCGACAGCGGCAAGCATTCCTCGTGGTTGAGCGCGGATCACGTCGGCAGCCTGTACGAGCGTGTATGGTCTGCTCCAGTACGATAGCCGCCAGCTCGTTTCCCAGATCTGTGGTGCGATCAGCACGGCAGCTCCTACAACTGTCGGCAGCGCAACCATCAGGCGGATCGATGAGGTATGCCTCTGATCGTTCTTTCTTCCATATAGTCGACTCTGATGCCCTATCGCCTTTCCCAGGCTGATCGTCGCTGCAGAAGCAAGCAGGATAATCAGCGGAAAGACCGGTAGCGTATTGCGCATGAAATGAACGGTTTGCGCTGCCAGAGGCAACAACCCGATCAGGATGGCAGAAACTAGAATAAGCGTCTGTCGCGGCGCGTTGCGAACGAGAAATGGCAATCCCGCCGCTAGCAGCACGACGCCTGATGGCAACAGACCGTCTTCCCAGAAGAACAGCGCATACCCATCCAGACGCCAGGAACCGCTGAAATCGCCCTGTCCTGCGTGTGTGGCATACTGGTTCATCGTGCTGACTATGCCCCGGCGAAACGATGGAAAGTCGAGAAGCGCAAACGGCGTCGTCAGTGAAAAGACGATGATTGCAACAACGCCAGCTACAACCATGCCTTTTGCGTTCGCTATCACCGCGGATCGCGCAGGTCCGCCCAATACGCGCGAATCGGCCAATCGCAGAGCAACCGCGACCACCAGGGCAAGACCGATAATGCCTGCGTGGTATTTTGTTCCAGCAGCCAGGCCCGTCGCAATTCCAGTCAGCACATAATCACGCGGTTGGCCACGATCAGCAACATTCCATGTGCCTAGCAGCGCTAGCGTCGTCCACAGACCGGTTGGCGCGTCGGTCGTGATGAAATGTGCGTGCTGCACGTGGTACTCTGCCACGCTTAGAGTCAGCGCCGCGAGCAATGCCGAAGGCGCATCAAACATACGCCGCGCTAGAACGTAGACGAGGGGAACAGTCGCTGCGCATAGAAGCGCCGTGAGCGTGCGCAACCAGACGTACAGCTCTGGCGCTAGCGTGAACAGATAGGTCTTGAGCGGCAAATCGGCGAGAGAGCTGTAGATGCCGGTCGCTATCCCCCATTGGGCGTGCAGAAAGGCGACACTCGCCAGCAGGTAGAAGTAGAGAGAAGGGTACATGAATCGCCGTGGATTCCAGTCATTCTCCTGCACCATGCGTACTGCCGTCTCAACCAGCGCAGGTTCATCGGGGTGTTCGACATATGGCAGACCCCAATCGATCGCCCAGAAGCGGGGTATCAGTGCAACAAGAAACAGGATGACAAGGGAGCGTTTCATAAGACGCGCTCGATCTATGCGTTCCGCGAATGTGGTATGGCAAGGAACTCTCGCACCAGATGCAGGAACTCTGCAGGCCGTTCGTCCTGCAGTGAGAGGCGGGCTTTGTCTACAACCGCCAGGCGCGCGCGTGGGTTACGCGCTAGGAGCGCATCGGCAGTGCGCAGTGGCGTCAGGTCGGCATAACGGCCCCAGACCAGCAGGATGGGCTGACGGAGTTGCGCAAACGCCTCCCGCACATCGCAGTTGAGTAACCCGGTCAGGAAGCAAATCGGCGCCCATTTTGCGCCTGCTTGGTGCGCAGCGCGGTAGAACCCCTCGATCAAGTGTTCATCCACAACTGAGGGATCATAGTACGATTGGGTGCGCAGGAAGAAGGCGATACTGGGACGACTCGCCAGCAGGCGGAAGATCAGATCGCCTAGCGGACCTGCCAGAACTTCGTAGCTCAACCCCGGTTGCTGTGGTTGCGCCAGGTTACGGATGCCAGTTGGACAGATCAGCGTCAGCGGACCGAAGAGGTCGGGATCGCGGGCAGCCGCACGGATGGTGTACGCCGCTCCGAGCGAACTGGCGATCACCGGCGCGCCTTTCCCAATAACATCGCGGGCAAAGTCGCTGATCAGGTCAATATAGTCGTCGGCGCGGTATGTGCGTTGTGGACGATCAGAGCCGCCGAACCCCAGCAAATCGAGGGCAAACACCTGATAGTCGTTCCGCAGCCCAGCAAATGGTCGCCGCATCTCGAACGAGGAGGCGGCTGCATTGATACTGTGAATCAACAGAATAGGCGAACCGGCGCCGGCCGTGTAGTAGGCTATCCGATAGTTGCGCCAGCGGTAGAACTGTCGCGGCGCATCAACAGGATATCCGTTGAGACTCATTGATTTCTCATTTCCACGAGGCTGTTGAAGCCGCACCTGTACAGTATACTCTCGAGCGTACCGGTATGCGTACGTTGGCCAGGCAATATGCGTGCGGCGTGTAATGGCGCACAGATACGCACAGATAGACAGATTCTGATAGGCTCTGCTCTTCTGGCATCGCGCCCAATCGCGCACACGCTATCAGAAGTTACGTTTGACAACGCCCATGTGGTTTCTGACATTCCTGCTGACTCTCGTCATAGGGACGCCTTTTGCACCATTGGCATCATCCGAGCCGCAGCACCCCGCACTCCCCGGTCAGGGACGCATTCTCTTCGCCGCGTCGCGCGGCGACAATGGCGCCTTCGATATCTTCAGCGCCGATCTCGCCGGCGAGCGAGTGGCAAATCTTACGGCCGACCCGCATCCTGATCGCAGCCCCTCCTGGTCGCCCGACGCTGAACGGATCGTCTTCGCCAGCCGCCGCAACAGCAACTGGGACCTATATGTGATGCGCGCCGATGGCAGCGATCTCCAGCGGCTGACCGATCATCCCGCCTACGACGGCGAACCCTCCTGGTCGCCCGATGGCCGCCGGATCGCGTTCAGCAGCGCGCGCGACGGCAACCTCGAAATCTACACGCTCGATCTCATCAGCGGCGATGTCCGACGGATCACTAGTCACCCCGCCGCCGACTCACAGCCGACGTGGTCGCCGGATGGACGGCGCCTTGCGTTTACTTCCTGGCGCGATGGCAACCAGGAGGTGTATATCGCTGAAGCGGAGAGCGGCGCAGTTGTCAACCTGACCAATCACCCTGCGCCGGATCACAGTCCGGCATGGTCGCCCGACGGACGACGCATTGCATTTATTTCAGACCGTGACGGCGGCGGCAATCTGCACATTTATGATCTGATCACCGGTGAAAAACTGCGCGCCGGACCTGACAATCTGGGGTTACGCGATCCGGCGTGGACTCCGGGCGGTGGTCTGATGGCGGTTGCGCCATGGGCGCTGGGAGGGCGGCGCTTCTTTTCGCGGCAGGGGGTGGCGCTGTTCACCCCCGGCGTGCAGGGCGGGACGTTCGTCGTCGCCAGCCCGCACGGGTATGCAAAGCCATCCTGGAGCAATCGCGCAGTCACGCCGCTTTTGCCGGAAGAGCGCTGGCAGAAGGGTCGCTTATTCAGTGCAACCACGCCGCCAGTCGATGGAGCGTCGCTTCCGCGCGGCATGGTCGCGCTCGATGACGTGCGCGCCGGTGGCATTCCAGCGCTGGCTGCGGCGGTCAAGCCTTCGTTTGATGCCTTGCGACGGGACGTGATTGAAGCCAGCGGGTATGATTTTCTGGGGGAGTTGAGCGAAGCGTCGCGCGCGGTCGATTTTGAGAACGGCACGTCATCGTTCACGAGCTGGCACAAAGCCGGGCGTGCCTTCGACACGCGCTGGGATTATCAGGTCAACGGGCAGCAGATCCTCTATATCTCACCCGAATGGCGCGCCGGACGGCTCTTCTGGCGCCTCTATCTGCGCGCAGCGCGCCAGGACGGGAGTATGGGAGAACCGCTAGCAGCGCCGGTGTTCGATGTGCAGAACCGGCGACTGTTGCCGCCGCCAGCGGGGTATTTCGTCGATTTCACGGCGCTCGCTGCCACGCATGGCTGGAGCCGGATCGCGGCGCAGGAGCGCGAAACCTTCGACTGGCGCACCCAGCCGTTGGGGGGCGGGTGCTGGGATTTCGGGCCCCCCGACGGGGTGGGGTGGTAAGCGGCGGTGCGCCGGGGGCCCGGTGATCAGTAGCGGGTGCGCAAAACTTTCGCGGGGCCCACCCCGGGGTGGGCGCGCTATTCTTGGATTTCCGCGCCCCGCGACGGGTTGAGTTGGTACCAGGCGATGCGCCTGGTGCACGATGATCAGACGCTAGAGCGCATCTTCACCCGCGAACGAGTACTGGCATCCGGTACGCGCCCGCAATTCCTCCCGTTCCTGGGGTTGCCGTGGGCGCAACCGCCGCCTTCCGTCGCCGGACCGATCACCCTGCCGCCGGGGTATCGGCAGTGATCGCCGTATGAACGTCGGGGCCGAGTCTGGTCGGGCATGATGGGAACACAGATTTCCACGGGTGTGACGGATTCGCACGGATCGGCTCATAAAGGAACGCGGTCGATCCGTGTGAGCCGTCTCGATCTTCAGGAGTCCGTGCGCTTCATAAAAATCCGGGAAACTTATGTCGCCAGGCCGCGCGCCCTCTGAGCTCCGAGCTCAAGCCCTCGCTTAGGACGCAGAAACCCCGGAGGGGCTTGCCTGACCTCAGCTAGGGCTTTGCCCGCAGCGCCCAGGAATACTGCACCTTAAAGCATCTCGAGCGTTTACGATCCCCTTAGTGCATGTGTATATGCCACTATCATTCCGTGAGCGACGGACGTCGAAACGCGTGTCAACTCGCTCACAGTGCGTTGTGCGAACCAGCTCAGTGACTGAACCAAATGATCTACGCTACTGGCGCGGTTGTGGGCGATCACAGGCGTCTCACTCTTGCCGCTGCCGCCGCTTTCTGTTACACTTACCCCTGCAAGCCCCGACGATGTCGTTCCTTCTGTCGAGATACGCCGGCGGCTCGGTTGTTGACCGGCTCATTCATAGATGCGCGAGGTGTAGCGTGAGCGGGACACGCC
>JANXAL010000114.1 GCA_025062325.1 Roseiflexus sp.
TCGGAAAAATCTACACTTGTGAGGAGAAGGGGGTGGGAGTTTTGCCCCTCATCCCCCCTGCCCCCTTCTCCTACAAGGGGCGAAGGGTGAGGTTGCGCACCCTGACGCCCGTGTTGCCGGCCTCCCCCCCCCCCCCCCCCCCCCCCAAGCCGGCGAGGGGGGGGGGGGGCTGAGGAAAGCGCAGAAGGGTTAGTTCCTCCAACACGTTGCCTGTATGACAGACTTTTCACGTGCAGATCTTCGGAAAAATCTACACTTGTGAGGAGAAGGGGGTGGGAGTTTTGCCCCTCATCCCCCCTGCCCCCTTCTCCTACAAGGGGCGAAGGGTGAGGTTGCGCACCCTGACGCCCGTGTTCCCCTCATCCCCCCTGCCCCCTTCTCCCACAAGGGGAGAAGGGGGAGTTAGGGCATCCTGATGCCTGAAACAGACACTCAGCACGGGGAGATTGTCGGAAAAATCTACACTTGTGAGGAGAAGGGGGTGGGAGTTTTGCCCCTCATCCCCCCTGCCCCACCTCGACCACAAGCGGAGAAGGGGGAGCTAAGGCATCCTAACGCTCACAAAAGGCGATGTGACGTGAGGGTTTGCCGAAAAATCTCCCCTTGTGAGGAGAGAAAGTGGAGGTGAGGCGGCCTAACGATTGAAACGGGCAACACAACGCAGCAGGACGCTGGCGCTCCTATAAGAGGACCAGCACGCGCTCAGCGCGGGCTTCAGCGCACGGCGATACGGTTTTTCGGCATGACCGCACTTAAGATTGCGGCAATTCTTGACCATTACTCTTGCAATATGCTATACTCTGACACTGTACCGTATTGTCGCGAATCATTGACATATACTGGCTGTCTCATAGAGACGGCGGCTGAGAGATATATGAGGAGAGGATCCATGTCCCAGCAGCTACGCCTGGTGATCGCGGATGACGAGTCCATCATTCGCATGAACCTGAAGGAGACGCTGGTCGGTCTGGGGTATCTGGTGGTTGGCGAGGCGGGCGATGGCGTTAGCGTTATCAACCTGGCGCGTGAGCTGCGGCCTGATCTGGTAATCATGGATATCCGAATGCCTAAGCTCGACGGCATCCAGGCTGCTAAGGTGCTGACTGAAGAAAAGATCGCACCGGTGTTGCTGCTGACCGCCTATTCGGATCGAGAGCTGGTTGATCGGGCGCGCGAAGCGGGCGTCGTCAACTACATCGTCAAACCATTCCACGAAGGCGAACTGCTGCCCGCGATTGAGATTGCGCTGGCGCGATACAGAGAGTTCCGCGAGATGGATAAGCAGATCAATGATCTGAAAGAGACGCTGGAGACGCGCAAGCTGGTCGAACGCGCCAAAGGGGTTCTGATGGACACGCAAGGGCTCAAGGAGCACGAAGCGTTCCGCAAGATCCAGCAACTCTCGATGAACACGCGCAAGCCAATGCGAGAAATCGCACAGGCGATTTTGCTGACAGCGCAAATCGAGAAGTAGTGCGATACTCGTGTCTGAACCTGCTACGAGCTCCGGATCGAACGGTTCTCCACCATCAGGCGCATACCAGGGAAAAATGGCGCGGTTGGCGCGTGCGGCGATCCCTCACGTCGTCACCGCGCTTGTTGCTACTGCGATGGCGCTGGGTATTCAGCGTCTGCTGCCAGCCGCCCCCGGTATGGCTCAACCAACAGCACCAGTTGGTCTAACGACCCCATTGCCGTCACCGGCAGTCTATCCGTCACCAAGCGCCACCCCCTCTCCCCAGCCGACCGAAGCGCCGCTGGCTGCCGCGCTCACGCGTCAGGAGTTGATCGATCTACGCGCTCAGGACGATCGCCTGTGGGCAGCGATGTATCTGCTGCGCGCACTCAACCATCTGGCAGACGCCGAAGCATCGCTGCGCGTGAATGATTTTGCCCGCGTCGAGCAGACCCTGATCGCTGCTGACGATGCGCTGGCACAGGCGTATATGCGCGCCGCCGATGCCGACCGCGATCCGATTGTGCAGATTCGCCGCGACATCGGCAGTATCAGCGAAGATCTCTATCTGCGACCAGAGGGCATGGATGTGCGCCTGATGCGGGTACGTCAGGCAATTATGACCCTGATTGAAGCGCGGCGATGACGCGGTTTCCGACGGATGTCGCCTCCCTGCACTCAGGACGCCCCTACGCTCCCTTTCTCACGAGTGTAGATTGCTTAGCAAGCCCTTCCGTTGCATCGCCCGTTTTGAGCATTGGGATGCGTAAACTCTCCCTTCTCCCCTGGTGGGAGAAGAGGGTGAGGAGGATGAGGGGAACAAGGGCGGCAGGACGCGGAAAACAGCCATTGCATCGCAAAAACTCTCCGTTTGTGAGCTTCCCTCTGGCCTATCGTCACTTTTTCTTCCCTCCTGGTTGCGTGTTTGCCACTTGTGGTCATGAGAACGGGTCTGTATAACGGAAGTTAAGGCGCACCATAACAGTTTGACCGATTTCCTTGAGGAATGCCAGAACTTTTTGGCGAAGGAAGCTGTATGTCTGACGGAACCACCGTTACCCTCGACCAGCTTGCCTGTGGTCGCAGTGCGATCATCGTGCACGTGGGAGGCGACCGCGCGCTGCGGCGGCGGTTACTCGATATGGGGCTTGTGCGTGGTGAAACGTTAACGCTAACCGGGCTAGCGCCGCTCGGCGATCCGCTTGAGCTGACCGTCAAGGGGTATCGTCTGTCGCTGCGCAAGAGCGACGCGCGTTGTATTCAGGTGGAGCCAGTCGATGCAACCGCATAACCAATCAATCCCGCTGATGTATGTCGGTCAGGGGGTGCGCACGCGGTTGGTCTGCATCAGCGGCAGCCAGCGCACCGCATATCGCCTGGCAGAACTTGGCTTCGTCCCCGGCATCGAGGTGTCGGTCGTCGCCGATAGCGGCAGCGCACTCATGGTTGCTGTTGGCGACGCGCGCCTAGCGCTCGGCTATCCCCTGGCGCAGGCGCTGCTCGTCACTGTCCTGGAGAAGGGAGCTTCCTGATGGCAGAGATAATCGTTGCGCTCGCCGGTAATCCGAACGTCGGCAAAAGCACAATCTTCAACGCACTGACCGGGCTGCGGCAGCACGTCGGCAACTGGCCCGGCAAAACCGTCGAGCGAAAAGAAGGTCAACTGATCCTGAACGGTCGTGTTGTCACGATCGTCGATCTGCCCGGCGCCTATAGCCTGGCGGCGCGGTCGCTCGAGGAGCAGATTGCGCGTGATTTCATCGTGCGCGACCGTCCCGATCTAGTGATCAACGTCGTGGATGCCGCCAACCTGGAGCGCAACCTGTATCTGACAGTGCAACTGCTCGAAACCGGCGCGCGTCTGTTGCTGGCTTTGAATATGACCGATATTGCGGCGGCGCGCGGAATCACGCTCAACGCCGAAGCCCTTGCCAGAGGATTGGGCGTGCCGGTCGTACCGCTGGTCGCCAGCAAGAATGAAGGACTGGCGGCGCTCAAAGCGACGCTGGCGACGCTGGTTGCAGAGCTGGAGATGCGTCCAAGTGTACGAAAGGTGGCATGATGACAACGCTTGAGATGTCTTTCCATCAGGCGCTGTTCCGTTATCCGCCACCGATCGAAACAGAGTTGAACCGACTGGCGGAACTGTTCGCACAGACACCCGCGCTGGCCGACGCCTACCCGCCGCGCTGGCTGGCGATCCAGGCGCTTGAGGGCGACGAGACGCTCATAAGCGACATCCGCACCCTTGGCGGGCCCGCCGTCGCTGCGGCGCTGGAGGAGAGCCTGAACCGGCTGCGCGCAATCTACGGCGATGATCTGGATGTCGTGCTCGTTGATCAGCGGTACCGCTTCGTCCACACCATTGCTACGCAAGCGGTGCGCCGCCCCGCAACGCCGCCAGTGACCCTTTCCGACCGTATCGACCGGGTCGTCACAAACCGCTGGCTGGGGATTCCGATTTTCCTGGTCGTGATGTGGGTGGTGTTCAAACTGACCACTGATGTCGCCGCGCCGTTTGTGGACTGGCTCGACAGTGTGTTGAGCGGTCCGGTCAGCCGGTGGATAGGGGCGCTGCTGGGATTGTTCGGTGCGAATGGCGGATGGGTCGAGTCGCTGGTGATTGATGGCGTAGCAGCAGGTGTCGGCGGAGTGCTGGCGTTCGTGCCAGTGCTGCTGACGCTCTACTTTGCGCTGGCGCTGCTGGAGGACTCCGGCTACATGGCGCGGGCGGCATTCGTAATGGACCGATTGATGCGCGCGCTCGGCCTGCACGGCAAGAGTTTCCTGCCGATGATCGTCGGCTTTGGGTGCTCGGTGCCAGCAATCTATGCCACGCGGACGCTCGATAACCGGCGTGACCGGATTCTGACCGGTCTTCTGGTTCCATTTATGAGTTGCAGCGCGCGCCTGCCGGTATACGTGCTGATTGCGATGATCTTCTTCCCGGCACACGCAGGTCAGGTCATCTTTGGGTTGTATCTTACCGGCATCGTGGTAGCGGTCGGCGTGGGAGCGTTGCTGCAACGGACGCTGTTCCACCGCCAACCGCAGGCGCCATTCGTCCTGGAGCTGCCGCCGTACCGCATGCCGACGCTGCGCAACGTCTGGCAGCAGATGTGGGAGCGCACGTCGTCGTTCATCCGGAAGGCGGGAACAATCATTTTGGCGACTAGCATCGTCGTCTGGTTGCTCCTTGCCATTCCGATCGGCGAGGGAGAGTTCGCCGACACGCCGGTTGATCAGAGCGCCTTTGCCGCAGTTGCGAACGCGGCAACGCCGGTGTTTACGCCGCTTGGCTTCGGGCGCTGGGAAACGAGCGGCGCTCTGGTGACCGGTTTGATCGCCAAAGAAGTGGTCGTCGGCACGCTGGCGCAGGTCTACGGCGGCGCTGCAGGGGATGAGGGCGCACCGGGCGACGAAGCGGCCACGCTCGTCGATGATCTGACCGGCATCGCTGGCGGTTTTGCGACAGCGGTCGGTGATGCGGTGCGCGCTCTGCCGGGAATTGTCGGCATCAACCTGGTCGAGGCGGAAGAAGAACCGGCGGCGGAAGGACTGGCAACTGCCATCCGCACCGGCTTCATGGCGAGCAGCGGCGGTCATGGGGCGCTGGCGGCGCTGGCGTTCCTGGTGTTTGTGCTGCTGTACACGCCGTGTGTGGCGGCGCTGGCAGCCAATCGCCACGAATTCGGCACACCTTGGATGCTGGTCAGTCTTTTTGGGCAGTTCGCCATTGCGTGGCTGGCGGCGTTTATCGTGTTCCGGGGAGGGTTGATGGTGTGGGGATGAGGCGAGAGGCGAGGGGCGAGAGGCGAGAGGCAAGGGGCAAGAGGGGAATGACGGGTGACGAGTAGTTCTGAGCATCTCTGTGTCTTCGCGCCTCTATGTGAGGAATGAGTGGAGAGAAGCGAGGGAGTTGAAGGTTACGCGTCGCAGACGGACGAGCGAAGCCGTTGTGGTGCAACAGCTCAACATTGCGCAACGGCTCTGCACTATGACAAAATCACGTTTGAGGAAATATGCTCTACCAGGTTCTCGAAGTCATCGAACAGGCGAATGGTTCGGTATCGCTCGCCGAACTGAGCCAGCAGCTTCAAATCGAACCGGGAGCGCTTGAGGGGATGATTGCCTTCTGGGTGCGCAAAGGACGCTTGAAAGAAGCAACGATCGCCGGGTGCGGCGGAGGCAGTCGCGGCTGCATCTGTGGCGCGTACCCCAATGGGTGCATCTTCAGCGCCGCCGGTCCGCGCGTCATTACTCTGGCATCTCCGGACCCTTGAGGTCTTTACGCACGTGAATAGTGATCCAGGATCGCGCCGACGACGAAGCTCCATCGCAGTGACTGAGTCCTTCGGTGGAGACCTCAAGGGTCGGGCTTGCTTTTCACCTCTCGCCTCGCTCCTCCTACCTCTCGCCTCTAAAGATTGTGCTATAATCTCTTCACACTTTTCTTCACCCATACCTGCGCTACCCTGCGCCGGATGGCGTGAAGCTGCACCTGTCCAATGCAACGACCGTCGCGGCGACCCGTAGGCCCGGATGCCAGGGCGTAAAGGTGGAAGCTGGTGCAAGTCCAGCGCTGTGCCGCAACTGTAACCGGCGATTATCAGCCGGAAGCCAGGACGCCTGCCGCGATGTATGTTGTTCAGCCCTTCTCGAGCCAGGGAGGGCGAACAGAATTAGCGTTCCGTCAGGAGTCGCTGCACGCTCTGTCGCCCCGGTTCTCGAAAGAGGCCGGGGATTTTATTTTGGAAGATGAAGAGCGCGCAGCATCGGGATTCCAGTGATGAGTGACGAGTGATGAGTGACGAGTGATGAGTGACGAGTGATGAGTGACGAGTGATAAGGGATGAGTGATGAGTGACGAGTGATGAGTGACGAGTGCGGTGATAACGAGTTGCGCTTTAGTATCGGTGCATGTGTTTGTTGTGGAATAGAACTGCAGAGGTGTAGAGGACGCAGAGTTGAACGTTACACGTTGAATGTTGAACGTTGAGCGGCGACTCATTCGCATATTCGTTGACGCATTCGTTGACCCGTTCGTTTATTCGCTGACCCATTCGTTTATTCGCTTATTCGTTGACCCATTCGTTGACCCATTCGTTTATTCGTTGACTCATTTCGCGCATTCGCTGACCCATTCGCGCATTCGCCGCCTCATCGAAAGGTTTGTACGATGGAAGAAAATCTGTGTCATCACACGCCAGAAACCCCAACCGACGCCCCAGACAGTGCGGCGCAAACCGATGCTGCGCCGCGCCCCGGCTCAACGGCGGAAGCCGAGGAGCGGCGCAGGGCAGCGCGCGCCAATCGGGTGAAGAAAGGGCTGGTGATCGTCAATACCGGCAATGGCAAGGGGAAGACAACCGCAGCCCTGGGCATTCTGCTGCGCGCCTGGGGGCGCGATATGCGAGTCGGCGGCATTCAGTTCCTGAAGCACGAAAATGCGAACTACGGCGAACTGCGCGCTCTCCGGCGCATGGGGATCGAACTGACGCCGATGGGTGATGGATTTACCTGGACGAGCCGTGATCTCGATGAGACGCAGGCAAAGGCGATCCATGGCTGGGAGATGGCAAAAGCGCGAATTGCCAGCGGTGAGTACGATGTTTTTCTGCTGGACGAGTTTACGTATGTGCTGCATTACGGCTGGGTTGATACCGCGGAAGTGATTGAGTGGCTGCGCCAGCATAAGCCGCCGATGCTCCACCTGATCATCACCGGGCGCAATGCACCCCAGGCGCTGATCGACTTCGCCGACCTCGTAACGGAAATGCGCGAGGTGAAGCATCCGTTCCGCGATCAGGGCATTCGGGCGCAGAAAGGCATCGAGTACTGAGGGACAATGCCCGAAGGCGTAAACATCTCACTTGGTCATGGGTGGTAATGGGACACGGATGCGCACGGATTGAGACGGATCGGTACGGATTGGTTTTCATACGCTTTGTGAAGGAATGCAGGTGGCAGAACGCCTGAAACGCAACATGGTGCAGCGCAGCGACGGTCGCCTGGTCAACGCCGGGGCGCGTCGGGGGATGCTGATCGTCTGCGCCACGGGATGCTGCTGCGGTCACACAGAGCGCGGTTTTGCGCCGGTTCGCACCGACATCTACCACCAGGAATGGGAGCGCCGCAGACTGCGCAACCGCGTCCACCTGAGCCAGGGCGGGTGCCTGGGTCCCTGCCCGCTGGCGAATGTTGCGCTCCTGCTGATCGATGGTCGTCCCTACTGGTTCCACTCACTCAACGACGCGGCGCTCATTCCTGTGCTGTACGATTACATCGAAGCGTTGCTGGCGACCGACCGCGACCTGCCGCCGCCGCCTGCGCTGGCGCCGCTCATCTTCAATGGATTTGCCTGGGATGGCAGCGCGCCTGGCGAACAGCGCCGCGAACCGCTGCCCGCCCTAATCGGCGATGGGATACTGGTGCTCAGTCAGGCGGATACCGATCTGCTGGCGCTCGAACAGGCGCGTGCGCTGCTGCCGGAAGGATTCGCGCCGCTGCGGGTGGCGCACATCGGTCGCCTGACGGACGAAGCTGCCATCGATCATCTACTGCGCGACACGCTCCCCGGCGTAGCAGTGGTAGTCGTGCGTCTCCACAGCGCCAGCGCCTTCGCCTATGGACTGGAGCGCCTGCAGGAGTGGGCGCATGCAACTGGCGGCTTCCTGCTCTGCCTGCCAGCCGTCGAAACCCTCGACCCGGACCTCATGGCGCGCTCGACCGTCGGCGTGCCGCTGGCGTTGCTGGTTAGCGCCTATTTCCAGTATGGCGGTCCGTCGAACCTCGCCAACGGCCTGCAATGCCTCAGCGACCACCTGCTGCTGAGCGGCTGGGGGTACGATCCGCCGGTCGAACTGCCGATGCACGGCGTCTATACGCCAGCGTCGTCGTGTTGCACCGATGCCGCCGACGAAACCCGTCCGGTCGTCGGATTGCTCTTCTATCGCGCTCATTTACTTAGCGGCAATACGGCATTCGTCGATGCGTTCATTGCGGCGCTTCAGGCGCAAGGGTTGCGTGTCCGCGCCGTCTACACGCAGTCGCTTAAGGACGCTGCGAACGGGCAGCAACCCGAAGCGCTGCGGATTCTGACCGAAACAGGACCGGTGGATGCGGTGATCAGCACGTTGAGTTTTGCCCTCGGAGAGAGCGATCCGCATCCCTTCAGCCTCCTCGATGCGCCAGTCATTCAGGCGCTCGTGAGCAGCACGTCGCGCGATGAATGGCTGCGCAACGGTCGTGGTCTCGGTCCGCTCGATACGGCGATGAATGTGGCGATCCCAGAGTTCGACGGGCGGATCATCGGCGTGCCAGTGGCGTTCAAGGAACAGCAGGGCGAAGCGCCAGCCCGCTCGGTCCCCGACGAGGAGCGGATGGCGCGCCTGGCGGGGCTTGTACGTCGGCTGGCGGCGCTGCGTTACAAACCAAACGCAGAGAAGCGGATCGCGTTTGTGTTCACTAATAGCAGCGCTAAAGCGCAACGGATCGGGAATGCGGTCGGTCTCGATGCACCTGCGTCGCTGATACGTCTGCTCCAGGCAATGCAGGAAGCGGGGTATCAGGTCGGTGATCTACCCGACAGCGGCGACCGCCTGATCGCCGATCTGATTGCGCGCTGCTCCTACGACGAAACCTGGCTGACGACTGAACAACTGGCGCAGGCGTATCGCGTTTCCGGCGCGACGTATGCCCGCTGGTTCGCCGATCTGCCGCCTGCGCTCCGGGAAGCGATGACGCGCCAGTGGGGTCCGCCGCCAGGCGGGGCGTATGTCCACGATGGCGATCTGGCGCTCGCGGGCATGGAGTTCGGCAATATCTTCGTGGCGCTCCAGCCGCCGCGCGGCTACGATATGGATCCCAACGCCATTTACCACCGTCCTGATCTGCCGCCGCCGCACAACTATTATGCGCTCTACCGCTGGTTGCGCGATGAGTGGAAGGCGGATGCAATCGTGCACTTGGGGAAACACGGAACGCTCGAGTGGCTGCCAGGCAAGGGCGTGGGATTGGGCGCGACCTGTTTCCCCGACCAATTTCTTGGCGATCTGCCGCTCATCTACCCGTTCATCATCAACGATCCCGGCGAGGGGACGCAGGCAAAGCGCCGGGCGCACGCCGTGATTGTCGACCATCTGACGCCGCCGATGACTAGCGCCGGGGCGTATGGCGATCTGGCAGAACTTGCCCAACTGGTGGATGAGTATTACCGCACCGAGCACCTCGACCCCGGCAAATTGCCGTTGCTCCAGCGCCAAATCTGGGAGGCGCTGCAGCGTTCGCACCTCGATGACGACCTGCGCTACATCCTGCAGGCGGACCACGGCGACCATCGCCATGAGTGGGACGGCAGCTTTCTGGAGGATGGCACCCCGACCGCGCTGGCGGAGCTGGAGGGTCGGGAGGTGGCGCATTTGCTCGAAGATATTGAAGGGTATCTCTGCGAATTGACCGGCGTGCAGATCCGCGATGGGCTGCACATTCTCGGCATGATGCCGACTGGGGAGCAACTGGTGGAGCTGGTATACCATCTGCTGCGCCTGCCAAACCTCGATGCTCCCAGTCTGCCAGAGGCAGTGGCAGCTGCGCTGGGCGAAGATTGGACGGCGCTGCGGGAACGACCGGGGCTGCGTCGGTCAAGAATGGGAGAGTCGCAGAACGATGCCGCCTCATTCCAGACAAACGCCGACGTGATTGAGCGCATCGAGACGTTGAGCAAAGCGTTGCTGCGGCATCTGAATGCGCGCGAGTGGCGCTTGTGCGATGTCGAGCAGGTAATTGCCGATGTGTTGCCTGTCCCGCCGGATGCGCGCATTGCCGCTGCGCTGCGGTACGCCTGCGACACCCTCGTGCCGAATCTGCGTCGGAGCGCACACGATGAGATCGCCCATCTCCTGGCGGCGCTGGCAGGGCGATTCGTCCCGCCAGGACCGAGCGGCGCGCCGACCCGTGGCATGGCGCATGTCCTGCCGACTGGGCGCAACTTCTACGGCGTGGACCCGCGCGCGCTGCCGAGTCCGGCTGCCTGGCAGACGGGCGAGGGGCTGGCGCGCGACCTGATCGCCCGCTATCAGCGTGAATATGGGCACGTGCCCGAAAGCGTCGGCATCAGCATCTGGGGCACGAGTGCGATCCGCACGGCCGGCGATGATATTGCGCAGGTGCTGGCGCTGCTTGGCGTGCGTCCGCGCTGGCAACGCGAGAACCGCCGCGTGACCGGGATCGATGTCGTGCCGCTGGAGGAGTTGGGGCGTCCGCGCATCGACGTAGTGTGCCGCATCTCAGGGTTCTTCCGCGACGCCTTCCCGCATCTGATCGCGCTGATTGACCAGGCGGTGCAGACGGTGATTGCGCTCGACGAGCCGCTGGACCGGAACTTTCCGCGCAAACACGCGCTGGAGGCGGCGCAGGCGTTACGGTCCGCCGGGAGGTCCGAAGAGGAAGCGCAGCGGGAGGCGACCTACCGCATTTTCGGCAGCAAACCGGGCAGTTACGGCGCAGGCATCCTGCCGCTCATCGACGCGCAGAACTGGGAACGCGACGCCGACTTTGCCCGCGTCTATCTCACCTGGGGCGGATACGCCTACACTGCCGCCGAGCAAGGCGTTCCCGCCGAGAAGGCGTTCGCCGCTGCGCTGAGCAAAGTGCAGGTTGCGACGAAAAACCAGGACACCCGCGAGCACGACATCTTCGACAGCGATGATTACCTTCAGTTTCACGGCGGCATGATCGCAACCATTCGCGCGTTAACCGGCAAAAATCCGGCGCGATACTTCGGCGACAGCAGCGACCCGGCGCGTCCGCGCACCCGTGATCTGCGCGAAGAGGCGCGGCGCGTATTCCGGGCGCGGGTGGTCAACCCGAAATGGATTGCCAGTATGCAGCGGCACGGTTACAAAGGCGGCCTGGAACTGGCAGCGACGGTTGACTATCTCTTCGGCTACGACGCAACCGCCGACGTGCTCGACGACTGGATGTATGAGCGAGTGACCGAATGCTATCTGCGCGACCCGCAGGTGCGACAGTGGCTGGAGCAAGTCAATCCCTGGGCGCTGCAGGCAATGGCGGAGCGCCTGTATGAAGCGATCGGTCGCGGCATGTGGTCCAACCCCTCGTCCGAGTCGCGTGAGACGTTGGAGGCGCTGCTGGAACAGGGCGATCTGTGGCGAGAGGGGATTCGCCGTTGAACGTTGTAGATGAGAGGCGAGAGACAAGAGGCGAGAGGCAAGAGGGTATGAGGGGTAAGGTAAGGTGGTTCTTGGTTCTCGTCTCGGAACCTTTACCCCCTAACCCCTAACCTCATAACCCATAAAAACTAAGGAGGCAACCAATGAGTCTACTGACCGACACCATTGCACGCATCGGTCCGCTCGACAACGCTGCGGCAACCGCAGCCCAGGCGCGGCAGGATACGCTGACCAAGCCGCAGGGCGCGCTGGGACGTCTGGAAACGTTGTCAATCCAGATTGCAGGAATTACTGGGCAACCGCGTCCGCGATTGACCAACCCGGCTGTCATCGTTATGGCCGCCGATCACGGCGTTGCCCATCGCGGGGTGAGCGCTTATCCCCAAGAAGTAACGCCGCAGATGGTGCTGAACTTCCTCAACGGCGGCGCGGCGATCAACGTGCTTGCCCGCCACGTCGGCGCGCGCGTCATTGTGGTGGATATCGGGGTGGCGGCAAATTTGCCCGCGCATCCCGAGCTGATCGACCGCAAAATCAGCATGGGAACGGCGGATTTCTCGGCCGAACCGGCAATGAGCCGCGCACAGGCGCAACAGGCGATTGAAGTCGGCATTGCATGCGCTAACGATGCCATTGACTCCGGCGTTGATCTGCTGGCAACCGGCGACATGGGCATTGGCAATACAACGGCGTCGAGCGCGGTGGTTGCTGCTATCACGGGCCGTCCTGTCGCTGAGGTCACCGGGCGCGGCACAGGGGTCGACGATGCCGGACTGGCACGCAAGATCGCAGTGATTGAACAAGCGCTGGCGCTGCACCGTCCCGATCCGCGCGACGGACTGGATGTTTTGGCGAAGGTCGGCGGCTTCGAGATCGGCGGGCTGGCGGGCGTCATTCTGGGTGCGGCGGCGCGGCGCGTGCCGGTCGTCATCGACGGCTTCATCTCCGGCGCAGCGGCACTGATCGCCTGCACTCTGGCGCCGTCGGCGCAACCCTACCTGATCGCCGCCCACCGCTCGGCAGAACGGGGGCATGATGCCGTGTTCGCCCATCTCGACCTGACGCCGCTCTTCGACCTGGGCATGCGCCTTGGGGAAGGAACCGGCGCAGCGCTCGGCATGTCGCTCTGCCAGGCAGCCTGCAAGATTCTCGATGAGATGGCGACATTCGGCGAAGCGGGGGTATCGGGGAAGATCGAGAACTGAGAACCGGGAGCTGAGACAATAAACGCGGGCCAAGCATTAGAAACCAAGAACCGCGAGATGGGGACAAAGGCGACAATCACAGGAGTCCGGCAAGGAAGAGCGCCTCTAACGTCCTTGGCGATATCATCGTCGCAGAGGCGCCCTTGGGCGGGTTTTCCGGCATGCTTCTGCGTTGCACCGTCCGTTTCGGGCGTCAGGACGCCCCGACGCCCTTTCTTCCCACATTATGGGAGAAGGGGGCGGCTCATAGGTGTAGATTTTTCCGGCCAGCCCTTTCCGTTGCATCGCCCGTTTCAGGCATCAGGACGCCCTAACTCCCCTTGTGGGAGAAGGGGGTGGGGGGATGAGGGGAAAACGGGCGGCAGGACAAGGCAAATTCGCTTCGCACCCCAAAAAGCCTACACTTGAGAGGAAGGGGGCGGGGGGATGCTCACAAGGGTGGAGTTTTCGACGCGCCCTTACATTGCATCGCCTGTTTTGAGCGTTGCGATGCGCACCCGCCCCCTTCTCCCCCCAACCCTCCGCACGCGGAGGGCAAGGCGAGGAGTACCTCTCCTCGTGGGGCGATGCCCCCACCCCCGCATACGGGGGGCAAGGGGGGTGGGAGAAGCTCACAAGGGTAGATTTTTTGGCAAGCCCTTATGCTGCATTGCTCGTTTCGGGCGTCAGGATGCGCACCCGCCCCCTTCTCCCCTTGTAGGAGAAGGGGGCAGGGGGGATGAGGGGAAAACGGGCGACAGGACGCAGCAAACATCTATTGCCCTCTAGAAAACTTTACCCTCGTGAGGGGTGGGAGAAGAGGGGCAAGGGGGATGCGGGGGAACAAGGGCAGAGACTCAGGAAACCTGCTTCGCCCCCTAAAATCCTTTGCTTGAGAGGCCCTGTGGGCGCCTGTATGACCATCACCGACAAGCGTAGGGCTGATACGCCTGCTGTGCCAAATGCGCTTCTGCGCCGAACCTGGCGCTGGGGAATTGGACCGGGAGAGGACCTGAGATGTTCACTGGCATTGTTGAAGAGATTGGTCGCGTTATCGACATCGCCAGCGATCTGCCGCAGGGCAACTTCGTGCAGGTGGCGAGTCGCATTGCGCGCGAGGGAGCGCGCATCGGCGACAGTATTGCAGTCAATGGCGCCTGCCTGACAATCACTGAACTCGGTGATGGGTGGTTTCGCTTCGGGTTGAGTCCCGAAACCTTGCAGCGCACCAACCTTGGTCGCCTGCACGTCAATGATCCGGTCAACCTGGAGCGCTCGCTTGCCTTTGGCGGTCGCATGGGCGGTCACTACGTTCAGGGCCACATCGACGGAGTTGGCGAGATTGTTGCCATCACTCCCGAAGGCGACTCGAAGCGAGTGCGCATCCGCCCACCGGCACGGTTGTTGCCCTACATCGTCGAGAAAGGATATATCGCCGTCGATGGCGTCAGCCTGACCGTGACCGATGTCGATGAGAGCACCTTTGGAGTCGCGCTTGTCGCCTATACGCAGGAGGCTGTCATTATGGGACGTCAGGGCGTCGGCGCTCGCGTCAACATCGAGGTGGATATTATTGCGAAATATGTCGAACGATTGCTTCAGGCGTATCGCTCGTAACGCTGCAGGGAGGAATGTCATATGAAACCGGCTCATCGCTGGATGCTGGTTGTTATCGGCGCTGCGCTGCTCATACTCTTCGAATCGCGCACGGCATATGCGATGCACATCATGGAAGGGTTCCTGCCGCCGCTCTGGGCAGGATTCTGGTTTCTCCTCGTTCTGCCGTTCTGGGTGCTCGGCATTCGCCGGATCAATCGGCTGATCGCCGAAAAGCCGGAAACGCGCCTGTTGCTGGGGTTCGCGGCTGCCTTTGCCTTCGTACTGAGCGCCTTGAAGATACCGAGCGTCACCGGTTCAAGCAGCCATCCGACCGGAACTGGCCTCGGGACAATTCTCTTTGGTCCACTAGTGATGAGCGTCCTGGGAAGCATCGTGCTCCTCTTCCAGGCGCTGCTCATCGCCCATGGCGGCCTGACGACGCTGGGCGCGAATGCGTTTAGCATGGCAGTCGTCGGTCCATCGGTAGCATGGTTCATCTGGAAAGGGCTGCAAGACCGCGCGCCGATCTGGTTGGCCGTCTTTCTTGCAGCGGCAATGGCGGATTTGTCCACCTATGTGATCACGTCCACACAATTGGCGCTGGCATACCCCGATGCAGTCGGCGGATTTGCGGCGTCGTTCGCCAAATTTGGCGCGATCTTCGCTGTTACTCAGATTCCGCTGGCGATCAGCGAAGGTATTCTGACCGTTCTGATCTTTAACGCACTGCAGGCGAACGCGCTGGCGGAGTTGCAATCGCTCGGCGTGCTGAAAGGGGTGCGGGCATGAACCACAAACCCTTCGGATGGACCACCTCGCTGGTTTTGCTGCTGATCGTCGTGGTGCTGGCAATTGTGCCGTTGTTGATGATCCGCGACTCGGAATTTGAGGGGGCGGATGCCATCGCCGAAACGGCGATCACGGAAGTCGCGCCGGACTACGAGCCCTGGTTTGCACCGCTCTTCGAGCCGCCCGGCGGCGAAACCGAGAGCCTGCTCTTCGCCATTCAGGCAGGGCTGGGCGCGGGGCTGATCGGGTACTTTTTCGGCTTCAAACACGGTCAGCGTCAGCGTCGCGATCAGTGAGCGCCAGCCGTGATGCGTGTCATTGACCGGTATGCGTTTGGGAATGCATTGCGTCAGATCGATCCGGCGCAAAAAGGCGCGCTGGCGTTGCTGGCGATCATCCTCTGCCTGGCGCTGGATCGCCCCGCCGTCGGGGCGCTGGCGCTCATCTGGATGCTGGCGCTCACAACGTGGTGGGCGCGGATACCGCTCCGGGTCTCCGGTCGAGTGTTGCTGACCGAGGGGTTGTTTCTGGGTCTCTCAATTATCGGCATCGCTCTCAGCATTGGAGGTAAGACGCCAGAAACGACGGTTGTCGCCTGGCAGATTGGCGCGCTCTGGATCAGCATGACGCCGGAGTCGCTGGCGCTCGTGACGCTGGTGCTGACCCGCTCGCTGGGATGCGCAGCGGCGCTCAACTTTCTGATCCTGACGACGCCGCTCGTCGACCTGATCGATCTGATGCGCCGCATACGATTGCCAGAAGGGTTGATTGACATTATGGCACTGACCTATCGGGCGATCTTCGTGCTGCTCGACTGTCTGGAGCGAATGACGACCGCACAGGATGCGCGCCTGGGGTACGCAACGGCGCGCGCAGCAATGCGCAGCGCCGCGTTGCTCGCCAGCCAGTTGTTTCTCACTGCCTACCGGCGCAGTCAGCGCGCTCAGATCGCGCTGGAAAGTCGGGGATTCGACGGAACACTGCGCGTACTGCCGCTTACCTATCAGCGGAGTCCGCGTGTCTGGCAGGCAAGCATTGCACTGACGGCGAGCCTGTTGCTGGCGGGAATAGTGAGATGAGCGCCGTACTCGAGTTCGACAACCTGCACTACACCTTTCCCGGCAGTGACACGCCCGCCTTGCGCGGCGCATCGCTGCGAATTGAGGCAGGTCGCCGCATTGCGCTGTTAGGACGGAATGGCGCCGGAAAGAGCACCCTCTTCCTGCACGGCAATGGCATCCTGCGCCCCGCTGCGGGTCAGGTGCGGCTGAACAGACGTCCGCTGGAGTACACCCGTCGCGGCCTGCTGCATGTGCGCCGTCAGGTCGGGCTGATCTTCCAGAACCCTGACGATCAACTCTTCAGCGCCAGCGTCCGGCAGGACATCAGTTTTGGTCCGTTGAACCTGGGACTGAGCGTTGATGAGACGCGGCGTCGAGTAGCAGAGGCGGCAGATCTGTGCGGCGTCAGCGATTTGCTGGATCGCCCCACTCATGCGTTGAGCGGCGGACAGAAAACGCGCGTGGCGCTTGCGGGGGTGCTGGCGATGAGACCGGACATCTTGCTCGTTGACGAAGCCACATCCGGACTGGATCCCTGGATGCGCCAGCAGGTCTTTGACATTTTCGATCGACTAGTCGAGCGCGGTGCAACGGTGGCGCTCGCCACACACGATTTAGACGCCGCTCAGTACTGGGCAGACACTGTTGCAGTAATGGATGAAGGGCGTGTCATCGCAGTCGCGCCGTCTGCACAGATATTCGCCGATCCTGAGCTGCGAGCATTGTTGGGTCCGGTGGAGGCGAGAGGTGAGAGGCGAGAGGTAAGAGGCGAGAGGTGAGAGGCGAGAGGTGCGATCTCTCAGTTAAGCTACAGAGGCGCAGAAGACACAGATAGGGTACTATTCGAGAGTTCGTCAACGCATTCGTGTATTCGCTAACCTATTCGTTTATTCGTAGAGATATTCGCTCATCCATTTGCTTATTCGCTAACTCTATCGCTTATTCGCGGAGATATTCGTTGACCTATTCGTTTATTCGCTGACCCATTCGCTATGTCGCTCTCGCGCCGAAGTCAGACCCTGCTGCTCGCCCTCACCATCGATCTCGCTCTCGGCGATCCGCCGAACGCCTGGCATCCGGTGGCGTTGATGGGGCGCTGGATGCATCTGGGAGAGCGGCTGGCGCCGCGGGGCGCCGCGCAACGCCTGGTATGGGGCGGGATATGGCTGGCAGGCGGTGCAGCGCTGACTGGTCTCGTCGCGTCACAGGCGCCGCAGCATCCCCTCGTGCAGAGTAGCCTCGCCTCGATGTTGCTGGCATACCAGGGGCTGGATCGAGCGGTCGGCGAGGTGCAGGAAGCGCTGGAGCGCAGTGACCTGGTTGAAGCGCGACGATTGCTCGGCTGGCACCTGGTGAGCCGCCCGACCGATGATCTGCGCGCCGACGAGGTGGCAGGCGCAGCCATCGAGTCGCTGGCGGAGAATCTGAGCGATAGCCTGGTGGCGCCATCGCTGGCGTTCCTGGTCGGCGGTTTGCCAGGCATGGCGATCTACCGCCTCTCGAACACGGCAGACGCCATGTGGGGGTATCGCAACGAACGCTACGAATATCTCGGCAAGGCGGCAGCGCGCCTCGACGATGCCCTCAATCTGCTGCCCGCGCGACTGACGGCGGCGCTGATCGCCATTGCCGCGCAGATCACATGCGGGCGTGGAGTCGAAGCATGGCGGATGGCGCGCCGTGATGCCGGGCGCACCGCCTCGCCGAACGCGGGTTGGCCTATGGCGGCAATGGCAGGCGCACTCGACACGACGCTCACAAAACGCGGGCACTACGTACTGGGGAATGGAGCGCGCCTGCCCGACGCAGCCATGATCGGCGACGCGCGCCGCATCGCGCACGTCGTGCTCGCGTTGCTGGCGGGAGGAGCGGCAGCGCTGGCTGTAGCGCAAAGGTGACAGTCATGCAAGGGGACACGGATCTGCGCGGATCGGGACGGATTCAGACGGATTAGGCTGCGAACCTCTCCCGTCGGTCGGCAGAAGTCGGCTGTCTTCCACCGTACCTATATCCGCGTGAATCCGTCGCATCGGTGAACATCCGTGTCCGATTGCGCCGAATCGTGCTCGCACCATAGTTGCGTCTAGAAAGGCACGCCATGACACATCCATCCGGTCAACCTGCACTTCTGCTGATCGGTCACGGCACCGACGATCCTGCCGGTCTGGAAGAGTACTACCAGATGGCGACTCTGGTCGGCGAGCGGCTGAACACGTTCGTTCAGCCCTGCTTTCTCGAACTCGCCGACCCGCCGATCGCGCAGGCAGTTGACGATTGTGTGCGCTCCGGGTACCGGTGCATTGTAGCGCTGCCGCTGCTCCTCGGCGCCGCCGGTCACCAGAAGAATGATATTCCTGTGGCGCTCAACGAGGCGCGCAGACGCTATCCCGATCTCGACATTCGCTACGGAGCGCCGCTCGGAGTGCAATACGCCCTGGTGCGCGCTCTGGCGGAGCGCGTCGAAGCAGCATACGCCGCCGCGCCTGCGAGCATTCCCCGCGACAAAACGGCGCTCGCGCTCATTGGTCGCGGCAGCAGCGACCCCGACAGCAACTCGGATGTGGCGCGGATGGCGCGTCTGCTGTGGGAAGGGAGCGGATTCGGCTGGATCGAATACGGTTTCTACAGCATTACCCGTCCCGACGTTGCTACCACTATTCGCCATTGCATGGCACTCGGCGCAGAACAGATCATTGTCGTGCCATATCTCCTCTTCACCGGGCGCATTCTGCAGCGGACAACGTTGCAGGTGGAAACCGCCCGGCAGCAGCATCCCGCGATTCCGATCCTGATGGCGGAGCATCTGGGATTGCACGACGGTGTGCTCGCCGCCATTCTGCAGCGCTACGATGAAGCATTGCACGGCGTTGCCGCCGTTAACTGCGATGTGTGTAAATACCGGCGTCTCATGCCAGGGTTCGAGGATGATTACGGTCACCCGCAGGAGAGCGACCATCACCACGGGCTGCGCGGCGCGCACCATCACACAGCCTCTGCGCTCGATGCCATTCTGCCGCCACGCTACCGCAATGGCAAGCCAGTCAGCGCCGCGCCGATGAGCGCCGCGCCACTCGTCTACGATGAAGATGGACGAGTCGCGTGGGATCGGGTCTGGGGCAGGGACGATCCGAACAACCCGTTTTGCGAACTGGCGCTGGCGGGCGGACCGCCGCATCGGGGGACTCTGCTCGAACCAGTACCGCCAGAGGCTGTCGCGGCCGACCCGGCGGGGTATGCGCGCGTGATCGACGAACTGGCGCGCGGATTGCGCATGGTGACCGGATTGCCGGTCGTCACCGAGTGCGCTCCCGGCTGGATCGGTCTTGTGTGTGATAGCGAAGAAATGGCGCTGTGGCTGCTACGGGCGATTGTGGTCGAAAACGTGAGCGTGCGCCGTGAGGGACGCACGCTCTTTCTCCCCGCCGGACCTCACTTCCGCCTGGAAGAGGAGATCAAAAACGTTGTTACGGCAGTGGCGAAGACGCACCACTACTGGAAGGAGCATGTGCAGAGGTGAGACCCATGCCAGACTCTCACAGATGATCTACAATACGGAATATCCGTCGCGTGTCTTACGCAGTCGTTCACAAGCCCAGGGAGGCTGACATGACCTCACCCTGCCGCGTATTTATTCTACACGATACAGGAAATCAGGTGGCGGCGCTGGCGCAGGCGATTGCCGAGGGGGCTGCCAGCGTTCCGGGCGTCACGGTAAGCATCAAACAACCGATCAAAGCTGAGAAGTCCGACCTTTTGGAGGCGGACGCGATTATCATCGGGACGCCAAACTGGACGGGGATCAAGGGCACGCTGAAACGCTGGCTCGACACCACCGGCGATCTCTGGGAGGAGGGGAGCCTGGCGGGGAAAGTCGGTGCAGCGTTCACCAGCAGCGCTGGGCGCCATTCCGGCACCGAGTTTACGCTGCTGACGGTGCTGCACTGGTTCCTGGGCGCAGGGATGATCGTCGTGGGCCTGCCCTGGAGTCCGGTCATGGAACGTGCCGGTTCGTACTACGGCGCGACGGCCGTCGGCACGCTGACCGACGAGGACCTGGCGCAGGCGCGTGCGCTAGGGCGTCGCGTCGCTCAGATCGCGTCGCGCCTGAAACGAGGGGAGGGAGATGATGGCTGAGTTTCCTGCTGAAACGCTGACTGCCGCCAAGATCGCGGCGCGTTCGTTCGCAATCATCCGCGCCGAACTCGAGCAGCGCGGCTTTCATCTTGAAGCGCCGCTCAATGCGGTAGTCGAACGAATCATTCACAGCACGGCGGATTTCGAGTTCGCGTCAATCACCCGCGCTAGCCCCGGCGCTATCGAGGCAGGCATTGCCGCGTTGCGTCGCGGCTGCCATGTGCTCGCCGATGTCCAGATGGTGCGCGCGGGCATCAACGAACGTCGGGTGCGCGAATTCGGAGGCGCAGTGCACTGTCTGAACGAGTCGCGCGAAGCGCTGTCAATCGCCGATGACGATGGGTTGACCCGTAGCGCGGCTGGCATTCGCGTGGCGCATGCGAGCGGTTTGCTCGATGGCGCCGTTGTAGCAATCGGCAATGCGCCGACGGCGCTGTATGAACTGCTGCGTCTGATCAACGGCGGCGCACGTCCGGCGCTGGTGATTGGCGTTCCGGTCGGATTCGTGCATGCCGTCGAGAGCAAAGAGGCATTGATGGCGCGCTCGGACATTCACTGGATCGTGACGGTCGGGCGAAAAGGCGGCTCGACAGTCGCTGTGGCGATTGTCAACGCGCTGCTGCGCCTGGCGGCTGGCGTCGATAACACTGCAGTTTACTGATCCTGATGAGCAATTCCGTTCCACCCCGCAATAAGCGTGGTCTCCGCACCGGCTATACAACAGGGAGCAATGCTGCTGCTGCGGCCAAAGCGGCGACGATTGCGCTCCTGACCGGCATCTGGCCCGAACAGGTCACGATTACGCTGCCCATCGGCGAAACGGCGACAATGACGCCAGTGCATACGCAGCGTGGCGAGGACTGGGCTTACTGCTGCATGGTCAAGGACGCTGGCGATGACCCGGATGTCACCCATGGCGCGTTGATCTGTGCGCGGGTGCGGCGCGTGGACGGCGCTGGCATTACCATTGACGGCGGCGTTGGTGTGGGACGAGTGACGCTGCCAGGGCTGGGACTGCCGATCGGCGGTCCGGCGATCAATCCTGTACCGCGCCAGCAGATCACCGACAATGTACGCGACGCGGTGCGCGAGTGTGCGCCTGATGGCGAAGCCTTCCTTGAGCGCAACGGGCTGGAGGTGATCATCAGCGTGCCGGACGGCGAACGTCTGGCGCAGAAGACCCTCAATCCGCGCCTGGGGATTATCGGCGGCATCAGTATCCTTGGCACAACTGGCAAGGTCTTTCCGTACAGCACCGCCTCGTGGCGCGCCAGCGTCATTCAGGCGGTCGAAATGGCGGCGCACAACCATGTCGCAAAGGTGGTGCTCTGCACCGGCGGGCGCTCGGAGAAGTTTGCTATGCGCCTCTTCCCCGAATTGCCGGAACTGGCGTTCGTGGAGCTGAGCGTCTTCACCGGCGATGCGCTGAAAACCTGCGTCGCGTGTGGCGTCGAAGAAGCCGTGTTCGTCGGCATGATTGGCAAGATGATCAAGACTGCGCAGGGACATATGCAGACCCATGTTGCTGGCAATCAGGTCGATTTTGCGTTCCTGGCGCAGGTCTGCCGGGATGTCGGTGCGCCGCGGGCGCTGATCGACGCCGTTGCCAATGCCAACACCGGGCGTCACTTTCTGGAACTCTGCCAGGAGTACGGGCAGACGGCGCCGCTCCAGCGGATTGTTGATCTGGCGCTGATGCACTGTCTGCGTTTCATCGAGACGCAGGGCGGCGCCATGGGATTTGAGACTATTCTGGTCGATTTTGATGGCAACGTGCTTGCCCGCGCCGCCGCGCCCAAACCGCCGCGCCATGCCGCACCAGTCAGCGATGCGCGTCCGCTGATCGAGCGGCTGGTGAGCGAGCCGTTCGATGATGACGACGATGAGCCGCTGGAGGACGCGCCATGACCACACGATGCCCTATCCTGGTTGTGGGGTTGACCGACGCTGGCGCTGCCGGGATCTCAGCGGCGCTGCGGGATCGGATTATGCGCGCCTCGCTGCTCGTCGGCGGACGACGCCACCTCGCGGCGTTTCCCGGTTTCACCGGCGAACAGTTGATGATTGGAGTATCAGTCGAACCGGCGCTGGAGCGGCTGAAACTGGCGTGGGAGCGTGGAGAGTCGGCAGCGGTTCTCGCATCCGGCGATCCGCTCTGGTATGGGATCGGCGTCACGCTGCGCCGCGTACTGCCGCCGGAAGCGCTCGAAGTTATTCCGGCGCCAACCTCGGCGCAACTGGCGTTTGCAGCGCTGGCGGAACCCTGGAATGATGCCGCGCTCCTCAGCGCCCACGGTCGCCCGCTGGATGCGGTCATTACACGTGTGCTGGCAGCGCCGAAAGCAGCCGTGTTGACCGATCAGCACAATACGCCCGCGCGGATTGCCGCGGCGTTGCTGGAAGCCGGGTTGCCGCCGACGACACGCTGCGCAGTCTGTGAGCACTTGGGGGGTCCCGCGCAACGCATCGTGCGCACGACGCTCGCGGAGGCGGCGGAACAGACATTTGCGCCGCTCAATGTGTTCGTCGTCTGGAACGATTATCTCTTGAATCATGCGCCTGCGCCTCCTGGCCTGCCTGACTCAGCATTCAGCACAATCGCCGGTCAGATCACGAAGCGCGAGGTGCGCTTGCTGAGCCTGGCGGAACTGGCGCTTCAACCAGGCGACGTGCTGTGGGACATCGGCGCAGGGAGCGGGTCGGTCGGCATCGAGGCGGCGCGCGCCTGCCCGACCGCCAGGGTGTACGCTATCGAGCGACGCGAACAGTTCGTGGCGCATATTCACGAAAATTTGCGGCGCTTCCCGGCGCCGAATCTGCGCATCATCCACGGCGAAGCGCCAGAAGCCTGCAGCAATTGTCCCGATCCGCACGCCATCTTCGTTGGCGGCAGCGGCGGACGCCTGGCGGACATCATTCGTGTCGCACAGCGCCGTCTCAGGCCACAAGGCCGGCTGGTGTTGAACCTGGTTGTGCTTGAACACGTGCAGCAGGCGACATCGCTCCTGCCCGACGCGCGTGTGATCCAGGCGCAGATCAACCGCGGCGCGCCGATCCGGTCGCTGCTGCGCCTCGATGCGCTCAATCCCGTTTTTATCGTCACATGGCGGAAAGAGAGTCCTTGAATCACTGATGGCTTGTCTCACTGGCATATCTGCGTCAATCCGTCGCATCTGCGTCAATCCGCGTTCCTTTCGCGCCAGAATCGGGTTCGCACCCGCGCTAGCTTCGATAGGTTCGGCCAGCGTCAGCCGTTGGGGACGAGCATTAGTCCAGGAAGGAACGAGAGAATGACCAAAACTGCCACATTAACTGCTATAGGCCTCGGTCCCGGCGACCCTGAGTTGATCACGCTCAAGGGGTTGCGCGCGCTTCAGGCGGCGGATGTGCTGTTCGTTCCCCAGAGCCGCGACGGCGACCAGAGCCTGGCGCTGCGCATCGCCGAACCCTGGATCGACCGCGCGCGGCAGATGGTTGTGGCGTTGCCGCTGCCGATGACGCGCGATGCTGGCCAGTTGCGCCCGGCGTGGCGCGCCGCTGCTGAAACGATTGTGTCGGAATTGGGCGCTGATCGGCACGGCGCCTATCTGTTGCTCGGCGATCCCTTGCTCTACGGCACCTTCGTCTATCTCTGGCGAGAATTGATTGCCCTTCAAGCATCGGTGACGGTGCGCATCGTCCCCGGTGTGACATCGTTTGCGGCAGCGGCTGCGGCTGGCGGCATGCCCCTGGCAATGAGCAACGAACGCATGATCATTGTGCCTGCCAGTTATGAGACCAACGCCGCCGCCTTGCGTCAGTTGCTGCGCGATTTCGAGACGGTGGTGCTGATGAAGGCGGGATCAGCGCTGCCAGCGATCGTGGCGGCGCTCGAAGAACTTGGCCTGCTTGACCGCGTGCTCTACGCTGAGCGCGTCGGGATGCCGGAGGAGTTGATTGTACGCGACCTGCGTTCGCTCGATCCGCAGCGCCGTCCGTACCTGTCGCTGGTGATCGTTCGCCGAGGAGACCTCCTATGACCTACCCTGTTGTTACCGGAACGGTGTATTTCATCGGCGCGGGACCCGGAGCGCCTGACCTGATCACGGTGCGCGGGCGCGATATTCTGGCGCAGGCGGATCTGATCCTCTATGCCGATAGCCTGGTGGACGACGGGTTGCCTGCTGCGTGGGCGCGCGCTGATGCACAAATCATCGGCACTGCCGCTATGCATCTGGAGCAGATCGTCTCCCTGATGCGCGACGCCGCGCGTGCGGGGCAGGTCGTCGCCCGGCTCCACAGCGGCGATCCGTCGCTCTATGGCGCGATCCACGAGCAAATGGCAGCGCTCGACGAACTTGGCATTCCCTACGAGATCGTCCCCGGCGTGACGGCGGCGTTTGCGGCGGCTGCCCGCCTTGGCGTCGAGCTGACGGTTCCCGAAGTAGTGCAGACGGTTATTTTCACCCGCGCTTCGGGGCGCACACCGATGCCTCCTGGCGAGGAACTGCACCGTCTGGCGGCGCATGGCGCATCGCTGGCGATCTACCTCAGCATCACCCGTATTCAGCGCGTGGTGGATGAACTACTGGCTGGCGGCGCGTATACCCGTGAGACGCCGGTTGCCGTGCTGCACCGCGTGAGCTGGCCCGACGAGACGATCATCCACGGCACGCTGGGTGATATTGTGGCGAAGGTCAAATCGGCGGGCTTCACGCGCCAGGCGCTTATCCTGGTCAGCCTGGCGCTCGACCCGGCGCTAAAGCGAACGGATCGGGCGACGAGTCGGCTGTATGATCGCACATATACGCATCGTTTTCGCCATGGGGAGCAGAGCGGAGATCACATGTGAGCATCGCAATCATTGCCGTCACCCGCGCAGGTGCGCGCCTGGCGGAGCGTCTGGCTCAGGAACTGAATGCCATCGCGCGCGTACCGGCGAAGTTTGCTGGCGAAGGGACCGTCGCCACGCCATACACCGCTTCATTGGCTGATGAAGTGCGCTACTGGTGGGAGCGCAGCCGCGCGCTGGCGCTGATCGCGGCGAGCGGTATTGTTGTGCGCACGATTGCGCCGCTCCTTGGCCGCAAAACAACTGACCCGGCAGTTGTCTGCCTTGATGAGTCTGGCAGGTTCGTTATCCCGCTGATTGGCGGGCACCAGGCGGGCGCAAACGACCTAGCGCGCCGGATCGCCGCGCTTACCGGCGGTCAGGCAGTCATTACCACCGCTAGCGACACGCGAGGGCTTCCTGCACTTGACCTGATCGGACGCAACGAGGGGTGGCGTATTGCTAACGACTCGGCGCTCACCCACGCGATGGCGTGCATGGTCAATGGCGATCTGATCGGATGCTGGGTTGACCCTGATCTGCCCGATGCCCGCCGGTTGATGGACGACCTTCTGGCGCTCTGTCCAAACATTGAGTTCGTTGACGATGCCGCCGATCTGCCTAATGCCCGTTTTGCGGCTGCGCTCCTGGTCACTCATCGCCGGATCGACGATCTCTGGGAAACGCTACGCGCAACGAGTGTGCGCTACCTGCCGCCAGTCCTGGTCGTTGGCGTCGGATGTCGGCGCGGCGTACCGGTTGATGAGCTCCGCAGCGCGCTTCAAACGACGCTCGCCGATGCCGGTCTCGATGAGCGATGTGTGGGGGCGCTCGCCACGGCGGAGATCAAAGCGGAAGAACCGGGACTGATCGCCCTTGCCGATACGCTTGGCGTTCCGCTGCGAGTCGTCCCAACCGCCGAACTTGCCGCGCTTGACGCCGCGCAGTTCAGCCGTAGCGCTGCAACCGCGCATTTCGATCTGCCCGGCGTAGCTGAGCCATGCGCAGTGATCGTCAGCGGTGGTCCGCTCATCGTGCCAAAACGCGCCTTTTCGCGCTGCACGATTGCCGTTGCCCTGGCAGGACAAGGCATCCTCCAGGTGGCGTGGCGTGTGGGAGCACACGGATCCACGCGGATCGGGACGGATTCACACGGATTATTAATGACTTCCCTTCCTGCGCAGATCCGTGAGAATCCGTCGCATCTGCGTGAATCCGTGTCCTATTCACGTCAGACCGCTCCCGCATCCGGTCAGTCTTCAGGAGTCCTTACATTGGTCAGCATCGGTCCCGGCGATCCGCAACACCTTACCGTTGCAGCGCGCGAAGCGTTGCGCCACGCTGAGATCGTTGCCGGATACCGGGTGTACATCGACCTGATCCGCGACCTGCTGCAACCGCACCAGGAGGTGCTGGTCACTCCAGCAATGGGCGACGAAGTCGGACGCGCGCGGCAGGCTATCGAACTGGCGCGCGCCGGTCGGCGAGTGGCGCTGATCAGCAGTGGCGATATCGGCATCTACGCTATGGCTGCGCCGGTATTCGAGGCGCTGCGCGACGAGGGCTGGACAGGAGACGATCCAGTGGTTGAGGTGTTGCCCGGCATCAGCGCATTCCAGGCGCTCGCCGCGCGGCTTGGCGCGCCGGTCAGCCACGATTTCTGCGTTATCAGCCTGAGCGACCTGCTGACGCCATGGGAGGTGATCGAACGGCGGTTACGGGCGGCAGCGCAGGCAGATTTCGTCGTCGCGCTGTACAACCCGCGGTCGCGCGGGCGCGATTGGCAACTCGACGCCGCATTCCGCATCCTGCGCGAACACCGTCCGCCAGACACGCCAGTCGCATTCGGGCGCAATGTCTCGCGCGCCGATGAGCATGTGAGCCTGACGACGCTCGCAGCGGCGGACCCATCGTGCGCCGACATGTTCACTGTGGTGTTGGTCGGGAACAGCCAGAGCTACGTGCTGGGGAAATGGATGGCGACGCCGCGCGGATATGCTGCCAGAGCGCAGCCGATGGCAGAACGTTCCGGGGATTTGCCAGCATTGGAGCAGGCGCCGCGCGAGTATCCCATTGTGCTGACCAATACCGGCAGGCTATCCGCCGTCGTAGTTGGCGGCGGCGCTGTCGGTGAGCGCAAGGTGCGCGGGTTGCTGGAAACGGGCGCAATGGTGCGTCTCGTCAGTCCGACTGCCACGCCGCAACTCACCACGTGGGCGGAAGAAGGACGGATCACGTGGTTGCGTCGCGCATACGAGCCGGGTGATCTCGCGGGGGCGTTGCTCGTCTTCGCTGCCACCAGCGAGCGTGCGGTCAACGCACAGATTGCACGAGATGCTGCGGCCGCGGGCATGCTCTGCAACGTCGCCGATGCGCCGGAGGAAGGGCAATTCCATGTGCCCGCCGTCCATCGCTCTGGCGGCGTCACGATCGCCGTGAGCAGCGGCGGCGCCGCGCCTGCCCGCGCCGTCGCCCTGCGCGATGCGATTGCGCGGTGGCTGGGGGATGAACGTTGAATCCCGCCACGGGCAGGCACGAGAGCCTGCCTCACAAGTGTAGATCTTTTGGCCAGCCCCTCTATTGCGTTGCCCGTTTTGAGCGGCAGGATGCGCACCCTCCCCCTTCTCCCCATGTGGGAGAAGGGGGCAAGGGGGATGAGGGACACAAGGGCGTCAGGATGCGCACCTGCCCCCTTCTCCCCTGGTGGGAGAAGGGGGCAGGGGGAGAGGGGGAAAAAAGGGCGACAGGATGTGCACCCTCCCCCTTCTCCCCTGGTGGGAGAAGGGGGCAGGGGGGATGAGGGGGAAAAAGGGCGTCAGGACGCGGCAAATCCGCTTCGCATGTCAAAAAGCCTACACTCGAGAGCAGGGTCCTGCCCCTATCTAGGCGGCGTGCGGTGTAGGAGCGCCCTCCTGTGGGCGCCCGTGGGTTTGAAAGGTGACGCAGAAAGCAGTACATTCCATGACCGGCAAAGCATACCTGGTCGGCGCCGGTCCTGGTCGCGCCGACCTGATCACGGTGCGGGGCCTGACCGTGCTGCGTCAGGCTGATGCGGTGCTCTATGATCGCCTGATCGCGCCTGAACTGCTCGACGAAGCGCCGCCGCACGCCGAGCGCATCTTCGTTGGCAAGCGTCCAGGGCATCATGCGCTGCGCCAAGAAGGGATTAATGAGTTGCTGGTGCGGTTAGTGCGCGATGGGTTGCAGGTCGTCCGGCTGAAAGGCGGCGATCCCTGCGTCTTCGGGCACGCGGCTGAGGAAGCGGCGGCGCTCGCCGCCGCCGGGTTGCCGTATGAAATTGTGCCCGGCGTGTCTTCGGCAATCGGCGTGCCAGCGTATGCTGGCATCCCGCTGACCCGACGCGGTGTGGCATCGGCATTTGCGGTGGTCACTGCGCATGAAGCGTCGGAAACCGCTAGTGGCATTGACTGGCGTGCGCTCGCTGCCATGCCGACGCTCGTCGTGCTCATGGCGCTCACCCGTCTCGACGTGGTCTGTGCCAAACTCATCGCTGCCGGGCGCGACCCGCAGACCCCGGCGACTCTGATCAGCCGCGGCACGACGGCGCAGCAGCGGGTGCTGCGCGCAACACTGGCGACCCTTCCCGATGCGCAACTGCGCGCCGAACTGCCGCCGCCTGCCGTTCTGGTTGTCGGTGCGGTTGCAGCGTTGACCGACACCCTTGCCTGGTTCGACCCGTCAAGCGTACCCATGCATCATATGCTGTGGGAGGACGAATAATGCCCGCTCTGCCACGTCTGCTGCTGGCCGCGCCGATGAGCGGCAGCGGCAAAACGACGATCACTGCCGGGTTGATCGCCGCACTGACGGCGCGCGGTCTAGCGGTTGCACCATTCAAATGCGGACCGGACTACATCGATCCGGGGTACCACGCGCTCGCCGCCGGGCGCGCCTGTTTCAACCTCGACGCCTGGCTAACGCCGCCAGATCAGATCGCCGGTATTCTGGCGCGGCGCAGCGCAGGCGCTGACCTGGCAATCATCGAAGGAGTGATGGGGCTGTTCGACGGGTACTCCGGCGACGACGACACCGGTAGCAGTGCGCACATCGCGCGCCTGACCGCCACGCCGGTCGTGATCGTGCTTGATACGCGGGCGATGGCGCGCACCGCAGCCGCACTCATCGCTGGGTTGCGCGATTTCGACCCAGGGATCACAGTTGCGGGCGTGATCCTCAACCGGGTTGGCAGCCCGCGCCACGCACGCATGGTGCAGGACGCGATCGAGGGAAGCGTCGGCGTGCCGGTGCTTGGCTTTCTGCAGCGTGACGAAACGCTCACGTTGCCGGAGCGTCATCTGGGGCTGATCCCGGTGGCGGAACCGGGGCGCTGGCAGGCGTGGCTGAATGAGGTGCGCGTGCGCATCGAAGCGACCATCGATCTGGATCGGGTGGTTGCGCTGGCGCGCACCGCGCCGCCGCTCGATGAGGGCGCGATCACTCTGCCGCCGCTGGAGCGCGCAGCAAGCGATCAGGCACCGGTGATTGCCGTTGCGCGCGATGAGGCGTTCAGTTTTCTCTATGAGGACAATCTCGATCTGCTGCGCGCAGCCGGTGCGGACATTGTCTTCTTCAGCCCGCTACGTGACACGATACTGCCCAAAGAAACAGGGGCGATCTATCTGTGTGGCGGCTTCCCTGAACTCTACGCCGAAGCGCTCAGCGCCAACCGCGCTCTGATGTATGCCATTCGCGCGGCGATTGATGCCGGGACGCCGATGTATGCCGAGTGCGGCGGGCTGATGTATCTGACAGAAGCAATCACCGATGCGGAAGGACGAACCTTTCCGATGGTCGGTGCGCTTGCCGGGCGCTCGGTGATGACGCCGCGCCTGACGCTGGGGTATCGCACGGCGCGCGCTGAGTGCAACACCTGGCTCTGGCGCAGGGGCGAGACGCTACGCGGGCACGAGTTTCACTATTCCGTCTGGGAAGATCGACCGGAGTCCCTGCCCTGGCTCTACATCTGCCTGCCCGATGCCATGCGTCCGGCAGCGTTTGCGGAAGGTGCAGTGATCCACAACACGCTCGCATCATACATCCATATCCACTTCCTGGCGTGCCCGCAGGCGGCGCAGCGCTTCGTCGCCGCAGCCGCAGCCTGGCAGAAGGGGGCGCTGGCATGAGTCGCATTGTGCTTTTCACCGGCGGCGCACGCAGCGGCAAAAGCCTGCGCGCCGAACAGTACGCAACCCGCCTGAGCGAGCGCGTCGTTTACCTGGCGACCGCCGAGGCGGGGGATGACGAAATGCGCGAACGGATCGCCCATCAT
>JANXAL010000018.1 GCA_025062325.1 Roseiflexus sp.
GCGCGCAGCGGAGCGATGTAATACGAGGCGCGAGGCAAGCAGCGCGAGGCAAGCGGCGAAGAAGAGCGAAATGAGGCATGTAGGGGCGCGCCGCAGGCGCGCCCGTACCGGTGATGCGCCCGCGCCGGTGGCGCGCTCGCAGGGTGGCAATGTAGGGGCGCGCCGTTGGTGTGCCCATCCACGCGGCTCGTGGCGTGTAGAAAGGCGGAAAGTTTGAAAGTGCGGACGAAAAGACATCGCCGTGTCTGTGTGCCCTCTATGTCTCTGTGGTCTTATCAGATCGCCGCGCCTTGTCGCGGAACAGCGCATCGTAAGGAGTACATCATGCGAAATATAGCGCTCATTCTCTTGCTCATCGTCGGACTGATCGCCTCAGCGTGCAACGGTCAGACCGGCGCAGACGGACGCATACCTGCCAATGCGATCACCATCACCATCACCTACAGCCCTGAAAAGGACGAGTGGCTGAAGGATCGCATCGCCGCCTTCAACAATTCGCGTGTGCAAGTCGACGGGCGCCCAATTTTTGTCGAAGGGATCAACAAGTCGAGCGGCGCAGCGCGCACTGAGATCAAAAACGGTCAGTTGAGAACGACAGTCTGGTCTCCTTCGGCGTCCACGTGGCTGGAGGTGTTGAAGTACGAGAGCGGCAACCCGAATGTAGCAATTTCGAGCCAACCGCTGGTTCTGACTCCGGTGGTCATCTCGATGTGGCGCCCAATGGCGGAGGCGATGGGATGGCCCGACAAACCGATTGGCTGGTCGGATATGCTGGCGCTGATCGAGAATCCGCAGGGTTGGGGCGCCTACGGGCGCCCTGAGTGGGGGCGCTTCAGTTGGGGGCATACCGACCCGGAGATCAGCACGACGGCGCTTTCGACGCTGATAGCGGAGTTCTACGCCGCTACCGGAAAACAGCGCGACCTGACTGTCGCCGATATTCAGAAGCCGGAGAGCCAGGAGTTCATCCGCAAACTGGGGCAGGGCATCAAGCATTATGGCTACAACACCCTTGTCTTCAGCGAGAATATGCGGAAATTCGGAATGGGGTATATTTCAGCGTTTCCGATGGAGGAAGTGACGCTGATCGACTTCAACAGGAACAAAAACCCGCCAACGCCGCTGGTGGCGATTTATCCCCGCGAAGGGACCTTCTGGCACGATAACCCCTTCATCATCATGGCGAGCGCCTCGGACCAGGAGCGGCGCGCTGCGGAGCTGTTCTACGATTTCCTGCTGACCGAGGAGAGTCAGCGCCTGGCGATGGGTTACGGCTTCCGTCCGGCAAACGTCAAAGTTCCGCTTGCGGACCCGATCAGCCCTGCATACGGCGTGCAACCGCAGGGAGTGCAGAGTGTGCTGCCCGTCCCTCCCGCCGAGGTGATTGTCGCTGCCAAGAACGCCTGGGCGCTCAATCGCAAACGTGCTGATATTCTGATTGTCGTTGATGTCTCCGGCTCGATGGAGGGCGAAAAACTGGCAGCGGCAAAATCCGGGCTTGGAACCTTCCTGAGTCGCATTCTGCCGGACGATCGCGTCGGTCTTGTGACCTTTTCGACCGAGTCGCGTCTGGTTGTGCCGCCAGCGCCGCTGTCAGAAGTGCGTATCAAGCTCGACGATGCAATTGCCGCTATGCGCGCTCAGGGCAAAACAGCCCTGTACGACGCGCTGATCGATAGCAAAGAGGCGCTTGATAGCCTCCCGCCAACTGGAGAAGAGCGCATTCGCGCTATTGTGCTGCTCTCGGATGGGCTGGACAACTCCAGCCGTGCGACGCTCGATCAGGTGCGCCAGGTGTTCGAGGAGTCAGGCATCAGCATCTTTCCGGTGGCATATGGCGCTGATGCCGACACCGGGGCTTTGCAGGAGATTGCAACCTTCTCGCGCACCATCCTGGTACAGGGCGATACCGGC
>JANXAL010000053.1 GCA_025062325.1 Roseiflexus sp.
GGCGTTCTGACGCCCTTTCTTTCCCCTCATCCCCCCTGCCCCCTTCTCCCACAAGGGGAGAAGGGGGGCGAGTGCGACACCTGACCCCCGTGTACCCAGCAACCCCCCAGCCCACGACTGGAGCGTGGGGCCACGGGGGTGGCTGTCGGGCCCCGGGGCTTCACGCGCCCCTCCACGGGCACTGGCGGTTTGTTGTTGTGGGGGGCCGTGGGGATGAGGGGAACACGGGCGTCAGGGTGCGCAACCTCACCCTTCGCCCCTTGTAGGAGAAGGGGGCAGGGGGGATGAGGGGAACACGGGCGTCAGGAGGCGCACGCGCCCCCCTGCTCCCCTTGTGGGAGAAGGGGGCAGGGGGGATGAGGGGAAAGAAAGGGCGTCAGAACGCCGACTCTCACGTTTAAAAACCCATCCTTTGTAGTGCATAATATACCTGAGAGGTATGCTTATGAGGAAAGATCATGAGTCCGCTTCCTGAAGATCTCGATCTGATAACGATCCAACGCCGTCTCAACACCCGTATCATCGGCACTATCCTCATGCGCTACGAACGGGTGGCGTCAACCAACGACATCGCCAAGGAACGCGCGCGTTCCGGCTATCCCGAAGGGCTGACGGTACTGGCAGAAGAGCAAGTGGCAGGCCGTGGTCGTCTGGGGCGAAGCTGGGTGTCGTCGTATGGCGATGCGTTGCTGCTGTCAGTCTTGCTGCGCCCGGTATGGCTGCCGCCCGGCGAGGCGTTCTCGCTCACGATGATGGCAGGCGTCGCGCTGTGCGAGGCGGTTGAGCAGGTTGCGTCGGTGCGCGCGCAACTGAAATGGCCAAACGATCTGTTGCTGTTTGCCGACGGCGAGTGGCGCAAAAGCGCCGGTATTCTGACGGAGGTGAGCGTCGCCGATGACACGATCGAGTGGGCGGTTGTCGGAATTGGGGTGAATGTCAATCAGACGCCCGCCAGCGCGGTCAATGGGCGAAATTTGCAGCAAACGGCGACGTGCGTCAGCGCTGCGGCGGGTCGACAGATCTCGCGCTCTGCCTTGCTTGAAGCACTGCTGGCGGCGCTGGATGAACGCTATGCACAGCTTCAGTCGGGCGAGCGCGGGTTGTTGTTCGCCGACTGGCGCGCGCGTCTGGCGCGCCTGGGCGAGCCGGTGACGGTCACACTGCCCGGCGGCGAGCTGCGCGGAATCGCTGAGGACGTTGCTCCTGACGGCACACTGCTGCTGCGCGACGCGGCTGGCGTTCTGCACATGGTGCATACCGGCGATGTGGGGTTCTGATCAAACCATTTCAGCGTTGGGGAACGAGAGGCAAGAAAACGTCCGCGCCTTATCTCGCAATTGTAGATTTTTTGGCGTGGTAGAGTTTGCCGCCTCCTGATGCCCCTGTTCCCCCTCATCCCCCCTTCCCCCTTCTCCCCTGGTGGGAGAAGGGGGTGCTTGTTTTGCCCCCTCATCCCCCTGCCCCCTGCTCCCACCAGGGGAGCAGGGGGCGTTCGTTTTGCCCCCTCATCCTCCCTCGCCCCGCCCTCTTCTCCCACCCTTCCCTTACCCTCCGCACGCGGGGGGTTGGGGGGAGCAGGGGGAGGCGGAGCGTCCTGTTGCCCGAAACGGGCGATGCTACGCGCTTTCGCCCCGCTTGACATCCGTCAACTCTGTGCATTATAGTGCTCTCTCAAACAATTCCAGCCAGCGCGCCGTTCATGGCGGGCAGCACTGCACCTATCGGTCGCGCCTATGCCTGTCACCAGCCGTTCTCCGTCTTCCGCCCTGCGGATCGAAGGCGGCCTCTTTGGACCTGACCTGATCGAGGCGCTCGCCTCCGGCGACCTGCCGGGTCAGCGTCCGTCTGACTTCGGGCTGCCGCCTGGCGCTGCGCTTACCGATGAAATCGCCCTGGCGTTCAACCAGGCGTGCGCCTACTGGGATGCGTTTCAACAACGCCTGGCGCGTCTTCCGCTCGACGACCCCGCACTGCGCGTCACCCGCGACGGGTGGGTGGTTCCGTTTCTCTCGCTCCTTGGCTATGAGCCGACCCCCGACCCGCAGCCGCATGACATCGGCGGCATGACCTTCCCGATCTCGCACCGCGTTGACGGGCGCGCCGATGCGCCGCCGCTCCACATTGTCGGCGCGCGGCAGGATCTCGGGCGCGTGCCGGAGCGCGCTCGCCCGCGCCTCTCGCCCCATGCGCTGCTCCAGGAGTATCTCAATCGCAGTGATGCGCTGTGGGGCGTGACAACCAATGGCCTGACCCTGCGCCTGTTGCGCAATTCGACCTACATCCGGCGGCAGGTGTACGCTGAGTTCGATCTGCGCGCGATCTTCGCGGAGCAGCGCTTCGCCGATTTCACGCTGCTCTTTCGCCTCCTTCACCGCTCGCGCCTGCCACAGAGCGCTGCCGATGCTCATACGTGCATCCTCGAGCAGTACTATCAGCGCGCCATCGAGCAGGGGGGGCGGGTGCGCGACCGACTGCGCGATGGGGTGGAACAGTGCCTGACCATTCTGGCGAACGGGCTGCTCACCCATCCGCAGAGCGCCGCGCTGCGCGACCACGTGCGCCGCGAGGGAGCGCACGATTGTTACCGCCAACTGCTGCGTCTGGTCTATCGTTTCCTCTTTCTCCTCACGGCAGAGGCGCGCGGGTTGATGGAAGGCGCTGGCGCGGATGGCGCAGGGCAATATTCTGGTGGCAGAGACGTTTACCGGGATCATTACGGGGTGGGGCGACTCTGCCGTCTCAGCGCCGACCGGCGCGCGCGCGACGACCACGACGATCTCTGGCTTGGGCTGCGGGCGCTGTGGCACACCCTGCGCGACGAGCGCCTCGCTGCGCTGCTGGGCGTCCCGCCGCTCAACGGCGAACTGTTCGAACCGCTGCCGCTCGATGCAGCCTGCATCCACAACCGCAACCTGCTGGCAGCCTTCTGGCATCTGGCGTGGTACCACGAGGACGATCGCAGCCCGCCGCGGCGCGTCAACTATGCCGCGCTCGACACCGAGGAACTCGGCTCGGTGTACGAAAGCCTGCTCGAATTGCACCCCGTGCTCGAGGAAGGGCGCAGTCCGGCGCTGTGGCGTTTCACGTTGACGACAAGCAGCGCTGAGCGACGCTCAACCGGCTCGCACTACACCCCGCCCGACCTGGTAGCGCCGCTGATCCGTCACGCGCTGGAGCCGGTGATGCAGGAGCGGCTCGCCGCCTGCCGCACGCCAGCCGCGAAGGAAGCCGCGTTGTTGAATCTCAGAGTGCTCGACCCTGCCTGCGGTTCGGGGCACTTTCTGCTCGCCGCTGCGCGTCGCCTGGGCAGGGAACTGGCGCGCATCCGCACCGGCGAAGACGAACCGGCGCCGGAGCACGTCCGGCAGGGCATCCGCGACGCCATCACCCACTGCATCTACGGCGTCGACAAGAATCCGCTGGCGGTCGAACTTTGCCGGGTGGCGCTCTGGCTCGAAGGGCACGGACCTAATCAGCCGCTGACGTTCCTCGATCACCGCATCCGCCATGGCGACTCACTCGTCGGCGTGCGCGACCTGAGCGTGTTGGAAGCGGGCGTCCCCGACGACGCCTACAAGCCGACGGGGAGCGACGACCGCGCTGCGGCGCGCCAGGCGAAGGCGCGCAACGCCCGCGAGCGCGACGCCAACCTCTTCCGCCACAGTTTCGTGACGCAGCCGCTCGCGGCATTCGCCGACGCCATGCGCGCCATCGCCGCGATGCCCGAAGCGACCATCGAGCAGGTGCGCGTCAAGCGCGCCGCCTACGCAAAGGCGTACAGGAGCGCCGATGTGCAGCGTCTGATCCAGGCGTGCGACGCCTTCACCGCCGCTTTCTTCCTCCCGCCGCGCGCCGAAGGATCGCAGGTGCGCGCTATCACTACCGCTGCCGTGCAGGATGCGCTCACGCGCGGCAATTTGCCCGACGCGCGCCTGGGCGCGAGCGTGCTCGAGGTGCGCACGCAGCACGCCTTCTTCCACTGGGCGCTCGAATTCGCCGACGTGTTTGCTCAGGGAGGCTTCGATGTGATCATCGGCAACCCGCCATTTATGGGCGGGCTGCGTATCAGCGGCGCGTACGGCGAGGACTACCGCCGCTGGCTTGAATACGCCTGCCAGCCGTTCGGCGGCACTGCCGACCTGTGCGCAGCGTTCATCCGCCGCGCCTACGCCCTGCTGCGCCCTGGCGGACGGCTCGGCATGATCGCTACCAATACCCTGGGGCAGGGCGATACCCGCGAAAGCGGACTGGCAGTGATCATCGCCCAGGGCGGGCGCATCACCTTCGCCCAACGCTTCGTCCGCTGGCCTGGCCAGGCCAGCGTCGAAGTCAACCTGGTCGCCATCCACAAACCTTCCCCGGCGACAGAAAACGCGAACGCCCCTCCCCCCGCTCCCCTCGTGGAAGTGAAGGACAAAGGGAGTAAGGGCGCCCCTCCCCCCGCTCCCCCGGTAGCGGGAGGCAAGGAGGGTGAGGGGGCGCTCACGCCACCCCCTTCTCCCCTCGCGGGAGCGGGAGGTCAGGAGAGTAAGAGCGTCCCTCCCCCCGCTCCCACCGGGGGAGCGGGGGGCAGGGGAGGTGAGGGGAGTCAAACACCCCCCCTCCTCGACGGCCATCCCGTCCCCTTCATCTCCTCGCGCCTTGACGACATGCCCGAACGCGACCCGCAACGCCTGCGCCTGAATGAGGGGAAGGCGTTTATCGGCGACTTCGTGCGCGGGCTGGGGTTTGTGCTTGAACCTGCCGAAGCCGAACGCCTGCTCGCCGCCGATCCGAGCTACGCCGACTGTCTCTTCCCCTACCTCAACGGCGAAGACCTGAACAGCCACCCGGAGCAGCAACCGTCGCGCTGGGTCATCTGCTTCCACGACTGGAGCCTCGAGCGCGCCCGCCAGTACCCCGACCTGCTGCGCATTGTCGAGGAGCGGGTGAAGCCGGAGCGGGAACGTTTGAAGGGTCCGAGTGACAGCCGCGACCGTCAACGATGGTGGTTGTTTGCGCGCTACCGCGAAGATATGCGCCCCGCCATCGCCCCGCTGCGGCGCGTGCTGGCGCGGGCTGAGGTCAGTCAGATGCATGCTATCACATTCGTGCCGAAGAACCAGATTTATTCGCATATGCTGATCATCTTCGCCTTCGACGACGACTACCACTTTGCGCTGCTGCAATCGGCAGTGCATGAGGCGTGGACACGTAAACAGGCATCTAGTTTACGCACTGACCTGCGCTACACCCCCACTGACTGTTTCGACACCTTCCCCTTCCCGGCGGCGGAGTACGCCGCGCTGACGGCGGCTGCGGAGTCCGCATCGCCGTTGGCGGACGCGCTGGCAGCGCTGCTGGCGCAGCCGGTCTTTGCGCAGGCGGCGCAGATCGGCGCTGAGTGCCATGAGCATCGGCGGCAGGTGATGCTGGCGCGGCGCCTGGGGCTAACCAAAACCTACACCCTCGTTCACGATCCCGCCTGCCGCGATGCCGACATCGTGCACCTGCGCGAGTTGCACGCGGCGATGGACCGGGCGATCCTGGCGTGCTACGGCTGGGACGACCTGGCGCTCCAGCACGATTTTTACCCCAACGACCGCGGGCAGACGCGCTTCATGCCCTCGGCGGCGGCTCGGCGCGCGATTATTGCCCGGCTGATGGAACTGAACGCAGCGGTAGGGAGTGAAGCATAGCCCGCATCAGTCGGGTCAGGTCCCGTGCCTGCCCGCCGGGGACTCACAATTCCGGCGCGCCCTCGTGTTGCATCGCCCGTTCCAGGCAGCAAGAGCCCTACCTCCCCCTTCTCCCCTTGTGGGAGAAGGGAGCAGGGGGGATGAGGGGGAAAAGGGCGTCAGGACGCGGCAAATCCGCTTCGCATACCAAAAAGCCTACACCCGAGAGCCTCCCTCTTCTCCCCCAACCCCCCGCATGCGGGGGGCGCAGGGGGGGCAGGAGAAGGGGGTGGGGCGATGCTCACAAGTGTAGGTTTTTTGGCAAGCCCTCACGTTGCATTGCCCGTTTCAGGCGACCGGACGCCCCAACTCCCCCTTCTCCCCTGGTGGGAGAAGGGGGAAGGGGGGATGAGGGGGAAAAGGTCGACAGGACGCGGCAAATCCGCTTCGCATCCCAAAAAGCCTACACCTGAGAGCCCCCCTCTTCTCCCCCAACCCCCCGCGTGCGGGGGACGCAGGGGGGCAGGAGAAGGGGGTGGGGGGATGCTCACAAGTGTAGGTTTTTTGGCAAGCCCTCACGTTGCATTGCCCGTTTCAGGCAACCGGACGCCCCAACTCCCCCTTCTCCCCTGGTGGGCGAAGGGGGAAGGGGAAGCTCACAGGTGTAGATTTTGCCGGCCAGCCCTTCCATCGGATTGCCCGTTTCAGGCAACCGGATGCCCCAACTCCCCCTTCTCCCCTGGTAGGCGAAGGGGGAAGGGGAAGCTCGCAGGTGTAGATTTTTCCGGCCAGCCCTTCCATCGGATTGCCCGTTTCAGGCAACCGGACGCCCCAACCCCCCCTTCTCCCCTCGTGGGAGAAGGGGGTAAGGGGGGATGAGGGGGAAAAGGTCGACAGGACGCGGAGAACATTCGTCGCACCCCAAAAACTCTACACCTGTGAGGGAAGGGGAAGAGGGGAAAAAACAACCCCCCTTCTCCCCTGGCGGCGAAGGGGGGAAGAGAGGCAAAGCCTCACGCCCGGATCTCCTGCCGCTGGAACAGGACGTACCCCAGCGCGAACAGCACGATCGTCGCCGCGATCAGACCCGTAGCGTGGGGCCAGGTAAGCAGCATGCTCTGCGTGGCAGGGAGCGGCGTTCCCAGCACTGCGTTGTGCAACTGGATCGGCAGGACCAGGCCGAGCGAACGCACCGTCGGGTTGAGCGTCGCCAGCGCCACTTCAGTGAACAGAGTATTGGGCGAAATGCGCGCCAGCGCCAGTTCCAGTTGCACCTGATCGATCAACGCCAGCGGATCGCCCGGCGGCACAGGACGCAACAGTTGCGCCAGCAGGCTGGCAATGATCCCCCAGAACGCGGTAAAGAACAGCCAGACGGCGAGCGATGCCAGCGCCGCCGTGGCCGGCTGGCGGAAGACAATCGAGAAGAGCATCGCCAGCGCCATCCAGACGCCGCCGTAGAAGATCGTCACCAGCAGGAACCACAGGCTGCGCACCACCTCCTCGCCGGTGGGCGGCACCCCCAGCCGCAGCAGCCCCATGCCGACGATCAGCAGCCAGATCGACGTCAGCGTCAGCGCCAGCGCGCCCAGCGCTGCCAGGAACTTGCCGAACAGCAGCGCGTCCCGGTAGATCGGCTGCGCCAGCACCTTCGAGATGGTGCGCTGGTTAAACTCGCCGTTGACCGAGTCGAACGCCAGCGCAATGCCGAGCAGCGGCACGAGCAACCCCAGAAAGCCAACGAACGCCGGCAGCGGCTCGCGCGCCGTGGTGAACAACTTGAGAAACAGGAACGTATCGCCGCCAAAGCCGTCGCGCAGGCTCTGCGACGCGGCGTAGATTGTCCCGGCGGCGGTCAGCACAATCAGCGCCTCCAGGATCAGCATCCGCACGCTGGTCAGGTAGTCCGCCATCTCTTTGGCGACCACCGCCCACAGACCAGTCCATGGCGAGCCTTCACGCTGCCGCCCGCGGGTGAGCGCTTCAGGCTGCTGCATACGTCGCCTCCTTCTGGAAATAGCGCGTGTAGACTTCATCAAGGCGCGGCACGTCGGAGCTAAGCGCCAGCAACCTGCCGCCCGCCTCAACAATGGCGCGCGCCACATCGGCGCGCAGATCGCTGCGCGCTTCGATGTGGTACGTTTGCGCGCCGTCGCGCGTCACCTGGACCACATCCGGCAGGCGGCGCAATGCCTCATCGAGCGCCGTTCCGCCGTCCGCCTCGACGTGGATGCGGTAGGCGCCGCCAAGCACGCGCTGCGCCAGGTCACTGACCGTGCCTTCAAGCACCATGCGCCCCTTGTGGAATAGCCCGACCCGGTCGCAGACCGCCTGCACCTGGTGGAGCAGGTGCGACGACAGCATGATGGTAATCCCGTCCGCTTTGAGGCGCCGGATCAGGTCAAGAAACTCGCGCACCGCCTCTGGGTCCAGCGCCAGCGTTGGCTCGTCCATAATGATCAACTGCGGGCGCTTGATCAGCACCTCAGCGACGCCAAGACGCTGCCGCATCCCGCGCGAGAATGTCCGCACCGGTCGGTCAGCGACGTCGCTCAACCCGACCTGATCCAATGCAGCGCGAATGCGGTCTTGCATCTCCTTGCCGCGGATGCCGTTCAGTTTTGCGATGTAGCTCAGGTTCTCACGCGCCGTCAGGCCGTCGTAGAACCCGACCTGGTCGGGCAGATAGCCGACGCGCGACTTGACGCTGAGCGGCTGGCGCGCCGGATCAAGCCCGAGCACACGCACGCTGCCGGATGTCGGCTCGGTCAATCCGAGCAGCATCAGGATGGTCGTGGTCTTGCCAGCGCCATTCGGACCGAGCAGCCCGAAGATCTCGCCTTTGCGCACCGTCAGGTTCAGGTGATCGACGGCGACCAGCGACCCATACTGCTTAGTCAGATTGCGACACTCAACAACCGGTTCCTCCATAGCGACCTCCCGCTCAGCGGCGACCGAAGCGCATCACAGCCACACCCACGCCGACCACGGCAATCGCAATCAGCGCAACGCCGACCAGCCCCCACAGCGTGGACGTCAGCACCGTCACGCGGAACTCAGCCGAGTCGGAGGCGCCTTCATCCGGACGCGCGGTAAACGTCACCACATAATCGCCAGCGATGGCCTGGTTCGAGGGTTGCACATTGGCAGTAACTTCGATGTTTTGACCATTGGCCAGCTCGGCAATGTTCTCCGGCTCGAACTCAACCGTCCAGCCGACGGGCGGCGAGGCGCTTAGTTGAATATTGCGCGCTGGTGCGCTGCCGTTGTTCTGCACCAACAGCTTGATAGCCGTCTTCTCGCCAATGCGCGCTTCGCCGGAGAGCCGACCATCAGGCGTGGTAAGCGTCAGTTGCGGTTGCCCTGTCACTTCAGCGCTCAAGGTTGTGCTCGCGCGGTACTCGCCGCCCTGCGCCTGCACCTGGATGTCATACGTGCCGGCAGGCGTATCGGGGAGCGGTCGCACCTCGACGCTCAGGCTCTTCGACTCGTTCGGACCGAACGGAATGCTTGTGATGCTCTGACCGCCAAATCGAAAATCGACCTGGAACCCGCGCGGCGCCTCGGCTAGCAGGCTGACCGGCACTTCCTGATCGCTTTCGTTCTTCACGGTCAGGTTGTAACGGAACGTCGTGCCAGACGAGCCACGGAGCGTAGGCAGATCGACATCGAGGGTCAGACCGGCAGTGGTCTCCTCTTCAGCTTTGAGGATCAGCTCCAGCGGCAGCGTCGCCTCGCGCGTTTCACCGCTGGCGACCACCGTCATCTTGTACGCGCCAGCCGCTGTGTCCTTCGGCGGCTCAACGCGGAGATCGACCGATGCCTCGTTCTTGGGATTGACGTAGACCGCCTGAACGACCTTGCCATCGCCGCGGAAACTGATGTCCCAGCCTTCAGGCGCGCCGCGCACAGCAAGGCGCACAATCTGCGGCGTCGTGTCGGTTCCCAGCGTCAGCCGAATCGTCGTCGGATCGCCAATCGTGGCTTCCTGAACCGGATAGCGGGTGAATAGAAAAAGATCGCGGGGATTCTGCTGCGGATTCTGTTCTTGCGCCAGCGCGGGAGCGACGGCGCTCAACGTCAGGACAGCAAGCGTGATGAGGACGATCACCAGGCGTAATGCTCGCATCATCGGTCTCCTTATCCTGAGTTTGGAAACACCTCAAGCCACCCGAAGAGGACGGGCGGCTTTCAGAATTGAGATTGTATCTGATTGTGGTTGGAATGGTGTTGGTGTTGCGTTAACGTTTCCTAAGAGGAAAGCGAGTGAAGGAGTCAACGAATGCAGCGGCGAACAAACGAATGGTGAGCGAGTACGTGAGGGCAACGGGGCATTCCGGCGCGCTCTTCCGTTGCAGCGCCCGTTTCAGGCAACAAGCCGCCCTCTCTCCCTTCTCCCCGGGTGGGAGCAGGGGGGCGAGGGGGATGCCCGCGCACCCCCACCCCCAGCCCCTCCCCCATCGTGGGGGAGGGGAGAAGCTCACGAGGAGAGATGTTTCTGGCAATCCCCCCGCGCCGACTATCTGTTGCGGGCATCCGGATGCCCTGCCGCCCCCTGCTCCCCGCGGGGGAGCAGGGGGCGGGGGATGCCCGTGCACCCCCACCCCCGACCCTCACAGGTGTAGATTTTTTGGCAAGCCTTTCCGTTGCGTCGCCCGTTTTGAGCGTTAGGATGCGTAAACTCCCCCTGCTCTCCTCGTGGGAGCGGGGGGCGGGGGATGAGGGGCAAAAGGGCGTCAGGACGCGGCAAACTTCCGTCGCACCCCAAAAACTCTACACTTGTAAGCCCTCGACCCCTCCCCCGTCGCGGGGGAGGGGAGGAGCTCACGAGTGGCGATTTTTTGGCAAACGTCCATGGTCCACGCGAGGCATCAAGACGCCCCAACGCCTCCTTCTCTCCTCAACCCCCCGCGTGCGGGGGGCAAGGGTCGTGAACGCGGTTCAGATGGTTCGCAATCCACTCAACCCCCCGCGTGCGGGGGGCAAGGGAGGTGGGAGCAGAGGGCAAGGGGGACGAGGGGGAAAAGAGCGTCAAGATGCAGCAGACACTCCTCTCACCTCCCGCCTCCCAAATGACGTACAACCTTCGACCGATGCTAATGGTCATAATTCACCCTAACATCCTCCCTCCGTCTCTACTGAATGCTGGCAACGAGTGCTACACTGTCGCCAGCAATACGAACGCTCGCAACAATCTGCGCTCTCCTGCGTCGAAGCAAAAGGGGCAGTCTCGGAGAGCAGACTGAACGATGGTTGCGTGATAGCGGAAGGAGCGCATCGTGTTCAAAGGCTGGTTCCGGCGTAAGCCGACAACCGTCGCCACGCAGGCGGACGGCGTCTATTGCAATGGCAATACACCCCTGATCGAACTGCGCAACGTCACCAAAATCTTTGAGACAGCAGCAGGACCGTTCACCGCACTTGACAATATCACCCTGAGCGTGGATCGCGGCGAATTCGTGGCAATCATCGGCAAATCGGGCAGCGGTAAGTCCACGCTCATGAACATGATCTCCGGCATTGACCGACCGACATCGGGTGAGGTATTCGTCGGCGACACTGCCGTACACACCCTGAATGAGAGCGAGATGGCGGTCTGGCGCGGGCGCAACGTCGGCATCGTCTTTCAGTTCTTCCAGTTGTTGCCAGCGCTCTCGCTGGTCGAAAATGTGATGCTGCCGATGGACTTCTGCAACACGTTCACGCCGCGCGAACGGCGCGAACGGGCGATGATGCTGCTTGATCAGGTCGGCCTGGCCGATCAGGCGCACAAACTCCCCGCCGCCATCTCCGGCGGTCAGCAGCAGCGCGTTGCCATTGCCCGCGCGCTTGCCAACGACCCGCCGATCATTCTTGCCGACGAGCCGACCGGCAACCTCGACTCGAAGACGGCGCAACAGGTGTTTGCACTGTTTGAGCGCCTGGTTGATCAGGGCAAAACCATTCTCATGGTCACCCACGACAGCGACATGGCGCGGCGGGTCAGCCGGGCGGTGATCATCGCCGACGGGCGGATCGTCAACGAGTACGTCGCGCGGGCGCTCGCTACCCTGACACTCGACCAACTGGGGTGGGTCATGCGTCACGCCGAAAGCCGCACCTACGCTCCCGGCGCGATCATTCGTGAGGAGGGCGAACCTGTCGATAACTTCTATATCATCACCAAAGGCGAGGTCGAGGTTTTCATCGAGCATCCCGACGGGGGCGAAATTGTTGTGAACCATTTGAGCAGCGGCGCTTACTTTGGTGAAATTGGTCTGTTGCGCGAAGGGCGTCGCACTGCCAGCGTGCGCGCCAGCTTCGCCACCGGTTGCGAAGTTGCCGTGCTCGACCGGCAGGAGTTTCAGACGTTGCTGGCAGAGTCGGAAGCGACTCGCCAGGCCATTGATCGCGTCGCCAGCGAACGCGACGCACAAACCCGCGCGGCGGAAGCCAGCGCGGCACAGGTTTCTTCATATGCGTCTCAGAGAGAGTGAGGCAGGCGCATGGTCCGGTTTTCCATCAAACAGACGATCGTCGCAGCGGCAGCGCTGCTGGCGCTGACCGCCTGTGGCGGGCAGGCGACACCCACCCAACCTACTCCTATTCCGCCGGTGCGCGCCGATGAGCGGGTGGTCGCCGAGGGGCGCGTCGTGCCGGTGCGCAGCGCTGCACTGGCGCTGAACAGCAACGGCGTTGTGGCGGAAGTGCTGGTTGCAGAAGGCGACACGGTTCAGCCGCAGCAGCCGCTGTTGCGGCTCGACACCCGACGGCAGGAGGCGCTGGTGGCGCAAGCGGAAGCCGATAAGGCGCGCGCTGAGGCGGCGCTGGCGCGCCTGAAGGCAGGACCGACGGAAGAGGAGATCATGGTGGCCGAGGCGCAGGTCCGGCGCGCCGAAGCGCAGTTGCAGCAGGTGCGCGGCAGCGTCACCGACCGCGACATCCTGGCGGCCGAAGCGCGGCTCGAGCGGGCGCGCGCACGCCTGGCGGAACTCGAACGCGCCGAAAATCGTCCTGAAGTCGTTCAGGCGAAAGCGCGCCTCGACGAAGCGCGCGCCGCGCTTGAAGCCGAAAGAGCGCGTCTTTCGGCAGCTAAAACCGATGCCCGCCTGCGGATGGAACAGGCGGTTGAGTCGCTGACTCGCGCCCAGTCGGCATGGGTGGTCGCCAAAAACGAGTGGGATGCCGTCCAGGCGGACGGCAAGCACCCGACGCTAGGGTACGGATTGAACGAAGCTGAGAAGCGCAAGTTCTACGATGCGTTCGTGCAGGCGGAAACGGCGCTGCGCAGCGCCGAGAGCAGCGTCGAGCAGGCGCGCGTGGCATACGACGCAGCCCGCCAGGCGGAGGCGGTCGGCGTGAGCGCCGCCGAGCAGCGTGTCATCGAAGCGCAGGCGGCGTACGACCGCGTGCTGCGCAGCACGAGCAGCGACGAACTGGCTGCAGCGCGCGCCGAAGTCGCCGACGCGCAGGCGCGCCTCGATAAACTGCGCGGCGCCGAGCGCGCTGGCGCTATCGCCGTCGCCGAGGCGGCGCTGGCGGAAGCGCGGGCCAATCTGGCGCGCCTGAAGGCTGGACCGACCGCTGCGCAGATCGCCGAAGCGGAAGCCGAGGTGCGCCGCGCCACGGCTGCCCTGCTCGCTGCACGGGCGCAGCTCGACGAAATGACCCTGCGCGCGCCGTTCGGCGGACTGATCGCTGCGGTCAACGTCAAACCGGGCGAATACGTGACGCCCGGCGCAGCGCTGATCACCATTGGCGATCCGTCAGCCTGGCAGATCGAAACGACCGACCTGACCGAACTGAGCATCGTCAAAGTACAACCTGATGCCCCAGCGACGATTACCTTCGACGCACTGCCCGGCGTCGAAATGCAGGGGCGCGTAACGCGCATCCGTGAGCTTGGTGAGAACCGCCAGGGGGATATTGTCTATCGCGTGATTATTACTCCCAACCAACACGATGCACGTTTGCGCTGGAATATGACTGCATCGGTAGCGATTGGTCAGCCGTGATTTGTCGGGGCGAAGGCGACGATCCTGAGAAGGGGATAGAGAGCGTTGCCATCCGCTCACATGTGTCGGCTTTCCTCGGCAAGCGCATCCCTTGCGTCGTTTGTTTTGGATGTCAGAATGCCCGAAAATGCCCCTCTCCTTGTCTGTTCTAATCACTAGAACGCTGCCTCTCCCCCTTCTCCCTTGGTGAGAGAAGGAGAACGGGGGATGCGGGAGTGTCAGCGCATCCCCACCCCCGGCCCCTCCCCCATCGCGGGGGAGGGGAGAAGCTCACGAGCAGAGATGTTTCTGGCAATCCCCTCGTGCCGACTATCTATTGCGGGCATCCGAATGCCCTGCCTCCCCCTGCTTCCCTGGCGGGAGAAGGGGGTGCTCACAAGTGTAGATTTTTCCGGCAAGCCCTCGCGTTGTATCGCCCGCTCTGGGCATCAGGACGTCCCAACTCCCCCTTCTCCCCTTGTGGGAGAAGGGGATAGGGGGGATGAGGGGAAAAGGGCGTCGGGACGCGGAAAACTTCCGTCGTCCCCAAAGATTCTGCACTTGTGAGTTGCGGGAGAAGGCGCCGATGCTGGCGGGGAGGGCGGGATTTGAACCCGCGAGGGGGTATTACCCCCTACGGCATTTCCAGTGCCGCGCACTAGACCACTATGCGACCTCCCCGTAAATGTGGCAGTGATGATAGACAACGCAGAAACGCTGCATCGCAGCGTCCCTACCGGTACAGTGCACTATCTCGGTTGAGCCGTTGCACTGCAACGCCTCTGCCCTCGCGATTCTTACCCTCTATTATACACGATTCTCGCCATCATGCTACAATACCTGCGTATGGCTCGTGAAATCGTCCGCGTTGCCGCACTCAGCGACATCCCGCCCGGTCGCATGATCTACGTCGACATTGACGGGCTGCCGATTGCCCTAGCGAACGTTGATGGCGCGATCTACGCCTTTAGCGATTCGTGCCGTCACGAGGGCGGACCGCTCTCGTCCGGCGTGTTGATTGGCGAGACGGTCACCTGTCCGTGGCATGGCTGGACGTACAACGTCCGCACCGGAAAAGCCATCGTTCCGCCGGTCGGCATTCGCATTCCGACCTATGAGACCAGGATCGATGGCGATAGCGTATCCGTCGTGATTGACTGGCCAGATTGACGGAGCACGCCATGAATGACTCGGAGGGATTGCCGCCATCCTGGCGTGTCACACGCGCCGTCAGCCGCACGCCCACGGCGCCGCTGCATGCCGTACAGATTGTCGGCGGACGGCGCCTTGCCGACCTTGCGCGTCCCGGTATGCGCGTGACCATCGCTTTCACCGATGCAACGCGCGCCTGCCCGGATGAACGACTCGTCGGCGATCTTCTGAGGGAACTCGAGCAGTGTGGAATCGCTCCCGACAATATCACTCTGATCTGCGCCACTGGTTTGCACCGCCCCTCGACACCGGCCGAACGCCTCGCTAAACTCGGTGCGGCAATTGTTTCACGCTACCGGATCATCGACCATAACGCTCTCGATCCTGACGGACTCGTTGATCTCGGAACCATCAATGGCCTTCCTCTGGTCGTTAACCGTCACTGCATCGAAACCGACCTCCTGCTGGCGACCGGCGTCGTCGAGCCGCACCAGTATGCTGGCTATTCCGGCGGCGCCAAAACCGTCGTCATTGGCTGCGGTGGCGAGGCGACGATCAGCGCCACCCATGGACCGGCTATGCTCGATCATCCGGGAACACGGTTGGGCGCGATTGAGGGCAATCCATTCCAGGCGTTTGTGCGCGCTGGCGGTGAACGCGCCGGATTGCGCTACGTGGTCAACACTATTCTTAGCGAAACTGGTGAACCGTTGCTGATCGCCGCCGGTCCGCCAGCGCTCGTTCACGATTATCTGGTAGCGCAGGCGCGCCCGATCTATGAGGCGCCGGTGGCGCGACCGGTCCACATTGCGCGCGCCGGGGTTGACGGACCCAAGGCGGTCAACCTGTACCAGGCGAGCCGCGCAGCGACCTATCTGGCGCTGGCAGAACGCACGCCGCTCCTCCCCGGCGCTCCCATTCTTCTGCCAGCTCCCATTCCCGAAGGCGCCGGCGAGGGTGCAGGCGAACGCCGATTCTTTGAAGTTCTCTCGAACGCTGGATCGCCACAGCAACTGCTGGATGACATGCGACGGACCGGTTTCCCGGCGGGCGCACAACGCGCCTACATCCTGGCGCAGGTGCTGGTGCGCCATCCGATTATCGTTGTCGGCGCACAGCACCCGGATATTGTCCGCGCCTGTCATATGCACGCCGTCCCTGACATGGCGACAGGCATTGCACTGGCGGATCGCCTGGCGCGCGCAACGTTCAACCTGGCGCCCGACGCACCGCTTGAGTTTCTGGACGTACCGCACGCTCTGCTGACCCTGCCGCGCCTGATCAGCGGGAGACAAGATTGAACTGCAAGCGTGCGCCGTGAGGCGCACGGAGGTGCAAAGGCGCGGAAAAAGGCGGGAACGTTGAATGTAAACACGCGCCCGGAACATGCGAAGAGCAGCGCGTTGAACGTGAGAAGGCTCTAACCCCTAACCCCCTACCTTCCAACTCCTAACCCATCGGTTCCTGGTTCTCATACCTAAGGAGCGCCAATTATGGACATCGCACGCATCATCGACCATACACTCCTGAAACCCGACGCAACCCCGCAGCAGATTGCTCAATTGTGCAGGGAAGCGTGCGAATACGGCTTTGCTGCTGTTTGCGTCAACCCGGTGCATGTGGCGCAGGCGGCAGCGCTGCTCGCGGGCAGCACGACCGTCGTCTGCACAGTCGCCGGATTTCCGCTAGGCGCAAACGGCACAGCCGCCAAAGTGTTTGAGACGCGCCAGGCCATTGCTGATGGCGCGCGCGAGATCGACATGGTCATCAGCATCGGGCATCTCAAAGCGGGCGATGATGACCACGTCCGCAACGACATTCGCAACGTCGTCGAAGCGGCGCACGCAGGCGGCGCCATTTGCAAGGTAATCATCGAGACAGCGCTGCTGACGAATGACGAAAAACGGCGTGCGTGCCTCCTGGCGGTAGAGGCCGGCGCCGACTTTGTCAAAACGTCCACCGGCTTCGCATCCGGCGGCGCAACGGTAGAAGATGTTGCGCTTATGCGCACAGTTGTTGGCGAACGCGCCCGCATCAAAGCCGCTGGCGGCATCCGCACCCTGGCGGATGTGCATGCCATGATCGCCGCTGGCGCAGATCGGATCGGTACGAGTTCCGGCGTTGCTATCATGCGTGAAAAAATGGGTCAGAAATAGCGCAAGCTCAGTCTTTTCTTTCCTGACTATTTGTGGTACGCTAGAAGCGGCACAAATTCACATCTCTGGCAATCGACGGGCAATCGATACAATTGGGTATTCGTGACCAAAAGGAGCGGGTTCATGGTCCCGCTGGACGAGTGGCTTGCGGTTCGGGGAGAGCAATACGCGGCAATGCTCGAGATGCGGCGCGAGCATATCTGCCGCGCCGTGACTGAGCGCCTTATGCAAGCGTTTCCATCGCTCTGTTACGATCCGTCGCGTCCCGATGCCGTTGCATTTCAGCAACTGGTCTACGAACGCACTCCTCGCCGCTTTCATCGCCTGATCCAGGTCGTTCTGCGGCTGCAATCTGTTGCGGTGATCGAACGCGAATATCGCTGGGGATGGCCCATTCTACAACGGTACCGGGTGGAGCGGGTCCATCTGATTTCGCATATTCATTGGTACTTTGAGGCAGCGCGGAAATTCGCTCCGCCAGAGCGAGGAGACCGCAAGCCATTCGCGCTGCTGGAAGCCACGATTGTTCGAATCGTTCACAGCATTGCACAGACGACGATCGATGCGCTTGGCGGGAATGGGCATCAGGGACGGTTGGGCTTTGCTACGTAACGAGCGCATGGCGCGTCGGCGATCTTGCGAAAATGGCAAGCATATGCTATTATGATCGGTGGCGCAGGCGGGTAGCTCAATTGGCAGAGCAGCGGCCTCCAAATCCGCAGGTTGCAGGTTCGATTCCTGTCCCGCCTGCCACCCCATTTACGAAACGTTGCGTTTCGTCGAGGGGGAGGGGTGGCAGAGTGGTTGTAATGCAGTCGTCTTGAAAACGACCGGCCCTTCAACAAGGCCCGTGGGTTCGAATCCCACCCCCTCCGCCACTGTAACAATTTGGCTTGCTCCGCACGGGGAGGTCGCATAGTTGGTCTAGTGCGGCGGTTTGCTAAACCGCTAGGGGAGCAATCCCCTCGAGGGTTCGAATCCCTCCCTCCCCGCCACAAAGCCGCCCACAGGTTTGGAACCTGTGGGCGGTTCTCGTTTTTATCCTTCATTTTCTTCTCAAACACCCTGAACATCTTTCTAACAATCTCTCTCTACCATAAGAGCAGCGGTGAACGTCACCGTACAACGCTTGATACACGGGGAGGAGATGAAGGTATGAAACTTGCTCGCTTTCTCACCATTGGTGCAATCGCTCTGGGACTCGTGCTCGGCATCGCCATTGGTCCGCTCTTTTCCGCCACGACTGCCAGCGCTCAGTCGTCGTCACAGACGACGTATCCCGGCGCGTCGCTGTGGAACGACTTTCTCGACCAGCTAGCCGCAGCCCTGAACATTCAGCGTGCAACGCTCGATAGCGCCATCCAGACGGCGGGCGCCAGGGCGATTGACAATGCCGTGCAACAGGGGACGCTGACTCAGGCGCAGGGCAATGCACTCAAGGCGCGCCTGCAGGCAGGCGACATCGGCGTGCTGTGGGGTCGTGGGCGCGGCAAAGGACCAGGGATGCAAGCGCTGGCGAATGTGCGCCAGGCGATGCTCGATGCTGCTGCACAGAAACTGGGCATGACCGCGACTGACCTGATCTCTCAATTGCGGAGCGGACAGACGCTGGCACAGATCGCGCAGTCGAAGGGCGTCGCTGAGCAGGATGTGATCAACGCTGCGCTAGCAGCCGCCAAAACCCAACTGGATCAGGCAGTTGCGAATGGAAGCCTGACGCAGACGCAGGCAGACGCCATCTATGCGAACCTTCAGCAGAAGGGATCGCTGCTCTTCACCCCTCGCGGTCGCGGTTTCCATGGTCGCGGTTGGTGGAGCGCGCCGGTAACGCCGACACCATCCCCGTCGAGCACGACGTAGCGCCTGTTCGTGAGGGTGGGTCTGCACCTTGACCCTCCTCAGACGACGTTAGGGCAGGTCTCAGACCTGCCTATTCCGTTTGCACGGCGCCGGAACACGTGTGTTACACTGGTGGCATGACTGTTGAACTGCTTGCCGATGTCGCAGTGGGCGCCGATGCAGTGTTTACCTATCGGACGCCGCCTTCTTTGCATGCGACAATCAAGGTCGGGCATCTTGTGTGGGCGCCGCTGCGCCAGCGGCATGTGCAGGGTATTGTGCTCGACCTGTACGTATGGGGCGATAACCCGCACCGAGCGGACGACAGTTTCAGCCCGTCTGTCCTCCGACCCGATCCGTCCGACCGGTCTGACGCGCAGGCGCCGGTGTTGCGCGACCTGATCGATATTGCCGACCCGGATGTGGCGCTGACGCCAGCGCAGATCCGGTTGGCGCGCTGGATTGCCGGGTATTACCGGGTGTCGCTGTACGAAGCGCTGACCCTTATGCTGCCGCCTGGCGCCTCCTGCGAAGCTGAAACGACCTGGTGCGTAACGGTGGAAGGGCGCAGCGCCACACTGGGCGCGTTGCCTCCCGGTGAGCGCGACGTGCTCTACCTGTTGCGTCGTCGCGGCGAGATGACTGAACGCGACCTGCGCAAGCGACTGCGCGGCAGTGACGCCGAACTCCAGGCGATTTACGCGGCGCTGCGCGAACGCGGGTTCATCGAACGCGGTATGATCCTCAATCGGGCGCGCGCCCGCCCCCGCACCGAACGTGTGGTACGCCTCGCGGTGTCACCAGAGGAAGCGCGCGCTGCGCTGGAAACTCTTACACGCGCGCCCCGACAGCGCGCCCTGGTGGCGTATCTGATCGATCACCCGGAACCATTACCGGTTTCCGCTGCGCTCGCCGCTGCAGCCGCCGATGCCAGCGCACTGCGCGCCCTCGAGCGTCGGAAACTGGTTGAAGTGACCGCGCATGAAGTGTGGCGCGATCCGCTCGCACACATCGTCGCTGCGCCCGACATCCCGCCAGCGCTGAGTCCGGCGCAGCAAAAGGCGTGGGACGAGATTGCCCGCGCGATCGATTGCCTGAAGGCGCCGTTGCCAGACGATCACGCCGATGCCGGACAGAAGCGCTTCCTGCTGCACGGTGTCACCGGTAGCGGCAAGACCGAGCTTTACCTGCGCGCTATCGCGCGCGCGCTGCGCCTGGGACGGCAGGCGCTCGTGCTGACGCCTGAAATTGCGCTGACAACTCAACTAGTGCGCCGGTTTGCTGCGCGCTTCCCCGGTCGCCTGGCAGTCCTGCACAGTGAGCTCTCAGTTGGTGAGCGGTACGATCAGTGGCGCCGGTTGCGCCGGGGAGAAGCGAGCATCGCCATTGGATCGCGTTCGGCTGTTTTTGCACCGCTCCCCGACCTGGGACTAATTATTGTGGACGAGGAGCATGAGCCGTCGTACAAACACGACGCCACACCCCGCTACCATGCGCGGGACGTCGCGCAGCATCTGGCTGCCATCACTGGCAGCGTCCTCATCCTGGGCAGCGCCACGCCGTCGGTCGAGAGTTACGCTGCTGCGTGCGCCGGGCAGTTGCGGCTGCTGGAATTGCCGGAGCGTGTTGCGATGGTCACCGGTCCTGAGGGATTGCCGCGTACTCGCACACTGCCTCTGCCACAGGTGACCGTCGTGGATATGCGGCGCGAACTGGCAGAGAATAACCGATCAATTTTCAGCCGTGCGCTCCGGGAGACGCTGGCGGAAACGCTGGCGCGCGGCGAACAGGCGATCCTATTTCTCAACCGGCGCGGCGCAGCCTCGTTCTTCATGTGCCGCGATTGCGGTCACGTGATCGCCTGCCCGAACTGCTCCTCGTCGCTAACGTTGCACCATGAGGCAGCCGAGCAGCCAGGCGACGAGCGTCCATCCGCATCTGCCAGCCTGCTTGTCTGCCACACCTGCAACCATCGTGAACTGCCGCCTGCCATCTGCCCGCAATGCTGGAGTTCACGCGTCAAATCGTTTGGCATCGGCACGCAGCGGGTTGTCGAAGAGATTGCGTCTTTCTTCCCTGGCGCGCGCACGTTGCGCTGGGATCGCGACAGCGTAGGTCGGAAAGGCGACCATGATCGCCTACTTGATCGATTCCTGCGTCTTGAAGCGGATGTGCTGGTCGGCACGCAAATGATCGCTAAAGGTCTCAATCTGCCGATGGTTGGCATGGTCGGCGTGGTTGCCGCTGACACAGGGCTGTACCTCCCTGATTTTCGCGCTGGCGAACGCACCTTTCAACTGCTGACGCAGGTAGCCGGGCGGGCAGGGCGGCGCGCGGAAGGCGCGAAGGTCGTTATTCAGACGTATGCGCCCGAGCACTATGCCATTCGCGCCGCACAGGAGCACAACTACCACGCTTTCTACAACGAGGAAATCGCTTTTCGCCGTCAGACCGGCTACCCGCCCTTCGCGCGCCTAGTGCGCTTCGTATACAGCGCCAGCAGCGACGCGCGCGCGCGGCGCGCCGCCGAGGCGCTGGCAGGTGAGATCCGTGCGCTGGCAGCGAAACTTCTCTCCGACGACTGGCGCTTGATTGGACCAGCGCCAGCTTTCTTCCGCGTCCAGCGCAACCGTTACCGCTGGCACCTTATCCTGTGCGCCGCCGACCCAATGCCGCTCCTCAACGCACTGCGCCTGCCGCCAGGATGGATGATCGACATCGATCCTGTACACGTGTTGTAGGAAGGTGTAGGAGTGTGGCAGCGCTACGCTCCAGTATGCGGCGCTGCCACACGCTGGTATGCGAGCGATGTGCAGGGGCGTTCGTACATTCCACGTTGAACACAGGAAGATTGCGTGTGCGGACGTGAAGGTAGCAGGGGAGAAATCCTCGAAGGTGGCGTTTCTCAGGTGCGAGTGGCGTTTTCGACTTCCCGACGCCTATTTTCACCTCATCGCCCCGGCCCCCTTCTCCCACCAGGGGAGAAGGGGGAGGCGCACAAGGGTGGCGTTTTTGAGGTGCGAAGCGGATGTGCCGCATCCTGACGCCCCTGTTCCCCTCATCCCCCCTCCCTCTCAAGTGTAGGCTTTTTGGCGTGCGAAGCGGATATGCTGCATCCTAATGCCCTTTCCCCCTCATCCCCCCGCCCCCTTCTCCCACCAGGGGAGAAGGGGGAGTTAAGGCATTCTGATGCCTGAAACAGACAGTCAGCACGGGGGGATTGCCAAAAAATCTACACTTGTGAGATCCCCCCTCCCCCCTTCTCCCACCAGGGGAGAAGGGGCAGTTTACGCATCCTAACACTCAAAACGGGCGATGCAACGGAAGGGCTCGCCAAAAAATCTACACTTGTGAGGGCAGGGGGTGGGGGTGCGCGGGCGTTCCCTCATCCCCCTGCCCCCTGCTCCCCCCAGCTCTCAAGTGTAGGCTTTTTAGGGTGCGAAGCAGGTTTGCCGCATCCTGACGCCCTGTTGCCCCTCATCCCCCCTGCCCCCTTCTCCCACAAGGGGAGAAGGGGGAGTTGGGGAGTCCTGTCGCCTGAAACGGGCAATACAACGTGAGGGCTTGCCGAAAAACCTACACTTGTGGGGCTCCCCTCAGGGGAGACGAAGGCGGTGCGCATCGCAACGCGCACAACGGGCGAGGCGACATATGCCGGAAACTCCGTGCCCTCTGCACCTCTGTGGCTAACGGGTTCCTACCAGCACATCCAGAAAGCATCGCCGCGACCGATCGGCGGTTCGGCAGGAAGGTCCGTCCGACGGAAACCCTGCAATTCAAGGAAGGCAATCCCTTCCTCGTTATTCGTTGCAATTGCGCATAGCGTGCTGACCTTTTCCGGGATAAGCCAGGACTCGATAAGCGCCATACACTCCTGCCCATACCCCTGGCGCTGAAATCCGCCCCAGATCAGCAGCCAGACCGCTGCTGAGTCCGGTCGCGGCGCGCCAATCTGAACATCGGCCGCGCCAATGAGCAAACCGGTAACTGCGTGGTAGACTCCAAACAGCACCCGATCCGGCGATTCCTGCGCCCGCTGCCATTGGGCGCGTACATCATCGAGCGTCAGGCGATCCGCGCGGTCTCCCAGCCCGTCAAAATAGAGCGGCGTTCCCTGATACACCTTCAGCAGGTGCGGCAAATCATGTTCGGGAAGCGGTCGCAGTTCGATATAATCACCAGTCAGCGTTGGCGCACAATCGTGGTTCATAGGTGGTCACACCACTTTCTGCATAACATGAAAACGACGGGCATAGGTTACTGTCCGCAAACGAGTACGGAATCCGAGCGATTCATACAGCGCACGGGCGCTCTCATCACCTTCGTATCGATCAATCAACGCGGTCATGGCGCCGTGCGCCTGTAATCGCCACAATCCTTCGAGCAAGACCGCGCGGCCAAGCCCTAGTCCAGCAAAATCGGGATGTACGCCGAGCGGCTCGATGTACCCCTCACCCTCTTTCGGTCCAAGCCAGCAGATGCAGAACGCCGCCAGGCGACCGTCCGGCGCAACTGCAACAACGTCGAGTTCGGGAACATACTGCGGCATACAGAGCGTGCGTTTGCGCCACTCAACCGTCATATCGGCAGCGCCGAACGCAGCGCGGTGCAGCTCGACATACTCGTGCAACTCGCGCATCCCATCAATCGGACGCAGCGTGAATCCGTCCGGCAGAATCGGCGCTGGCAGCACCCGGTCGAGTGAACACGCCATCCGGGTCATTGACGGATAATCCGGTGCAAACCCGTGCGCTGCAAGAAGCGCCATGCGATCCAGGTCGTGCTCAAATGTATCTACATACACAGTCAACATCCGATGCGTCTGATCGGCGATCTCCTGCGCCCGTTCCGTCGCCCACACCAGCATCAATTCTTCAATGCCCGCTTCGCACGCTGCCGGGTGAGCGCACATATCGAGCGAATGCCACGGCAACTGGATCACGGCGAATCCCAGCAGATTTCCCGCCTCGTCCTCCCATAGACTAGCGTTGCGCGGGTTGTCGAGCGCCCACGATGCCAGGCGATAGGGGAGGTCCACTGCACGCAGACACTGATCAGGGAAGGTATATGCCAGTGCAATCATCCGCTCGATGTCGGCAGCGCCGGTAAAGGGGCGGATTGTGATGATCATGGCTTGCCCAACGTGAATGCGGGGCGCGCTGTGCGACGCGCCACATCCGCCAGATAGTCCACAACCGCCACAAGATCGCGTTCGCCGTATCCGGCAGCCGTGGCAGCAGCGAAATGCGCCAGCGCAGCCGTTGCCACCGGCGCGGGCACGCCAGCGTCCTGCGCCGTGGCAACCATTGATCGCAGATCTTTGCGCACACCGGTGACATCGAACGCTACTTCGCTCGTTTTGCCGAGCAGCGTTGGCATTTTGCCATGCAGTGCAGGCAGGGCGACCGGCGAGTCCAGGTAGACGTCCAGCATCGTTTCGAGACTCAACCCGAACTGCTGCCCCATTGCGAGCGACTCGGCAAGCGCACCCCAGAAACATGCCATCGTCATATTGAGCGCCAGCTTCATGGTTATGCCAGCACCCTGTCCGCCAAGGTGGATAATGCGCCTGCCCAGGACCTGAAGCGCCGGTCGGGCGCGTTCCACGTCAGATGTTCTGCCGCCGACCAGGACCAGCAGTTGCCCTTCGCGCGCCGGAGCGACCGTGCCCGATACCGGTGCGTCGAGCAGGTGTGCGCCGCGCTGCTCGACTGCCTCAGCCAGCGCCAGGATCGTGGCAGTGCGGATAGTGCTCATCTCAATGAACAAACGACCGGACGCATCTGTCGAAAGCAACCCGTTCTGACCGCGATAGACCGTTTCGACCGCCTGCTCGTCGGTCAGGATGGTAAAAATGATGTCGCTGCGCGCTGTAACTTCGGAGGGGGTGTCTGCCCAGGCTGCGCCTGCGGCAACCAGCGCATTCGCGCGTGAGCGCGTCCGATTATGGACCGTCAACGGGAACCCTGCTGCCAGTAGGCGCCCCGCCATTGCCTGACCCATGCGCCCCAACCCGATGAATCCAAGACGTTCCATGCACGGTCCTCGCAGTAATAATGAAATAATCCAAGCATATCATACCACGCATGCCATGCATTGCGAGATGGGCATTTGCGCTTGTGTCATTTTCCGGCGAGGATCACGGTATTGCTGGCATAGGAGCGCCTCCCTGGGGGCGCCTTACAAGTGGAGCGTTTTTGGAATG
>JANXAL010000135.1 GCA_025062325.1 Roseiflexus sp.
AGTTCGCCGATCTCGCCGCTTTGCAAGCAGCGGTGACCAGATTGCTCGACGCTTATGATGACCCAACCGTGCAATCGCTCACTGGCGCTGCGTATTTGGTGGACGCGGTTCATGCACTATGCTCATAGCGAAATGATATTACAGGACGTCGCGACCATTGCGATTGTGGCTGAACGATCAGCGTCTGACCGAGATCACCGTGCCCGGCGCTCCCTATGACCGGACGATCGCTCTGCGGCTACCCCTCCACCCCGGTCGAACAACTCTGCGACTGGAGAGCGTCGCAGAGCGTGTGTCTGACGGACGACGCATGAGTCTGTCGTTTAGCGAACTGCGTGTCAGGGCGCTTCCCCTGAGCGTGCCTCAGACTGATGGGGCATCGCTGGACATCCCGCAGACCCGTCCGGCAATTGGCGCCGCGCCGTGCCGATGATGTGCAGGAACATCCGTTCCTCTTCTGAGTCTCGACCGTCTCAGTCGCCGCAAACTCGGACGTTGTCCCGTTGGGCTCAAACCTGAGCGCCATCAGTTGAGACGCCAAGGCGCATACGCAGCACGGTATGCATCAGCTTCTCCTCGCTTCCTTCTCCTCTCGCGGCGCACGCTCTATTATCAGCCGCTTGTAGAGTATTTCGAGGTTCATTGCAAGCCTGTCGGCGCTGTACCGGGCAAAGACCTCGGCTCGTCCGGCAGTCGCCAGGCGTTCGCCAAGCGCGCGGTCGCTCAACAGGCGCGTCAGCGCGGCTGCCAGCGCCGTTACGTCGCCATAGGGAACCAGCAGACCAGTGCGTTCGTGGTCAACGATCTCGTTGTTGGCGACCACATCGGTGGTGACGACTGGCGCTCCGGCAGCCATGGCTTCAATTAACGGAATGCCAAAGCCTTCATACCGGCTTGGTGCAGCAACCACAGCTGCCTGGTGCAGCAGACGGATCTTCTCGGCTTCGCTCACCCGTCCCGCGATCTCCAGCCGATCCGCCACGCCGCCAGCCGCCGCGATCTGCCGCAACTCAGCCTCGCCGCTGCGATTGTGGCTGACGAACACAAAGCGCGCTTCCGGCACTGCGTTCAGCACGGCAGGCATGGCTCGCGCAAGCAGGTCATAGCCTTTGCGCGGCACCAATTGCCCGATGAAGAGCACCAGAGGCGGACGGGCAGCCACCGGCGGCGGCGCAGTGCTGTACGCCTGTAAATCGACTGCATTTGGCAGCACGCTTATCCGCTGCGGATCGATACCGAGACGGACCAGAAACTCGCGCTCGGCGTGCGACAGCGCCACAACGTGATCCACCCAGCGTAGCGGAGCGTGAATGAAATAGTTGCGCATCGCATGGCGCGGGTGAGCGCCACGCGCCAGCTTCACCACCAGTCGTCGCGGCGTGGTCAGGATATTGTCGTAGCGCAGCGGCGCCTCGAGAGGACGTTCCCGGTCGACGACCAGATCGCCGTCGTGCAACAAACCGTGAACCGTCAGCACAATGGGAATACCCAGTCGCCTCGCAGCCAGCGTCGTCTGAAAACCGAGCAGATTGCGCAGATGGTGCAGATGGATGATGTCGGGGCGATCCAGCGCGAACAGGCGCAGCAACGACTCAGGCGCAAAGAAGCCCACAGTCGCCGCGCGATGCACAGAGATCTTGCCGGGCAGCCACTCATGACGGCAGGATTGTCCAGGATAGCGACGATCCAGATACTCGTGGGCAATAACCGCATGACCGCGATCCACCAGCGCCCGTGCCTGCAGTTGCTCTGGTCGGCTTGGAAATGCGGGATCAAAGCCGTAAGTGGTGACGATCAAAATTCTCATATATCCGGTACGCCCGTGCCGCCGGATCATGCACTCCTGTAAGCTGCAGGCCAGCGAGGATAATCCGGTAAACCCATGTTGCCGATCCGCGCGTCCTTTGAGCTGCGGGCTGATGAAGGAATACACCCGGTAGACTCGTACTGCCACGTTGCGCGTTCTCTAGGCTGCAGGCTAAGCCCTCGCTCAGGAAGCGGAAGCCCCGGAGGGGCTTCACAACCACAGCCAGGGCTTCAGTCTGCATCATCCCAGTCATGCCAAACTATTAGCCCTCGCTCAGGACGTGAAAGCCCCACACGAGCTTGCTAGAACGCCGGGCACTGCTCCGTGCAGTCTGGCGAAAGCGCGATTGCGGGTGAGACGGTGTAATCTCCTTGTGTCGCCGACTGCCGTTGCGTGCGTGGCAGACCCGAAGAGGCTCGCCTGACCTGAGCAAGGGGTTCCGCCTACCATATCAAGATGCCGTTCAACGAGTCATGCCCGGACCCATAATCCTCTGCTCTCTCGTAGCGCGGTACACTGCCTCAATTCGATCAACCACAGCATCCCAACTAAACTGTGCAGCCCACAACGGCGCCGCATCAGCCATGGCGCGACGACGGGCGGGATCATCGAGGAGCGCACGAACCGCCACCGCCAGCGCTGCCGGGTCGCGCGGCGGCACAAGCAAACCGGTGCGTCCTTCATCGACCACTTCCGGGAAGCCGCCGAACCGCGACGCAATCACCGGCAAGCCGCACGCCTGCGCTTCGACCAGACCAATGCCGAAGGTTTCGCTAGCAAAACTAGTAGCCAGCAACAGATCGGCAGCGGCATAGATTGCCGGAAGGCGCTCGCGCGGCAGCGCCCCCAGAAAACGCACCCGGTCTGCCAGTCCCAACTCACGCGTCAGGCGTTCCAGGTCAGCGCGGGTTTCGCCGTCGCCGACGATGACCAGATGCGCGCGCGGAATCCGGCACAGTGCGCGAATGGCGACATCGACCCCTTTCCAGGGTTGCAGACGGCCAACCCACAGAAGCAAGGGAGCGCCATTGGAATGGGCAAGCGCCGGATCGGGCGCCACCGGGCGAAACAGGGAGGTGTCAATCCCGTTGAACACTACCGTCGGCTCGAAGCCGTAGCGTGCTGCCACAGTGCGGGCGTTGAAGCGGCTGCACGATACGGCAGCATCAACATGGCGGGCAAGCCATGTATCACCCGGGTAGAAATCTTCGCCGTGACATCCGAGCACCACCCGCGCTCCGCCGAGACGCCGCGCCAGCAATGCCGGACCCAGGTCATACGGCTTCTGAATGTGGATAATGTCGTAGCCGCCGCGGATCAATTCCGGCAGCGCAGCCACTGCCAGCGAGAGGCGTTCGAGCAGCTTGGCTTCGGCATAGGCGCGGCGCAGGAGCGGCAGCGCCTGAAACCGGTAGCGATCAATGAACGGAAATGTCAACACTCGCACTCCTGGCGCAGGCTCACGGCGCTTCCCCACTCCGCCAATGATCGTCACAGCGTGACCGCGACGCGCCAGCTCGCGCCCCAAATCCCACACGAAGCTTTCGACGCCGCCGTACTTTGTGGTGGTGGTCAGGTTGTAGAGGGCAATGCGCATCATGGCGCCACTTCTGCTGCGTTTGCTTTGTGCAGGAGAGCGGTTCTCGTCTTGAACCGCAACCAACCCTCGTGTGGCAGGCATTGGCTGAGCTCGTCGAAGCCAACGCCCGCTTCCTGAGCGCTTGCGGCGACAGAAACCGTCATCCGCACCAATCCGTCACCATCCGTGTGTATCCGCGTCCTATCACACGCTACGCCCAACCGCGCACCCCTTGCGCTACAACATCCATAATAGCCAGCGTCCTCCCGGCAGACGCATCTTCGCCAGTTGCTCGCGATCCTGCGGCTCCAGCCCGCCAGTTGCCCGGAGCGCGCCGATGAAGACACCAGCGCCGATGACTGCGACGCCTGCCAGTAGCGCTGCTTCGCGCAACCGCAGCATGATGTCGGCATCCGGCGGCAGCTCTGGCAACAGCATCGCCATTCCGGCAACAATCAGCGCCATGATGCCGCTCGCCAGCAGCACGCGCAGCGTAAATCGCCAGGGCCAGCGCAACCCCAGCAACCGATACCCGTTCACCGTCGCCCACATACCGGCCAGTACACGCGCCAGACCGAACGCTAGCGCCACACCGACAACCCCCAGCAGCGGCGAGAACAGGATCAGCAGCGGAACGACCGAGAGCGTCAACAGACGTGAAATCACAATCACCCGCAGGCGCTCGTACACGATCAACGCATTGTGCGCCGTTGTCAGCATGCTTTCCAGAAAGAGGCATGGCACGAGCACCCATACAAGCGGGGCCGCATCGACATACTGCGGCGTCAATACTGCCAGTACCGGATGCGCCAGCAGGAGCAACCCCACTGCGCCGGGGATCAACAGCAATGCCTGGAGACGCGCTAGCGACTGATAGGCGCCTAGCAGAGTCCCGCCCTCACCGGCGCGCACGCGGGTGAACAGCGGCACCTGCACCCCCACCATCGGCGTATACAGATATCCCAGCACCATGCCGACCACCGACGCTCCCGCCCAGAGCAGCGCAACATCGCTGATGTCGCTTGTTAGAAACACGGCAAACGACTTGCTCGCCAGAAAGTCGGTCAGGGTCATCAAAAACGAAACTGCGCAATAGCGCACAAAGCCAGCCGGGATTACGCGCCACAGCGACGGCGCTGGCGCGTCCGATGTCCAGTAGCGGGCGTCCGTCATCCACAACTGGTAGACATTCCAGCCCGCCAGCGCAACCGCCAGCGCTGGCGCGACAAACATGGCAATCAGTACGCCGATGATCGCAGTGCGATCAGGATCAGGCGCCAGGCGGCTGAACAGGATTGCAGCAGCACTTAACAGCGGCGGGAGCAGACCGGCGGCCAGCGCCACGCTGTTCCAGGCGCGTTGCTTGAAGAAACTGTTCAGATATGCCATCAGCATATCGTAGCAGATGCCCAGGAACAGCATAATCAGAA
>JANXAL010000069.1 GCA_025062325.1 Roseiflexus sp.
GACGACCCCGCTGCGCCTGTGCCCGCTCACGCCTGCCATCACAACCTGGCATACTGGCTGAACGCCGATTACCTGGCGGCTGGCGCTGGCGCTCACGGTCATCTGTACCCGCGCCGCTATGTCAACGTGGCTGGCATTGACGACTATATTGCCCGTGTGCGCGCTGGCGATCCGCCGGTTGTCGAGGTCGTCGAACTGACCCCGCGCGATCTGGCGGCGGAAACCATGTTTATGGGGCTGCGCCTGAATGCGGGCGTCAGTTTCGCCCATTTCCGTGATCGGTGCGGTGTGGACATGGACGCAATCTTTGGCGCGGAACTGGCGGATCTGGCAGATGAGGGTCTGATTGAGCGCGATGAACGCGGCGTGCGGTTGACCCGGCGCGGACGGATGCTCGGAAATCGGGTGTTCGAGCGGTTTGTGTGAGGTGAGAGGTTGAAGGTTGAAGGGTACACGTTGAACACGTGGGTCTCGCGGTTAGCGAAGAAGGAAGCGAATAAACGAACGATCCGCCTCGTACTCTCTCTCTCCCGGCGCCGCGCCCGGCCTCCAGGGACTTGGGGGCAGGAACCTGCCCGACCCTTGAGGTCTTTGCCGTAGATGCATCGTTGCCAATCCACGTCGCCAGCGCTGCTCTCGCCAGAGGCCGCGCCCGACCTCAAGGGACTTGGGGGCGGGAACCTGCGGGTCTTGCAGTCGATGAATACCCGAATGAACTGACGAATAAACGAATGAGCACGCCTCATTCGTTTATTCGTTTTCTTATTCGTTGACCGTCCATTCATCGACCATCCACTCGTTGACGATTCGTTAACGGAATCGACTCCAAATCGTCACTCATCCTCTCGATTTGTACAGAAGCGCTCTTCATAGAATGGGCATGTATGTTCGTGGGCGCTTTGTGGCTGTTGCGCAACGGCGCCACGCGATAGTCGGGAGGTTCTATGCACGAACACGCGCATTGCGCGGCGCTCGCGGCGCTGCGCTTCTGGGCGACGGCGGCAAACGGCGATGAGGGTGCAACCGCAGTGCCGGACGCAGTGGGCGATGTGGTGCATCGCGCCGCGCGGCTGGTCTTCGGCGACGATGCCCTGCCGCGCCTCGATCTGACCCGGCCGCTTACGACGGTGTTTGGGCGTTTGCAGGGGGCGCCAGCGGCGTATGTGCGCCGCGCGCCGCTGGCGCTGACTGAGGAGACCCTCTTTCCATCGGTTGAACCGCACGTTGATGCGGCGGCAACCGACAGGCTGCGCGCGGCGCTGCGCTCTGCCGACGATCAGAGTGCGCGCCTGCCGATCGCGCCGCGTGTCGAGGCGCTCCTCTTCGCGCTGCAGCGGTATGCCTGGTGTCTCCCCTCGCCCCTCGACGGCGTGTCGCTGTACGATGCGGCGCGCATCCACGCGGCGGTTGCGGCGGCGCTCGCGGCGGCGCTCGCTGTTGATGCCGACCTGCTGCTCGTCGGCGGCGATATTTCCGGTGTGCAGGAGTTCATCTACTCGGTCAGCGCCGCTGGCGCAACCCGTCAACTGCGGGGGCGCTCGTTCTATCTGCAATTGTTGACCGATGCATGCGCGCATGACCTGCTGCACCAGGCGGGGATGCCGTTCTGTAACCTGCTCTATGCCGGAGGCGGGCGCTTTTATGTGCTGCTCCCTGCGTCATACGAGCCGCGCCTCGTCGCCTGGCGGCGCGACATCGGTCAACTGCTCCTCGATGCGCACGGCGGCGCGCTCTACCTGGCGCTCGGCGGGGTGCGCTTCGCGCCGCAGGAGTACAACGACTCCACCTGGCAGCGCCTGACCGGGCAGATCGACGATGCCAAGCTCCGTCGCTTCGCCGAGCTTGATGATGCGGCGTTCGCCGGATTATTCGAACCGGTGCAGCCGGAGCCGCCGCCGGACAGCGAAACCCAATCCGCCGAACCGCTCGACGCGATGGGTGAGTCGCTCGAAGACCTGGGGCGGCGGCTGGCGCGCGTGAAACTGCTGTCGGTCGAGCCGAGGGAACCGCGCGCCGCGCCCTTCCGCCGCCGCGAGGCGCGCTGGCACGAGGTGCTGCGCAGCCTGGGGTTGAATGTCGCTCCGCTCGACGATCCGCGCGACTATCGCGCTGATCCATCCCATCGGCGGCGGGTGCTGCTGATTGACGACAGCATCGACCCGCAGACCCTTCCTCTCGGACCGCAGGACGTCGTCGGGATGCGCTATACGGTCGCGGTGGCGCAACTGGCGACACTGGAAGATGTTGCGCAGTATCAGGCGCTCGAACGCAACGCTGACGATGATCAGACGTTGCATCCGGGTGATGTCAAGCCGTTCAACCTGCTGGCGGAACAGAGCCTCGGCGTGCGGCGGATCGGCGTGCTGCGCATGGATGTGGACGACCTCGGCGATCTCTTCGGGCGACGCCTGAATCGCCCGCCCGGTCTGGCGGGTCTGGCGGTCACGGCGGCGCTCAGCGCGACGTTGAGCCGCTACTTCGAGGGATGGGTCGGCGAGCTGTGCCGCCGCGCCAACAACGACGGCGGCGCCGGCGGGGTGTGTGCCGTGTACAGCGGCGGCGACGATCTCTTCCTGGTGGGATCGTGGCATCGCATGCCGCGCCTGGCGCAGCAGATCCGCCGCGACTTTGCGCGCTATGCGCTGGGACGCGCGCCGCGCCCCGGCGAAGCGCCGCCCATCACCCTGTCGGGCGGGATGACGCTGCACACTGCGCGCTACCCGCTCTACCAGGCGGCTGACGATGCCGCCGAAGCGCTCGACGCCGCGAAACGCCACACGCGCCCTGACCGGCACGCCAAAGATGCCATGACCTTCCTGGGGCGCACCCTCGGCTGGGAACACTTCGGCGAAGCAGCAGACCTGTGCGATGAACTGGTTGATCTGGTACAGAAGCAGGGCGTGCCGCGCAGCCTGCTGATGGTCATTCAGACGCTCGACGCGCGCGCGCGCCAGGCGCAGCGGCGCAATCGCGGCGGCGACCCGCAGTTCACCTACGGACCGTGGGTGTGGCAGGGCGCCTATCAGTTGACGCGCGTCGCCGAGCGATCCCCGAACGGGGTCAAAGAGCGCATCAACGATCTGCGCGATCGGATCGTCGGCGACGATGGGGTGCAGCACCGTTTCATCGAGCGGGCGGGTCTCGCCGCTCGCTGGGCGCAATTACTGGTTCGTGAACGCAGCAGTGCAAAGGAGGAACGATGAGCAATCCACGATCTGAACGACGCACAGGCGACCAGCTTGCGGAGGAGCTGGCGCCACGGAAGACGCTGGAGCAGATCATTGCCGAAGACACGTCGGAGTCGATCCAGGCATTGACGGAGACTGCCGAGAGGATCGGCAAGCGTCTTGCGCGCGATGTCACTACGTCGCAAATCCGCAACATCTTCGGCACGGTGCGGGCGATTGAGCAGGACGTCAAAACAACTGACGACAATAAGCCGCTGCCGCTCCATGTGCAGCGCGAATTGCAGATGCTGCGCCCCAAACTTGCCTATCAGTACGGGCGCGTCCAGGGGCGCGACGATGATCCAGGCAAGGCGGCAATGGGCGCCCTGACGAAGATTCTTTCGGACTCTATCAGTCTCGTGGGCGCGGATACCCGCCGTTTCCGCAATTTCGTCGATTTCTTCGAGGCCATTCTCGCCTACCATCGTCGCTACGGCGGTCGCACTAACTGATGATGAAGGAGAATCATAATGCCAGAACGATTCGTCACTCTCCACGGGCGCATCTTTCTGCGCGCCGACATCGAACTGCTCACCGGGTTGCACATCGGCGGCGCGGCTGCCGGGCTGGAGATCGGCGGGCTGGATAAGCCGGTGATCCGCAACCCGCGCACGAATGAACCCTACATCCCTGGCTCCTCGCTCAAGGGCAAGCTGCGCTCGCTTATGGAAAAGGCGCACGGCGCGCCACAAACGTTTCGGGTCAATGAAGGGGTGTTCGTCCACGCCCCCGAAAGCGTCGACGACTATAAACGCTACCGGATGATCAGTGGCGTGTTCGGCATGCTGCCGCGTTGGGGTCCGAACGGCAATCGGAATATGTTCAGTGTACCCGCGCCGACGCGCCTGGCGGTGCGCGACGTGCCGTTGCGCGAGGAGTCGCGCAGGGAATTGGAGCGCCTGCGCACCGACCTGCCGTTTACCGAGATCAAGTGGGAGGCGGCGATTGACCGGGTCACGTCCGCTGCTGCGCCGCGCCAGATCGAGCGCGTGCCCGCCGGCGCGGTCTTCGGTCCGGCGGAACTGGTCTACAGCGTGTATGTGGGGGAGAACGAGCAGATCGCTGAGGTCGCCGATTTATTCGATACGGTGATCGAGGCGCTGCTGCACCTGGAAGACGATTACCTCGGCGGCATGGGGTCGCGCGGCAACGGGCAGGTGCGCCTGAAGAACCTGAGCATCAGTGCGCGGCGCATCCGCGATGGGCGGTATGGTGACGAGACGCCGTTCGACAGTCAGCCAGCGTCGCTGAAGGAACTCGACCGCGCGGCGCTCAAGGCGTGGCTAGCGCGGACGTTTGCATAGCGGGGCGCTGCTATGAACGATCTCACGGTCTATTATCTGACCCCGCCGCCGGACCGCCGGACGCTCTGTTGTCATTTCGGACGTCAGGGGATCGGTCTGGAGGAAACGGGCGAAACGTTTCCGTCGGACTCGTTCTTTGCGGCGCTGGTGGCGCAGGCGGTGACGCTCGACGACGCTGACCTCGATGCGGACGGCGTTCCGGCGCTGGCGCGCGCCTTCTGCGCTGGCGAACCGCCGTTGCGCCACAGTTCGCTCTTCCCGCGCCTCGGCGACCTGCCGCTGTTGCCGCGCCCGGCGCTCCCTCTGAACGTGGCGGACGAAACCCTGCGCGCGCGGATCGGCAAAGGATTCAAGCGCCTGAAATACCTGTCGCCAGCGCTGTTCGCCGCAGTGTGCGCCGGTCGCCCGATCACCGCTGCGCCGCTCATGCTGCAGGGCGGGAAGGTCTGGATGACCGAAGCGGAAGCCCGGACGCTGACCGTCGATCCCTGGCGACGCCAGTTGAGCGAGAGCGACGAGGCGTGGAAGCGGCGGCTGGAAACGACGCCGATCTGGTCGATTCTGAGCGAGCCGCACGTGACCGTCGACCGCGTCAGTTGCGCCTCGGCGTACTACGAAGTCGGACGGGTGACCTTTGCGCCCGGTGCGGGTCTGGCGCTGCTGGTGCGCTTCGTCGATCCGGCGTGGCGCCCGCGCTTTGAGCAGTTGCTCGACCTGCTGGGGCACAGCGGGCTTGGCGGTCGGCGATCAAGCGGCAGCGGCGCATTTGCCTGGCAGCCGGGGAAGGCGCTGGACGCCATACCCGGCGCAGCGGGAACCCGCGTTGTGCTGCTCTCGCGCTACCTTCCGGCGCAGGACGAGATCGCAGCGCTGCGCAGCCCTGAAGCGGCGTATCAACTGGTCACGGTCGGCGGGTGGTTGTTCAGTCCGGGGCAGATGCCGCAGCGCCGCCAGCGGGTGCGCATGGTCGCCGAGGGATCGGTGCTCGATGTGCGCGCCGCTGCTCCACGCGGCCAGGTGATCGATGTGCGCCCCGATTACCGCAAGAGTACGCGCGCGCACCCCGTGCTCGGCAGAGATGTCGGCACGCCGCACCCCGTCTACCGCAGCGGACTGGCGCTGACTGCGCCGATCCCCGACTGGAAGGAGGCATCCTGATGGCGTTGTTGCGCAACCAGGTCGTTTCCCTGACCATCACCACCCTTACGCCGATCCACATCGGCACTGGCGACCGGCTGGCAGCGAACCTGGATTACTACGTGGACGGCGACGCCACGCTGGTGATCAACACCGACGCGGCGCTCGATCTGGTCGTTGATCTCTGGCAGCAGCACCGCGTCCCGTATGAGGAACAACTGCGGCGCTTCCACGCAGAACTGGCGCAGGAAGAAGAACGCATTCGCCAGGCGGATGAGCGCCTGCGCCGCCAGATCGAGCAATTCGAGGAGAACCCGCCCCGGCGCAAGGATGAGTACGAACGCCAGGCGAATCGTTTCCGCGAGGAGGCGCGGCGCCTGAAGGAACGCAAGCAGCAACTGGCGGAGCGCCGCGCCAATCCGCCGCAGCCGGACGATACCGGCGATCTGTTGCCGCCGGAATTGATCTCCGGCAGCACGCTCGATCAACTGGTCGAAGGCGGGCTGCTGCCGCTCGACCGGCTGCGCGAGCGCGCGATGTTCAACGGGCGACCGCTGGTGCGCTATGCGCTGAACGGGCGCCCGGCGTCCGGCGAGGTCTATGAGCAGATCAAGGATGTTGCCGACCGCCTCTACCTGCCGGGGTCGTCGCTCAAAGGCGCCATCCGCAGTGCGCTGGCGTGGGACGTAGCGCACAGTCCGGCGATCGCGGCGCTTCAGCGGGCAGTGACACAGGGCGCAAAGGGCGCCGACGATGAGATTGAGCAAGATGTTTTTCTCGGCACGCCCCGATCGCAACGCAGCATCAACAACACGGTGCGCGACGTGTTGCGCACGCTCCACATCAGCGACAGTGCGCCGGTTGAACGTGCGCCTGAGCTACTGGCGGTGCGCATTTACCGCAGCCGCTCGGCGCAAGGGTTGATCGCGCTCGAAGCCATTCCCGCCAACGTCGAGTTTCGCGCGACGCTCCAGATCGAACGGTACCCGTTCGAGAGCCGGGTGGCGCGTTCCATCCTTGACTTTGGCGAATGGCAGCGCCGGTTGCAGCCGGAAGAGCTTGCGGCAGCGTGCCAGCGACGCGCTGCGCGCCTGATCGACGGCGAACTCGACTACTTCAACCGCCAGACCGACGCTGCCGAGCTGACTCGCTTCTACACCGACCTGCGCGCACGTCTGGAGCGGATGGATGCGCACTCGTTCCTGCTGCCGATCGGCTGGGGCGCCGGCTGGCGCTCCAAAACCCTCGACGACCGGCTGCGTCAGGGTGCGGATCGTGAAAACACATTTGTGCAAGTAGTCCAACATCATAAACTCAAAAAGCACAAATCCGCTGGTTTCCGCCCCGGCGACGTCTTCCCGGAGACGCGCAAAGTTATCGTGCGCGGCGCATTGCCCTGGCAGCCATTGGGATGGGTCGAGGCGCGGATAGGTTGAAGGTGGGAAGGTTGAAGGTGAAAAGTGGGGGAAGGTTGAAGGTAGGAACGTCTGCGACCCTTGAGATCTGCGCCACAGACCGCGCCGGGCGCTGTCGGCGTCCCTGGCAGTGGCAGGGGTGCGGGGGCGCCTCGTGGGCAAGTGACGGTCACACCCGGCGGCGCTACACGCGCCGGGCGCCGTCAGCGCCCCTGGCGATGGCGAGGCTTGTAAGTGTAGATTGTACGGGCACGCCCTCACGTTGCATCGCCCGTTTTGGGCATTAGGACGCCCAGACTCCCCCTTCTCCCCTTGTGGGAGAAGGGGGCGGGGGGATGAGGGGAAAACAGGCGGCAGGACACGGCAAACCTCAATCGTACTCTGAAACTCTACGCTTGTGAGGGCGGAAGAAGGGAACCGGGAGGATGAGGGGGGAAAAGAGCGTTAAGATGTGGCAAACCCGCTTCGCACCTGAAAGCCTGCACTTGCGAGGTGAGAGAAAGGGACCGAGGGGATGAGGGGACAACAGGCGTCAGGACGCAGAAACATCGCACCCCAAAAACTCTACCCTTGTGAGGGCGATGGCAGGATTATGGGGGCGCCTCGATGTGACCATCATCCGGTCACGATCCCGGCGCCTGGTTTGCGTGTGTCCTGACCTCAAAGGTATCGGCAATGGCAAGGCAGGGAAGTAGAAGGCTGAAAGTTAGAAGGTTAAGGGGTCGAAGGTCAGTAAGGTTAGAGGGCTAAGGGTTGAAGACCAGGAAGATCTCTAACCCCTAACCCTTAACCCCTAACCCCTAACCCCTAACCCAGGAGGTTCCAATGAGCATTCTGGTTCTGGCGAACATCGGCAACAGCGACCTGAACGTTGACGGCAGGCGATTGCAGCGTCCGCGTTCCGAAGGCGAGGCGGTGTGGGCGACGTTTGAACAGCATACGTTCGAGATGCCGATCATCGAGCCGTGCATCCGCTGGATCGTCCGGCGCCAGCCAATCGACCGGCTGATCCTGTTCTACACCGACCAGCCGGAGACGCCGGAGACGCTGAAGCTGGATCGGTTCGGCGTGTCGCTGCGCGACAAAGATACGCTCTGGTGTGCACAGATCATCACGCGTCTGCTGCGAGAGCGGTTCGGCGAGCAGATCGCACGGATCGACCATCAGGCGGTTGTGGGCGCTGGCGGGCGCGCGATCAACCCCAGCATGTACGATGAAGCCTTCGACGCCTACGCCGGTCTGATCGCGCCGCTTTCAGACCCGCAGACGACGTGCTACGTCCTGATGGCGGGCGGCATCCCGGCGTGCAACACGGCGCTGCAACTGCACGCTATCAGCGCCTTCGGCAACCACTGCCACGTAGTGTACCAGCCGGAAGGCGGGCAGCCCTACGAACTGCGCGTCGGCGACCAGGTGCTGAACACCTTCCGCCGCGCTGCCGCCATTGAAGCCCTCGAACGCCTCGACTTCGCCACCGCACTGTCGATTGTGCGCCAGTTCAACGATGCGGCGTTGAAAGCGCTCGTGGAGCATGCCCACTACCGCGAGTGCTTCGACTTCGAACGGGCGCAGGCGGCGCTTGCTGACGGCATTCGCCAGGCGAGCGGCGCGTTGCGCACCTTCCTCGCCGACCTTGAACGCGACCTCGACCCGCTCATGCAGTGCTCCAACATGGGCGCATTACTGCGCGAACTTGTCGCCAATGCGGACATCACCTTCCGCAACGGACGCTACGCCGATTTCCTCGGGCGCATGTTCCGCTTCCAGGAAGCCGCGCTGCGCTATATCGTCGAAACAAAACTCGACCTGCCGACCGATATGAGCAAAGAGCGCAAAGCGGTTAATCTGCCAGCGTACCAGCAGCGCATCGAGGCTGACCCCGGTTTGAAAGCCTGGCTCGACGGGCGCACGATTGACGGGACGCCATTGCGCTACGACCATCCCAACATCCCGGCAATGCAGGCAATGCTCGAGTACCTCGTTAACGCCAAAAGTATCAAGCCTGATGGCAAACCCTATCTGTCGAAGGACGAGCAGGGGCGACTCACCGGCGTCAAGCAGCGCCTCGACAAAATCACCGCGCTCTCGCAGTTGCGCAACCAGAGCGTGATTGCGCACGGATTCGCGGGTGTTTCGCGCGAGCGGCTGGCGGAAGTGTACAACGGCGACCCGGCGATGTTAATCAGCGACCTGCGCAAGATTGCGGAACTCCTCGGACTCGCCGCTCAGGAATCGCCATTCGAGCGCATCGCCGCCGTTGCGATTGAGCAGTTGCGACACCTGACGTGAAGCATACGCAGAAACTGTTGTTCTGTGACATCGGCAGCAATACGTTGATCGACGCTCTGTTGCGCGCGGTGGAACAGCCGTAGCGCGGGCGACACGACGCCCCATCGCAGCACCTTAACAACTGCATAGAAGCTGATCGCTGCCACCGCAGGCGCGCCCGCCGTGGGCGCGCGCAGGCGCGGGTGGGAGGGGCGCTCCTCTCACGTGTAGGCTTTTTGGCGTGCGAAGCAGGTTTGTCGCGTCCTGACGCCCTTTTGCCCCTCATCCCCCCTGCCCCCTTCGCCCACCAGGGGAGAAGGGGGAGTTGGGGCGTTCTGTTGCCTGAAGCAGGCGATGCAACGTAAGAGCTTGCTAAAAAAATCTACACTTGTGAGGAGGGGCGCCCCCCGGTGGGCGCACGCAGGCGCGGGTGGAAGGGGCGCTCTCCTGTAGGCGCGTGCGGCGCCCCGTCGCTGTTTACCGTAAGGGCAGGTCTCAGACCTGCCCAACCGTGAGAAGAGAATCCCCGCCGGGGACTGGAAAGGACACACCCATGCCCGTATCACTGATCTTCACCATCCGCCCGCTTGCGTCGGCGCAAACATCGTCATCGCTCGGGCGCGCGGCGCACGCTGCCGTCCTGCGTCTGATCAACGACGCCGATCCAACGCTCGCGGCGCAGATCCACGACGACGACGGACCCAAACCATTGACCGTCTCGAACGTTATCGGTCTCGAAGCGCGCAATCATAGTGCGCACGTTCATCCTGATCGCCAGTACCGACTGCGGGTCACATTGCTGACCCCGGCGCTTGAGGCGATCGCCGCAACCTGGCGCCCCGACACGCTCGGGCCGCTCGACCTCGACGGTGTGCTCTGGCGCGTCGAGCGGATAACCGGTGATCCTGCCGACGATCCGTGGGCAGGAAGTTCCACATATGAGAAACTGGCGTCTGCGGTCATCAACCGCAGCGCCGCCCCTTCGCGCTGGACGTTCGAGTTTGCCACGCCGGTCACATTCCGGCAGCGTGGTCTCAACCAACCGCTGCCGCTGCCAGCGCTAGTCTTCGGCAGCCTCCTCGAACGCTGGAACGCATTTGCGCCTATTGCTTTCCCCGATGAGGCGCGCCGGTTTGCCGAAGAGTGCATCGCGGTCAGCCGGTTCAACCTGCACTCGCGGTCTGAGCCGACGAAGGGCGGCGTTCCGCAGATCGGCGCCACAGGGCGCGTCACGTATGCCGCCGTCAACCGTGACCGCTACTGGCTGGCGTGCATCAACACACTGGCGCGCTTCGCCCTGTTCAGCGGCATTGGCGCTAGCACAACTCGCGGCTACGGTCAGGCGCGCCTGCTGGACAGCGACGACCGCTGAGGTTATCGGAGAGTCCGATCTGTCGATAGGACACGGATGAACACAGGTGCGACGGATGCGCACGGATCAGATTCGATTCGCTCGTCGGGCGCTTCTTCTGCGACTTCGCTTCTTCTGCGACTTCGTCCAATTATGAACACAGGTGCGACGGATGCGCACGGATCAGATTCTGATAGAAAGCGATTGAACCGCGCGCATCCGTGCGCTCTATGTCGCTGCGTCAACCAGAACATCACACTGCAACGGAGCAATTCCATGGCAACCCTCTACGTCACCGAACAGGGCAGTGAGATCGGCTGCGACGGCGAGCGGTTGGTTGTGCGGCGCGACGGCGCCGTCATTGCCAGTGTGCCGCTGGTCAAAATTGAAGATATCGTCATCATCGGGAATGTCGGGGTGACCACGCCAGCGATCAAACGCATGCTCGACAACGGCATCAACGTTACCTTTCTAACCGTGCATGGGCGCTACCACGGTCGTCTGGTCGGCGCTGTCAGCGCGCACGCCGCATTGCGCGCCGCGCAATACCGGCGCGCCGAGGACCGCGAATGGTCCCTGCGTCTGGCGCAGCGATTTGTCGAAGGCAAGCTGCGCAACTGTCGCGCCCTGTTACGCCGTTTTGCGCGCAATCGCGCCGATGCGTCCGCTGACGTCGAGCAGGCTGCCGACGACCTCGACCGTTTCATTGAGCGCGTACCGCGCACCACTACCCTCAATGCACTCATAGGAGTCGAAGGGAGCGCCACCGCGCGGTACTTTGCCGGCGTGCGCGCCCTGATCGGACCGGAATGGCGCTTCGAGGCGCGCATCCGTCGGCCGCCGCCGGACCGGGTGAACGCCCTGCTCTCCTTCGGATACACCCTGCTGGTGCATAAGATGCTCGGCGCTGTGGAAGCGGCTGGCTTCGATCCCTACCTAGGCTATTTACACCAGGTAGACTATGGACGGCCATCGCTGGCGCTCGATCTGATTGAAGAGTTTCGCCCAATTCTGGTCGACTCGCTGGTGATCCGCTGTTGCAATGACGGGCGCATTGCCTTCGACGACTTTACCGAAACGCCGGACGGCGACTACCCGGTGCTCTTGAGCGACGAAGGCAAACGGCGATTTGTCGCCGCATTCGAGGAGCGTATGCGCACCGAAGTGACCCACCCCGATGGCGCTGACGGTCGGCCGGGGAAGGCCAGCTACCTGCGCTGCCTGGCGCTTCAGGCGCGGCAACTGGCGCGCGCCGTGCAGGGAGGACCGGAGTACGAACCGTTCGTGGTGCGGTGAAGGAGCGTGCATGCTATACGTCATCGCCTACGACATCCCGGACGACGCGCGACGCCTGAAGCTGGCGAAGGTGCTGGAAGGATTTGGACAGCGCGTCCAGCGTAGCGTCTTCGAGTGCGACCTGACCGAACGGGAGTACCGCGCGCTGCTGAAAAAAGTCGAGCGCGTCATCAAGCTGGACGAAGGGGACAGCGTGCGCATCTACCGGTTGTGTAGCGCGTGCGCAACGAACGTTGAGGTCAAAGGTGAAGGGCTGCCAGTCGAAAAGAGCAATGACTTCTACGTCGTCTGACGCGATGATCGCGCGCATTGTGCGGGAGCGCGGGCAAGCGGTGCAGCCGCGCAGTGCGCGCGAATGCCGCGCTACTGTATCAGGACGCCATGAAGAAAGGCTCGTCCCCACAGTTGACGACAAAAAGGCTTTACACTTTTCGCCCAATTTTGGGCGACCGCGCAAACCGCCTTGCGCGCCGCGTCCTGATGCGCTACAATAGCGAAGAGTGTGAGAAAAACCCAAATCCCCGCCAGGGGATTGAAAGTCAACGTCTGGCATGTCACGTTGCTGGGCGACAAGCGGGTGAGAAAAACCCAAATCCCCGCCAGGGGATTGAAACGAGTGGTGAGGGGTTTGTGGGACAGTGGGATGACGGCAAGATGTGTGAGAAAAACCCAAATCCCCGCCAGGGGATTGAAACAGCAGCAGCCCCGCCCACCCTGCCGGGCGAGCGAGGCTGGTGAGAAAAACCCAAATCCCCGCCAGGGGATTGAAACTATCGCATCGAACCCCCAGGGTTCATTTGAACCGGCAGTAATCGGGAGAAAAACCCAAATCTCCGCCAGGGGATTGAAACATCAAATACAAGCGCACGCGGAACATGCGACAAACAATCAGTGAGAAAACCCCACATCCCCGCCAGGGGAATGAAACGTAAGGGCGGGTCTCAGACCCGCCCGTGCGCCCGGTTGGTGCGCCAACCCACATCTCCGCCAGGGGAATGAAACGTAAGGGCGGGTCTCAGACCCGCCCATGCACCCGGTTTCGTTGTTTCAATAGGAGAGCGCCATGTCGAGAACCGGTTCCCGAACAGGGCATCCACGTCGCTACGCTGAGCCATATCGCCCGGTATGGGAGGATACGGACGCTATTGACGGTGAAACTGTTGACAATCGAACATATGTCGGAAATGAAGACGATAAAGGCGAGAATGAGCCGTCGCCCGGCTGCTCATGGGCGACGGCGCTGGTAGTATTAATAGCGATCATCGTCACTGTGACTCTCTGGCTCTTCTAGCGCAGTGAGTCGCCGGCGCCGTTGCAACTGCGCGCAAACGTCACTCCCGCAGTTGAAGCGCTGTCTTCCGTGCAGGTCGAAGAAATTTCTCCGCTCACAAGCGGATTTGTTCGCTCAATGCGACGCGAGGCGCATGGTATGCGCCAGAGTCGCCGCAGCGCGAAGCGACTCCGCCGCCGCAGCGCGAAGCAGTTTCGCCGCCATCTGCGTCGCCGTCGCAGCGCGAGAGTGCGCCGCCGTCGGTTGCTTCGCGGGCGTCGTTGTCGAGAGAAAAACCCACATCCCCGCCAGAGGGTTGAAACGTAAGGGCGGGTCTCAGACCCGCCCTTACGCCCGGTTGGCGCAAAAAACCCACATCCTGCCAGGGGATTGAAATGGCCTCCTGTGGCACCGTTGCATCGCAACGGCACTACGAGTACGGCGGGGCACGAACCGAGCCACAGCGCGCCGGGCGCTCGCGGAGACGAACCCGGGCGCACCCAATGCCGTGCGGTGCGGCGGGAGGCAAACCGGACCACGGTGCGGCGCGGCGGGACGCAAACCGGGCTACGGAGCTGTGAGCGCCTCGTTCACCTAGCAAGGCGCGGCGCGGCGGGACGCAAACCGGACCACGACGCGCGGTGCGGCGGGATATGAACCAGGCTACGGCGCGCCGGGCGCCTCCAGAGAAAAACCCGGGTTCACCTGGCGAGGTGCGGTGCAGTGGAGCGTGAACCAGGCTACGGCGCGCCGGGCGCCCCTGGACTTTCGGGATCTCGCCATCAAGCCATAACTGAATGAAAGAGCAAATAAACGAACGAGCGCCCCCCATTCGTTTATTTGTTTCCTTATTCGTTGACCGGTCATTCGTTAACCAGCCATTCGTTGACCGGTCATTCGCGTCGCTACCCCGCCATCCGCCGCACCCGCGGGTACGCTGGCGTCCACATGGTTGCGGCAATGCGCGCTGCCTGTTCGTCAGCGCTGAGCGGGTCCGCCAGCCCGGAGCGCACTGCTTCGGCGGCGACTGCCTGCGCCACGGCGCGTGAGACGTCGCGCACGCTGGTGAGCGATGGGTAGAGTGATGCCGTCGGGTCCTGCCGCGCCGGTGAGAAGGCGCTCAATGCGCGCGCTGCCGCCACGAACATCGCATCGGTCACGCGCCGGGCATTCACGGCGATGACCCCTAACCCGACGCCGGGGAAAATGAAGACGTTGTTGCACTGCCCGATCACGAAGGTCCTTCCGCCGTACTCCACCGGCGCAAAAGGGCTGCCGGTCGCCACCAGCGCCCGCCCCTCCGTCCAGGCGATCAGGTCGGCGGGAACTGCCTCGCTCTTCAAGGTAGGATTGGAGAGTGGGAAGATGATCGGTCGCTCAACGTGCCGCGCCATTTCGCGCACGGTGCGCTCGTCGAACGCCCCCGGCTGCGCCGAGGTGCCGATCAGACAGGTTGGGCGCACGTTTGCGACGACCTCGTACAGGGTGAACGGTCCGCTCCTTTCGCGCGTCCATCCTTCCAGCGCCTCATACGGCTGGGCATAGATCATCTTCGCCTCTTCGAGGCCGGTGCGCCGAGTATGCACTAGGTCGCGGCTGTCAATCAGCCAGATTGTCCGGCGCGCCTGCTCCAGCGGAATGCCTGCCTCGACCATCACCGTGACGATCTGATCGGCGATGCCGGTCGCCGCCGACCCGGCGCCCAGCATGACGATTCGCTGCTCTGCCAGCGGCACGCCGGAAATCTCGACAGCCGCCAGCCAACCCGCCAGCGTGACTGCGCCGGTGCCCTGAATGTCGTCGTTGAAGCTGAGAATCCGGTTGCGATAGCGGTCAAGAATGCGGCGCGCGTTGTCTTTGGCGAAATCTTCCCATTGCAGCAACACATTCGGGAATACCTTCTCGACCGCCGTGACAAACTGTTCAATGAATTCGTCGTACTCCTCGCCGCGCACCCGTTCGTGTCGCCACCCCAGGTAGAGCGGGTCGTTAAGCAGTGCGGGATTATTAGTGCCAACGTCCAGGACGATTGGCAGCGTCGTGGCCGGGTGAATGCCAGCGCAGAGGGTGTAGAGCGTCAATTTGCCGATGGGAATGCCAATCCCGCCCATGCCCTGGTCGCCCAGCCCCAGAATGCGCTCGCCGTCGGTGACGACGATCACGCGGGTGTGCTCCGCTAGGGGCCAGGAGCGCAGCATTGTCTCGATCTGATCGCGGTGCGGATAGTCGATAAACAACCCGCGCGGTCGGTGGAACAGGTGGCTGTAGCGCTGGCAGGCGACGCCGACCTCTGGTGTGTAGATGATCGGCATCATCTCGGTGATATGCTCGAGCAGCAACCGGTAGAACAGCGTCTCATTCCGGTCCTGCAGGTCGGTCAGATAGAGGTAACGGTCCAGGTCGTCTTTGCGCTGCTGGTAGTTGCGGTAGACGCGCGCCAGTTGCTCCTCGATGGTCGAGACGTGGTGCGGCAACAATCCGAGCAGACCGAACTCTGCGCGCTCTTCCTCGCTCCAGGCGCTGCCTTTATTGATCACCGGCGCATTGAGCACGTCGTGCCCTGTTCGGTCGGTTTCCAGCGTCGCTCCCCCATCAGCGAACCGGATGCGAATCATACCAGCCTCCCGAAAACACAACGACGGCGCGCGTTGCGCCGTCGCTTCGCACTAACATTACTGGGAGTTATCTTACGCCAGGAGCGCCCCTGGAACGGTAAAGAGTTGCAACCGATATGGTAGCGTTTCCTCTACGAACGCGCCGGTTGGCGCTCTTCTTCGAGCGCTAGCGTGCGTCGCAGTTCAATGATCTGATCGCGCAGGGCGGCAGCCTTCTCGAACGCCAGGTCCTTCGCTGCCTGCTTCATCTGCTTCTCCAGCTCCTTGATCAGCTTGACGATCTCATCCTTCGGGATTGGCAATTCGGTCGACGCCTCGGCGGCCTGGTACACGCCGCGCTCTTCGGCGACCTTGCGCACTCGGTCGGTCAGGTCGCGCACGGCTTTCGAGATGCCCACCGGGGTGATGTTGTGCTCGCGGTTGTACGCTTCCTGAATGGCGCGTCGGCGGTTGGTTTCGTCAATTGCGAACTTCATCGATGGCGTGATCGTGTCGGCGTACATGATGACAGTGCCTTCAACATGCCGCGCAGCCCGCCCGATGATCTGGATGAGCGACGATGCGCTGCGCAAATACCCTTCTTTGTCGGCGTCAAGAATCGCAACGAGCGATACCTCTGGCAGATCGAGACCTTCGCGCAACAGGTTGATGCCAACCACGACATCGTATACGCCAAGCCGCAGATCGCGCAGAATTTCAACCCGTTCAAGCGTTTCAATATCGGAGTGCAGGTAACTGGTGCGGATGCCCATCTCCTTGAGGTAATCCGCCAGATCCTCCGCCATGCGCTTGGTCAGCGTCGTCACCAGTGCGCGCTGTCCCTTCTGCACCCGCCGCTTGATTTCGCCAACCAGGTCATCAATCTGCCCTCTGGTCGGGCGCACCTCGACGATTGGATCGAGCAGACCGGTCGGGCGAATGATCTGCTCGACGATCTGCTGCGAATGTTCGTACTCGTAGGGTCCCGGCGTCGCCGAAACATAGATGACCTGGTGAATGTGGCGCTCGAACTCGTCGAACCGCAACGGTCGGTTGTCGAGCGCGGAGGGCAGGCGGAACCCGTACTCGACGAGCGTCTCCTTGCGCGACCGGTCGCCAGCGTACATGCCGCGGATCTGCGGAATGGTGATATGCGACTCATCAATGAACAGAATGAAGTCGTCGGGAAAGTAGTCCAGCAGCGTCCACGGCGTCTGCCCGGGGGCGCGGCGGTCGAGGTGCCGCGAGTAGTTTTCGATGCCGGAGCAGTAACCGACCTCGGAGAGCATTTCGAGGTCGTAGTTGGTGCGTTGTTTGAGACGCGCCGCTTCGAGAAACTTTCCCTGACTCTCGAGTTCGGCGACGCGCTCCTGCAGTTCCGCCTGAATATCGGCGATTGCTAGTTTGAGCGTCTCGGCGGTGGTAATGAAGTGCTTCGCCGGATAAATATCCACGGCCGTTCGCTCGCTCAGCATCTCGCCGGTCAACGGGTCGAACTCGGCGATGCGCTCGACATCATCGCCCCAGAACTCGACACGGATCGCAATCTCCTGGTTGGCGGGGAAGATGTCGAGGGTATCGCCGCGCACGCGGAACGTGCCGCGACGGAAGTCCATATCGCTGCGTTCGAATTGCAGATCAAGCAACTGGCGCAAGAGTTTATCGCGGTTGCGCACCTCGCCGACGCGGATGGGAATGACAACCTGCCCGTATTCGTGGGGCGAACCGAGACCGTAGATCGCCGACACCGACGCCACGATCAGAACGTCGCGCCGCGTGAAGAGCGCCTGCGTCGCTGCGTGGCGCAAGCGGTCGATCTCCTCGTTGATCTCGGCTTCCTTTTCGATGTACAGGTCTTTGCTCGGCACATACGCTTCGGGAGTGTACATGTCGTAGTATGAAATGAACATTTCCACCGCCGCATCGGGCAGCAGTTCGCGGAACTCGGCATACAACTGGCTGACCAGCGTCTTGTTGTGCGCCATCACTAGCGCCGGTCGCTCGAGTTGGCTAATAACATGCGCCATGGTCAGCGTCTTGCCAGTGCCGGTGGCGCCGAGCAACGTTTGATGTTTGTATCCTGCGCGAATCCCTTCGACCAGTTGCGCAATCGCCTTGGGCTGATCGCCGGCTGGCTGAAAGGGCGCTGCAATGCGGAATGACATGCCTCCCAACCTCCTTGTACACCGGTGCGACTCGCATATTATAGCCCATGACTCCGCTTTGCGCCGGGAAACGTGCGCAGCAGGCGCAGCCATCGAATCTGGACGCTTCGGCTGGTATGATGAACAGGAGCGCGCGGCTCTGCACGGATCAAGACGGATTCGCACGCAGGTTTAGACGCGCGTATCGCACTCCTGCTCGATCTGGCGCACGGATCTGCGCGGATTAAGACGGATTCGCACAGATCAGTCGCCTCCTGAGCGTGCAGATCTGCGTGAGCCTGTTCCATGCGTGTGAATCAGCGTTTCCCCCTTTACGCCGGAGCGGGGATCTGCGTTTGCGCCAGCTCGTAAACAGCAGTATAGTTTGACCGTTAAACAAAAGACAACAGCGTAGTGGGAAGTACATGTCGCCCTCTGGCCATATTCTAGTTGTTGACGATCACGACTACGTTCGCAACGCCCTGGCGCGGCAGCTCGAACGCGCCGGTCACACGGTGGTGGTCCGATCCGACGGCATTGCAGCGCTCGAAGCGGTGCGGCAGCAGGCGTTCGACCTGATCCTGCTCGATATTCTTATGCCCGGCATCCGCGGCGATCAGGTCCTGGCGGCGCTCAAATCCGACCCAGCGCTGCGTCACATTCCGGTGATCGTCATTTCCGGCGATCAGGATCTCGATCTGATTGCGCACTGCATTCAACTCGGCGCCGCCGACTACCTGGGCAAGCCGTTCAACGCAACAATTCTGCACGCGCGCGTCAATGCCTGCCTGGAGCAGAAGCGGTTGCGCGACGCTGAACAGGCGTATCTGCGCATGCGTTTGCAACTGCTCAGCACGGCGACCGATCATCCGGCGGCTGCGCACGATCCGGCGATCCGGCAGGCGATCCAGAACCTCGCTAGCCTCGATGCTGTTGATCAAACACTGCAGGCGATGCTCAACCGCCTCGAGGAGGAACAGCGTGAGCGGCGGCGCGCTGAAGAGGAGTTGCGTGCGCTGAACCTCGTGCTCGAGCAGCGCGTCGCTGAACGCACCCTGCTGGCAGAGCAACGCGCCGATGCCTTGAAACGCTCCGAAGCGGCGCTGCGCCGGCAGACAAACCTCTTGCTGGCAATCCTCAACAGTATGGGCGATGCGGTTGTCGTGACCGACGCCGAGGGACGATTGATCCACCACAATCCTGCAGCCGTTCAGATTCTTGGCGACCGCCTGACCAGCCTGCTGCCGAACGCCCCTAATGTTCCAGTTGCGCAGTCATCCGATGGTCGTTGTTGGTTGACCCCGCGCGAACTGCCGTTTGCGCGCGCGCTGCGCGGCGAGGCGGTCGATGCAGCGGAAGTGCGTTTGCCCGTCGCTGGTGCGCATCCCGAGCAGTGGCTGAGCATTACCGCCCGTCCACTCCGCGATGTAGGCGGTTTGAACGGGAGCGTGGCGATCGTGCGGGACGTAACCGAAGCCAAACGCGCTGAGGCGGCGCTGCGCGCCAGCGAGGAACGGTACGCTCTGGCGGCGCAGGGCGCCAACGATGGGTTGTGGGATTGGGATCTTGTCAATGGCCGGATCTATTTCGCGCCGCGCTGGAAGGCAATGCTGGGGTATGACGATGATGAGATCGGCACATCGCCTGATGAATGGTTCAGCCGCATCCATCCTGATGATCGGGAACGGGTTGAACTGCGCCTCCTGGCGCATACCCGCCGCCTGATCACATCGTTCGAACTCGAGTATCGCATGCTCCATCGGGATGGAAACTACCGCTGGATGCTCTGCCGCGGCATGGCAGTGTGGGATGAGAACGGTCGGGCGACGCGGGTGGTTGGCTCGCAGACAGATATCACCGCTCGGAAACGCGCAGAGGAGCAACTCGCGTATGGCGCACTGCACGATGCGCTCACCGGCCTGCCCAATCGAACGCTGTTCATGGATCGCTTGAGCCTGGCGCTCAAGCGGTCCAAGCGCGAGAAATATCTGTTTGCCGTCCTGTTCCTCGATCTGGATCGCTTTAAGACAATCAATGACAGCCTCGGACACGCTGCAGGCGATGAATTGCTGGTCGCCGTCGCCCGGCGGCTGGAGAGCATCCTCCGCCCCGGCGATACGGTGGCGCGCTTGGGGAGCGATGAGTTTGCGGTCATCCTCGATCATCTGGAGCATCCCGAGGATGCTGAGTGGGTCGTTGAGCGCATTCAGCAGGCGCTGCGCGCGCCGTTGATGATTCGCAATCGCACAGTGTACACGACAGCGAGCATCGGTCTGGTGTTGAGCAACCAGGGATATGACCATCCTGAAGAGATGGCGCGCGACGCCGACACAGCAATGTATCAGGCGAAAATGGGTCGACGCGCGCGTCATGTGGTGTTCGACCCGGATATGCGCCGCAAAGCGCTTAGCCACTTCCAGCTCGAAAACGACCTGCGCGACGCGATTGAGCGGGGTGAGTTGTTGGTTTACTATCAGCCGATCGTGGCGCTCGCCGACGGCAGAATCGTTGGAGTTGAGGCGCTGGCGCGCTGGATGCATCCCCACTATGGTCTGATCCCTCCTGATCAGTTCATTCCGCTGGCTGAAGAAGCCGGACTGATCAATTGCATCGGTCAGTGGGTCTTGCAGGAAGCCTGCCGCCAATTGCGCGCATGGCAAATCCGCTACCCACAGCATGCCAGATTATGGGTGAATGTCAACTTGTCGGCGCATCAACTGGCGCAACCCGATCTAACGGCGCAGGTCGCTGAGACGATAGCCAGGAATGAGTTGTCGCCGCACGCGCTCAAACTGGAAATTACCGAGAATACGTTCATCACCCATCGTGAAACGGCAACTGCGCAGTTGAATGAACTCCGGTCACTAGGCGTGGGCGTGTGCATCGACGATTTTGGCACCGGCTATTCATCGCTCGGTTACCTGAGTCAGTTTCCGGTTGATACTTTGAAGATCGACCGAGTGTTTATCGGTCGTCTTGGGATGGCGCGGGAGCATCGTGAGATTGTCAAAGCCATCGTTGCCTTGGCGCATTCACTCGGCATGACGGTGGTGGCTGAGGGGGTTGAAACGACGGATCAGGCGAATGAGTTGCGCGCCCTGCGCTGCGAGTATGCGCAGGGATGGCTCTTCGGTCGGGCGTTGCCGCCAGACCAGCTTGAGCGGCTGCTGGCGGACGAGCGCTCGTAGCAGCAGTCGTCTATGTCTAATCGAGCGCTCCACCATTCACAGCAGAGCAGGATTCAGCATGAACCTGGACGATGCCGAGAAGGGGGAGTTCCATCACTTCTCTTTCGTGTAGGCTTTTGGTGTGCGAAGCAGGTTTGCCGCATCTTGACGCCCTTGTTCCCCTCATCCCCCCTGCCCCCTTCTCCCACAAGGGGAGAAGGGGGAGTGTGCGCATCGCAACGCCCAAAACGGGCAATACAACATAAAGGCTTGCCGAAAAACCTACACCTGTGAGCTCCCCCCTTCTCCCGCTCCCCTGCGCCCCTCGCATGCGGGGGGTTGGGGGGAGAAGGGGGAGTTTACCCATCCTAACGCTCACAACGGGCGATGCAATGGAAGGGCGTGCCGAAAAATCGACACGCGTGAGGTTCGTCGCCCCCGAGGGGGTCGCTGATTGTGAACTATGAAGGGAATATCGCAGGCGTCCCGCAGGTCGTCACCGATACGCGCCAGGGCATGAGCGCACTCATTGAACACCTGATCGAGCGCCATCAACGACGTTGCATCGCATCCGTTCGCGGTCCTTTGCGCCGCTGGGAAAGCGAGGAACACTTTTGATGCCGTCATCGGCTCCGAGATTGACTATGCTGTTGGTACGCTGCAAACGCTCCAGGAGTATGGCGTGCGCATCCCCGACGAGATGGCGGCTGCCCGATGACTCGATGCGCAGACTCTGGAGTTGCCGATGACAATCACGGAATCGGGCGCTGTGCGATGAACGCGCTCCTTAACCGGATCGACGGCAAGAGCGTCCCTGAGCGGATTGATGTCCCTGTCCGGTTGATCTTCATCGTTCCTGCGGGCGCCGGTCGCCGGACAGCTCGGCATGTTCCAACAATGCCGCGGCTGTTTCTACGATTGCTCCCAGTTAAGCCGTCTGACGATCATCTGGTCGCGCGGTAGTGGAACGACGCAAACCGCCGCACAATTCGCCCAGCCTGCGACGCGCACAATGAATGAGCAACCGTAAGAACGCAAAACGGCAGACGTAAGACGCCTGCCGTTCAACCTGGTGGAGCAGAGGGGGCTCGAACCCCTGACCTCAACACTGCCAGCGTTGCGCTCTCCCAACTGAGCTACTGCCCCATACTCTGGTGGAGGTGAGGGGGCTCGAACCCCTGACCTCGACAGTGCGATTGTCGCGCTCTCCCAACTGAGCTACACCCCCACAGCGCTGAATAGTATAGCACGATGGACAGGGCGTGTCAAACTGCTGGCCTGTGGTTAGAGCGTCACGTTATAGCAAATCTGTGTGAGTCCGTCGGCATCAGCGCGAGTCCGTCCGAGATCGCGCTTGCCTCTTGGATTGACTGGAGACTTCCACTCTTTCATCGTACTACAGAACTGCAATCACATCTGTAGTACAATCCGAGAGAGATGCTATTCTGTCTGCCAGAGGTTCCTGGTGCGCTTACTCTACTAAACAAATATGCGTCGCTCTAGTGTTCTGCTAATCCTGCTAGTGATCGCAGTATTGTTGGCGGTTGAACCAGCAACGGCCGCGCCACAGACATTCACTGTCACCAAAACCGTCGATACTGCCGATGGCGTGTGCGGCGTCGATTGTTCGCTGCGTGAAGCGATCAGCGCCGCCAATGCCAACCCCGGCGCCGATACGATCGTGCTGCCAGCCGGAACGTATACGCTGACGCTTGCCACCACTCTTGAGGACGACAACGCCAACGGCGATCTCGACATCCGCGAAGATCTAACGCTCGTTGGCGCCAGCGCCGCTACAACAACCATTATTGCCGCCAGCGGTGATCGCGTCTTTCACCTCCTTGCAACCGCCGCAGTTACGGTCACCGGGGTGACCCTGCGCGGAAACGGCAACGTTCCCGGCAGTGGCGGCGTGATTCTCGTTGCGCCGGGAACGAGCCTGACCCTGCGCGACAGTATGGTGCGCGATGGGCGGGCGGAGCGCGGCGGCGGCATCGAGGTGCTCGGCGATGACGGGGATAAGCGGGCCAGCGCCAGCGCCACGATTGAGCGGGTGACATTCACCGGCAATCGGGCAGGCAGCCTCGGCGGGGCATTGAGCGTGTTCAACGGCGGCAGCGCGACACTGACTAATGTGACGATCACCGGCAATAGCGCGGGGAATAGCGGCGGCGGCATCAGCGTGTCGCTCGACCAGGCGCTCATCATGCCCCCAAGAAGCTCGGCGACGCTCAATAACGTCACGATCGTGCGCAACACTGCTGACGATGACCGGAACAATATCGGCGAGGGCGGCGGCGTCTCGGTGCGCGTCGATGAACAGGTGATCAATCAGTTGCGGTTGCGCAACACGATCATTTCCGACAATGCCGACCTTAGTCCTGCGCCAGACCGGATCAATCCCGATTGCTTCAATATTCTTGAGTCCCTAGGGTACAATCTGATCCACCGCGATACTGGCTGCACAATTGTGGGCAATCTGAGCGGGAATGTCATCGGCGTCAGCGCACGACCCGCTGCGCTGCTCGATAACGGCGGACCGACGTTGACAGTTGGATTGCTCAGTGACAGTCCGGCAATCGATGCTGGCGATCCGGCAATCGGGAGTTCGTGTGCACCAACCGATCAGCGCGGCGTGGTGCGCCCCGTCGATGGTGATGGCAACGGTCTGGCAGCCTGTGATATAGGCGCGTATGAGACATCTGCTCTAGGGGACGCCGATCTCTCGGTGATCCTGACCGCTCAACCGAACCCGGTCGAACCCGGCGGCGTCCTCACCTACACGGTTGTCGTGCTGAATGCTGGTCCTAGTGCGGCTGGCAGTGTGCAGGTGCAGTTCACGCCGCCGCCAGACTCAACAGGCGTACAAACCGGCGGATCAGGATGGGACTGCATCATCGCTGGCGGAGTGACGTGCGTGCGCGGTGTGCTTGCAGCTAGCGGCGTCGCTCCGGCGCTCACCATTACGCTCAGAGTTCCATCACCCGGCGGTATAAGTCCGGCGACGGCAACGGTGTCATCGACGCAGCGCGATCCGGCGCCCGCAAATAACACCGCGACCCTCAGCGTCTTCCGCGGTAGACCGTATCTCTGGATGCCTTTGGTGATACGCTCGTGACGCCGAGCTTGTCAGAGCTCTCAAGGGTAGGGTTTTAAGGTGCCAGGGGCGTTTTCGGCATCCCGATGCCCGGTTTTCCCCTCATCCCCCCCGCCCCCTTCTCCCACAAGGGGAGAAGGGGGAGTGAGGCGTCCTGATGCCTCAAGCAGGCGATGCAACACGAGGGCGTGTCGGAAAAATCTACCCTTGTGAGCATCCCCCCTGCCCCCTTCTCTCACGAGAGGAGAAGGGAGCGTTTACGCATCCCAACGCTCCAGATGGGCGATGCAACAGAAGGGTTGGCCGAGAAAACCTACCCCTGTGAGGAAGGGGGAGATGTGCGTCCTAATGCCCGGAGCGGGCGATGCGACGTGAGGGCTTGCTGGCAAAACGTACACTACGAGCGCAGCAAAGCGCTGATTGCTTCGCGCTATTGACTGCCGTTGCGGACTCAAGCCTTCGCAGAGCGCGCGAAAGCCCCTGAGCGAAAGGTCTCAGATCGCAGCGCGAATGGCCGGGTTCTCATTGACGATCCTGCCCATGATGCCAGTATCGCTGGTATAATGTCCGGCGCTATCCTATCTCGAACCTGCGTATGGTCAAAACCTGGCGCGATTACAACTTTCCGCTGCTCATCTGTGTGGTCATTCTCCTGGGCTTCAGCGCTGCTATGGTGTACAGCGCCACCCTGCGCGATCCCCTGACCCAGGGGTATTTCTCGCGGCATCTGGTCAATCTGCTGGTCGGATGCGCTGCGATGGCGTTTCTAACCGCGCTCGATTACCATTTCTTCGAGGCCTGGATCGTGCCATTCTATCTCGGCGCAGTAGCGCTGCTCATCCTGGTACTGGCGATTGGTCAGGTCAGTTCCGGCGCACAAAGCTGGATCGATCTCGGTATTCGGACCTTTCAGCCCTCGGAACCGGCGAAACTGCTGGTCATTCTCGCGCTAGCGGCATATTGGTCGCGGAACGAGCGCCAGCCGCACGCCTGGCAGGTGGTGATGGTCAGCCTCATTCTGGTCGGCATCCCGATGGCGCTGGTCTTTCTGCAACCTGATTTTGGCACAGCCCTGGTCTTCGGCGCTATCTGGCTGGCGATGGCGTTGGTCGCTGGCGTGCAATGGCGGCAATTCGTCATATTGTTTATCGCGGCCATCCCCGTTGCGATCTTCAGTTGGACGCACCTGCTTCGTCCGTATCAGCGCGATCGTCTGTTGATCTTCATCGATCCGCTAAAGTATGACCCGGAACTGAAACAGGGCGCCTGGAACATTATGCAGTCGCTGACGGCCATCGGGTCTGGTGGTCTGACTGGTCGCGGATGGACGCATGGGTTGCTCAGCCAGGGCAACTATCTGCCAGTGCAATATTCCGATTTCATCTTTGCAATCACTGGCGAGGAATTGGGATTCCTTGGCGCTGCGTTGTTGCTCGTGTTTTTGGGGATAACAATCTGGCAGGCGCTAGCGATTGCGCAGGCGGCGCGCGATCCGTTCGGGCGCCTGATTGCAGTCGGGATTGCAGCGATGCTCTTGTGTCACGTGCTGGTCAACGTCGGCATGAATATGAGCATTATGCCGATTACCGGCATCCCCTTGCCATTTGTCTCCTATGGCGGCAGCTTCACAATGACCACGCTGGCGGCAGTCGGATTGCTCCAGAGCATTGCGCTGCGCCGACATCGTATTACGTTCTGAGCAAGACTGCAACAATGTATTAATCTTTTGCGTCTCATCGCCAGGAGTCGAATACTTTGGTCGCGTGGCGACCACGAAGGCCCGGGAATACGATGAAATCTCGTCTGGTGCGCAGTCGTCGTGATGCAGTTATCGCTGGCGTGTGCGGCGGCCTTGGCGAATATTTTCAGATCGATCCGGTGATTGTTCGCCTGATCTTTGTGCTGGTCACCCTGACCAGCGGCCTCGGTTTCCTATTGTATCCGATACTGTGGATTATTATGCCGAAGGCGCCGCCTGATGCGCCGTCTACTTTCTCCGGTCTGGGGCAGGCGATGGAGGAACACGGCGCTGTGTTCAGCCGTCAGGCGTATGAGGCCCAGTATGCTCGGCAACGAGGATATGCTGATTCGTCGTTTGCCGATATATCTCCAGATCTGCCTAACACGGGGCAGACGATCAATCTGCGTCTCGATCCCGCCGCACCAGCGCCAAAGCCAGCGTCTCGTCGGCGTGTGAACTGGGCTGGTATTGTGCTCATTGGGCTTGGGCTGATCTTCCTGGCTGAGCAGTTCGGCATCGACGCCGATATTGTGTTTCCACTGCTGATGATTCTCGTTGGAGGGATACTTATCTTCCGTCATCGGTAGTACGTCGTTATGACGCAGCGCAGGGCAATGTGGACGGCCTTGGCATCGCGTGTTGTCGGTGTGCGCCAGGGGCAGGATAATAACGCTGCGTCCAGGTAAGCTCGATGCGCTGACGGCGTCGCCCGAACAATTGTCTGGCTGGATGCAATTCCAGACCCCTCCCTATTCCACGAGTCGTGACGAGTTGACCGTCCGCCGGTCATCACCAACTGCCAGAGAGCAATCGAGCGCGCGTTGGTCCTCGTATACCAAATAGCAGGCACAGTCTGTTGTGTGGCCCGCCGCGCCGGGGCAGTCTTTTTGCTTCGTCCAGCGGGTGCGGCGAGCGCAACCAGGGCGCTTGCTGCAAAGAGCGCGATCTCGCAGCGCAAGTACGCAAGGGCCTTCATTCGGCGGTCGTCCTGGTGTTGGAACAATGAGCTTCTGCTGACGCGCCATTATCGCTTTGCCGCTTTGTTCAGAGTCGGATAAGATGGATGTCAGAGAAAGGCGACGTCAGGATGATCGGTTGCGAATGGATAGGGTCTGAGCCGATAACCTGCATGCGCAACCAGGACGCCATGCTTGAAGCCTGCTGATCTGAGCGTCTAATAGGGCATAGCACCACAAGAGACAGGAAGATCGCAATGTTGACCGAGTCCGTTCCGCATTCTGCCCATGCCGCTGCCTCACCATCGGCCGAAAGACGGAGAGTCGAATCTTTGACCGTTTGGGCCGGCTCACCGGGCGTCCTGCTGATCCATGGCTTTGGCGGGGATCCGGCGGAAGTCCGTCCGCTGGCGGCTGCGTGTCTTCGTGAAGGGTACAGCGTGCATGCACCGTTGCTCCCTGGTCATGGTGCGCTTCCCGATGCGCTTGCTGGCGTTCAATGGCGGCAATGGGCGGAGACTGCAGCGCAGGGATTCGCCATGCTGCACCATCGGTGCTCCGGGGTTGTCGTTGTTGGCTTCTCGATGGGAGCGTTGCTTGCGCTGCTTCTGGCAGCGCAACTGCCAGTTGAGCGGCTCGTTGTGCTGGCGCCAGCCCTGAGCCTGCGCGGTCAACTTCTGGTGAATTTGAGCAGTATCGCGCGATACGCCATTTCATGGTACTATCCTCTTGCAGGCGCTGATTTCAGCGATCCGGCGCTGCGCATGTTGATCCGCCACCGCGCCCCGGATGCTGATCTGGATGATCCGGTGGTCTGCGAGCAGTTGCGTCGCACGGTGCGAGTGCCACTGGCTGCGATCCATCAATTGACCCTGCTGCAACGCCGCGCCTGGCGTGTGCTGCCGCGCGTCACGGCGCCGACGCTGGTGATTCAGGGGAGCAATGACTCGACAGTCGACCCCCGCTCCGCCAGGCAGGTCGTGCGGCGTATCAGCTCGACCGACTGTCGATTGGTCTGGTTGGAAGGATATGGACATCAGTTGCTCCTTGGCGAGGGCGGCGAGTGTGTAGCTCGTACCGTCATCGCCTGGCTTCAGGGACGGATGTAACGCACGAAAAGCGGGGACGTGCTCATGTTTATTGATTGCAGCCATTTGATCCGTTCTAACCCGCCGCGCCTGCACTATGGCGTGGCAGTGGTTGACGTGGATGACGATGACGCCTGGGAAATATTCATTGCTGGCTTCGATGGCGCCAATCGCGTGTTGCGCTGGGACGGATCCGGTTTCGTCGATATTGTTGATGAGACCCTTGCGGATGCCCGGCGTCAGGCCATCGGCGTGGCGGCTGGCGATCTGGATGGCGATGGCCGGGAGGAGATTTACGTTCTCAATACCGACACCTTCGCCGGTCGCAAACGCTTTGGCGATCGGTTGTTCGATTTTCAGGAAACTGGCTGGGTCGATCTGTTCGAGTTGCCGCAAAACCGTGAGGCGCTCAATTTGACCGCTGGACGCTCGGTGGCAGTCGTAGATCGACTAGGTACAGGGCGCTACGGCTTCTTTGTAGCGAATTACGGCGGACCTTTTCGTCTGTACGAACTCGACCGTTTTGGCGAAGTGCAGGATATGGCAAGCGCCGCTGGCGTCAGTTTTACTACCGGCGGACGCGGTGTGATCACCCTGCCGCTGGTGACGTCGCGCATGGATATTTTTACTGTCAACGAGAATGGCCCTAATCTGCTCTTCGCCAATCGTGGCGATGGCACATTCGAGGAAATTGCCCGCCGCGCCGGTTTGCGCGATCCATACGAGCACGGTCGGGGAGTTGCGGCAGGCGATTTCGATGGCGATGGCCGGTTCGATCTAGTGTACGGGAATTGGGAGGGACCGCATCGCCTGTTTTTGCAAAAGTGGGACGGACTGTTCGTTGATGTCGCGCCGCCAGATATGGCAGCGCCGTCGCGGGTTCGCACGGTTATCGCCGCCGACTTTGACAACGACGGCGAACAGGAGATCTTTTTCAACAATATTGGCGAACCGAACCGGCTGTTTGCGCGCCGCGGCGATGGGTGGACGAGGATTGATCCGGGCGATGCGCTTGAGCCAGCCGGGTTGGGCACCGGCGCAGCGGTCGGCGATTTTGATGGCGATGGACGACTGGAGTTGTTAATCAGTCACGGTGAAGCCGATCTGCAACCGCTGAGCCTGTACCGTCCCGTCCCCAACGATCATGCCTGGCTGCGCGTTCTGCCATTGACACGCGCTGGTGCGCCTGCACGCGGCGCTGTTGTTACGATCTCTGCGGGCGGCAGGCGGCAAATGCGGGCTGTCGATGCTGGCAGCGGGTATCTGTGTCAGATGGAAGCGATAGCGCACTTCGGTTTGGGACACGTATGCACCGTTGAGTATGTTGAAGTGCGTTGGCCCGATGGCGCCGCAACGACCATTACTGCGCCGGAGGTAAACCGCGTGCTCCGCGTGCCGCATCCGTAAAGCCGCCTATAGCGTGGCGTCGAGGGCGCGCGCCAGCCCGACCACCAGGCGCACAGCGTTATTGAGGTGCGCTGCATCGAGCTTCGAGAGGTCATCGTGGCGCTCGTACTGATACGGCACATGTTGCTTGACATCGAGCGCGGCGATACCCATGGCGCGCCACCCGCGACGGCGCAGCACGCTGGCATGCGTGGCGCAACGGCAGACGCACGATCTTGCCGTCGTTTGTCCGCTCTCGACGACGCGGGCTGCCAAACGCACCAGCAACGAATCCGCTGGTCGCGGGCGCAGTGCGCCTTCGGCGGCAAGGTAGCATAGCGTTCCGCTCCCAATGCCATTAAGACTAATAAAGAAGGTGTGCTGCGGTTCAAATGGGTAGCGCCGCAGCAAATCGTTGATGCCTGCAGTGCTGTCGCCTGCGCCGATCCCAATCATCCACACTTCTGTATGCTGGAGATGAGGCAACCGCGCAGCGCTCCCAATCAGCGTCGCTAGCGCCCCGGCGTAACTGATGGCGCCCGGGGTCGCCGGAGCGCGCTGGACGATGAACGCCGCAATGCCTTGCGCGAACAAAATGATTGCTGGCACAGCCTGCGCGTACCAGAGCCAGAGATGGAGATGGAAAAGAAATGGCGCAATTGCGGCGATGCCCAACCCTAGCAGCAGTACCGCTGCCGCCGTGCGTCCGATGCGTCCAGTTCGACCGGCCCCCGCCTCCGCGAGCCAGCGCCCAATGGCCGGCGGTGAACTGAGCGGCGCCAGCACTACCAGGCGCCAGCGCATGTCTCCGGCTGCGGCGCGGGTCGCAACGACATTCTGGCTCAGGATGCGTGGCGTCAGGAGCGGGATGTTGGATAGCAGGGTCAGGAACGCTGCGCCGGAACTGACTGCAAACATCAGGATCGAGAGCAGCGGCATCCAGTGAAAACCAACAACGCCGATAACAGCCAGTGTTCCTACGACAATGCCATCGTAGCCCGGAAAACGGAACGCGCGGTACGATTCGGCGGACACACGAAACCCTGCCTGGCGAAGACGCGCATCAAGAAATGCGGCCATCTTCGCTTCACCGATTGATCCGGGGGAACGGGGTCCAATCGTGTCAACAATCTGTGCGGCAATTTCGAAGGGCGCCTCGAGCAGACGCCCTGACGGGCGGCGCTCCATTGCACTGCTCTGATCAGATGCCGTCACTGCCTGTGTCCGTCGCATACTAGCATGGCATGATAAACTAAAGGGTACCTCTCGGAGGTGGGACTATTGGAGGATTGAAGCGGTGCATAGTCTGTGACATGATCATGCGTGAAGTGCATGAACCTCTCCAATGCCGCTCCCGACCCACACAGGAGGTGCCCCCGTGCTACGTAGCTTCTTCTACAAAGACTGATGTGGACTGACCTCCGAGGCGTTGGCGCCCCGGAGGTCTTTGCATTGTCAGGGAAGATCTTCGCCGTAGCGCCAGCGGTAGTAGTGTCGCCCGACATTGCCCATTTCAACGCGCCATCCAGGCGGGTTATCGGGCACATAGGTCAATGTGCGGCGCTCGAACAACTGGATCAGCACATCGCGCTCGATCCCGCCGACGCGTACGCGCGCCCAGAACGGTTCGCTAATCGGGTATCCGAGGACGAACAGCCAGTCGAACAGGCGGTCGTTGCGCAAACGTCCCCGGTCGTAGATCAACCCGCGTGCATTGAGATATTCCCAAAACACGACAGGAATGTTGTGACCGCTTTCCGGCACATAGTGGGCAATCCGCGTCTCGGTGCGCAGTGGTCCTTCGTATGTGCCGATGCGCCCCTGCCGATCAATGGTCATGCGCGGCAACTGTCCGGTGCGATCCGGTTCCGTCTGTGTGATGACGGCGGCAAAACTGGCGTACCACGGCGCATTGGGATCGTCCATGTCGCCCGCGACGGGGATGGCTGCCGCTTCGCGCTGAACGAACTCAGCGTCGCCGATCTGCATGCGCCCGGTGACCAGTTCCATCACCAGCAGGCCGGACGTGACAAACCAGGGGCTTGAGCGGTCGCCGAAGGGATTATTCACTTCCATCCGCCCCTTATCGAAGTACTGCACCTGCCGTATGCCGCTGGCCGCCTGCTGATAACTTTCGGCGCGCGCCATCAATCCGCGCGGTCCCCACAGCCAGCTGCGTTGCACTCTGCCGCTGGCAACGACCCGATCGGTGCGTTGCCAGAGTTGATCGAAGGCCACATCGGCGAAACCGACCAACGGCCCGTTGACAAATGCGCGCGCGGCGCCGTCCTGAGCGCTGCCGGACTCAGCGCCAGCCGCCCCGCTCGTTGCGGGTGTGCCGGTCGGCGTTGGCGTGCGATCATCAAACGGCGCGACAGTCGGTGTCGGGGTTGTTCGCGGGGGAGTTGGCAGCACGGCTGGCTGAGGCGCACGCCCGCACTCCTCGTCCGGAACGCACAACTGCAGAATCAGGTCGTAGCGGATGAACTGGTTGCCGAGGTCGCCGTTATTCTTGATCTGCGCATAGTAGAACCCGTCCACCCGCGGTACGAAGCGGATCTGGGAGTCAAGCGATCCGGCGATATCGTCGCTAAAGTCGAGGAGGCGAATGCCGTCGCGATCAAACAGGTACATGACTGTGTCGGCGCCCGCCTGGGTCTGATTGTTGAAATCTGGCGCATTGCGGTAAGGCCGGGTGTCGGTATAGAGGTAATAGACTTTGCCTGCCTTGCCAAAGAACTTCACCCAGTCAGCGTCGCCTGTCGGGCAGAGTCGCCGACCGGGATGGATCTCGTTCGGCAGGATGAGTTTCGCCTGCTCTGGCAGCCCATCGTCTTCGTACAGATCACGGCAAATCTCGCCGACCATCGCGGCTGTCGGTCCGTAGCTTTCGGAGCGCACGACGAAGACGTAGGTGCGGTTGCCGCCGCCAATGCTGAGCGTATCACGAACGCGAACGAAGTAGATGCCGTCGCGTGGGGCGCGCCATGACTGAATGCGCGGCTTGATATCCTTAGGATCAGGACGCACTGGGTCGCGGTTGAAGAAATCGTCGTTGAACGCCAGGCGCTGATCATTCTCGTCATACAGTTCGAGCGACAGGTCAAGACCCGGATCCATCCGTTCAATGTCAATTGTGTAGACCTTGCCGCCGACGCCGCCGAAGCGGAACCAGTCCTCATCGCCGATCTCGCAGATGCCATGGGTGACTGGCGAATCGACCAGCACTAGGCGCGCGCCGTCGGGATCGTTCCCCGGATCGCGGGCGCCTTCGGGGCATACCGGACCCGGAGTTGGGGTCGGTCCGGGCGTGCGCGTCGGCGTTGGCGTGACGGTCGGCGATAGCGTCGGTGTGGCGGTCTGCCCGCCTACGGTCACGATAAAGGCGCCGAAGGTGCTTGTGGAGACAGTGCGCGTGCCGGTGGTGGCGAGGGGGTAGGAGCCGGTGACCGTAACGAGCAGGTCGTTGTACGTTCGAGGTATCGCGGTGCTGCCGATGCTCAATTGCAACTGGAAGGTTGTGCTTATTCCGCCGGGGATGTTATTCGGCAACTGCACTGGTCCCGGCGTACTGACCGTAATGCCAGTCGGTACGTTTGTCGCGGTGACGCTGAAAATTGTATTTGAGTTTATAGCGGCATCATTAATATTATTCGTCAACTGGAACGTAAGCGTGATGATCGTTCCAGGGTCGCCCGACGGCGGCGGACCGACCTGCGTTAGCTGAAGCACCTGCTGCGCCCGAACGATGGTTAGAGGAACGCTCACGACAAGCGCGATGAGCAGTCCTAAGAGCGTCAGCGTGATTGCTGTTTTGCGTCGGGTCGTATACTGATGGCTCACGAGGACGTCTCTCCAACCACGACAGCCTGAACCTGCGCCATTATACCACGGCGTCGGGGCAGGTCTCAGACCGATCCCGGCGATGACGGTTCCAACCGCCCTGGTGATGATCGTGTCACCAGCGGCGGAGGGATGCGGGGCCTCTCAAGCGGAGGCTTTGTAGGGTGCGAAGCAGGTGTGCCGCAGCCGGACGCTCTATTCCCCACGTCCCACCGACCCCCAAATCCCACCACGGGAGACGGGGGAGTTGGGGCGTCCTGTCGCCTGAAACGGGCAACGCAACGTGAGGGCTTGCCGAAAAACCTACACTTGTGAGCTGCCCCCTTCTCCCACCCCCCTGCGCCCCCTGCAGTTGGGGGGTGAGGAAGGGAAAAGGGGGCGTTGGGGCGTCCTGTTGCTGAAACGAGCGATGCAACGAAAGGGCTTGCCGGGAACATCTACCCCAATGCAGCAGATGAGGGCAAAGAAGTCGTCAGGACCAGGCAGACCTCCGTTGTACTCCAAATACCCGGCTTTGTGAGCAGAGGGGCGCATCTGTGCCGCCCTGCTCACGTGATTGTTCCTTTCGCCCTCGATACCTACCTCGCACTGATAAAGTCGGTGATCGCCACCCACTTGCCGTTCTCGACGCGGAACATCCGCAGCGCCTTGGCGCCGGCGTGATCGGTGGGACTGAAGACCACCGGCGGAGTCACGCCACCAGTATCGATCGGTCCCATCGTCTCAAGGGTATTCTTGATATTTTCGCCGGTCAACTCTTTCCCGTCCTTCAGCGTCCGCTCGATGCCGGCGACCAGGATCGATATGGCGGTCCAACCTTGCACAAAGGTACTATCTGCACCGCCATAGTCGATCCCTTTCTCCTTCGCATAGTTGAGCGCCACCTTCGCGCCCTCGCCTTCCGGGCTGAATGGTACGGCGCCGACCACGCCTTCGGCATCAGCGCCAGCCAGCTTGATCAACAATTCGTTGGCGCACCAGTTGAGGCACACGAACTGCACATCGAGCCCCAGGCTCTTCGCGTTCTTGATCGCCAGCGCCGCCGGGCTTGAGACGTTCTGGAGGAAGACGTAGTTGGCGCCATAATCGCGGATCTGCGTCAGTTGCGGCGTCAGGTCGGTAGCGCCACGCGGCGAGGGCACCTCCAGCGGCGTCTCAATGCCGTTTGCCTTGGCGAAGGCGGTCCCATCGGCAAGCGGCGAGCGTCCGAAGGGGCTGTCATTGATGAGATAGGCGAATTTGGGCAGACCGCTCTTCCCCTTCGCCTTCCAGTCGTCCAGCGCCCATTTCATGGCAATAATCAGTTGGTCAGAGTAGGTCGGCGCGACCAGGAAGTTGTAGGGCGTTTCGGCTGGATTTGCCAGAGATGCTGAATACGATGCCGAGATGAAGGGGATTTTGTCTTCGGTGATCTTGCCCTTGAGCGCTTCGGTGTCGCCAGTGCCCCAGCCGGAGAACGCTACCACGCGGTCCTGGGTGACGAATTGCGTGTATAGCTCCTCCGCGCGCGGCACTTCATAAGCATAGTCCTGACTGATCAGTTGCAACTGGCGACCGGCCACGCCGCCATTGGCGTTCTTCCAGTCGATAAAGGCAATCTGTCCTTTCGAGTAGGGGGTTCCGACGTCTGCCGTCGGGCCGGTGAGATCGAAGATCGCGCCGATCTTAATCGGCGGGCCGCCGGATGGCGCCGGCGTCGCTCCGCCTGTTCCGCCGCCAGTGGCAGGTTGTTGTGGTTGCGGTTGGCCGCATGCCGCCAGCAGCACTGCCAGTGCCAGCATCAGTGCGAGCGGGTTGAACCATCGTTGTTCGTTGCGCATGCCTTCCTCCTTTGAACCTAATAACTGAACGGCCATAACCGGAAGTAATCCTTGACGTTGCGCCACATTTTGACAATCCCTTCAGGTTCGAAGATCAGGAAGAGGATAATCGCCAATCCGAACGCACCTTGCTGAATGTAGGGCAGGTAGGAATTGATGTCCGGAACGAGACCGCTGACTGCGCGCGCCAGATTCGAGAGCAACGCTGGCAGCAGCGTCATAAATGCTGCGCCGTAGATCGACCCCGACACGCTGCCCAGGCCGCCGATGATGATCATCGCCAGGTAGAGGATGCTGGTGTCGATCGTGAACCGTTCCCAGGAGATAATGCCGCGGTAATGCGCGGTCAGCGCGCCAGCCAGCCCGGCGAAGAACGAGGAGGTGGCAAAGGCCAGGAGCTTGTAGCGGAAGAGATCGACGCCAATCACCTGCGCAGCGATATCCTGATCGCGAATCGCCACGAATGCGCGTCCGGTTCGGCTACGGAACAGGTTGCTCACAAAAATGACGGTGAGGATCAGGCATCCGACTGTGATCCAGTAGAAGGCAAAGTCGTTGTTGCCCAGATTAGCAAGGGGTATGCCGAAGAGATTATTCGCTGCACGCGGTAATGAGAGCGATTCACCGATGCCGAGCAGTTTGCCATGCGTGAGCAGCCAGATGATGATTTCCTGCGCCGCCAGCGTGGCAATCGCCAGATAGAGTCCTTTGAGCCGCAGCGACGGCAGCCCGAAGAACGCACCCACCAGCGCCGTGAAGCAACTGGCGACCGGGATAGTGATCCACATTGGCATATCCAGGCGAACCGCCATCAGACCGGCAGTGTACGCGCCGACTGCCAGGAATCCGCCGTGTCCGATGCTGATCTGACCGGTATAGCCGACCAGAATATTCAATCCAATCGCGCCAATGGAGGCGATAGCTATCATGTTCGCCAGGTTCAGCCAGTAGCGGTCGGCGAACCATGGAAAGAGCAGGACTGCGATGAGCACCAGCGCGATCCGCAACCGCTGAATCCAGTACGGTCGCAGTGCCATATCGCTGGCATACGACGTATGGAACGTTCCGCTCTGCATAGAGGCGCCCCGTTTCTACACGCGCTCAATAATCCGCTGACCGTAGAGACCATACGGGCGTATTAGGAGAATGAGGAGCAGGATGATGAAAGGAACGACCTCGCCCATACCGAGCTCCGGCGGCAGATACCCACCAGCGAACGATTGCAGCAACCCAATGATCAGCCCGCCGACAATCGCGCCAGGGATGCTATCGAGGCCGCCGAGAATGACGACCGGGAAGACCAGCAGGCCGACGCGGGCGATCTGCCCGGAAACGCCGCCAAAGATGCTCATCAACAGAATGCCGCCGACCGACGCGGTCACGGCTGCAATTGCCCAAGCAATGGCCCACACCTTCTTGATACTGATGCCCATGCTCAACGCTGCCTGCTGATCATCCGCAACGGCGCGCATAGCGATGCCTTCGCGGCTGTAGCGGAAAAAGAGGCTCAGCAGAGCGAAGAGGGTCAGCGCCAGCGCAAATGCCCACAGGCGGTCCACGCTGACGCTAGCGCCAAACAGCGTGATCGTGTCGCGGGGCAGGAACTGCGGCGCCGTCCGTGGCGTCACCCCCCATATTCCGCCGATGATTGCGCGCAACAGTGACGATAGCCCAATGGTGACCATAATCACCGAGATGATCGGCTCGCCGATCAGCGGACGCAGCACGAGTTGTTCGATCAGCACGCCGATAATCGCTGCCAGCGCCACAGCGACAATGACGCCGATCGGCCACCACAACCCGATCATCTCGACCGTAGTGTACGTCAGGTAGGCGCCGATCAGCAGCAACTCGCCCTGAGCGAAGTTAATTACGTCGCTGCTCTTGTAGATCAGCACGAAACCGAGCGCAACCAGCGCGAAAATGGCGCCATTGGCGATCCCGCTCAAGGTCAATTGCACGATTTTTTCCATACTCCGCTCCGAATTATGAACATTCATGAAATAGTCCGGCATTCGCGCTGCGCCCGGCGGCTGATGGTTTTTGAAAAATTATTCCGCTCTCCGCCTACTCGCCCGGCGGTTGATGAAGATTAAGAAATAGTTCAGTATTCCTGGGCGCTGTGGACTGAAGCCGCGGCTGAGGCTGTGAAAGCCCCCTTGGAGCTTCCACATCCTGAGCGAGGGCTTTAGCCCGTAACTCAAAGGGCGTGCGGTCTGACAGCACAGAATCTACCGGATTCACTTCTTAATCATCATAAATCGCGGGCTAGGGTCGCGAAGCTTGCCTGCGCAGGCTTAACTGGGCGATACCGGATTATTTTCTCAAACTCCATCAAGCTATAGGCTAGGGTTGCGAAGCCTGTCTGCGCAGGCTCTACCGGATTTAATCTTCATTTTTGCTTCTCCACTTATACCCTGTTTCGCCAGCATCACCTCGCCAGCACGCGCTCCATCCGACCATTGGGCGCGGTGACTTCCGATTCCTCCAGGTCCTCGATGCGCAGTCGCGTCTTGATCAGCGCCGTGCGCCCGTCCTGATAGGTGATGGTTGTTTCGACCTCCATCTCGCGCTGATCGCTGTACAGCGCCTCCACAATATCGTGGTAGCGTTCCGCGATCAGACGGCGACGGACTTTGCGCGTGCGGGTCAGTTCGCCGTCATCGGCGTCGAGTTCCTTGTGAAGCAGCAGGAATCGTCGGATACGCGCGGCTGGCGGCAGATCCGCATTCGCGCGCTCGACATCTTTGCGAATCAGCGCATAGACCTGCGGCTTCTGGGCGAGATCGGTGTAGGTGGTGTAGGTGATTTGGGCATTTTCCGCCCACTTACCGACATTGGCGAAGTCGATGTTGATGATAGCGGTGACAAAGGGCCAGTTGCCGCCGAAGACTACGGCCTCTTTGATATAGGGGCTGAATTTCAGTTTGTTTTCAATAAACTGCGGCGAGAAAATGGTTCCATCGCGCAGCGTCATCACATCTTTCGCGCGATCAATAACGACCAGATGCCCGTCTTCATCGAAGTATCCGGCATCGCCGCTGTGCAACCAGCCATCTTTGAGCGTTTCGGCGGTCGCTTCGGGATTCTTGTAGTATCCGACAAACACTGACGGACTTCTGACCAAAATCTCGCCGTTCTCAGCGATGCGAACCTCCGTATTGGGGAGCGGCGTACCGACCGTCTGGAACTTGATCTGGCCATCGCGGTGAATCACGCTCAGACCAGCGCTTTCAGTCTGACCGTAGACCTGCTTGAGATTCACGCCAATTGCGTGATAGAACCGAAACACATCGGGTCCAAGCGCCGCACCGCCAGTATAGGCGCGCTTGAGAAAACGCAGCCCCAGATGATCTTTCAGCTCCTCGAAGACGAGGATGCGCGCGAGAGCGTGCTTCAACCGCAGGAACAGACTCGGCGTCGTGCCGTTGAAGCGGGCGTCCGCCATCGCGTATCCCTGTCGCAGCGCCCACTCGTAGACTGCGCGTTTGAGCCGCGTGCTATCCTGCATCTTCACCTGCACCTGCGAGAGCATATTCTCCCAGATGCGGGGCGGCGAGAACATAACCCGTGGACCGATTTCACGGATATTTTCCTGCACTGTGTCGGTCGACTCGGGGAAATTAATGGTCAGGCCGCACTGCAGACCGGCCGCCACGGTTATCATCTGCTCGCCAACCCAGGCGAGCGGCAAAAAACTCACAAACTCATCATCGGGTCCTAGCGGATCGACAGCCAACAGCCCGGCGCCCTGATTGATCAGGTTGCGATGGGTCAGCATCGCCAGTTTGGGCTTGCCAGTCGTGCCGGAGGTTGTGGAAAGAATCGCGACATCGTCTGGTCGCCCCTGATTCAGTTCAGTTTCGAACAGTCCAGGATGCTCACGGTCGTAGCTGCGCCCCAGTTCCTCAATTTCGGGGAAGCTGGCGAGGTACGGTTCCTGATAGCGGCGCAATCCTTTCGGTTCGTAGTAGATGACCTTGAGAATACCGCGGAGTCGGGGCCAGATCTCGATGATCTTATCGACCTGCTCCTGATCCTCGGCCACGATCACCCGCGCATCGGCTGCCTCGACCAGGTAACGCACCTCTTCAGCAACTGAGTCCTGATACACTCCTATCGATGCACCGCCAATGGCTTGGGCGGCGAGCTCGGCATACAGCCATTCAGGGCGATTGTCGCCGATAATTGCAACCTTATCGCCGCGCTGCACGCCCAACGCACGCAACCCCATCGCGAACGCCCGCACGTGATCAGCGAATTGGCGCCAGGTGACAGTTTGCCAGATTCCGAACTCTTTCTCACGTAACGCAACCCGATCGCTAAAACGGTGCGCATTGTACATCAACAATTGCGGAAGAGTCATGTCGTACAGTTGCATAATGTCATCCCTAGCGAATTGCATGCTCACGACCAAGATAGGCATCGATAACTTTCGGATCGGCTCTTACCTCGTCGGGCGTACCGTCGGCGATCAACTGACCAAACTCCAGGACGGCGACACGGTCGCTAATGTCCATAACGACTCCCATATCGTGCTCAATCAGGACGATAGTGGCGCCCCACTCTTCGTTGACATCAAGAATAAAGCGTGCCATGTCCTCCTTCTCTTCGCTGTTCATGCCTGCCATTGGCTCATCGAGCAACAGCAAGCGCGGCGACATCGCCAGCGCGCGACCAAGTTCGACCCGCTTTTGCAGACCGTATGGCAACGCTCCGACGACCTTTTTGCGGATAGACTCGATTTCGAGCAGATCGATCACCCGTTCGACAATCTCACGGTGCGCGATCTCTTCACGCTGTGTGCGTCCCCAGTACAGACCGTTGCTGAGGATGCCGCTGCGCATGTGGATGTGACGCCCCAGCATCAGGTTGTCGAGCACGGTCATGTGGCGAAAGAGTTCGATGTTCTGAAAGGAGCGGGCGATGCCGAGGCGGGCGATATGATGGGGCGCCATGCCTACAATATTGTGTCCCTCGAAGCGGATCGCTCCACGTTGGGGTCGATACAGTCCGCTAATACAGTTGAGGAGACTGGTCTTGCCGGCGCCGTTCGGCCCGATGATAGCCTGAATAGTGCCGGGGTAAACATTGAAACGCACGTCGAAGAGGGCGCGCACTCCGCCGAAATCGAGGCTTACGCCATCGATTTCCAACTGCGGTCGTGGTAGCGACGCTCCGTTGCTATTCGTCATGTTAATCGCTCCTAAACGCTGGTACAGGAATGCGCGTCCGTCCCGGCCCTAGAAGAGAGCGCCTGGAAACACAGTTAGCAAACGTGGCGCATGACCAAACAAAGTATGCTGGCTATCACCCTGGCATTCGAGGTGCGGAGAGTAACTCTTTTTTACATTATAGCGGAATCTGTTGTTTTGTTCAATCCCCTCAGGAGCAAGCGATCACCAGCTCCTTCGGAAACGGCGTCAGGCTCTCGAATCGTCCATCTGGCGCACAGTAGTACGTATCCTCGATCCGCACGCCAAAACCGCGGCTCGGATAGTAGAGCCCCGGTTCCACAGTAAACACCGTGCCGGGTTCAATGGTGTCACCCCGGTCAACCAGCGACGAGAAACTCAGGTCCTCGTGGATTTCCAGCCCGAGACCGTGACCGAGCGCGTGGACGTAGCCCTCCTCGATAGGATAGGTGCGGCGGATTGTGTCATGACCGCGCGCCTCGAAGTACTCGCACACCATATCCTGATACTTTCTGGTCGGCGCGCCCGCCTCGAATGCGGCGGTCACCATCTCGAATGCGCCAAGCACGTCATCGTAGGCTTGTTGCAGTTCCGGCGGCGCGTACCCTATAGCAAAGGTGCGGGTCATGTCGTGGTAATATCCTCCTCCTGCTTCGCGGGGGAAGATGTCGATCACAATCGCCTGCCCCGGACGGAGCGGCATAGTGTCGTCGCCGCGCGCGTGCGGCAGACCGGCGTCGCGCCCCTGAGCGACGATCATGCCAGCTGGCGCTTCCAGTCCCTGGGCAGCAATCTCGCGTAGCATCACTCGCCGCACATCGCCGATCGTGAGCGGCGCGCCGTCGGCGCCATAGACGCCGTCGCCGTCGATCCGTCCTGCGCGAATGAAATCGACCGCTGCCTGAACGACAGCGCACGTCTTGCGCCCAACGACGCGCATGCGCTCGACCTCGTCGGCATCCTTGGTCAGGCGCGCCATCGAAATCACATCACGGTCGAGTTCGGCAACTATCTCAAGTCCGTCGATCTGCTGCGCCAGGCGTGTCATCAACGCCAGGAACGGCCCGGCTTTGACCGTGCCATAGATGCCGACGCGCCCACGCACGCCAAGGTCGGTAAAAATACGACGGCGATGCTCCACCCGCGCCTCCAGACGGTCGGGAAACGCCTCGAGAATCTCGCGGAGATTCCAGCGGTTGAGCGACACCAGTACGAGGCCGGTCTGTTCAGCTTCGTTCTGCTCCCACGGTCCGTGGAGCAGCATCGCGGGTTCGCCGCGCTTTTTGATGATTAAACCGGGAATGTGCCGCCCTCCCACAAAGTAGTTGTAGTCGGGGTTGGCGCTTTCCAGCCCATCAGGTCCTTCAACAACGATGGCGTCCAGGTTTCGTTCTGCCATCAGTCGGTCGAGATCACGTTTCAAGATGTCCTCCTGGGTGGGGGTTAGAGCTTAAGGGTTAGGGGTTAGAAGTCTACCTGCCACCTTCGCACCTGCACCCTGCTAGCCTCGCGTCTCACGCCGCGCGCCTCTCGCCTGGCTTCACCTTCCCACTTGCAACCTTCCGACCTGCACCCCGCTAGCCTCGTGTCCTGCGCTGCGCGCCTGCAACGCGCAATCTGCACCGTTCTTGGGGCGCGCCCCTACCAGGATTCCCGCGTGCAGCGCACCACATCAACGTTCAACATTCCCCCGTTCCATGTGCTCATGCGCAACGAAACGGGTGATCCCCGCGCCGCAGACGGAGCAGATCCCGCGTGCGATGGAACGTCCGCCCGCGTTGATCTCGAACGTTACCTGCTGCATCGGATGGCGCGCGCGGCAGCGGGTGCACCAACCGATCAGCGCGCCGTCGCTAGTTTCCTCGCCGTCAGACGCATCGTCCGGCGCCGTATGTTCCATGAGCGCGGAGTCGCTGGCGGCATTAGACGCCGGACGTTCCGTCGACTCAACCAGCGGCGCGGATGGCGTCGACTCTTTGGATGCAGACGATGGTTCGGCGGGCAGAGGAGAGGCAGGCGGCGCCGCAGGCGCAGGAGGCAGCGATGGCTCCGGAGGAACGGCGGACATTGGCGCTGCCCGCTTCACAGCGGCACGTCGCGCTTCGATCAGCGCCGCGCGACGTCGGGTGACTTCGTGCCAGATCAGCCATAACGCTGCCGCAATCGCCGCAAGGCGCAGCACACGCTCGACGAGCGACAGACGACGGGCAGGCGCCCGTGGCAGTGCAGGCGTGCGTGCCATGGCTGGCGCTGCGCGTCGCCTGCGGCTGCGCCAGTATTCACGAACAACCAGAATCGCAATGTCCATCAGCAAACCGGGAGGAACTGGCATAGAACCGCATCCTTCCTACGTCCTGCTCACGACGCCTACGCGCTCAGACTACGCAGAGTCTTCAGGTTCCGAATATCCTCAGCAAGGTCATCGCCTTTCGGAGTTTCCAGCACCATCGGCAGATCAGCGAAGCGTTCGTCGTTCACCAGCGCGCGAAACCCCTCTAGACCGATATACCCCTCGCCAATGTGCGTGTGGCGATCCACCCGACTCCCGAGGTCTTTCTGCGAGTCGTTCAAATGGAAGGCTTTCACGCGTGCGATGCCGATGACCCGATCAAGTTCTTCTATCGTTGCTGCGTAGCGCTCGGGTGTGCGAATATCATACCCGGCAGCGAAGATGTGGCAGGTATCGACGCACACGCCAAGGCGATCAGGATAGCGGGAGTATTCAATGATTCGCGCCAGTTCCTCGAAGCGGCGCCCTAGGCTGCTCCCCTGCCCGGCAGTCGTTTCTAGCAGGACCACGACCTCCGCGCCGACGCCGCTTTCAAACACCCGGTCGAGTGCGTCGGCGACGCGGCGTAGTCCCGCTTCCTCGCCAGACCCAAGATGTGCGCCGGGATGCGTGACTAGGTATGGAACGCCAAGCAGCGCGCAGCGTTCCAGTTCCTCCTGGAACGCATCGAGCGATTTGCGCCACAACGCATCGTCTGGCGCTGCCAGGTTGATCAGGTACGAGTCGTGAACCATTACTACTGGAACACCCTCAGTGACCTGCGCTTCCTTGAACCGAGCAATTTCTTCATCAGTCAAAGGTCTGGCGCGCCATTGCTGCTGGTTCTTGCTGAAGATCTGAACGACATCGCACCCCGCGCGGCGTCCGCGTTCACATGCGGTGTGCAACCCGCCGCTGATGGACATATGCGCGCCAAAACGTCGCTGTTTCATGATAATCCTCGACCTCCGCAGTCAAAACGGCGGCCCGACACACGACTGCGTTCCTAATTATAAGAGCAATCGGGCAATACGAAGATTGCGGAAATGTTTGCATCCCGTCATTATGATGTATCAGCATCCTGGCGCGGGCGTGGTATGATGAGGCTGTTCCTTTCAAGGGTCCCCGCTCTGGTTGCTGCCCGGAATGCAGCGCCATACACTGGTTGTGGCGATTGTAAGGTTGTGCATGTTTGCGTCCTCACCCCGATCTGTTCGAGAGGCGCCGCAGAGTTTTGAGAATCGCGTAATGGAGCGGGACATGCGGAACTGGATCAATGCACTTATGGCAACGCGCGCTACTGATCCCGACGTGCAGCGCCGTGCGCTGGTCGTGATGCAGTTGATTGCCATGATGCTTGTAGCAAATGCGCTCTTCTTGATGCTTGCTCTGCTGTCTCCGGAAGGCGGCAGCCCTCTGATACCGATTGCCAGCAGTCTGTGTTTCATTGGCGCGTATGCGTTGGCGCAGCGCGGGCATGCCAGCGCCGCTGCTTGGGTTGTCATCGGCGCGTTTCTCAGCGGGGCGCTGTTTGCGGTTGCGCACCTGGACGCAGAGCGTGGAACGCAGGTCGGCTACTTTCTGAGCGTCCTAATCGTCATTGCCAGTCTGACACTCCCTCCGCCGCAGCTCTGGTTAGTGATTGGTGGTGTGATCAGTGGTTTTCTTCTAACGCTGACGACGACGCATCCCGATCTATGGAATTCTCCCCGGTTGCGACAAGAGGCGCTCAACAGCAGCGTCTTGCTCGTGGTGGTCGGTCTTGTCTCATATATTGGAGCGCGCATCGCACGACGCGCCATTCGCGAAGCGCAAGAGGCGCGCCGAATGGCGGAGCGCGCGCAGGAAGAACTAGCGCAGGCGAATGCCTATCTGGAGGGGCGCATCGCAGAGCGCACCGCGGAGTTGACCCGGACCCTTGCGGCGCAGCAGGCGCTGGCGGATGAGTTGCGGCGCAGTCTGGCAGCGCAGCAGGAGTTGAGCCAATTGATCCTCGACCTTTCCTTGCCAGTGATCCCGGTGCGTGATGGTACCGTGGTCGTTCCGCTCTCCGGTACAATTGACAGCACACGGGCGATAAAGTTGATCGAAAGCGTGCTCAAGACCATTGAGCAGCGACAGGTGCACACGGTTATCATGGATGTCACTGGCGTTCCAATTGTCGATACGCAGGTGGCGCAGGCGCTGGTGCGCACTGCCAGCGCAGCCAGGCTGATGGGTGCGGAAACGATTCTTGTCGGTATTCGTCCGGAAGTGGCGCAGACACTTGTTAGTCTTGGCATTCATCTAGGGTTGCGCACGGCGGCAACGTTGCAGGAAGGGTTAGAACTGTCGGCCAGGCGCGCCAATGGAGCGCCGCGCCCGCCCACGCCTCGCAGGAATGACATATGATGAGGATCCTTTTGCTCGGCGATGATGGTCGCGCCCATGCTCTGGCGTGGAAACTGATCAATAGCCCCCGGTCGCCAGAGGTGATCTGTGCGCCTGGCAATGGCGGAACGGCGCCGTTCGCACCCTCAGTGACGCTCGATACCGCCGATGCCGCAGGGTTGAGTCGCTGGACTTTCGAGGAGCAGATCGACCTGGTTATTCCTGCCTCCAGCGCTCCGTTGCACACCGGGCTGGTCGATGAGGTCCTGTCGCTGCACATCGGCGTCTGGGGCGCGTCACGCCGCGCGGCTGCGCTCGAACGCAGCCGCTGTCTGGCGAAGGAATTCATGATTCGCCACGGCATTCCGACGGCGCAGGGGCGCCCGTTTGCCGACCTCGCCACTGCGGAACGGTATCTGGCGACGTTGCCGCTGCCGGTAATGATTAAGACGGATCATCCATCAGGTGGAGAAGAAGTCTTCGATGACCGGTATGCCGCACTCGAAGGATTGCGGCGCCTGTTTGCTGCGCGTTCGCTCGATGGCGGCGAAGGCGTGGTGATCGAAGCGGCACTGCGCGGTCCGCGGGTGGCGCTTTCGGCGCTGACTGATGGTCGTACCGCTGTGCCGCTCCTGGCAACCCGGCTGTATGATCGGGTCGAGGAGGGGGATCGCGGTGTACAGGCGCGCGGTGTTGGCGCGCATACGAGCAATTCAACGTTTGCGCAACGTCTGACGCGCTACCTGCACGAGAAGTTTATCCTGCCATTCGTCGCGGGTCTGGAGAAAGAAGGGTTGCCATGCTGGGGATTGATCGGCGTGGATTGCATTATCACCAATGAAGGTCCCCGCGCGACGGCGCTCCGGTTCAGTTTCCGCGAAGGGGAAGCGCAGGTAGTGCTGCCGCGTTTGGAAGACGACCTGATCCCCTGGATTGAAGCCTCGATCACCAGGCGTCTTCACGAACTGCCGTCACCAACCTGGACAACCACCGCCAGCGTTGGTCTTGGTCTCATGGCGCGCGGGTATCCCAATTTCTTCCCGACCGGCGGGCAGATCCATGGTCTCGAGGACGTTGAACCCGGTGTGATGGTGTTTCATAGCGCCACAGCCAATCCGGCGGCGACCGTGCCGTATACGTCGCGTCTGGCGAGCAGCCGTGGCAGCAGTACAAACGCGCTCAGTTCGATGATCGGCGGGTTGCTTGGCATGGGTGGCACGCCGCAGGGTTGGGGCGGGCTGCGCACCACTGGCGGCCTGGTCGCCACCGTCGTGGCGCAGGGCGTCTCGTTGCCCAGCGCCCGTGGGCGCGCCCTGGTCAACGCCGACCGGGTGCAGTTCGAGGGACGCACCTATCGCAGCGATATTGGTGAGCGCGACTTTGGTTGATTCTCCTGAGCAAACGTTATCTTCGCCCTGGCCCGACATACTGGAACTGACGCTCGATGGCATCGCGCAGGGTGGCGAGGCGGTCGGTCGCTGGCAGAACCGGGTAGTGTTCGCGGCTGGCGGCATCCCCGGTGAGCGCGTTGTCGTGCGGCTACGGGAGCGGCACGAGTCGTATGCGCGCGGCGATGTGATCGACGTTTTGCTCGCCTCAGCCGACCGTGTCGCTCCGCGGCTCCCCGGCGCGAGCCATATGCCCTGGCAACATATTGCCTTTGAAGCGCAGCAGCGATTACGTCGTCAGATCCTCGTCGATCAACTTGCGAAGTTTGCTGGCATCGATCCGGGGGTGGTCGATGCAACAACGCCTGCCTCGAAACCATGGGAGTATCGCAACAACGCACGCCTGCACTGCGATGGACGACGGGTTGGCTACTATGAGGCGGATACGCGATCGATCTACGAATTGGATCACGACCCGCTGCTGCATCCGACGCTGAACGAGGCGTTGGCAGCGTTGCATTGCGCACTTGCCGATGAACCCGACAATGCGCCGCCACTTGAAGTGACTCTGCGCGTCAGCGAAGCGCACGGGTACTGCATTGCAGCCCTGCGTGGGCGCGGCGACCGCCGGAGTCTGGCAGTGCGCTGGCGGGCGCGCTGCCCTGCGCTGGCAGGCGTCGTCTTCACCGTCTCGCCGCCGCACTTGATGCCGCCGCTCGGCGCTGATACGCTCGTTGAGGAACTGGAGGATCTGACGTTTCTGCTGCGTCCGACGACCTTCTTTCAGGTCAATGTCGCAGCAGCAACGACGCTCCTGAACCTGATCCGCGCTGGTCTTGGCGAAGAAGCGCATGGACGCCTGCTCGACCTCTACTGCGGGGCAGGTGCATTTACTCTCCCACTGGCGCGCAATGCCGTTGAAGTGGTCGGCGTCGAGGAGTACGCCGGCGCTGTCGCCGACGCAGAGCGCAGCGCCGCCGTCAACCATATCTCGAATGTGCGCTTCATTACCGGTAGGGCGGAGGCGGTGCTCACCGATCTCAGCGGTGAGTTCGACGCCGTCGTGCTCGATCCGCCGCGACGCGGCTGCCATCCGCGTGTGGTGCAGGCGCTCATCGGCCGCGCGCCGCGCCGGATCGTCTATGTTTCATGCCACCCTGCAACTCTCGCGCGCGATCTCAAAAGCCTCATCAACGGCGGCTATACCGTGGTGCGCGCCACGCCGGTTGACCTTTTTCCTCAGACGCCGCACGTTGAGAGTGTTGTTGTGCTAGTGCGCGCAGGGTCTGAGTAAGCGCACCGCGAGACTGAACAAGTGTAAGGGCGGGTCTGAGCAGGCGTACGGGCGGGTCTCAGACCCGCCCGTACGCTGTCAGATGGTATCATATGACGGAGTTTGAATACATATCTACCGGATTTATTTCATGTTCATAAGCCCTTGCTGAGATCGTGAAAGCCCCTTCGGGGCTTCCACGTCCTGAGGAGGGCTTTGTCCCGCTGCGCAGAGGGCGCGTGACCTGGCGGCATAGGTCTACCGGATGCTTGTATTAGCTCGCAGTGTTCGATTGCGCAGGAATTGCGCCGCTGCGTTCGCAATGACGCAGGATCATTGGTCATCCAAACAGGCTCCAGGCATTGAGGTTCGTGGTATCATGAGCGTATGAATACCCCGCTTCGACGCACAACCACCCTGACCCTCACGCTGCCGCTGGTTGCAGCGGAACCGATCATCGTGCCCCGGCCCGGTCGCCCCTGGACGGTCGCTGATCTGCAGCAGCTCGCCGGGCGAGAGGAACGCTTTGAACTGGTGCGAGGAGACCTGTTGATGATGAGTCCGGCAAGCCCGAGGCAGGGGCGGTATGCGATGCGACTGGGGAGCGCACTCCAGCAGCACGTCGAAGCGCACGATCTGGGCGAAGTCTACACGGCTGAGCCCGGATTTCAACTCCAGCCTGAACCGGAAGCGGTGGTGCGCGCGCCGGATGTTGCATTTGTACGGAAAGAACGCATTCCGCCGCCGGAGAACGAAAGCGGTTTCTGGGCGCTTGCGCCTGATCTGGTCGTAGAGATTATTTCACCTTCCGAGACAGCCGTGCAGGTGCAGGCGAAGGTTCAGGACTATCTGCATGCCGGATCGCGCCTTGTCTGGCTGGTCTACCCCGAAACGCGCACCGTGGTCGAATACCGCGCTGACGGCTCAATGCGTCTCTACTCCGGTAACGACACCCTTGACGGCGCGGATGTTATCCCCGGTTTTCTGTACCCGCTCGAGCGCCTGTTCCGCGAACCGCGGCGGGCGTGATGTGGAAGGGCGGCAAATGGGCGCCGCACTGTGGCGAAAGCGGAACATATGCAACCATGCCTTCTCTATGTCGGCACTGCCGACGGCATCTTTGTCTTTCACTTTGATGGCGGCCTGCGCCTGGTCGGGCGTGGTCTCGAAGGGAATGCAGTGCGGGGCATCGCCATTCACCCGCAGGATCCGGCAACAGCGCACATCGCCTGTGGATTACACGGTTGGGGACTGCACTACACCCGCGATGCAGGTCAGCGTTTTGAGACGATTGGCTTCACTGATCGCTGGGTCTGGGAAGCGGCTTTCCACCCGTTGCACCCAGAGGTGATCTATGTCGGCGTCGAGCCGCCGATGCTCTTCGTCTCAACCGATGATGGGCAGCATTTCACTGCCTTTCAGCCCATCGAACAGTTGCCCAGCCGTCCGAATTGGACCTTTTTTCACCCGCCGTTCTACGCCGGGCATATTCACGGGTTAGCGATCCATCCTGAGCGGCCTGAGCGGATTTTTGCCGGCGTCGAACATGGCGCGCTGATTTACAGCCATGATGGCGGACAGACATGGCGCGAAGCGCTGGCGGGCCACGACCTCCATCGCATCGTTATCGACCCCCTCAATCCTGATCGCATCTTGGCTGGCGCGGGTGAAGGACTGTTTGTCAGCCACGATGCTGGCATATCATGGCATCCGATTGATGAGCTAATTGGCAAGTACGTGCATGCGATCTGCTTCGATCCGCGCAACCCTGCGACGATCTATGTCTACGTCTATCAAGCGGACGGCAGCCCGTTGTACCGCAGCGACGATGGGGGCCAGCACTGGCAGGCGATTGGCGAAGGCTTGCCAGGCGCCCGCTCGGCAGACAGCCTCAGGCCGCACCCCGCACAGCCTGACGTCGTGTTTTACGGCGGCGATGTTGCACAGGGTCGTAGCCAGCTCTTCATCAGCATCAACCGCGGCGAGCACTGGACGCCGCTCTCGGAGGAGCTGCCCAAAATCTGGCGGTTGCAGACAGCATCCCAGAGAACCGCTACTCAAACAACGCCGCCACCGGCACGCTAAAACCGGGCAACACATCATCGCCGGGTAACTCGTCTACGTCGGTGAACTCGCGCACGTCGGTCATCGAACGGTAGGCGTAGACGCGGCGCGCCTGCGGATCAACAATCCATACCAGGCGCGCGCCTATCTCGAAGTACTCGCGTATCTTCTGCATCACGCCGCTCCAGGAGTCTTCGGGTGAGAGCACCTCAGCGATCAATTCGGGAGCGACATCGAGAAAACTGCGCGAGGTGCGCTGCGCATAGCGTTCGTTCGAGATGAAAAACACGTCCATCCCGCGCACAGTGTCTGGATTGCGCCGGGTGTAGACGCCAACCTCGCCGACGCCAACCCTGCCGATCTTGCAGCGTCGCACGTAATCGAGAAGTGCAGCGCCCAGCGCCGCCTCGACAAAACCGTGCATGCCCTCGCTGCCGGTTGGACTCATCGGAATAATCCTTCCCTCAACCAGTTCGCACCGACCAATGTTCCCCATGGCAGCGAGTTCACTGCCAGTGATCAGGCGCTCTGAGGTTTCTGGCGCGCTGGTCGTCATGCAACCCTCCTTCCGCGCTACTGTAGCGGAACGCCATTGGTGGTCGTCGGCGGCGCCACGTTCGGCAGGCTGAAGCGCATGATCCGGGCATTGCCCCGGTCCACGACGATCACCGAGTCATCGGGGGCGAATGCCACGCCGCATGGCTGTCTGACCGATGCGACGTCGCTGCCGCTTCCGCCCCATGCCAGCAATCCGATGCCATTGTCGTCGGTCAGCATCAAGATGTTGCGCAATGGTACACTGATAACCACTCGCCTGCCTCGTGCAGCGATGAAGGGGTCTTCATAGGTCTGCGGCTGCCAACCGGGAATGCGCCAGGTGGCGTAGGGCAACGGATCGACCTGTCCATTCTCGCCGCGCGCAAACGCCTGCACCCGGCTGTTCCAGGTGTCGGCAACGAAGACCGTGCCGTTCTCATCGATAGCTACGCCGATCGGTTCGTTGAACTGCCCGGCGGCGCTGCCGTCGTACCCCCACTGATACTTGTAGTTGCCGTCGCTATCGGTCACTACAATCCGCTTGTTGCCGGTGTCGGCGATGTAGACATTCCCTTCGGCGTCAACGGCCACGCCGCGCGGACCAAAGAAGTCGAGCGGTCGGGCAAGGTTCTGTTCCTGCGTGCCGCCGGTCGGCGAGGCGCGCCGTCCATCGCCAAAATCCTCGCGTCCAACGCCCCAACTGGCAAGGAATGTTCCCTGCGAGTCGAGTTTGACAATCCGCGCATTCCATGTGTCAGCGACGTAGATGTTCCCGGCGGCATCGACGGCCACGCCGCGCGGTTCGTAGAACTGACCGTCGCCGTTGCCGAACTCGCCAATGGTGCGGATCGGCGTCCCGGATGGATCGAAGACGATCAGGCGATGGTTGGCGCTGTCCGATACGATGATATTCCCCTGCGGATCGACAGCGACGCCGCGCGGCTGGATGAGCTGCCCGGGTTCGCTGCCGAATTCGCCGAAGATGTCGGTCGCCACGAGTTTGATGACGCTGCTGGTTGCGGCAACGGCAGGCGCCTCACCGACGCGCGCCAGGTCGCGCCGTACCCACACCGACATCTCGCGCCCATCGAGGCGCAGCGGCGGCGGCAGTTCGCGGTAGAGCAGATAACGTCCCGTGTTTGCCCAATGGGAACTGTCGAAAATCCAGAAGATCGGCGCCCAGACCGGCGGCGCATCCTGGGGTTGCAAGCCAGGGCAGGCTTTCGCTATATCCCCGGCGCTGCCTGGATAGGCGAAGTAGAAGCGTTTGTAGCCGGGACTTTGCGGATCGCATTTGTTCCCTTCGGGGAACCACCAGTTCAGCTTGGTGTCGTACAGGCGCACATAATTCGCCTCGAGGGCCTGCTGCGCGTTACTGTTCAGGCTCACGCGCGAGACCATCACCACTGGCGCCAGGATGCGCTCGCCCGCGCCCTGCGGCGGATCGACCAGGAAGGTATCGGGGGTTGCGGAACGGAAATCATCGGAGGAGCGCGTCTCCAGCCGCTTGAAATCGCGCAGATACCACTGGTAGGGCCATGCCAAGCTGCCCTCGCCGTCCTGCGCCGGGTCGCCGCGATCCATGATCACCGGCATCGAAAGACCGCCGGTCGGGTCATTTACGCTACGCGCGTTGCGCGTCTGGCTGATCGCCAGATCGCGGATCTGCGCGACGATCAGCGGCGTGTCGGGCGTGCTCTGGGTGTAGACCATCGGCTCAACCGGCGTATCCGGGTGGTCATAGACGACCAGCCAGGTTGAGCGTAGCGTATACGCGCCCACCAGTGCCGCGACGGTCAGCGTACAGAGGGTCAATGCCGCCCGCGTGCCAGCCCATTGAGCAGCGCGGACAATCAGGTAGATCAATCCGCTTGCTAGAATGAGCGCCAGTATCCCCTGGAGCAGGTTCGCCAGCCGCTGCTGACCGACCGCAGGTTGACCAAAACGCCAGAAGGCGACGGCGAGCGCCATGAACAGCAGAATGAGCGCTGGCGGCACAAGCCAAGCGCGGCGGTCGAGGGTGCGCAGGTTCAGGCTAGCGCCCAGCCGCGCCAGCGTCCATGCCAGCAGCAGATTGGCGGGCAGCGCGATATGCGAGTTGAGCCAGGGCATCTTCTCGCCCGCCCAAGAAAATGCCACCAGTGAGCAGAGAAACCAGAAGGCGAGAAACAGCGGAAACAGCGCCATTGCCGGGCGACCGACGAATGACATGTGGGTTTCCGCTTCGACCGGCGCAACCCTGGCGGTTTCGATGCCGTCATGCGATGGCATCTCCTGCTGGTCCTGCGCGGTCCGCTCCTGGCGGTGCAGTCGCACGCCGCGGGTGAACAGATAGACGGTCGCCGCCAGGCCGCCAAAGAATGCTAGCGGCTCGTAGAGCGACATCAGCATCAGGTAATAGTACCACGGCTGATCACCACGCGCATATTCCTGCTGCGATCCGAGCCAGTACGCCAGACCGGCGTACAATCCGTCGAACACGCTCCGCATGTCGGCGAAGAATGCGCTGTACAGCACAACGAAGATCGAGGCCAGGGCGCTAAGCGCCGTCCAGAGCGCCGTGCGCTGCTCTTGCCAGAGCGCAACGAAGCGCGGCACGAATACTGGCATTGGATCCCACACCCGCGACATGATCAGCCCGCCGCTGGCGACAGTGAAGAAGAGCAGTGAGATGCCGTCAGCGCGCAGCGTCGGAGTCAGGCGACCGTACCACAGCCCGGTGATGATGCTCAACTCGACGAGCGCTGCGATGCCAGCGATGCTCCCCAGGGCAATCGTCATCGTCCGGCGCGGCAGCAGTTCGTACAGCACTCGGATGATGAGAAACCAGCCGAAGATGAACCCCAGGATATAGTAGAGTTCGTGGGTGGCCAGCGCCAGCGCAACGCCGACCGCCAGCAGGTACAGGTAGCGCGGCTGCGCTGTGTCGAGGTAGCGGAAGAACCCAATGACGATCCAGAGGGTCCACAGCACCATCAACCCATCGTGTCGGGCAAAGCGAGTGTAGTAGAGGAGCGTAGGGGTGAATCCCAGCAGCACGCCTGCCAGCAACGCACCGCGTGCTCCCAGATATGGGCGCAGCATCCAGGCGGAGGCGACGAGCGCAATCCCAGCCGCCGCCTGCGGCAGGCGCGCCTGCATGTCCCCGTCGCCAAACAGAAAATAGGAGAAGAGGGTCAGCACGTAGAGCGATGGTCCGTGATACACCGGGTCGTAGCAGTAAGTGGCCGAGACGCGCCCACCCCAGCAGATGAAGCCGCCCGCACCGGTGTAGAACTTCCAGCTCATCCAGGCGTGGATCGACTCGTCGTGGTGGAGCGCCATACGCCCCAGCCCGTACAGGTGTGCGATAACACTGGCGACCAGCAGCAACGCAAACAGCAGCACATCGCTCGAAAGCCACGCCAGGCTCAGCGGGCGGTCCAGCCCGACAGGCGCTGCGGCGACACTGCGAGGATCACGTGAAAGAATAGCCATCGTTCATCCCTGCCAGAACTAGCGCACATTGCCCAATCCATATGAATCCGTCTCAATCCGCGCGTATCCGTGTTCTCTCACATGCACATGCCGCGCGTAGGGGAGAGCGACAGTTTACTGAGTCTACCTCTCGCCGCCGAACCCCAGCCCCATCTCCGGCGCCACTTCGGGGCGCACCGCGACGACAAAATCGGTCGAGCCGAGCGGGTGCGGCGGAACGCGGTACAGGATGTACTGCCAGAATTGCTGCGAGGTGCGCGGGTCGAACGGTTGACGCAGCATGCGCATCAGGAGCGAGGAGCGCTCGGTAACCGGCGCCGTCATCCAATCGCGCGGCAGGCGGTAGGTCTCATCTTCCGGGAACCACCAGCGCAACGGGTAGCGCTGTACCTGAAACCCTTCCAGAAACCGGCGGTTCTGCTCGTTCTCATAGTTCTCAAGCAACATCAGCACAGCAATCACATCGTCCCCCGGCGCGCGCTGCAAGATCGGCGGCTGCTCTTCGGCGCGAGCGAAGCGGATACGGTACCAGTCCCAAACCGTTTCGTTGTCGTACCAGACTGTTGCAGTCGTGGCGCTGCTGCGACGGCGAAGCGCTTCGTCGAGCCGGTCGATCACCCGCTTCACATCTGGCGATGTCTGAGTGTAAATCATCATTTCGCGCGGGATGTCGCCGTAGCGAAAACTGAGCTGATAGGCGCTGCGCAGCGTGTACGCCGCGACGATCAACGTCACGCCAGCCGCCAGGGCGCCGATGGCCCAGCGCCGACCGCGCAGCATCCAGGCGCCTGCCGTAAGCAGCGCGGTCAGCACAATCCAGAGCGGCGTAATCCACGGCGTCAACCCTGCCAGTTGCGTATCGGTGTGGGTGGTGACAGTGATCAGGAGCAGGCAGTAGACGCTGATGACCGTCAGCAGCGCCAGAAAGACAGGGAATGGGCGCGCGATCCGGCTTAGCGAAAAGCTGTCTGGCGCCTGCCCGTCATCAATGCCGCGACGCCACCAGTCCAGGGTGCGCCCCGCCGCCCATGCTCCCAGCAACGTCAGCGGCAGCGCGACGTGCACTGTCAGCCAGGGCATCTTTTCGCCCGCCCACGAATAGAGCGCAAAGGTGGCAATACTCCACCACACCAGGACGAACGGCAGCCAGGAAGCCGGATCAGCGCTATGCGACGTCGCTGCTGCATCTGCGCCAGACTCGCGCCCATTGGTGGAAGAAGCGGCGTTATGGTCTCTCCGCATCAGTCGGCGCCATCCAAGCACACCCGCCATTGCCAGACCGATCACACCCCAGAGGATGAGCAACGGCTCGTAGATCGCCAGCAGCACCGCGTAGTAGTGCGGCGGCTGCCCGCCGCGCTCGACCTCATGTTGCGCCAGCCAGTAGAGGAGCGAGCCGGTCGTGCCGGTGATGACCCCGGCAGTGTTGGTAAGAAAGGCGGTGAAAAACAGGGTGTAGATTAGGAAGAACAACCCGCCAGCAATCAGCAGGCGCCGCCCTTCTCCCAGACTTGCAAACGTTGCCACTGTCGGATCGCCGCTGGCGCAGGCGCGTTCCCAGATCGTCGTGTTGGTCGCATCACGTCGTCGCCAGACGACCCACCACAGCGCCCCCAACGTTGTTGGGACGAGCACAAGCCCGGTCAGAATTGCCGGATGACTGACGAACTCGCCGAGTTTGATGAAGTACAGCCCGAAATTATCGTCTGGTTGATGGCGGACGCACAGCGCATAATTGTTGTCGAACGTCGCCAGCGGGGGCCAGCCGAAGATGGGCCCGGGGCGGGCGACGCGCATTGGGTTGGGGGGCGGGAAGGGTTGCAATTCGCTGGGGCAGATGTACGGTCCGGCGACCCGATTGACCGTATCGCTCTCTGGAAACGGGCGCTCCGGGTAGCCCGGCAGCCAGAAAACCAGCGCCACGACTACGATGCCCAGCGCTGCCACAATTGCTGTGCCCGGCTTCCACACCTTCCAGAAGAAGACGAGCGCAACCAGCGGCGCGAAGATCGCCATGTACAGAAAGAACGTCTCCATCGTCACGAACATAAACGCCAGCGCCAGCGCGACCACATACAGCCACAGCGGGCGGCGGGTGGTCGCATAGCGCACCGCGCCGATCAGCGCCAGCAACTCGAACAGGATGGTGTAAGGATCGTGACGAAGGAAGCGAGCAATGTACATGAACGCGGGAGAAATGAGAATATAGGTCGAAGCCAGCAGCGCCGCGCTGCGCCCCAGTTCACGGCGCAACAGGTACGGCAGCATCACCAGAGCAATGCCGAACAGGGCCGGACCCAGGCGCGCGGTTGCATCGCTGACGCTGAAGAGGAAATAGATCAGCGCGCCGAAGAAGTAGAGAAAGGGTCCGTGCAGCAGCGGGTCGTGCGCGTACCCCTCGCCGCGAAAGACCAGCCACGAAAAATAGGCATGCAACGTCTCATCATGATGGAGCGCACGATCACCCAACCCCCAGAGGCGTGAGATCACTGCCAGCAGCAGGATAACCAGGTAGGCAGCGTGTTCGAGCGAGATGGTCGCTGTGCGTGAGCGCGTCGTTGCGGGAGCTGTACTTTCGCCAGACGGTGCGGTGACCTGCGGCGGGAGTTCGGCAATTGACATGGTTCCTAGCTCAACGACCTCCGGTATTCAGCCACGGCGAGATTGTACACGATGCATGAGCGGAACCGCAACTCTAGAGGTCACGAATACGCCAAATTTCTGAGCCGCACCAGGTCGATCAGGTGAATAGCGTCGTCATCATCCTGGATCAATCCGGCGGCGCGAAAATCGCCAATGGCTTTAGTGACCGTTTCACGATGGGATCCGATCAGCTCAGCGAGCTGCTGATGCGTGGAGCGCACCGTCGGCGGCCAATCCTGCCGTTCTGCCCACAGTCCGAGCAGCGCTGCCGCCAGGCGTTGTGGCACGCTCTTGAAGGCGATGTCGGCCAGTTTGCGTTCGACGGCGCGCAGCCGTCGACTCATCGCAGTGATAAGCCGTAGCGCCAACGATGGCTGCTCGCGCAGCGCGCGGCGCAACGTCTCTCGGTGAACAGCGCCGACCGAGCAGGGTGTGACGCTGATCGCATAACTGTCGTAGTGCGTCCCTTCTGCCAGCGCTATCTCGCCAAAGATAGCGGGCGCGTCGAGGAGCAACACAGTGAGGGCGCGTCCTTCAGGCGAGATGGTATAGAGCCGAACTCGTCCCTGGTAGAGCAGGTAGATTGCTGCGCCCGGATCTTCCAGGCCGTAAAACACATGCCCGGCAGGGCGCTGATTTGCTGCGATCTCGCCATGAATGTCGCGCAGCGCCGACATCAACTGCGGGAAGAGATCGGCATCGGTGATGACATCGACCGGCGGCGGATCAGGCGCGGTCACGCTCAGACTCCAGTTCACGCAAGTGCCAGCAGTCGTTATGGGCGATCAACTGCCATTCCACCCGACCATCGCGGCTGGTCATCTGTCGCCAGTGGGTGATGGCGGTATTCTGCGCGTGGAACGCGTTCCTCCCGCGCGCGTGAGGTCCAAGCCCTAGCATGAAGAGGAAGGACACTTCGATGATGCCGCCATGACAGACAGCCACGATCGTCTGCCCACGATGACGGGTAATCAACCGCTCGAGCGCCGCCGATGCACGAAACTGAAAACTGGCCCAGCTTTCGCCGCCAGGAGCGATAGGAGTGAAATACTCTTTGAAAAACAGGCTCATCTGCGGGAAACGGGCGCGTGCTTCGTCGATGTGCATCCCATCCGCTTCGCCGGGCCGCAGTTCCTGAAGGTCGTCATCCCAGTGGATCGGCAGCCTAAGCGCCTCTGCCACGGCTTCGGCGGTCATCCGGGCGCGCGGCAGTGTGCTGGCATACAGGACGTCGGCGGCAATCTCACCACGCGCCAGGCGGCGAGCAAGCGCCTGCACCTGTGCCACTCCCCGCTCTGTCAATCCCCGGTCGCCGCGCATCCCTCCCACGATTGGTTCAACATTAGAAAACGCCTCGCCATGGCGGATCAAATACAGATTGGTGATCATATAACCTCGAATACTTGCCGCCCGTGTGAGGGCTGGTCGGATAGACGGCTTCTCCGGTCGTGCTACATCCCATACTTACTGCCCACGTGAGGGTGGGTTTGAGACCCACCCTTATGCGGTCCAGCCTTACGCGGGCCAATCCTGGTGGTACTGTGAGCCGGTCGGCGAGCGTCTCCCGCCATTATCTACGATCGCCTGGCGGCAATCAGCGCAAACGCGCTCCGCCAGAGGGTCATGATCGTCAGCACTGCGATGAATGTTACCAGCGCAAACGAGAGAGGAATAGTCGTCTGCCGAATGAAGGCGCGCAATCCCAGGCTCACGGGCCAGGCGACAAGCCAGGTCAGCGTGGTGCGCGCCAGCATGCGCTGCGGCGCTCCGGTGATGTCGGCGCGATACGCGCCGATCAGCGGCGCAACCGCAAACCAACCAATGATGAACGGCGCTGCCGTCTCTGTAACTTGCGCCAGCGCTGTCAACCCGGCATCCTCACCATGGCTGGCGCGCCCGATCGCTGCGAAGACCAGCAGCGCCAGCGCGTCGCCGATGACCAGAAGCGCGGTTCGGCGCCTGGTGGCTAATGAATGATGTGACTGTTCGTGAAGCGCCATCACCATTCCTTCCTGCGGGGCCGCCTGTCGGCACGCCGTCTCAGCGTGCCGTTGCTTCCTCACAGGCAGTATACCATGCAATCTACGGTCGCCGCAGGGTGATGATCGTCGCTTCAGGCGGGCAGAGGAGTCGCAGCGGCGCGCCGCCAAGCCCGCGCGATACGTAGAGGATCAAACCATCGACCTGATACTCGCCGATGACGTAGCGTTTCCCATGGCGCGGCAGGGTGAAGGGACCGAGCAGCGGGAGGCGCAGGTGCCCGCCGTGCGTATGCCCCGACAGTTGAACGTGAATGCCAGCGTGCGCTGCGCTCTCGGCTATGTCGGGCGCGTGGGAGAGCAGCACTTTGAACCCGCCGGTCGGCACGCCACGCAGCGCCTGCCGGAGCGATGGTCGCCCGTCCCACACATCATCAATGCCGATCAGCCATAGATCGCCGCCGTTCCACGACAACCGGCGGTGTTCGTTAAGCAGCAGCGGGATGTTTGCCAGTTTCAACGCAGCGTGCAGGTCCGCCAGCCCCTCCCAGTGATCGTGGTTGCCCGGCACGGCATAGACGCCGAGCGGCGCGCGCAATCCGCGCAGCAACCGCGGCACCTCGGGAATCGCCCAGTGATGGGTGACGATATCGCCGGTGAGCACGATCAGGTCGGGGCGTTCACGCTGCATCTGCTCAATGCCCCATCTCAGGTTCGTCTCACTATAGTGAAACCCGAGATGGCTATCGGTCAGTTGACCAATGCGCAGCCCGTCGAGTTCCGGGGGCAACGCCGGGATGCGCAGGGTCACCCGCTCCAGAATAGGGTGCGCTGGCTCGCCAAACAGCATATGACCAAGCGCTGCAGCGCTGAACGCTCCACCTGCCGCTGCGACGGGCCAGCCGAACAGACCGATCCCCGCAAGCCCGGCAGCGGTTGCCGCAGCGCCAAGGCTGAGCCACCCAGGGTTGATATGCAGTTGTGTTGCCTCAATCGTCTGACGGCCGCGCAGCGCTCGCCGCTTGCGCGGCCGGACCCTTAGCGCATGCGGTCCGTGTGGGTGTATTTCGATGGGCACGTGGTATTCCTTTGCCGGGACGAACCTTGGTTTCGATGCGGTCAGCAGTGTCATGTGCGATGCTCCAATGGGTTAGGGGTTAAGGATTAAGGGTTAGCATCTGCCCACCTTTGACCTTCAACCTTTGAACTTTACAATCTTCGACCCTCACACCTCATGCCCCTCGCCTCTTGCCTCCCTCAGCATACCACACGAAGTTTACAATCTGATGACCGCTCGCTGACGTACAATTCCATCAACCTGTCAGATTGATTGTCGATTGCATGCGCTATACTTTGAGCGTATGCGCGACAGATACGATAGCGAACCAACCAATCGACCGCCGCGCCAGCGCGCGTACACCGGCGAGACGATAGTTATGCGGCGCGCGCGTGTTGCTGCGCCTCCAGTCCAGCGCAGCGTGTGGCAGCGCATCCGGCGCGCGCTGATGTTGACTGGCGTTCTTCTGGCGGCGCTCATCGCGCTGCTCTACTGGCAGTTTGCTGCTGCCGTTGCGCCGCTGATCGTCGCCGATGCTCGTCCGTTCCCGCCGCTCAATCCGCCGGGCACAGCGATGAATGTTCTGCTCATCGGCGTCGATGAGCGCCCCGATCATCCGGAAGAAGGAGTGCGCAGCGACACCCTCATCGTCGTCCGCCTCGACACAATCGGTCGGCGGATCAGTCTGCTCTCTATCCCGCGCGATACGCGCGTTGATGTGCGCGACATCGGTCCGACCAAGATCAATGTCGCCTACGGGTATGGCTACGCGGCTGCGAGGGAACTCTACGGCGAGAAAACGATGCCAGCGCAGGGGGGTATGGCGCTGGCCGCCGAGACCGTCGGGCAGTTTCTCGATCTTCCCATCCATTACACAGCGCAGATCAATTTCGACGGGTTTGCGCGCGTGATCGACGCGCTCGGCGGCGTGACCATTGATGTGCCGCGCCGGATTGTCGATGATGCCTACCCGACCCCCGATTTTGGCACGGTGCGCGTTGAGTTCGAGCCTGGTCCCCAGCGGATGGACGGCGCGCGGGCGTTGATCTACGCCCGCACCCGCCACGCCGACAGCGATTTCGGGCGCGCCGAACGCCAGCAGCAGGTCATCCGCGCCGTGATTGAAGAACTTCGCGCCCGCGGTCCGATTGGCGCAGCGCTGCTGCTGCCATCACTCGGCCGGGCGCTTGATGGCGCGTTTGCGACCACCCTGCCGCTGTCGCGCCCTGATATGTTACTGGGGATGGGATGGATTGCAACCGGGCTCGACCCGGCGGCGATCGGGCAATACCGCATCGCACCCGACACCGCGCCCAACTTCCGCGAAATCGGGTCTGACATTCTCTGGGACCCGGCAGAGGTGCGCAAGGTAGTGCGCGACTTCTTGGCGACACCCGGCGTCGAAACCGAAGATGCGCGGATTCAGGTGCTGAACGGTGCTGGTGTCACCGGACTGGCGCGGCGCGTCAGCGGCGAGCTGGAGTCGGCAGGGTTCACCGTTGTGCCTGCCGCCGATGCGCCACGCAGCGACGTTCCCCGTACCGTCGTGTATGATGTGACTGGCAAACCCGCCACTGCCCGACGCCTGGCTGCGCTGCTCAACGCCGAGATCCGGCGCGGTCCGCCCGATGGTGTTAGTCCGACGGTCGACATTATCGTGGTGCTAGGGCGGGATCAGGTGAAATAACCTTAATGCAGGAGCATGCCAATGACCCGTGAGTATGACGTGATCACGTTCGACTGCTACGGCACGCTGATCGATTGGGACGCTGGCATCCGCAGCGGGTTTGCGGCTGCAGCGCAACGTGCTGGCGTCACTGTTGATCTTGACGCTGCGCTGGCTGCCTACCACGCCATTGAGCCACAGGTCGAGGCATCCGAATACCGCCCTTACCGCCAGGTGTTGGCGGAGACGGCGCAGCGTGCAGCCGCGACGCTCGGCTGGCCCATGGACGACGATACGGCGCAGTTTTTTGCGGCGACGCTGCCCCAATGGCCCCCGTTCGCCGACACAAATCCGGCGCTTGAGCAGTTGTACGCTGCCGGGTACCGCCTGGGCATTCTGTCGAATGTGGACGATGATCTGCTCGCAGCGACGATCAGACATTTCACGGCGCCAATCGATCTGATTGTCACGGCGCAGCAGGTCGGCTCATACAAGCCGAATATCGGCCACTTCGTCGCTGCTCGCGAGCGGATCGGCGGGTTGCGCTGGCTGCACGTTGCGCAGAGCCATTTTCACGATGTTGTGCCCGCCGCGCGAATGGGGTTGCCAGTCGTATGGGTCAACCGCAAGCGTGAACCCTTGCCGCCGGATGGACCCGCGCCGCTTGCCGAAGTGCCTGATTTGCGGGCATTTGTGGAGTGGATTGGGGGTAGGAGAGCCGAGAACCAGGAACCGGCAACTGAGAACTGATGTCCTCTGTAGCGTCTTTGGAGTGCGATGGGTGGTTTCTGCGTCCTGACGCCCTGTGCCCCTCATCCCCCCGCCCCCTTCTCCCACGAGGGGAGAAGGGGGAGTCTAGGCATCCTAACGCCCAAGACGGGCGATACGACGTAAGGGCTTGCCAAAAATCTACACTTGTGAGCTGCTCTCTTCTCCTACGAGGGGAGAAGGGGAAGGGTGCGCGTCCTGACGCCCTGTGCCCCTCATCCCCCCTACCCCCTTCTCCCCTTGTGGGAGAAGGGGGAGTCTAGGCATCCTAACGCCCAAAACGGGCGATGCAACGTAAGGGCTTGCCGAAAACATCTCCACTTACGAGGAGGTCGGGCGGGATTCATCTGTCAGGACTCGTGCAGTCGGGCGGGGTCCTTGGCACGGGCGCGATCCCTTCCGCCGGTCATGTTCCCCGGCAGAGACTGCGCGGCGAAGACCTCAAGGGTCGGGGAGGTTCCTTCCGCCAAGACCCATGAGGTCGGGCGGGATTCATCCGCCAAGACCCATGAGGTCGGGACGTGCCAACCGGGGGCGCGGATCGTTCTGCTGGCGCAGTTCCCCGGCAGCCAGCGATCAACGGCGAAGACCTCAAGGGTCGGGGAGGTTCAACATTCAACGTTCAACGACACCTTCCACCTGCAACCTTCCACCTCTTGCCCCTCGCCTCTCGCCTCTCGCCTCGCTTCACCCCGGCGACGACGTTACGGTGCAGCGACGTTGCGATGCAGCGACGTTGCAATGCAGCGACGTTGCGATGCAACGTCGCTACATTATATAATTGGTCGTGATTGCGCCCATCGTCCCTTCCGGGAGCTGCACTGATGCGCGCTGCACGTTGTCCTGCGCTGCGATGGATCACCGTTGCCTCCCTGGTCGCGCTGTGCGTCGCGGGCGCCCCTGCCGCCGCGCAGCAACCCGCTCCCACGCCTCCCGCCACCCCCGCGCCGACTGCCGCGCTACCGACGCCGACGGTGGCGCCGGTGACGCCGACACCTGCGCCTGCGCCTGAGCCGACGCTGACGATCCCGCAGGCAATCGACCGAATTATCAGCGGCGAGCGGCCGGTCGAAACGCTCGTGACCCTGATCGCTCAACGTCCGCCGTTGCAGTTCGCTGGTCTTCTTGTGCTGGTGCTGCTGGTTGGCGTCGTTGTTGCAGCAATGAAGCCGTGGCGCGAACGGTTCGTGCGCCGGGTTGAGTTGGATAACGGGGGGCCAGGGGTACGACATTCGAGAGGAAGTGCGGCGCGAGCGGGAGAAGGAGGCGGAGCGGAGAGAACAGGAAGCCAGGGAACGCCGCGCGGCGTTGCCGCGCGGCATTGCGCGCTATCTGGACTGGCTCTGCGCTGAGTATGGGTTCACGCAGCCGCTTGGCATTGCCACCGAGCAGGTGCAGCTCAGTCTGGAAGCCGTGCATGTGCCGCTGCGGGTCGTCGAGCGCGACGCCATCGAAGCCTACCGCCGCCTCATGCGCGGCGAAGGGCAAAAGGCGTTTGATCTGGACGAGAAGCGCGGCAGGTATGTGTTCGAGTTGTTGAGCGAGCCGGAACTGATCGCAGCGCGACCAGTGGAACTCGCCGGAAGCAATGTTTTGGAGGCGCGCTCCCGCCAGGCGCCCGATGCCAATCTGCTGCCGGTCACGACCACGCGCCTGCTGCTCGGCGACGCGGGCAGCGGCAAGACGACCACCCTGCGCTATGCGACACTGCGTCTCGCCGAGGCGTATCGTCAGCAGAACGTTGCGCTGCTCGCCGATCCGGCCCTCGGTCTGCACCTGCATCTGCGGAAAGCGCCGCTACCGATCTACGTTCGCCTGACCCTGTTCGCAGCGACAATCCCGGCTGACCTTGGTGAACTGCCGGTGCAGGAGCGCCAACGCTACGCCGGCGCCCCGCCTGACCTCTTCCTCTCCTGGCTGGACCGCGAGGCGGCGAAGTATTGCGAGATCCCGGAAGGCGCGCTGTCATCGCTGATTAGGCAGAACGACGACAGTGTGCTGCTGCTGCTCGACGGGCTGGACGAGGCGGGTGACGATCAGCGCCGCGCGTATCTGGCGCAGGTGATCGATAATCTCGCCAGCCGCTATGGCCGGCAGCGCTACGTCGTCGCCAGTCGCACGGCGGGCTACCGCGGAAACGTCTATCTGCCCACATTTCTTGATCGCCACCTCAGTCCGCTCGACGCTGACGAGGCGCAGGCGCTGATCCGCAAGTGGTTCGACGCCGTTTATGCGCGTCTGGCAGCCATTGGGCGCCGCCGCCAGGACGCCGCCGACCGGGCGGCGCAACTCTGGGAAGCGATCCAGCGCAGCGAGCGCCTGTTCGAGATGGCGACCAACCCACTGCTGCTGACAGTGATGGCGCTGCTCCAGTTCAACAATGTCCGGCTGCCCGATCAGCGGGCGAAACTATACGAGAAATTGATCGAACTGTTGCTCGACCTCTGGCGCAGACAGAATGTCGCCAGCGATACGCTGACGATGAGTGTGGCGCAACTGGCGAGCGAGCAGCGGCGGCTGGAGGCGCTTGCGCTGGCGATGCAACAGCAGCCGCGCCAGGTGCGCGAGGTGACGTTGAGCCAGGCGCAGGAATGGCTCAGCCCGCTGTATGTCGAGCGGTTGAGGATCGACCGCGAGGCGGCGGATGAACGGGTGCGCGACCTGCTGCACCGCCTGGCAGTAGATAGCGGGATCATTCAGCGACGCGACGACCTGTACTCCTTCTCGCACTACACCTTCCAGGAATACCTGGCGGCGCGCGCGCTCGACAGCCTCGACAATCGTGATGGCGCGCCGGACAGCGTGGCGTTTCTGCTGGAGCGCAGCAATGACCCGCGCTGGCGCGAAACGCTACTGCTCGCCGCTGGCGTGTGGAGCAACGGGCAGCAACTCCCCAAGACCGAACGGCTCCTGCGCGGCCTGCTCGACGCGCAGACGCCAGAGCATCTGCTGCTTGCCGCCGGTGCGATCGCCGACATTGGCGCGGTGGAAGAGTTGACCCCGCTGCGCAACGAGACCGCCACCCGCCTCCGCACCCTCGCCGCGCTCACTGACAACTGGCGCAGCGCAGCGCATCCCGACCCGGCGCTGCGCAACCGCGCCGCAACGATGCTCGACCGCCTCGACGCCGATAACGACCGTCCGGGGCTTGATCTCACCCGCGCCGACTACTAGGCAGAGCGCATCGAGCCGGGGGTGTTCAGTATGGGGGATGATAACGGGGAATGGGATGCCGAAAAACCGCAGTTCGACTATCGCATCCGCCGTCCTTACGCGCTGGCGCGCTTCCCGGTGACCAACCGGCAGTATCTGCTGTTTGTCGAGGCGCTGGCGGGGCGCGGCACACCCGAAGCCGTCGCGGCGGCAAACCGGCTGAAGGAGTTGATGGCGCAGCATGGGCAAAAACCGGACGATTTTCGCCCGCGCTCCTGGTCCGGCGCGCGCTACCGCGCTAGCGAAGGGAACCATCCGGTCGTCGACGTGACCTGGTATGCCGCCACGGCCTTTGCCTGGTGGGTGAACGCCTGGCTGCACGACCTTGGCGCGCTGACAGAGGGCGAAGAGGTGCGCCTGCCGACCGAGGCGGAATGGGAGCGCGCGGCGGCATACCCGCCGGTGCTGCCCGGCGGCGACCCGCGCGCCGGACGGCGCGAGTTACCCGTGGGGCAACAACTGGACTGAGGTGACAGAAACGCCAACCGGTGGTATCATTGCCAGCATCAGGGCGAACACCAAAGAGAGCGGGATCGGCGGCACATCGGTGGTCGGCATCTTCCCGCACGGCGCGGTCGCCTGCGGCGCGCAGGACATGGCGGGCAACGTCTGGGAATGGTGCAGCACACCGTCGGTCCGGTATCCATTCAAGGGGGAGGTAGACGCAGAAACTCTTTACACTGCGAACAAACGAGTGAGTGACACATATGTACTACGCGGCGGCTCGAGGAACGACAATCGCGCCTACGCCCGTTGCGCCTTTCGCTACGCCAACTCCCCCGACGGTGACAGCGTCTTCTACGGGTTTCGTCTCGCCCGTTTGTTCTCATCTTAGTGACGAGTGATGAGTGATGAGGAGTGATGAGTGACGAGTGACGAGTGATGAGGAGTGATGAGTGACGAGTGACGAGTGGTGAGTGACAAATGGGGAGTCGTTTGGTGGTAGAATATGGTGGGTGTGTTAGAGAGCCTGCCGTGCCTGTCGCAAGCGCAGCGTGGTGAGGTGAAGCGCCTGTCACGAGCGAAGTAAGGTATAAAGACTCTCGCTTATCACTGATCACTGGTCGCTCGTCGCTCATCACTGGTCACTTGTCACTTGTCACTTATCACTTACCACTGGTCGCTTGTCGCTCATCACTGGTCACTGGTCACTTGTCACTTATCACTCATCACTTATCACTCACACCCAGGACGAATGTCATGAGCAACGATGAGAAGCCGAAGAGCTACCGCGATCTGCTCGTGTGGCAGAAAGGCACGGCTCTGGCTCTCGAGATCTACCGGCTCACGCAGCGCTTCCCCTCCGATGAGCGCTTTGGTCTGACTGCACAATTACGGCGAGCTGCCGTCTCTGTTCCATCGAACATCGCAGAAGGACAGGCGCGCCGCACCACCGGCGAGTTTATCCAGTTCATCTCCAACGCCGAAGGGTCGCTTGCCGAGATCGACACCCAGGTGTATATCGCCCGACAACTGGGGTACGGTTCAGAGGAGGATCTTCAGCAGATCGCCGAACACATCAGCGGGTTGCGGAAAATGCTCAATGGCCTGCGCCGCAGCCTTAGTTGAGTGATGAGTGATGAGTGATGGGTGATGAGTGGTGCTGTTACTCGTCACTCGCCACTAATCACTCGTCACTGGTCACTGGTCACTGGTCACTCGTCACTCGTCACTGATCACTCGTCACTCGTCACTCGCCACTCGCCACTCATCACTTACCCTCGAAACTCCGGCGGGAACTCGCGCAGGTTGAGGTTCGGGTCGAGGCACGCAAGTTCCACGTCGGCTTCGACATAGACCTGTCCATCGCGCTCGATGCGCTGTTTAAACAGCCCCCGATACGGTGATTGTAGCGTAAATGTGGAGACAACTTCGAGGATTTCGCCAAGCTGCGCGGCGCGTTTGAAGCGGATGTTCATCGCGTAGACCACGATGTAGTAGCCAGACCGATTCCACTCCCAGATCGGTTTGCCGAACCGCTCCACATACTCGCTGCGCGCGCGCTCCATGTACTTCAGGTAGTTGGCATGGTAGACGACGCCAAGCGCGTCGGTGTCTTCGTAATAGACTTTACAGGTTAGACGATGCTCCACAGGCGCTCCTGCTATGTAGCGTTCCTCGCGGCTTGTCGTGAAGATATTAATGCAAAGGCGCAAAGTCTCGCAATCGAAATACGTCTTTGCGCCTTTGCGTCTGCCTTGCTGAGCAATCTTTTGGTTGTTTAACGCTCCTGGCGCTCCTGCGGCGTGTACCCGGTCATTTCGATGTACCCGCTGCCGCTAGCGCTGCCGCTGATGGAAACGGCCCCCTCCCAGTAGACGACAGTCACCGGCAACTCCTGGTCCGCCAGCAGCGGTGTCAGCGTCAGGTCAATCGCTTCGGCAGGAACGCGCAGCCGCCAGCGCGCCGGGTAGGTCGCCCCGCTGCGCGGGCTTGTCCAATAATCGAGCGGTTCGACCAGCACGTCGTCGGCGTCCAGGCGCTGCGCCATTCCGTCCGCATTCACCAGCACCCCTTTGCTGTACGGGTCAATGCCTCCGTCGCGCAGGCGCAACCGGTAGAACATCAGATCACGTCCATCGTCCAGGTGGAGCGCGAACCAGTCCCAGCCGACCTGATTTTCGCCGAGCGCGCTTGTGCTCCACTCGCGGTCCATCCAGCCCAGTCCGCTCACCTGGTGCGTGGCGCCGCCGACGCGCACCGTACCGCTAATGGGCATGCGGGTGAAGGAGTAGTAGTACGACGCATTCCCTACATCGGCGCTCTTCTGGCTCAGCCCGCGGTCACCCTGGAGCACCGGCGGCTTGCCCGCCGTCAGCGTCAGGTCAATCGCCACGTCTCCCTCGGCGGCGCGCACGCGCATCGGCGTGCCGTCAGGTCCGAGACCTTCGGCGATCCAGTCTTCCAGCCAGACGCGGAACGGTTCGCTCTGCGCCCCTGCAAGCCCGGCTGCGCCGCGACTGAAGCGCTCGAAGGCGTGAAACCTCCCGCCGCTGATGTCGCTGAGCGCAAAGTGCGCCATATAGACGCTGTTCGCTGCCCATGCCGAGGGTCGCTCCGGTTCGCCGGGCATCAGGCCGGTGCGGAAGATCGTGAACTGGAAGCCGAATCGCCGCCCCTCAGGCGATTGAAGATTGCCGGTGTAGTACCACCACTCGATGGCATACTCGGGGTGCGGACCATGGTCGCGCGGGAACACGAAGGGGAGCGGCTCCACGGCGCGCGCAAAACCGGCGGTGTCGCCCTCCGCCATCGCCTCGGCGACGGCGAGCCGGGCGCGCGGTTCAGCGGAAGGAGCGGGTGTGGCGCACGCGGTCAGCGCCGCCACTGCTGCGATAATCAGGATCAGGCGTCGAAGGAACGCCAGGTGACGCCACAGGCGAACGTGAGTTGTCATACTATTCGAAAGCGCAGGAGCGCAGTCGGCGATGTACCATGTCACCGGAGAGTACGAGCGACTCCTGTATGTGGATGATAGTAGGGTCGGGTCTCAGGCTTACCCTTACGCTGCCATTGTCTGGTGCGCAGAGTGCGCGCCTCAACCTGCGCAGAGCGTCGCCGCGGGCAGACCCGCCCTTACGCCGCAGGTGGGGGTATGATTGGTCAGAAACCGCTATCCGCCCACTCGCCCGGCGCTTGAAGTTGCGGGCTACGGTTGCGAAGCCCGCCTTCGCGGGCTGGACCGGGCGATGCCGAATTATTTTCTCAAACTCTATTAGCCCGTAGCTCAGAGGGCGCGCGACCTAGCGGCACAGGTTTACCACACGTGTTTCAATAAGCCCTCGCTGAGGACGTGAAAACCCTTCCGGGGCTGGTCTGCGCGCCATCTGACAATGCATGCCTGCACCCTACGCCGCCTGGCGCGCGGACTGCCGGCTTCGACCTGCGCTGGGACGACGCCAGGCGCAGACCTGCTCCGTACACCCCGCTGCCTCATGTAGCCTGTTCTTCGTTTCGAGGGCGCATGCGTGGATAACATATTTATGACGTTCACCACCCGTCTGCCCTTCCCATGCGCGCACCAACAGGCAGACGCTACCCCGCGCTGTTCAGCAGCCGCTCACGAATTGTGGCGACTTCCTGGCGCAGCCGGGCATCAGAATTGAGTTCTTCGGCAATCTTTTCGCAGCCGTACATCACGGTCGTATGATCACGCCCGCCGAGCAACTGCCCGATTTCCACCAAGCTCGAGTCGGTTTCCTCGCGGAGCAGATACATCGCCACCTGCCGGGGGATGACGATGTTGCGACTGCGACCGCGCCCTTGCAGAGCGCGCAGATCAACGCCGTAGAACGCCGCAACCTCGCGCAGGATGGCGTCGGGGGTCACCCGTTTGCGGCGACTTGTGTCGAGCAGTTCACTCAACGCTGCAGTGGCGACCTCAACAGTCACCGGGAGATTGTACATCTGGGCATACGCCGTCACGCGATTGAGACATCCCTCAAGTTCACGGATGTGGCTCTGGATGCGCTGGGCAAGGAAATCGATCACCGACTGCGGCACTGGCACCGGTGATTGCTCCGCTTTTGCGCGCAAGATCGCTGTGCGGGTTTCAAGGTCGGGCATCTGCACATCGACAATCAGCCCCCACTCGAAGCGCGAGCGCAGGCGCTCCTCGAGCGTCAGGATCGCCTTGGGCGACCGATCCGACGAGATCACGATCTGTTTCCCTGCAGAGTGCAGCGTGTTGAAGGTGTGAAAGAACTCTTCCTGGGTCTGCTCTTTGCCAGCGATAAACTGAATATCATCGATCAGCAGAATATCGATATTCCGGTAGCGAATGCGGAACTCCTCCGTCTGCTGGCGGCGGATGGAATTGATCAGGTCGTTGGTGAACGTCTCGGAGGAGACGTACAGTACGTTCACTTCGGGATCGCGATCCAGCACGAAGTTGCCAATGGCGTGCAGCAGATGCGTTTTTCCTAACCCCACGCCGCCGTAGAGGAACAGCGGATTGTACGCTTGCGCCGGATGTTCCGCCACGGCCAGACATGCTGCACTCGCCAAGCGGTTGCTTGGACCAATGATAAAACGCTCGAAGGTGTACCGTGGGTTGAGCATGCTGGATCGCACCGCCCGATGCAGATCGAGTTGCTGCGGTGGCGTGCGTTCAAGTGGATGGTGCACTCCGTTGCCCCAACTCCCTGTGAGTGAACATGCGCTTTTACGCACTTCGTTCTCAGAATGCCTGCCGTTGATTGCAACGCCGTCGAGACGCTCCGACTCTGGCGCTGCCAGGACAACGCGCACATCGACCGGGAACCCAACAACTGCCCCCAGTTGCTCACGTAGGGTGGACAGGTATCGGCTCTCCAGCCCTTCTTTGATGAAGGCATTCGGCGCGCGAACGATTGCCACGCCGTTGTCAATGTCGAGCAGGGTGGCGCCGCGCACCCACGTGTTGTACTCGTGGCGCGGCAATTGAACCTGTAGCGATCCCAGGGTTGTGTTCCAGACTTTGGTAAGGTTCACAGCGCCCTCCCTGATTTTGGCAAAGATAAGCCTCCCGGAGTGCAGCCGTTGAACTCCAGTGCAGCATTCGTGCAGTTGACGCAACTGGCGACTCTGTTGAGTGAGAAGCTTCGTGTAAGTGTTGCTCGTGCCACCGAATCATACTCCATGCCCTTCGACTTTTCAAGCCATCCGACGGCTTCCATCTATCGCACTTCTTTATAGCATGCGCTCTCCGATCCTGGGTCGTGATTGTGAGATCAGACACATGCCTTCTTTGCTATGTCGAGCAACGGTTTGCAGAGTCGTGGATAACTTCGCCCGATTCACTGATCCTGCAGGATTATTATCGCTTGTTTATGAGGAATGAGGCGGACCGCCCGCAGAGTGGCGGTTATCCACAAAATTGTGGATAACCCGTGAGGGGATGTGGAAAAGCGCTGCGTTCCATCACACACTCATAATAATCACGCCGCAGGCGCTTCTGGGAGTTCAAGCGGGGGAAGATCCGCCAGACTGCTCAGGCCGAACTGGCGGAGGAACTCAGCCGTGGTAACGTACAGGATCGGTCGTCCAACGGTTTCGAGCCGCCCGCCTTCCGCGATGAGGTCACGCGCCATGAGCGCGCGCAGTACGCTGCTGCTGTCGACGCCGCGAATCGCTTCGATCTGGGCGCGGGTGATGGGTTGCCGATAGGCAATGATCGTCAGCGTCTCAAGCGCAGCCGTCGAGAGACGGATCGGCGTAGGCGCGCCCAGAAACCGCTCGATGACCGCTGCCGCTTCGGGTGCAGAAACCATCTGCACGCGATCAGCGTCGCGTTGCAGGCGCACGCCGCGCCCAGCGCAGGCGGCAGCCAGATCGTCGAGCGCCTGCTCGACTGCGTCTGGCGGCAGATCGAGCACACGCGCCAGTTCGGTAACGGTCACCGGTTCACCAGCAACGAAGAGCAGCGCTTCGATCAACTGCACCGTTGTTGGCGTCGGCAGTGAGGGGATGTTGAGCAGCGGCGACTGTTCCATACGCTGGGATGGATCCGCGAAGGACACGAAGCGTCACAGAGTGACGCAAAATATCAATGATGCACCTTTGCGTCCTTGCATCGGTCTTGCTGAGAAATCCGCTAGGCAATGGACCAGAGGTCGCGCGGGAAGGTCGTCAGCGACTCGGCGCCATTGGCGGTGATAACCACATCATCTTCAATGCGCACGCCGCCTACGCCGCGCAAATAGATGCCAGGCTCGATGGTAAAGGTCGCGCCGACCGGCAGCGGCGTCCGACTTCCGGCGACGATGAAGGGCGGCTCGTGCACATCAAGGCCGATGCCGTGCCCGGTGCGATGGATGAAGAACGGTCCGTATCCGCCGCGCTCGATGACCTGGCGCGCCGCTGCGTCAATCGACTCGCCAGTGGCGCCCGGTTGCGCCGCCGCTTCCCGTCCGGCTGCATTCGCCGCCAGCACGAGATCGTACACGCGACGCATCTCATCGGATGGATGTCCTACCACGAATGTGCGCGTTATGTCTGAGGCATACCCCTGATACACGGCGCCGCCGTCGAACACCACCATGTCGCCTTCCTGCAACGCGCGATCACCGCTCGTGTGGTGCGGGTTGGCGCTGTTTGGACCGCTGGCGACGGTAGTCTCGAAGGCGGGCAGGCACCCGGCTGAGCGAATGGCGCGCTCCCACAGATCGGCAATGTCGCGTTCCCGCATGCCCTCCCGCACCTGCGCAATGGTCTGGCGCAGCGTCTCCTCGATGACCTGCACGGCAACGCGCATTGCTTGCAGCTCCGTTGTGTCCTTGACCATCCGCAGTTCGGTGAGCAGAGGAGTGGCATCTACAAGCTGCGCGCCGGGGAGTGCCTGTTCCAGCGCGCGCAGCTCAAATACGCGCATCACCATATGCTCAATCCCCACGACGCTTCCCGGCTGCAGGCCAGCATCACGCACTGCGCGCGCCAGCGCCTGCCCCGGTCCCTCAGCATCGCTCCAGGGATAGTAGCGAAACACCGCGCCTGCCGTCTCAGTCACGCGCGCGTGCTCTAATTCAGGAACCACCAGCGCTGGTTGACCATCGGCAGGCGTCAGCGCCATCGTCAGCCGCAAACCGGCATGCAGCGTCAGACCGGCAAGATAGCGCAGGTTGCTCCCTGGCACAATCGCCAGCGCATCGAAACCATGGCAACGCATAGCTTCCTGGATACGTGGGAGGCGCGTGGTCATGACGCTATCCCCTGCTAGCTGACGCGACCGTCACCTTCGTCCCCGACAAAGGTTGGCGCGAAGACGCTCAGAGGCAAAGCTACGCAATCATGCAACGCATCCTGTGCATCTTTGCGCCTTTGCGTTAGAACCCTCTGGAGCGCAAAAGCCGCCCTGAAACCGGATCGCCAGAGTCACAGATCCCGCGCGACTGCCCCTTCAACCTTGTTACTGCCCATTGCCCTCGTGCTGCGGGAAGCGCACCCGGGCGACTGTCCATTCATCGCCAATCGTGAGCGAAAACTCTCCCTGCAGATCGTCTTGCACCAGCGTGCGAATAATATGCAACCCCAAACCGCTGCCGCTGTTCGACGGTTCAGTCGCCTTTACGCGCTTCGGGCCATCATCGCGCACCTCGACTGTGATCATCCCATCATTCTGAGTCGTTTCGATGATCACGCACCCGCCCTCAGCCGCCAGTCCGTGAGTCACCGCATTGACGATCAGCTCATTCAGCACAATCGCCAGCACAGTCGCGTCCCGTGACCCGACACGCGCCTGATCGCCGCGGATCTCGAAGCGGATCGGATGTTCCGGCGACACCAGGCTAAGACGGGCGCTTTCGGCGATCTGACGCGCCACAGCGTCAACCGTAGTCACTCCGATATCTTCACGGCAGAGGAGGTTGTGGACACCCGCAATCGCCTGGATGCGCGCCACGCTGTCGCGCAGCGCAATTGCGCCGCGGTCGTTAGGCGCTAGGCGGCGCTGCTGCATGGTGAGGAGCGCCGAGATTGTTTGCAGGTTGTTACGCACACGGTGATGCATCTCCTGGAGCAGCGCCGACTTGACCGCCAGCGCGCGCAGACTCTCGTCGTACAGACGCGCATTCTCGATGGCAATCGCCGCCTCATCGGCGAATGTCGAAAGAAGGCGCATATGCTCATAATCGAAATGACGCGCCTCGCGGGTATAGAGGCAGATCGCGCCGATGGTCCGATTCTGCTGGACGCGCAGCGGCATACAGAAAAGCGAGTAGAAATTTTCGCGCGCCGCGACTTCCGCCAGTTCGGGGAAACGAGAGTCGTTGAAGGCGTTGTGCACCGCCAGCGGACGCGCTTCGCGCACTGCCTGGGCAATGAACCCTGGAATCTCGCCGCGCGGTGAACCGCCGTAAGTCGCGGCAAGTTCCAGTCGCCCGTCATTGCCGACGCGAAAAATGTCGGCGCGCTCGGCACGCGACAATTCTACCGCTTTGACGACGATCAGTTTCAATACTTCTTCAAGATTGAGTTGCTCGGCAATGCTCTTCGAGACCTGTTGCAACGTCGTCAGTTCGCGCACCTTCTGGTGCAACTGCTCGTCGGTCTGCTGGTAGAGTTGTGCGTTGACAATGAAGAACGCAAGTTCGCCTGCAACCGTTTCGACAAAATTGATCTCTTCCGCAGTGAAATCACGCGGACCGTAGGTTTGAATGGTGATCACGCCCTGCAGCTTGGCGGCGCCGAGGTGAAACCGTTCGACGCTGAACAAAACGATGGGCACGGCGAGTATCGAGCGGTACGGTTCTTCACCCAACCCCGGCTCGGTATGGAAGCGCGGCTCGCGCCGCACATCACGCACGGCAATCGGGCGACCCTCGCGCGCCGCCCAGCCGGTGATGCCTTCGCCTACGCGAATGCGCACTTGACCGACGGCAGCAGGGTTCAACCCGTGTGTCGCTCGCAGCGTTAGATCATCGGTATTCTTGTCGTACAGGTAGACCGAACAGACCTCTACGCCGATCACCTCTGCTACTGTCTCGACCACCAGTTGCATCGATGTATCCAGGTCGAGGGTCGAGTTGGCAGCCGAGATGATCCGGTGAAGCCCTTTGAGTTCCGCCATGCGGCGCACCAGGTGACTTTCCCATTCGCGGGTGCGCTGCTCCTCACGCGCCGCGCCGTATGCCAGCAGCAATTCGGAGAGCGCAACGCCTGGTTCGACGCCGTGCAGTTCCGACAGCGCCAGACCAAGTTCCGCCAGCACTTCCGGTTCACCGTCCTGACGATACCAGAGCGCACCCAACTGGCGCAGCAGCACGCGTCGTTGTTCGTTCGACTGCGTGGCCGCTAGTTGGTCGATGAGTTCCGAAATGTTTGGCAGCGATGCTCGCAACTCCTCCACGAGCATCGGGAGGAAGGAGGTGTGCGCGCTGTGCATACAGACCTGCCAAGTGACGAGATTCTTGTGATGCTACACGCATATTATAGCAAACTGCATCTGTTGAGAAGGGGTTAAGCTACTCTTCTGTCGGAATTGGAAGCCACATGACGACATCCGCCCACACGCTAAGCATGCCTTCCTCTGCAGCGCTGGTTAGCACGACTTCTGCGCCGGTGTTGTCAAATGGATACGTCCCCAGCTCCGCCCAATCGTTGGCGTGTGTGGCAGCATCGACCACAACCTCGGCCATACCCTCGGCGTGCTGCACCAGGTACCGCGCCTGTGTGGCATCCCTCAGGCGGCTGACGGCATACGGAATGAAGGCGATCACGCGGTACCGCCCTGCTGTTGGCAATTCCGCCCGCCAGATTGCCAGCGATGGCGGATTGATTGAGCGCACTTTCCAGGGGCGTCCGCCTGCACCACGCACCGATGCCGCGAGCAGCGACTCGCCGCCATAGCCGGTAGGTGCGCGCTTCCACCCTTCGCCATCGGTGAAGAAGCCGGGAAGACCGGCGTCTACCGCGACACCGCCTTCTGGCGGCGGAGCGCACGGTGAGGGACGATCCATCCAGAGCCAGCGGCTCACCGTGCCAGCCGGATGCGTTTGCCAGGGGTCGTTTCCCGCGCCGCACCACCCATACGGGTCGGTATTCCGCCCCAGATACTGGACGCCGAAGTGGAGGTGCGGACCGCTCGAGCACCCGGTATTGCCGATGACTCCGATCGGTTGCCCGCGCACCACCCACGCGCCGATAGCGACATCCACGCGGTGCAGGTGCCAGTAGAGCGTGCGGTAGCCGTTTTTATGGTCGATGACCACAGCGCGAGTGGCGCAGCCGTCATCAGCATTCCCTGCGAAGACCACCACGCCATCGGCTGCTGCCAGCGCCCGCTCTGGCGGCGCTGCGGCGTAGTCCCAGCCGTCGTGACCGTTGTAGGCGAAGATTGGGTCGGTTTCGACGCGCCCCCAGTAAGTGGTGACGCCCTGCTTGCTGTTGCGCGTCAGGAAGGGGCCGCCATGGTCGAAGAACGAGGTCGTTGGAACAACTTTACGGATCGGGCGGGTCAGGAATGGTGGAGACAGCGGAAACCAGTCGGTTGGCGGGATGCGCGGGTCATCGAACAGGCGCGTGTAGGTTGCGCGAAACTGTTCCATCAGCGCAGGCAGGCGCTCCGGGGTAGTGGTTGGCGCCAGAACCCGCGCCAGCGCGTACTCGGCGAGCGACATGCCTTCCGGCAGTGACGCCGTGCTGCCGTCGGCAAAGGTCAGCGCCGCACGCTGTGGATAATCGCGCCGCGCATAGAGCAGCTCTTTGACTGCCCAGCGCACCTGCGCCTGCAAGCCGCGTCGCCGTCCATTCTCGCCGCGGAACCCGACAGCCCAGGCGAACTGATCGGCAGTCGGCTGCGGATCGCTGATGAGGCGACTCTGGAGTTCGATCAGCGCCAGAATGATCTTCGGGTTGACACTGTAGTAGATCGCCTGACTGGTCAGCGCTTCGGCAAAGGTATGCTGGCGATCGCCGACCGGCATGATGATCCCCTTCAACGGACCGGGTTGACCGTCGAGGAACGCCTGGATCTCAAGCGCATAGAAATCCGGCTCATACGTGAGCCGCCGGTCGTCGAAGAGACGAGCCAGTGCAGGCTCAAGAGTAGGCGCTGGCGCAGCACCTGTCGCCGTCAGCGCGATGGGTTGCGTGGGAGATGGGTGTTGGAGAGTTGCCGTGCGGACAGGTGCACTGCTCGGCGGCGCTTCCGCCTGCGGCGTCGGTGCAGGCGGCGGAGGCGCGGCACAGGCGACCAGCGCCAGAACGATCAGGACATATGTGAGGCGATAAGGAGTCACGGCGTGTCTACTCTATCCGCTCTCAGTCCCTACTATCGTTATTCACCCCGCTTGCCCCTGATAGCGGGCGTGCGCTGAGCCCGTCGAAGCCCGCGCCGATCACGAGACATTCGAGCTTTGGGCTGATAAGGATCGAGGACTCGGCAGACCTGTGCCATCAAGTTATGCATCCTCTGAACTGCGGGCTGATGGAGTTAGGAAATACACCTGGTCAACCTGTGCCGCTAGGCCGCGCGCCCTCTGAGCTGCAGGCTCAAGCCCTCGTTCAGGACGTAGAAGCCCCCTCCGGGGCTTTCATGACCTCATAGGAGCAAGCCCCCGTGCCTGCCCCGCTCGGAACTCCCGCCTGCCACAGGCGCCCACAGGGGGGCGCCGCGACTGTGCATTGTGCGCTCCTGGGAGGGCGCCTACAGGGGCGCCCCTACCTCACAAGTGTAGATGTTTCGGCAAGCCCTTACCTCGCATCGCCCGTTTCAGGCATCAGGATGCCCTGACTCCCCCTTCTCCCCTTGTGGGAGAAGGGGGTAGGGGGATGAGGGGCAAAAGGGCGCCAGGCTGCGACAAATCCGCTTCGCATGCCAAAAAGCCTACACTTGAGAGAGCGCCCCTGCTGTGCGTTACACGTGGTCGCCGCCTGTACTCTGCGGGATTATACCCGATCTCTCATCTTCCCCACTGCCAGCATATAGACCGCCGCTTCGTGCTCGCCGTCCACGCCGAGCATGGCATTCACCTGATCGTCTAGGAAGGCGCCGACAGCGCATACCCCCATACCGAGCGATGTTGCTGCGAGGTAGAGATTCTGCGCCAGGTGCCCCGCTTCGAGCAGTGCGTAGCGGTAGGAACGTTCCTGATAGCGCCAGCGCAGGCGCTGGAGAATAACCGTGAAATAGACGACCAAGTTGCACGCTCCCAGAAAGTCCTGCATCAATCCCTGGCGCACTGCCTCGCTGCGCATATCACCCTCTCGGAGCAGTGCAAGGGAATGGTCGGCAACGCCATAGTGGTAGACGCCGGGACGCAGATCGGTCACGCGATGGACGGCCAGGTACGTTTCGATCGGGTAGAGCGCGCCGGCAGATGGCGCTGCGCGCAACTTCACGCCGAACCGTTCGGCGTTGATGCCGCCGGTGTAGAAGAGCAAGCGCGACAATTCCGCCAGCGTCAGCGGATCGCCCGAATAGTCGCGCACCGAACGCCGCTTCCGAATCGCCTCCTCGAGGGTCAGCCCCAGGCGATCGTCCGGCGGCGGCAGAATAATGCGCGGCGCGTCGGGATACGTTTTGTACAGTGGCGGCTGCGCGCCCCAGCTCGCCACTGCGCCAAACAGATCGCTCATTCCTGGTTTGCTCCACTGATGGTAAGCAACACCCATATCCGCTCCAAACGGCACATCCGGGCGGGCGCGAACCGTGCTGCGCCCGATCGCCACCCCCGCCAGAGCGCCAATCAGCACGCCAAGAAACCCGCGTCGCGTGTGCAGCGTGTGCAGCACGCCCGTCGCCTGGCGTCCGGCAGACGAACCCGAGGCGGGAACCGGCGCTCGCGAGGTCGATCCAGCGCGGACTGGTGCATACTGCGCCGTGGCTCGCAGGAGGCGAAAGCGAATATAGCGCACGAGACGGTTCCAGTTCAGCGCCACGTGCGCAACCGCCAGAACCGCCATCACATACCCGGCATACGTATGATACACGAACCCCGTCAGGCGCCAGAGATCGGCAATGATGCCGGTGAGAATGGCAGCAGCGGCAGCGACGAGCAACGCAATGCTCACCACAACGTTGACATCCTGACGCAATCGTTTCATAGCGAAGCGTCTCCTTGCCAATGAGGATGAAGCGCCTACCCGAGTCGCCTAGGGAGCGGTGTTATCGCGAGCCACCGCTGCCGCTCTGCGCTCGCAGCGGGCTCCGCGAAGCAACCTCGCGCAGCCGACCACTGCGAGCTAATGAGCGTTAAGGCGGAAATCTAGCAGACCTGCGCCGCCGGGTCGCGCGCTCTGAGCTGTGGGCTGTGAACATCATTAAATCCGGCAGGTCATGCAAAGACAGGCTTCGCAACTGTAGCCCGCAGCGTATGGTCTTTGCGAGAATAATCCGCTACAGCCCTGTCCAGCCCGCGCAGGCGGGCTTTGCATTCCGTGGCCTGCGACTTCAAGCGCCGGGCGAGCTCAAGCCGTGTTCTCCTCGACCCACGCGCCATACGGCGCATACACGTGCTCAATTGCGAAAGCGTGGATCGCTGGCAGTTCATACGGATGCAGCGCCCGGATCGCTGCTTCGACGTCCTGGTAACGTGCCGCGGTTGTCTTGAATAGTACACGAAACTCTGGCTCGTGCTGAATATCACCCTTCCAGCGATAGACGCTCTCAATCTGCGAAATCTGCGCGCAGGCGGCCAGCCGTCGCTCAACCAGCGCAGTTGCGATCTTCCGCGCATCTTCAATGTTCCCCACAGTAGTGATTACAGCAATCAGGTTCATCGCGCCTCCTTGCGTATCTGCTAGTGACAGGTGCGGCATTGTTTGGTCCATAGCGCGCTTCCAATTGTACGGAACAGAGTGCGGGGCGCAAGGCGCGGAAGCGATTGCTCACTAGTTCTATTATGTGATTGCGATCCGGTTGTGATGGGAATACGGATTCGCACGGTTGCAACGGATTCACACGGATCGGCTTATGAGCAGGAGGCTATCGATTCGCGTGCATCCGTCTTGATCCGCACCCATCCGTGGGCGTCCGCGCCCGGCGCTCCGTGAGGGAGCGCGGCGCGATCATCCGTCTTTTGTGCTATTATTCCCATTTGAGGGTAGACTGCGGCAATGGATGTGCGCAGCGGCAAAGAACGCGGGAAAGGCTGCGGATAGTTGCAAGGGTTGTGCGTGTGGAAGCGGCAGAGTTAAGAGCCGTCGTTCTTGATCGACTGAGAGATGTCGGTTTTGTGATCAAAGAAGACGGTACACTATGCCCTCCCTCGGGCAATAAGGAGGCCCTGCGGCAGATCCACAGGCCAGCTACGCGATTAGAGATAATTGCGCATCAGGAATGGCTTCGGCGACATCTCTCTCGATATCTTTCTTTCTTTGCAAATGGCGGTGAAGTTGAACCTGAGCGCATAGAACCAGTATTAGTCGAGGTTACAACACAGAAACATTGCGATCTTTTTCGTCTGGCTCGATTACTCTGGTCTATACCTTTTTCTAAGGGGTATGGTCGCCGTTTACGATTCCTTATTACAGACAGGGCAAATAACAAACTGATCGGCCTGCTTGCGTTGCAGTCTCCGCCTCTTGATTTCCCGGCGCGTGATCGGTTGTTTCACTATCCGCCGGGAAGAAAGACAGAGTTAGTTAACCAAACAATGGATATTCAGACATTAGGAGCGGTACCGCCCTATGATCGTCTTTTGGGGGGAAAACTGATAGCGTTAGCGGCAGCATCAAACGAAGTTCGTCAGGCATATCGGCATAAGTATGCCGGACGGGCGACTGAGATCGAACGACGCATCCTGCCGCCTCACCTGGTCGCTCTTACGACGACAAGCGCTTTTGGGAGAAGCAGCATCTATCATCGTCTGCGCTATAATAACGGAATACATATTGCAGAGTCGCTTGGTTACACCGAAGGTTATGGCGCGTTTCATTTGATGGAACTTTACCCGCTGTTCCGCGCATTTTTGGAAAGCCAGGGCATTTCAACACGAGGCGGCTTTGGCGTTGGTCCTCGTCGGAAATGGCAAACGATGGTGCGAGCGCTAGAGCGGTTAGGGCTTTCGTCCGATCTGCTTCGTCATGGCGTGAAGCGGGAAGTGTTTCTGTTTCGCCTGGTAGACAACCTGGAAGCGTACATGGAAGGCCGTGACGCGGAACCGGTCTATCGCAACCTGCCATTCTCGGAGCTGGTCGCCTGGTGGCGCGAACGCTGGTTGCTGCCGCGAGTGGAGCGTGTCGATGGGTGGCGAGCGTGGCGGAGAGAGGAGATTACGAGTCTGCTGCTGATTGACAACGATGGGACCGAACCATGACGGAAACCGGAGAACGTCCGTTTGGTGAGCTGCCCGCTGCACTGGTTGACGAGGTCCTCAAGCGCACCCAGGATCTCGGTCAACGGTTGCTTCAGAATTTTGAGCATGTGCGCGAAAGGCGTCAGGCATGGCGAGACAGCCTTCAGCAGGCGGGTTTGCTGCGCCGTGACGCCGAACTTCTCTATCCCCCCATTCCAACGACCTGCGGTGTTGATGGCTCCTACGCCGTCGAGCGGTTGCTAGCCAGTGACCTGGTTGCCGCGGCTGCCGTTGCAGTAGAGGGCCTGACGCCTCCCTCAGAAACGCGCCACTGGCCGGAACCTCGTCATCTTGTCTGGGTGGAGACAGAGGCGCATGAGGCCGAAACGGGCACGATTCTGCGCGCCTTGATGATCGGCATGGAGTTAGAGCTTGCCAGGCAAGCGCCGCACGAGGTCGTCTTCCTGGACGGATCGCTGACAACACCCCTCATCTACTTCAACCAGGCGTTGAACAAGAGTCTGGATGCCCGACATTTGCATACGACAAACCATTTTCTTGACCGATTTACCTCGTTTCTGGATGCATACCTGGAGATACTTGCCTCAACGCGGAGCGACCGTTGCTGGCTGGCGATACCCAAATACACGACACGGCGAGAAATTGGACAAACGATAGGTTGGCCTGACACATCCGATGATCGCAGCCTTTTGAGCTTTTTGTTGGAACCAGGTGAGTATACCAGCCCCAGGCCCTTGCAGCAGCCATTCGAACCCTGGCATTTGAATCTGGCTCCGCTTGAGCCTGCGGTCAGAGCGCAAGCCGATCGTGCGGCACAGCAGATCATTTCGTTGTTAGACGCGATACAGGTCGTCTACTACCGGCCTTACCTCTGGCTTCCGGCCCTCCGGGTGGAAATGGGCCGTGCAGTGGCCGAAAATCAGGCGCGCCTGGCTGCTGCCCTGCACGGGATTCGCCATCAGTGCGGCGCGCCGGCAGTGATGGAGCCTTACCCTCTCTACATGGCCGACCGAATGGTCAAGCACCTGCCCAAAGCCCTCCCTACGTTTCGCCAGGTAACCAGCCAGCATATCGCTGAGACGTATCAGGGAAGCATCAGCGAGGTCTTTTTCGGCCTCTATGGCTATCGCACTGAGTCAGGAGTGTGATCCCATGCAGAAGAGTCATCTCGATCAGCTTGTGGACGGGGCGGAGCGAATCGGCGTGATAGGATCGCCATCCTCCACCAGCGAAATGGCGCTGGACATTATGGCAGGCGCTGTCAACAAAAAACTTGTAGGAGAACTGGCCCTGTTCCGCTACTCCCAGGACGGCCTCGCTCATTATGCGTTGGGACAGATTACAGAAGTAAAACTGCGCAACGTCTGGCACGAAGATCCCACGATGCGCAGCCTGATTCGTCAGCGTGGGCCGGTAGATACCGTCAGCGGTCGCCAGGACACCCACCTGGGGGAGATGACCATCAGCGCGGTCTTCTCAGCCGGATCAAACGGCTATCGTCCCAGCATCCTGGGCACCGTTCCGGCCACAGGTACGCCCATTCATCTGGTGAATGACGCTGTTCTCTCTGAACTGCTTTCGCCTTACCGCGATCAGCTTTTCTACCTGGGACATGTCTATGGTTCAAAGCCCCTGTTGCCGCTCTGGTTCAAGCATTTCGATACTGGCCCGCAAGGCGCTGGCGAGGCCTACCATCTGGGCATCTTTGGCAAAACCGGTTCCGGCAAATCTGTATTGGCCAAGATGATCCTGCTGGCGTATGCCCGCCATTCCGGGATGGCGCTGCTCGTCGTCGATCCTCAGGGTGAGTTTGCCAAAGAAGCCAGAGGCGACATGGCGCCGGGTGCATTTCAGTTGCCAATGAGAGATGTTCTGAACAGGCTTGGGAAACCGGTCAGGGTGTATGGTGTGAGGGATTTGGTGCTGGATCGGTGGGAATTGTTTGAACAGATCCTTTTAGAGTCCGGGTTCTTTCAGAGGCTCGGTATTAAGGCGGTAGATAATCAGCGTCAAGCCGCGGAAGTCATAAGCGAACTGTTGCAAGACAACAAAAACGGTGTTCGCCTTGTTGATCTGCATAAAAGGGAGAGTTTCGATAAAACCTGGAAACACTTACAGGAAGAGCGTATCCTGGTGCGATTCTATGCTTCAAAGGAAGCCAGGGAACGAGTGCGGCAGCAGATGGCCGAGACTGATCAGAACGACCTGTATCGAAGAGTCTGGCTCCCTGTGACAGAGTTGTTTCGAGAAGACCGACAAGGTGCACAAACAGTGAAAGGTTTGCTGGCCAGTTTGTTTAATCTCGATAAAAAACAACGACCTCTCGTCGTGATAGACTTATCAGTGGAACAGGCGACTCAAACTACGGGCGATGTGGATGCGCTTCCCCTTTTCGGCGGGGATCAATCCCGGTCGCAAAGCGCCCCATTGTTCTGGAATGAGATGATTCAAGCGCTGGTGATCAAACGATTGCTGGAAGGCGTTCGCATAGCGGCAGAGGAGGCTTACCAACAAAACCGCAGTCTCAATACGCTCGTGCTGATGGACGAAGCGCATCGCCTTGCGCCGCGCGAAGACCCTGAAAGTGAAGAGAAGCGCGCTGTGCGCGGCATCTTGATTGACGCGGCACGAACTACGCGCAAATACGGGGTTGGATGGATGTTTATCAGCCAGACCCTCTCCAGCCTGCATCGCGAAATCCTGGAGCAGTTGCGCATCTTTTTCTTCGGTTTCGGCCTGGGAATGGGCGCCGAGTTCAAGGCGTTGAGCGAGCTGGTAGGCGGGCGAAGCAAGGCCCTCGACCTCTATCAGTTGTTCCGCGATCCGCATTCGTCATTCGACGTTGCAGGCAGAGAATATTCCTTTATGACCATCGGGCCGGTTTCGCCTCTCTCGTTCGCCGGAACGCCGCTGTTTTTCAATGCGTTCAACACCGTGAAAGAATTCTTGCAGACGAACAAACTGGGGCCGGTAGAGGCGGCTTGACATACGCTTGCTCTTGAAAATTGCAATCAGGTAAACATCCCTCGCGCTCAACAACTCTCCTCCTGGGCGACATGATTTCCAGGATGTGGTACGATAACAGTAAGCGTCGCTCCTTGCGCGCTGGCTGACCCAAAAGTGCGTATACCGTGACTTCTGGCGCAACATCCGATACCGATGCGTCACCGCTGGAGAATCCCTTCGTCCAGCGCGCGCGCATTACCGACGCCACGCGCTTCGCCGGGCGGTGGCGAGAGCTTTCGCTCATTTTCGATGCGATTGAAGCGCGCCGACCGGTCATGGTCACTGGTCCGGCGAGTATCGGCAAATCATCGCTTCTGACGCATATTACCGCATCGGCGGCGGTTCACCTTGAAGAGCCGCTGCTCCCGTCCTTTTATCTGGCGCTCCACGAGGCGGCGACGCCGGAAGATGTCTATCAAACGGTGCTTCAGGCGTTAGGTGTGCCGGGTTCGACGCCAGCAGCACTGGAAGTTGCGCTGCTCGAACAGGAAACGCCGGTGCTTCTCTGTCTTGATGACGCACATCGGGCATTGAGCGCTGGTTGGGGTGCATTGCTGCTCGAGACGCTAGCGCGTATTGCGCGCGGCGGACGCCTGATCCTGGTGGTGGCGTCAGCCGGGGAGATGCCGCTGCTCAGCGAACGGTTTGTGAACGTGCGTTTGGGTGCGTTTGCGCCAGCAGAGGTGCGCCTGTTCGCAGAGACCTATCTTGAAGGCACGAATGTCAGCTTTACAGCGAGCGAATTGCGGGCGCTCGCCAGCATCAGCGCCGGGCATCCAGCGTATCTCCAGCGCGCTGCCTATCACCTGTTTGAGAGTCGGCGCGATGGGCGCGACTGGTGTGCTGCCTTTCTCGCCGAAGTGCGGGAGCGACCCATTCCAGGCGCACCGCTGCCGCCGGAAGCCTTCGCAGGCGATGACAGGCGTGATGCGATCAGACCCCGTTATGGAACCCTTCGTACCCACAAACTCCCGCAGAAGGACGCCGGTTTTTCGGTTCCCGAAGCGCCACGCACGCTGCTCCTGATGATCCCGCCGCTGGCGGCGCTCCTCATCTTTATCACTACTGGCAACGTCGTCTCTGCCACGCTCATGGCATTGCCAGGTCTGGTGATCGCCCTGGTGTGGTGGTACCGCTGCCGCGTCAGTTGAACCAGCACGCCTGCACCAGTGCATTGGTCGCCACTGCGATCTGTCTCCATCAAGTAGCCACATCAGCGCCTGCGAGCAGTTGGTCTCGAAGACATTGAGCACATATGCTGCGCCGTTTGCCGATCCGAAGAGCGCGTCGCCATCCGCCCCGGCAATAGGGGTATGCGATGCCTGGTTGTTCCTCGATGAAGTGGCGGAACCTCTTCTTCAGAAGGCCGATCATGTGCTGGTCGTCACGACGCTGGAAAGGCTGGCGCTTCGCAATCCAAAGCGTTTCCTGGAGCATCTTGCGCGCAGTGAACTAACGCGGGAGCGAGTCACGCTAGCGCTCAACCGCTTCCCAGTTGTCAACAATATTGCGCTGCAGGACATGCAGAAACGCCTGCGCTACCCGGTTGGCGCCAATATCCTGAGCGCAGGGCAGCCGATTACGCACAGCGTGAACTGTAGCATGACCATCGTGATGGTGCAGCGCCGCAGTTGGGCATGCCAAAGTCTGCTACGACCGGCGGCGCATGTGGCAGGCGACGGCGCAAACCTGATTGCGCTCAAACGTTCGGGCGAACAGAAAGGCAGGGAAGTCCTCCTGCTCGACGTGGAGGGGCGCCGTAGTTTGCTGAGCATGGTGCGCGCCACATCGTGGCGCTCATGCCTCAGCCATCTTGTACCCGACGCCGCGCACCGTCAGGATGATACGTGGACGTGACGGTTCAACTTCGACTTTTTCGCGCAACCGACGCACACACACATCCACCAGGTTTGTCTCGCCGACGTAATCATACCCCCAAACCTCGCGGAAAAGGGTTTCACGGTCAAACACGTGACCGGCATTGGCGGCAAGGAAGTAGAGTAACTCAAACTCCATCGGCGTCAGATTAACTTCTTTGCCGCGCACAATCACCCGGTGGCGCGGTTCGTCGATCTCGATCTCGCCCACGCGAACGATTGGCGGCGCGACGCGGTGTTTGTACCCCTCAACACGCCGCAGAATGGCGTCAACGCGCGCAATCAACTCGGCGATCTTGAACGGCTTGGTAATGTAATCATCGGCGCCAAGTTCGAAGCCGTGCACGATGTCGTCGGTGCCATCACGGGCGGTCAGAATGATGATTGGAACGTCGGAGCGCTCGCGGATGTGCTGACATGCCTCGAAGCCGTCGACATACGGCATCATAACATCAAGGATGACAACATCGAACTTCGATTCGTTGAACGCCTTCAACGCCTCCAAACCGTTTTTGACCGCCACAATCTCGTAGCGCGGATCCTTCAGCGTAACCTGGATCAGCGTACCAATTGATGGATCATCATCCGCTATCAGAATGCGGCGCGGATGAGCATTCTCTTCGTGGGCGCGTTCGGCAAGTCGGCGTATGAGTCGCATAGTAGTACCATGTTTATCCGTAACTGTGTGCAGTATAGCGACTCTTGCGCCAAACGTAAAGAGGGGAAACCCCCGCTCATGAGGTCCGGCGGGTTAAAATATTTTCACGTTCGACCAGTGACTGCGCCTGCAAAGGCGAGCGCCGCCATACGCGCCAATAGCAGCGTCAGCACCGCCCACGCTGAGCCGCTGCCCGACGAAGAGCGCCAGGAAGAGACGTGCAAAGAAGACCAGGTTCTGGCGTGCGCTGAGCCGTTCACACAGACCTGAACGTTCGGTGCGCAACCCGACAGTGCGCCGGATCATCTGATCGTCTTTACCGAGGCGGCAGCCAGCCACGACGGTGCCGCTAGCGGTTGGCGCGATTAACGCCACTGGCCTGCACACTATGGTGGTCTTCCCGGCGCCGTTCGGTCCGAGAAAGCCAACACCGCGCCGCGCGGCGCGGTGAGCGTCAGGCGATCTACAACGACTCGCTCGTCGAATGCGCGGGTCAGTTCGTAGGTTTCAATCGCGCTCAGAAAGAAACCGCAGAAGGCGGGAGATATCCAGCATCTTTCGTATGGACGCGAAGATACAAAGGTGCAAAGCATTGCCGTCAACACGACAACATTTGCGCCTTCGACTTTTGCGTTCGCTTCAGGGGAAAACCCTCGGAATCGCCTCTTGCCGTAGTAGCATCATTCCAGATAGCCGCGCAGACCGCGCCCGTAGTGCGGATGGCGCAATTTACGCAGAGCGCGCGCTTCGATCTGGCGAATCCGTTCGCGAGTGATGCCAAACTCGCGCCCGACCTCTTCCAGCGTGCGGTAGTGCCCGTCGTGCAAGCCGTAGCGCAACTGGATGATGCGGCGTTCGCGTTCGGGCAGCTTCTCGAGCGCACTGTCGATCTGTTCGCGTAGGATGCGGTTCGATGCGCTCTCAATCGGCGTGACGCCCTTGCCATCCTCGATAAAGTCGGCCAGCACTGAGTCCCCTTCTGTGCCGATCGGGGTTTCGAGCGAAATGGTCTGACGCGCAGCTTCGAGCACCCGTCGCACCTTCTCGACCGGAATGCCAAGCTCCAGCGCGATTTCGTCCGGCGTCGGATCGCGCCCGGTCGTCTGTTGAATGCGATTGCTGGTGCGCATCACGCGATTGATCGTTTCACCGACATGCACCGGCAGACGGATCGTGCGGCTCTGATCAGCAATCACGCGCGTGATCGCCTGGCGGATCCACCAGGTTGCATAGGTGGAAAACTTGTACCCTTTGCGATAGTCGAATTTCTCGGTGGCGCGCATTAAGCCGATATTGCCCTCCTGGATCAAGTCGAGCAGGGACATGCCGCGCCCAAGGTATTTTTTCGCAATGGATACGACCAGTCGCAGATTCGCCTGGATGAGGCGCTCGCGCGCCGCCTGACCTTCCTGGACCCAGCGGTGCAACTGAGGGCGCTCAGCGGGAGCGTAATCGCCTTTCTGCAATCGCTCGTTCGCCTGCTCGCCGCGTTCAACCTGCTGCGCCAGCATTATCTCTTCCTGGGCAGTCAACAGGTTGACCCGGCCAATCTCACGAAGGTAGACCCGGACCGGATCATCGATCTCCGCGCCGTCGATATCGGCGTCGAGGTCGTGATCCAGCGAGTCGTCATCCTGATCAGTATGAAACATGTCGTCGGCGGATACGAAGGGATCGCGATCGCTGAGAGTGCGCTCCAGGATGTGTTCGATAGTCTCAGACGCCGGGTCGGCGGCAGGACGATGAACACGAACATGACTACGCGGAGAGGTCTGCGACTCGTGGGCCGTGGTGAGGAAGGAGCCGAGGGGTTCTTTCACATTCCACCAACCTTCTGTGCATAACGGCCTATTATAATGTGCATACGGTAAGATAGCACAAAAGTCGCACATCTTCAAGGACTATTTTGCACTAGTACCTGTCTGCAGTTGCCGTGCTATAATCTGTGCAAGTTCTGTGTTGAGAACCGAGAGTGAAGAACTGAGCACTAAGAGAGCGATCAAAAGGAAGCTGGGGATTGGGACCGTGCTGCGGAGCGGATTGCTCCGGGAATGGCGTCCAGGGTGAACGGTTTCTCTCCGTCCACGGAACGCAGCGCCCGCCCCTGTTCGTAAGAAGCCGCATCAAGCCGTTCTTGGATCCGTGTCCATCGCGGGTCTTGCTTATTCGACAGCATCAGGAATTCAATATCAACAAAGGAGCAAGCCGTGCAGATCTATCTCGACACAGCCAATCTGGACGAAGTTCGCACTGCCGCCAGTTGGGGGGTGCTCAGCGGCGTCACCACAAATCCGTCACTCATGGCGAAGGAAAAGGGCGCCGACTTCAAAACGACGATTCAGGAAATTGCGAGTCTGGTAAATGGCCCGATCAGCGCAGAGGCAACCTCACTGGACGCAGACGGCATGGTGCGTGAAGGACGCGAGTTCGCTTCCTGGCATCCGAATGTCGTGGTCAAGATACCAAGCACGACGGAGGGGTTGAAAGCAGTGTCGCGCCTGGCGCGCGAAGGCATCCGCTGCAATGTGACGCTCTGTTTCAACGCGGTGCAGGCGCTCCTGGCGGCGCGGGCTGGCGCCTTCATCATCAGTCCGTTCGTCGGGCGCGTTGATGACGTCGGCGTTGATGGCATGAGCCTGGTTCGCGAAATTGTCCAGATCTATCGGAAGCATAACATCCCGACGTTGGTGCTCGCAGCGTCGATTCGCCACCCGCGGCACATCGTCGAAGCGGCGCTGGCAGGTGCAGATATCGCAACATGCCCATTTAAGGTGCTCGAGCAGAGTATGCGCCATCCGCTGACCGACATTGGCATCGAACGGTTCCTGGCGGACTGGAAGGCATGGCAGCAGGGCAGGTGATACAGAGTGAGACACGTGTCACTTACCCTTCGGGCAAGACGATTATGACATCATCATACAACGACCTCGACTGGCTTGCCATCAACACGATCCGTACGCTGTCGATCGATGCGGTGCAGGCCGCCAATTCCGGGCATCCCGGCATGCCGCTTGGTGCAGCGCCAATGGCGTATGTGTTGTGGACACGCTTTTTGCGTTTTGATCCGGGCGATCCCTCTTGGCCTGATCGTGATCGTTTCGTGCTCTCCGCCGGTCATGGTTCCATGCTTCTCTATAGTCTGCTGCACCTGACCGGCTTCGATCTCTCGCTTGATGATCTTCGTCGCTTTCGTCAGTGGGGATCGAAAACGCCGGGTCACCCGGAATGCTCTCTGACGCCAGGCGTCGAGGTGAGCACCGGTCCGCTGGGTCAGGGGTTTGGCAATGGCGTCGGCATGGCGATTGCCGAGGCGTTTCTGGCGGCAACGTACAATCGCCCCGGCTATACCCTCTTCGACCACTACACCTATGCGATTGTCAGCGATGGCGATCTGATGGAGGGCGTGGCTGCCGAGGCGGCGTCGCTGGCAGGGCATTTGCGACTGGGCAAACTGATCTATCTGTACGACGACAACCAAATTTCTCTCGATGGACCGACGAGTCTAACATTTACTGAAGATGTGCTGCTGCGCTTTGCGGCATATGGCTGGCATACGGTGCGCGTTGCCGATGGCAACGATCTCGACGCTATCGAGGCGGCGATCCGCGAGGCGCAGGCAGTGACGGATCGCCCGTCGCTCATCGCGGTGCGCACGATTATCGGCTACGGCAGCCCACTGGCGGGCACCAACAAGGTGCACGGCGCTCCGCTTGGCGCTCATGGCGTGCGTGCTACGAAACGGGCGCTGGGGTGGGACCCGGACGCTACGTTCTTCGTGCCTGATGAGGTGCGCACATTGATGCGTCTGGCGCGAGAACGCGGAGCGGCGCTCCGGACCGACTGGCAGGCGCGCTTCGAGGCGTATGCCGTGACGTATCCTGCCGAAGCGCGCCAGTTGCGTCTGGCGCTGGCAGGGAAACTGCCGGACGGCTGGGAGGCATGCCTGCCGTCGTTCAGCCCGACAGACGGTGATCTGGCAACGCGCGAGGCGTCTGGAAAAACGATCCAGGCGCTGTACAACGCGATCCCCTGGTTGATCGGCGGTTCCGCCGATCTCTCGGAAAGCACCAAAACACCGTACACGCTGACAGAGAGTTTTCAGTCGGACTGCCGTACCGGGCGGGTGATCTGGTTCGGGGTGCGGGAGCACGCGATGGGGGCGATCCTGAACGGTATGGCAGCGCACGGCGGTGTCAGGCCGTATGGCGGAACGTTTCTGGTATTTTCGGACTACATGCGCGGCGCGATTCGTCTGGCGGCGCTGTCGCATCACGCGGTCATTTATATCTTCACCCACGATAGCATTGGTTTGGGGGAAGATGGTCCCACCCACCAACCAGTCGAGCATCTGGCGGCGCTGCGCGCTATTCCCAACCTGTGGGTCATCCGCCCTGCCGATGCCAATGAAACCGTAGTCGCCTGGCAGATCGCTCTTGAGCGCACCGACGGTCCCACAGCGCTGATCCTCAGCCGGCAGAAATTGCCGGTGTTCGACCGGTCGACGCTGGCGTCCGCCGAAGGCGTGCGGTGCGGAGCGTATGTCTTGCGCGACGCTTCAAATGGCGCGCCGCAAGTCATTCTGATGGCGAGCGGCTCGGAGGTTGCGCTGGCGCTGGCTGCGCAGGCGGCGCTGGCAGAGCGCGGCATAGCAGCGCGGGTAGTCAGTTTTCCGTCGTGGGAATTGTTTGCGCTGCAACCTCAGGAATACCGTGATAGCGTCTTGCTGCCGAAAGTGCGCGCACGGTTGGCGATTGAGGCGGGCGTGGCGCAGGGATGGGAACGCTGGGTTGGCGATCAGGGCGACTGTATCAGTGTCGAGACGTTTGGCGCCTCGGCGCCTTATCAGGTCGTCTTCCGGGAATACGGGTTCACGGTCGAGAATGTCATCGAGCGGGCGCTAGCGGTGTATGCGCGCAGTGCAAGGTCTGCAGCATAACGACGTTGCACGGCGACGTCGCGGTTGCGGCGCGTGCAAGGGTTGCGCGGCAACGTCGGGCATGGCGGGTGCGCAGGTTGCAGGCAGGAAGGGAGAGCGAGGCAGGAGGCAAGGGGCGAGCGGGACGAAGGTTACGGGTTGCGAGCAGACAAGCGGTGCACATTGAACGCGGGATAGCGAATACGTAGGGGCAAGCGAGCCGCTTGCCCTATCTGAACGTTGTTTCCCTCAGTTACTCTGTGACTCTGTGGTTCACAAAAGCTGCTGCGATGGCGCGAGGAGGGTGTGATGTATATCGGGGATTGGCTGGCGCGGCGAGCCGATCTGACGCCGCAGAAAGTTGCGCTGCTGGACGCTGCTGATAACCTGCGACCGATCACCTTTCGCCAGTGGCACGCGAATGTCAGCCGTACTGCCCGGTTTCTCGCCGGACGATTTGGGGTACGACAAGGTGACCGGGTGGCGGTGCTGGCGATGAATTGTGTTGCCTACCTGGATATCTGGTTCGCCTGCGGTAAACTCGGTGCCATCCTGCAAAACCTCAATTGGCGTCTTACTCCGACGGAACTGGCCGGGTTGATTGCTGACGCTGAGCCAGCGCTCCTGATCTACGGACCGGATTTTGCAGAGCAGGTGCGCGCATTGCGCGCTGCCGGGATTGCGACGCCCGGCGCCGCGCTCGATGCTGACCGCCGCGCCGATCCCGGCGACGCGGTCTTTGCCGAACGCGACGCCTACCCGGACAATCCGCTTCAGGCTGTCGATCTCATGGCGGACACTCCCTGGATCATCTGCTACACAGGCGGAACGACGGGCTTGCCGAAGGGCGCCATTCTGACGCACGGCAACGTCTTCTTCAATGCAGTCAACACGGTTGCCGGGTGGGGATTGCGCCCCGATGACGTGACCATCCTCAATGCGCCACTGTTTCACACTGGGGGATTGAACGTTTTTACCGCGCCGCTTGCGCATATCGGCGGCACGTCGATTGTCTGCCGACAGTTCGACCCGGATCAGGTGTTCGATCTGATCGAGCAGCAGGGCGTGACGATCTATTTTGGCGTGCCGACAATGTTTCTGGCGCTCCAGCGCCATCCGCGCTGGGAAACGGCGGATTTCTCGCGGGTGCGTTGGATGATTAGCGGCGGCGCGCCCTGCCCGCCGCCAGTCTTCGAGGCCTTTCGACGGCGTGGCGTGCCGTTTCGCACCGGCTACGGGTTGACCGAAGCCGGACCAAACACCTTCTGGTTACCCGATGAAGACATTGAACGCAAAGCGGGATCGGTTGGCTACCCGTTGCCGCATATCGACCTGCGACTGGTGAATGAGCGCGGCGAGCCATGCGCACCCGGCGAAGTCGGCGAGTTGCAGATCCGCGGAGCGCACGTCTGCGCGGGGTACTGGCGACGACCGGCGGAGACGGCGGCAACTATCGTTGATGGATGGTTGCGCACCGGCGATCTGGCGCAGCGCGACGAGGAGGGATGCTACACTATCGTTGGGCGCCTGAAAGATGTCATCATTTCCGGCGGCGAGAACGTTTATCCGGCTGAGGTGGAAGCGGTGCTCGCCGGGCATCCGGCAGTAGCGGAGGTTGCGCTGATCGGTGCGCCTGATCCGACCTGGGGCGAAGTCGGATGGGCGGTCATCGTGCTGCACGAAGCGTTTCGCCAGCAGGCGTTCGACATCGAGCGTCAGATTCTCGACTACTGCCGCGACCGACTGGCGCGGTACAAGATTCCGAAGCGTGTCATCGTTGTGGATGCTCTGCCGCGCACCGGCGCCGGCAAAATTGATAAACGATCGTTGCGGCGGGATCTTGTTGGTGAACATTGAATGAGGCACGCGGAACGGGGGAAGGGCGCCGGTAGGGGCGCGCTGCGGGTGCGTCCGGTGCACCATCGCGCGCCCAGGTAGGGTCACGCCGCGGGCGCGCCCGTGAGGATGTGGAAGATGGGGCGTTGCGTCCACGACAGAGACCGGGACAGACGCGCCGCGGGCGCGCCCAGGCGCATTATCGGCGGGCATTGCATCCGCGAAGGACACGAAGGCGCACAAGAGCACAACTAACTTCCTTCGTGTCCTTCGTGGATACGTATAAGTTCAGAGTTGAACGAGAAACAGCGGAGGCGCTATGCACATTGGCGGATTACTCTCGCGTCACGCGCGGTATCGTCCGAACCACACTGCGGTGATCGTTGGCGACGTGCGGCTGACCTACCGCGAGTTCAATGCGCGTGTCAACAAAGTGGCGCATGCGCTTATGAGCCTGGGTTTGACCAAGGGCGACAAGATAGCGACAGTGCTGCCGAACTGTATGGAGCTGCTCGAAGTCTACTGGGCAGCCGCAAAAACTGGTCTAGTAGTGGTGCCAATGAGCACCTTGCTGCGCGGGCAGGGGCTGGCGTCGCTTTTGCGCGACTCAGATACTGCGGCAGTAGTGACCGATGCGGCGCACGCGCCAGCGCTCGACTCGGTTCGCACCGATCTGCCGATTGCGCCGGACCGGTACCTGGTCACCGACGCCACGGACCTGCCGGGATACCGTGATTATCAGGCACTGGTTGCGCCGATGCCAGAGCACGACCCGACCGGGATTGAGCTGTGCGCTGACGATCCCTACAACATCATGTACAGCAGCGGCACAACCGGGCTGCCAAAGGGCATTGTGCTTACGCATGGAGTGCGCGCCGGGTATGGCACGATCTTCGCATCATCGTACCGCATCACCCCGGAGAGCATCATTCTGCACGCGGGCGCGCTCGTGTTCAACGGCGCCTTCCTCACATTTATGCCAGCGTTCTACCTGGGAACAACGTATATTCTGATGAAAGCGTTCAATGCACGGGAGCTGATCGAGATCGCGGCGCGCGAGAAAGTCACCCATATTAAGATGGTGCCGTCGCAGATCGTTGCGCTCCTCAACGAACCCGACTTTAACGAACAGCATTTGCCGTCGATTGAGATGCTCGGCTCGGTTGGCGCGCCATTGCATATGGAGCACAAACTCGAACTCGAACGGCGCTTCCCCAACCGCCTCTACGAACTGTACGGGCTGACCGAAGGGTTCATGACCATTCTCGACAAGTACCACCGGGGCGAGAAACTGGCGTCGGTCGGCGTACCGCCGCCGTTCATGGAGATCAAGATCATCGATGACCAGGGGCGTGAGTTGCCGCCCGGCGAAGTCGGCGAGATCTGCGGGCGCGGTCCGTTGATGATGACCGGATACTATAAGCGCCCCGATCTGACAGCGCAGGCGATTGTCAATGGCTGGCTGCACAGCGGCGATATGGGGTATGTCGATGAGGATGGATTCCTCTACCTGGTGGACCGCAAAAAGGATATGATCATTTCCGGCGGCATCAATGTCTTCCCACGCGACATTGAAGAGGTTATTGTGAAGCATCCGGCGGTGCGCGAGGCAGCGGTCTTCGGCGTGCCGAGCGAGAAATGGGGTGAAACGCCCCTGGCGGCGGTTATCCTGAAAGCGCCGGGGCTGGTGTCGGCGGAAGAGTTGAAGGAATGGATTAATGCGCACGTTGAGGCCGCGTATCAGAAGGTATCGCAGGTAGTGATCATGGACGATTTTCCACGCAGCGCAGCAGGCAAAACGCTCAAGCGCGTCATGCGCGACGAGTACTGGAAGGGGCGGGAAAGCAAGATTTAGGTGCAATACCTTTCAAATAAGGAAAACGAGCCAACGGCGTCCGATTGGGAAGTCTTTGCACCTTTGGTTGAGCTTATTTGAAAGGTATTGGATTCAGGTGCATGTTTAGCTGGAGGTGCCACCATGCCTTTCATAACGGCTGGCGACCTGAACGTTCACTATCTTGAGCGCGGCGCCGGTGAGCCGGTGATCCTGCTGCATGGCAACTGGGCAACATGCGGTTGGTGGGAGCCGACGCTGAACCTGTTGCCGGAAGGGTACCGCGGGATTGCACCGGATATGCGCGGACGCGGGAAGACGGAGGGACCAGACCACGACTATAGCCTGACGGCGCTGGCGCGGGATACGCTGGCGTTTGCCGATGCGCTCGGATTAGACCGCTTCCATCTCGTAGGGCATTCGCTTGGCGCAGGAGTGGCGATGCAACTGGCGCTCGATTACGGTAATCGGGTGCTGTCGCTGGCTGCGGTTGCGCCGCCGTGGGTCGATGGCATGCCAGCCGAAGCCAATTCGCCTGAGCGCCAGCAGATGCTGAAGGCGAACTTCGATATGTTTGCCATGGCGTTGAAGGCGCTGGCGCCGACGGCGCCCGATGACGCTTTCTGGCATCGACTCGTCGCCGAGGGACACGAACAGCGGATCGAAGCGGCGCTGGGAGCGATCAACGCGCTGGCGCGCTGGGCGCCAGGCGATGCGCTGCGCACGATTGCCTGCCCGAAACTGGTCATCGCCGGTGAGAACGACATTCTGGTGACGCAACCGGTGGCAAGCCGCGCTGCCGAGGCGCTTGGCGCGCAGTTGATGGTCATTCCCGGCGTCGGGCATTCACCCAATATCGAAGCGCCCGCCGTGTTCGTCGAGTTGCTGACCGACCTGTGGCGAAGCGCGAAACAGTAGAGGCGGTGCATTGGCACCGCCGGTCCGAGGAGCATTGCACCGCCGGTCCGGGTATTGTGGCGGCGGTAGAGACGGTGCACCGCACCGTCTCTATGGTATCGCAATAAAGAAAGGATCGCCCTCATGACCATCCCTGCCCTTCCGGGCATCACGGTGCAGACGGTCGAGACGCCGCGCATTCGGATATGTGTGCGCAGCAGCGGCCCGGTAGACGGAACACCGGTCATCTTTGTGCACGGGAATGTGTCGTCGGGGGTGTTCTGGGAAGAAACGATGCTGGCGCTGCCCGCGACATACCGGGCGATTGCGCCCGATCTGCGCGGCTACGGCGATACCGAGGCGTTGCAGATCGATGCCACGCGCGGTCTGCGCGACTGGTCCGACGACCTGCGCGCGCTGATTGAGACGCTGGGACTGGGGCGGGTGCATCTGGTCGGATGGTCGTTGGGCGGCGGCATCGTGATGCAGTATGCGATTGACCATCCTGCAGACGTAGCGAGCATCACCTTGAGCGCCCCGATGTCGCCCTACGGCTTTGGCGCAACAAAGGACCCCGCCGGTACGCCGACAAACCCCGACTTTGCCGGATCGGGCGGCGGCGCCGCTAACCCGGAGTTTGTGCAGCGCCTGGCGCAGGGCGACCGGGGAACAGACAGCCCGAACAGTCCGCGCAACGTAATGAACGCCTTCTACTTCCGCCCGCCCTTCCGCCCTGCGCTGGAACGCGAAGAAGTGTTCGTGACCTCGATGCTGGCGACGCGCACCGGCGAAGGGTTTTACCCCGGCGATATGACGGTCTCGGAGCACTGGCCCGGCATTGCGCCGGGGAAGAGCGGCGTCAACAACGCATTTTCGCCAAAGTACTGCAACCTGAGCGGATTCGCCGACATTGATCCGAAGCCGCCGGTGCTCTGGGTGCGCGGCGATTCCGATCAGATTATTTCCGATGCGTCACTGTTCGATTTTGCCACGCTCGGGCAATTGGGGCTGGTTCCCGGCTGGCCCGGCGCCGAGGTCTGCCCGCCGCAGCCGATGATCGCTCAGATCCGCGCCGTGCTCGACGCCTACGCAGCGCACGGCGGTCGATACGCTGAGCACGTTTTGAGCGAATGCGGCCACTCGCCGCATATCGAGAAGCCGGAGGAGTTCCGCGGCCTGCTGGCGGCGCATCTAGAGGGGTAGCGTCGGGCTGTCTGCGGCGTTTCTCAGAGAGGTTGGTGCAAAGGCGTGCAGTGCATGGTGGACAGGGCGCTCGTCTGCTTGCGGCAGTTGCCTCCAACGCGATGATAACCCTGTCCGCTATACACGCAAGTCAGGCAACGTCATCTCTGCCTCAACAACTCCTCGACCGTCAGTCCTATATCTCTGGCTATCTGCCGCAACAGAATTCGGTGAAATGTCCCTTCCCCGGATGAAACGGGACAGTCGTGCTCCGGCCGTCAGGATGGCGATACTGCTTATGGGAGCCGCGTTGCCGTACCTCAACGAAACCCAGCCGTTCCAGGATCGCTGCTACTTCGCGGGGCTTCAATTCAGTCTGAATGTCTATGTCGTGGACTTCAATGGGGATGACCTGCAATGCCATTCCGAGGCTTCCTGTCACAACCCAGGCAATAGGGCTGTCCTTCAAGCGGTTCACATTGAGATAGGAGTTCGCTATTATCGCTTTCGGTCGGTTGCGAGCATTCAGAAGCGGGCTGACGACCTGGACATGAGCCGCGCCGCCTCGGTAAATTGGGAAAGCACTTGCGCCGATTCAACCTTCAAAATAGCACCAATCTTGGGGCCGCTAGCGGTGTCGGCTTGGCGCCCGTGTTGGGCCGCGAAGCTAGAGTGTTTTGTACTAGGATGCGGTAAATGGCTTCTCGTAATAATGCAACAAAGCCACTACCTAATCCATTAATGAAAACCACAATATGCCAGGAATCGCCTCAGCAAAGGTAGCATATCTTGTGGTTGATTATGAAATAAAGCCCGCGAGGCTATTCAATACGCCTTTGTTAGGCGGGGGATGCGGTCGGTCATAGTCTTACTACAACAAATGCAATGCCGACTATCCATGCTAATACTGATGCACCGTAGATCAGATTCGTGGCAGTATCATGCTTGATGACACCAGAGGCTTTCAACCGCCCACGAAAGATGCCGGTATCGATCCCTAGCTCGTCTTCGATCTTTCGACCTCGGCTGATCAAGTCGTCGTGTAGTTCCGAGTTACGTTGATCATATACTAATAGACCGATAGTAGCTAAAAGGCCTAGCAAGCCAATCAGCAGTTTACTTGGCTGCGATAACCCTTCCGAGATACCCTTTGTTGAAAGCATAGTCGCAATCACAGCGATGGATACAGCAGGCACCAATGCAAGGAGTTTGAAGCGAACGCCTATCAACTCTTTCCAGGTAGAACAAACCTGATCGTAGAGTTTGAAGAGGAGATCCCTGTTCTGTGCAATATCGAATCCCTCACGCAATGTCGGAAGTGATGTGACTGTGTAAGAACGATTCTTGCGATCTGATCGATCTGTTCCCACTGTGTTCCCTCCTCTTGCCTAACGGTGAGCCGTCCACCCTGGTCTTCTGGCGGCCCAACATCATGAAGTAGACCGACTAAGCCCACCTATTCCTGACTGTGCCGCATTAGACGGATATGTGTCCGTCTCATTCCACGTTCAAAGGTGTTCGACCGCCATTCATCCGCCTATTCCTGGCTGCGCTATGTTTTAGACGGATCGTTATCCGCTTTTCCCGCCTGCGCTATGTTAGGCGGATAGCCTTCTTCGAATATTCGCTATGGCGCGCCCGACGTCCGTTATCTGCTAGTGATCGCCTGGACAGATTGAGACCGTGATGCCATTCAAACACGTGTGCGACGAAGCCGCCCCGTTTTCACGTGCCGCGCGGCTCATCTCTTCGGAGATTATATACAGATCCATCTTCAATGCGAAGGGGCTTCCCGTAAATGTCACTCTCCAGAAACCCTGGCATCCGATGTCAGCGAATAACCGAATAGTACGCCGAATA
>JANXAL010000070.1 GCA_025062325.1 Roseiflexus sp.
TGCATCATCTTGCCCGCTTCATACCAGGCACGTCCCAGTTCTCCGCCGCCGCGAACATGTGCGATGGCAAAAATCACTCCCCGATCTAATAGACTGATCCGCTCAATCGAGAAACGTGGATCAGCCGTGGCGCCATAGGAACCGTAGCCGTAGAGGAGCAACGGCGCCGGACGGGTCACATCGGCACGGTAAACGATCGAGATCGGCACACGCGCTCCATCACTAGCAGGAGCCCACAACCGTTCACTCCGATAGCGCGCGGGATCGTAGCCCGGCACATCGTCACGCTTCAGAAGCGTCAGGGTGCGCGTGGTCATCTCGTAATCATAGATGGTGCGCGGTTGCGTTAGCGACATATAGTGCAGGCGCAACGTCGCCGTATCGAATTCCAGGTTTGGTTCCCACAGCGCGTCCCTGTCCCACGGCTGCAAGGTATACACCTCTTCCGGGAAGGTCAGCACGTGGGTATCTCCACTGCGCAGATCAACGATCTCGACACGCTCCTGAGCGTTGGAGCGCTCGTATGCGACCAGATGATCGGCAAAGAGGTCGATAGCGTCGATCATCACATCGGCGCGGTGCGGAATGACTTCCTCAAGACGATCTAGGCGCACATCGCCCACCGGCGCGCGCATCACGCGAAAGTTGAGCGCATTGTCGTTCGTCAGAAAATAGAAGTAATCGCCGCGGTGGTGCACAGCGTATTCGACCCGATGGCGGCGCAGCAACAGAACGCTCGGCGCGCTCGTCGGCGCATCGGCGGGAATTGCGCGCACTTCCGAAGTTGTGTTACTCTGTGCGGCGATCAGGATATAAGCGCGGCTGCGCGTCTGCGCTACGTGCAGATGGAAAAGCGGGTCTGACTCCTCGTAGACCAAAACATCGTCTGCTGGGTCGCTCCCGACAGCATGGCGATAGACACGATACGGACGCCTGGCATCGTCGAGCGTAGTGTAGAACAGATACTGGCCATCGCTGCTCCAGGCGGCGCCGTAGTAGGTATTCGCAATGGGTTGATCGAGCAGGGTATTCGTTGTCAGGTCCTTGATATAGAGTGTATACGTCTCTGAACCATCTCCATCAACCGAGTAGGCAAGCAAACGACCATCATATGTCGGCAGGAAGACCCCGATCCGGGTGAATGCGCGCCCTTCTGCGAGCGCATTGATATCGAGCAGAAGTTCCTCATCGTCTATACCAACGAGACGGCGATAGACCATCGGGTACTGCCGACCTGCCTGGGTGCGCGTGTAGTACACAAACGCCCCGTAACGCTCCGGCACGCTTTCGTCGTCCTCGCGTATGCGGCTGCGCATCTCATTGTATAGGCGCTCACGCAGCGCTGCAGCATGCGCCATCACCTCTTCAGCGTAGCGGTTTTCGGCTTCGAGATGAGCGATTACATCAGGATTGTCGCGTTCGCGCATCCAGAAATAATGGTCGATGAGCGTATCGCCGTGGAGCGACACAATGTGCGGTCGTTTTGGCGGAACAGGAGGCGCTGGCATGCGGAACCTCTTAGTGTGGACTTACTCACACAGCGTCACGAAGTATGCGCTGCAACTCGTGATCAACTGGCGGGCGGGCGCCAGGGCGCTGCGCCACCCACGCGCCAATCCGGTTAGCGAAGCGGGCAGCCGCGAGCGCGTCGCCGGTCGTCAGGTAACGCGCCAGGAACGCGCCATCGAACGCATCCCCTGCACCGGTCGTATCGACTGGCGCGTTGATCGTCTGACCAGGAACGTGCCTCGCCAGGGTATGATCCATGATAAAGCAACCATCGCGATCAAGTTTGAGCGCCACCAGCGCGCCGGGAAACCGTTCCCGCAGCGCTGCAGCGATCGCCTGCGGCTCGCGTTCACCGGTTAGCGCCTCACCCTCCTCGCGGTTAGGGAACAGGATATCCACCGGCAGATCGGCAGTGATCCGGTCGAACTGATCGCGCCCGATCTCACGGATGATCTGGTACGACGCCGGATCGAACGAGATCGTGGCGCCGCTGGCGCTGGCAATCTGCGCGGCGAGCAGAGCTGCGGCGCGGGGCGGATCGCCGAAGAGCGACCAAGCAGTAACGTGAAGATGGCGGCATGCACGCAGCGCCGTTTCCGGCAGCATATCGGGCATGAGTTGATGATCGGCGCCGCGATTGGTCACCATACTCCGCTGCCCCGCGCGGTCGATCAGCGCGAGGACAACGCCGGTTTCGCTGTGGCGCAGCCGGACGATGTGCGCCTCAACGCCTTCCTGCCGCAGGTCCGCCGCGATCAGGTCGCCCAGAACATCGGCGCCCACTGCACCGACGAAACCGGCAGGCGCACCGCAGCGGGCGACCCAGGCAGCGACACTGGCAGCGGATCCGCCCGGCGCCAGCTTGATGCTGCCGGTCGTGTCGCCTCCGGGGAGCAACAGACCGTCTGGCTTGACTAGTATATCCCACACGAGATCGCCAACCGCAATAATCATCGATCCACCTGGTCACATTCGGCAGTGAGAGACGGTTCACTGACACGCTCCGGCTGGAGGATCGCTGGCAGCCGGACAGTGAACGTCGATCCTTCTCCTGGTGTGCTGACAACCGTAATCTCGCCCCCCATCAACCGACAGAACTGCCGACTGATCGCCAGCCCCAATCCGGTGCCGCCGTACTTTCGATGTCCGGCATCTTCTATCCGCGAAAAGTCCTGAAACAATAACGGCAGATATTCAGGAGCGATGCCAATGCCGGTATCGGCGATCTCAAAGATGATCCAGTCTGTGCTCTCGTCTATCACGCCTGTTGAAGGCGACGCGGACGACTCACGCCGGATACGCAGGCTGATCGCGCCGTTTTCGGTGAACTTCGCAGCATTGCTGAGCAGATTCAACAGCACCTGCCGGATCTTGGTTTTATCGCTCACCATGAGATCGGCGTCGGGCGCGCGCGTGACAGTCAGGGTATTCCGGTTGCGGGCAGTGAGCAGATGCGCTGTCTGTACCACATCGTGCACCAGCGCTTCGAGCGAGAACGGTTCAATGTGCAGAGGCATTTTACCTGCCTCGAGCTTTGAGAGATCCAGGATATTGTTGATCATCGCCAGCAGATGCTGCGCGGAGACATGGATGGCTTCCAGCTCCTCCTGATACAGGGATTGTCCCCGACGCGCAAGATCGAGACGTATCAGATCGGTGTAGCCCAGGATAGCGCTGAGCGGCGTGCGCACCTCATGGCTCATATGCGCCAGAAACGCGCTCTTGGCGCGATGCGCAGCTTCGGCCTGGTCTCTGGCAGCCATCAACGTTTGCTGAAGCGCCATCAATTCATTGTTCCGTTGACGCAGCGCCTCTTCGGTCTGTTTGAGACGAGTAATATCGTGCCACACAATCACTCGCCCTCGGAGCCGACCGTCCCGATCGCGCAGCGGCGAGATCACAACATCCAGAATGAGCGTTCGTCCTTCGACCTCGATATGCACCTCTTCATTCAATTCGACAACGTCATGGTAGCGGTCGAGGATCTGCGGCCAGCGGCTCAACGCCTGACGGATCGGTTGCCCAATCACATCTGCAGCACTGCAACCGATCACACGCTGTGCGGCGCGGTTGATGTCAACGATCCGATTATGATCATCAATGACAATGACGCTCTGGCTGATGCTTTCGAGCACGATGTCGCGGGCGACAGGCACGACATCGAGGAACCGCAGTCGCAGGACGCCGAGCGCAATCGCGCCAGCAGTGAAGGTAAATCCGAACGGCGACAGATCCAGCCCAGGCCACGGCGTAAGATTCAGCACATACAATCCATTGCCGATCCAGGGCGCCAGCGCCCCCACGAGAAAGATCGCCATCTGGCCCAGATAGAGCCGCTGCGACCGCATAAAGCGCCGGAGCAGGATCAGCGCGCCGCATGCCAGGCAGAGGTGAGCGTAGATATTGCAGACCCAAAATGCTGGTCCGTGATCAAAATCGAGAATCGGAACGGGTCCGTTGGTGTTTACCTGGATCTGCGGCCAGACTAGACCATGATACTCGTTTGTCCAGACGGCAACCAGCGTCAGGACCGGAATAACAAGGAGCAATGCCAGATTGTTCTTGGTTAGCCAGCGTTGCAGACCGGCATATTCCAGTGCGAAGGCAAGCCAGGCGACCGGCAATGTCATAATCCCCAGGTATTGCACCCGCGCCCAGAGGAGTGCAACCGGCATTGGCGTGACCGCAATCTCGAGCGCGTAGGCAAACGACCACACGGCAGCCGCGAGGCTCAGGGCAGTCAGCGGCGTGGCGCCGGGCGCGGTGCGACGGCGCCCGACAAAGACGGCTACTGCCAGCGCCAGGGATGCGCTGATCAGCAGCGGCAGCGTGTATGGCAACGCTAGTTGCCAGCCAGTTGTGGGCATACTTGCCATGGTCCAGTAGTGGCATAGTTGATGCTGTCGTTCTGCGAGTGAACCGCGATTGAGCATCAGAAGTTACGCCGCCTGGCGTGCACGTTCTACGGAATTTCCTGATAATATCACACATAACCGCTATCTGATTACAAATGTATTCTCCTTTCGGCATGCTGATACGATATGCTGTGGGAATGTTCAAAGGTGTGAATGCGGCTGTTGACGCTGCGCAACGGCTCGCCTATCATTGCGCGCAGGTCAGAACAGCAAGGAGAACACTCCATATGTCGCTCGAACCACCGTTTCCAACGCTCGACGACATGATGCGGCACATTGGCGAGGCAGGGCGGCGGATGGCGGAGATCGGCGCCTGTGAAGGCGCGGCTGGCAATATCTCGGTGTTCGCCAACTGGCCAGTGGAGGTGCTGTCGCGCTTTCCACTGGTTGAGGAGATCGAACTGCCCGTCGCCGCTCCCGCGTTGGCAGGAGGCACGCTCCTGGTGACGGGGTCTGGCATACGATTGCGGGAAGTCTATGATCGTCCGCTGGAGAACCTGGGCGTACTGCAGATCGCGCCGGGCGGCACGCACGCGCGACTATACACCGCTCCTTCGCGCGTGTTCACCCGCCTCACCAGCGAACTCAACTCACACCTGGCAGTGCACAACGATCAGGTCGCTGCCAGCGGTACAAACTACCACGCCCTAGTGCATGCGCAACCAGTGCACCTGACCTACCTGAGTCACATCCCACGTTACCGCGATCCTCTCGAACTCAACCGTCGCCTCTTTCGCTGGCAACCGGAAACGATTATGACCTTTCCGCAGGGCGTTGCCGTGTTGCCATTTATTGTGCCGGGATCGGCGGAGTTGATGGCAGCAACGACAACAGCAATGCGTCATCATCACCTGGTCGTCTGGAGCAAACATGGGGTTATGGCACGTTCGGACACCTCGGTCAAACGCGCCGCTGATCTGATCGAATACCTGGAAACCAGCGCCCACTACGAGGCGCTCAACCTGAGCGCCGGCGAGCCCGCCGATGGTCTGCAGCCTGACGAAATCCGCGCCATTGCACGCGCCCTGGGGATGGAGCAGACGATATTTTAGGCGAGAGGTGAGAGGCGAGAGGCGAGGGATGAGTGATGAGCGACGAGTGATGCGTGACGCGAGGCGAGGAGCGAAGGAGGAACAACGAGTGACGAGTGATGCGTGACGCGAGGTGAGGGGCGAGAGACAAGAGGTGAGAAGCGAGAGGCGAGAGGCAAGAGGTAAGAGGCAAGAGGTGAGAAGCGGACAACATAATATCCGAATCACTCGTCTTCATCTGGGCACACGCTTCCATTCGCTTCTTCGCTCCCCCCTTTGCTGACCGCATTCGCTTCTTCGCTCCCCATTTGCTAACCGCATTTGCTTCCATTCGCTTCTTCGCGTCCCCATTCGTTGACTGCATTCGTTCCTCCATTCGCTGACAGCGAAGGGGTAAGAGGTAAGGGGCAAGGGGCAAGAGGCAAAAGGCGCAAGACTGGCGGCGCGCATTCGTTTATTCGTTTCCCCATTCGTTGACCGCATTCGCTTCCATTCGTTGACCGCGCCGGAAAGGTCAGGCGCAAAAGCATACTCCTTGCATCCTTTCGCGTCCTCTCTGGTTCAGAGAGCAGTCGGGAAGGCAAGAGGTTGAAGCTTGTGATCGAACTTGCAATGGCGTGCTGCGAGAGTATGTGAGCATTCGTGAGGCAGGAAGGCAAGAGATTGAAGCACGCGATCGAACCCTTAACCCCTAACCCTTAACCCCTGACCCTTATCCCCTCACCACCGCTCTCAGTTCCCGGTTCTAAATCATGGTATGATTCTGTCATGCCATCTCTCTTCCGCAACATCTGGTTTCTGCTTGTGGCGCTGTTGCTGCTTGCAGGCGCATGCGGCATAACAGGCGCGTTCGCCATGGGTCGCAAACCGGCTGCATCTGATGCGGCTCTGACCAACGCACGCACACGCTGGAACGAGCGAACCTTCAACGCCTATCTCATGCTCTTGCATGACCGGGGATGTCGAATGGAGGTAGAGGTGTATGCCGAGCGCGTGCGCAAAACCCGCTATGCTACGCGCTCGTGTGAGCAACCGCCGGTTGCTGTGCGTGATCTGTTCGACCTGATCGAGCGGCATGGAACCGTGCGGCGCACCTGCGTCTCGCGCGGGTGCGCCTGCGATGATGTCCTCTCGGTGCGCGCCGAATATCATCCGACCCTCGGTTACCCGCAGACTATTGAAATCACTCTGACTCCCACACCAAACTGGCGCCATGCCGACTTCTGGCAGGCAGTGTGGAAAACGCGCAGCTTTGATACCTGCAACGATCTGCCTGTAGGCAGCCGAGTCCTGACTGTCGTTTCTCTGACACCGCTTCAGTGAAAGCTCCGCGTCACTGTGAGAGAAGTGAAGTGATCTCCCCGCTCAACAGGAGAGTGTTGCTCTCCGGTAGTCACATGTTCTCCTTCTGCAATCGTTCTCTTTCTCCACGCTGAGTCTCTGCCTTCTATACTACTGACAGGATGCAAACGACAGCGATACATCAACTGCCGACCGAGCAGGTTTTTGCGGCGCTCGGTTCAAACCCTCAGGGATTGACTCCTGACGAAGCGCAGGAACGCCTGGCGCAGTATGGTCTCAACGTACTCCACGAACCGCCGCGCAAGCCGCTGATCCGCACATTGCTGGCGCATTTTACGCATCTGATGGCCTGGCTGCTCTGGATCGGCGGAGGCGTCGCATTCGCGGCGCAAACCCCAACGCTGGGCATCGCCATCTGGCTTGTCAATATCATCAACGGTCTGTTCAGTTTCTGGCAGGAGTACAAAGCCGAACAGGCGACCGCTGCGTTGCGTCGCATGCTCCCGTCGTATGCGCGCGTGCGCCGCGCTGGTGCAGAGATGCGCATTCCGGCGGAGCGCCTTGTCCCCGGCGACGTGCTGCTGCTCGCTGAAGGCGACCACATATCGGCGGATGCACGTTTGGTGCGCGAATCGGAACTGCGGGTCGATCAATCAGCGCTGAGCGGTGAGTCGCATCCGGTGCGCAAGACTGCCGAGCCGACGAGCGGCGCTGGTCTGTCGCGCGCCGAATTGCCCAATCTGGTATTCGCTGGTACGAGCGTGGTGTCCGGCACAGCAGAAGCTGTGGTATTCGCCACTGGAATGCGCACGGCGTTCGGCGAAATCGCTCGCCTGACCCAGAGCGTCGGCGATCAACTCAGTCCGTTACAGCGCGAAATGGAACGCCTGACCCGCGTGGTCAGCGCGATTGCCGTCGGCGTCGGATTGTTCTTCTTCGTGCTGGCAGTTGCGATTGCGGGGATCGATCTGGCAAACGGCTTTATCTTCGCTCTGGGGATGATTGTCGCGTTTGTTCCCGAAGGACTGCTACCGACCGTGACGTTGGCGTTGGCGATGGGCACGCAGCGCATGGCGCGGCGTAATGCGCTGGTGAAGCGTCTCTCCGCCGTCGAAACGCTGGGATGCACTACGGTCATCTGCACTGATAAAACCGGCACCCTGACCCAGAACGAAATGACTGTGCGCGAGATCTGGGTCGGCGGACGACAGATCTCGGTCAGCGGCGTTGGATATGCGCCGGAGGGATCATTCAGCGAGTGCGGCGCGCGGCTAGAACAGCCAGCCGACGATCCCGAACTGCGGCGGTTGCTTGTGGCTGCTGCGCTTTGCAACGATGCCCGCCTCATTCCGCCGCGCACAGGAGCGCCCTCCGAAAACCAGCCTCGTTCCGACGACCGCTGGAGCATCCTGGGCGATCCGACCGAGGCGGCGCTGCTAGTGGCGGCGCGCAAGGCGGGCATTAATGAGGAGCAAGAAGCGCAACGGATGCCACGTATTCGCGAGTTGCCGTTCGACTCGCGCCGCAAGCGGATGAGCGTCGTCTGCCGTCTGCCGCAGTCGCAGGTCGTGACGCATACATCCGCCAGATTCGTGGTGTACGTCAAAGGCGCGCCGAAAGAGACGCTGGCGCTCTGTACATTCTTCGCCGCAGGCGATTCCGTTCAGCCGCTCGATGAGATGCACCGGGCGCAGATTCTCGCTGCAAATGATCAGTATGCGCGCGCCGGGTTGCGCGTGCTAGCGGTCGCGCAGCGCACTTTGCCCGCTACACCCGCAACATTCGACATCGACAGCATTGAACGCGACCTGACGTTCCTTGGTCTGGTCGCCATGATGGATCCGCCCCGTCCAGAGGTTGAGTCGGCGGTGGCAACATGCCATTCCGCCGGGATTCGTATTATCATGATAACCGGCGATTATGGTCTCACGGCAGAGAGCATCGCCCGGCGCATCGGCATCATCCGCAGTGCGCAACCGCGGATTGTGACCGGCGCTGAACTCGACAGCATGGATGACGCGGCGCTGCGCGAAGCGCTGACTGATGAAGTCATCTTCGCACGCGTGGCGCCCGAACACAAACTGCGCGTCGTGAACGCGCTACGCGCGCAGGGGCATGTCGTGGCCGTCACAGGCGACGGCGTCAACGACGCTCCGGCGCTCAAGCAGGCAGACATCGGCGTGGCCATGGGGCGCGCCGGAACCGATGTCGCGCGGGAAGCGGCGGACATCATTCTGACCGACGACAACTTCGCTTCGATTGTCAGCGCCATTGAAGAGGGGCGCGCAGTCTACGCCAACATCAAAAAATTCGCCACCTACATCTTCACCAGCAACACCCCCGAGGCGGTTCCATTCGTGCTGTTTGCTTTCAGTGGCGGGCGCATCCCGATTGCGCTGAACGTCATGCATATTCTGTCGATTGACCTGGGAACCGACATTGTTCCAGCGCTGGCGCTTGGCGCTGAACCGCCGGAACCTGGCGTCATGGAGCGTCCGCCGCGCAGTTTACAGGAGCATGTGGTCACTGGCGCGATGCTGCGCCGCGCCTATCTCTGGCTGGGACCGGTGCAGAGCCTGGCGGCGATGTCGGCGTTCTACTATCAGTATTGGACGAATGGGTACTGGGGACAGTGGCTCGACCTTCCGGCGGAGGGACCATTGTACCGTTCGGCGACGGCAATGGCGCTGGCAGCGGTCGTGACGACGCAGATTGGCAACCTGTTTGCACAGCGCAGCGAACGTCTCTCGTTTCTGCGCCTGCCGCTGATGAGCAACCGGTTGATCTGGATCGGCATCGCAACGGAGTTGATCCTGATCGTCGCCATTGTGTACGTGCCAGTGTTACAGGACGTGATCGGTACGGCGGCGTTCAATCCAGCCAACTGGATCTTTCTCGCGCTCTGGGCGCCGGCGCTGCTGCTGGTGGATGAACTGCGCAAACTGGTGATCGCCTGGCGAAGGTGACCTGAGCAAGTGACGATCACGCGGCATGCGCAGCAGCGTCACGCGCCGCCAGCGTCCCCGGCGCGACCAGTGCGACGTGACTAGGTGACGGTCACGTGGCATGCGCAGCAGAGCGGTGCGCCGGCAGCGTCTCCGGCGATGACAATGCTGGCAGGTGGACCTGACGTCACTTATCAGGAGGTGCATCATGCGCGTCATCATCGTGGGATGCGGGCGAATGGGCGCCGGGCTGGCGTTGCGACTCATCCGCAGTCAGCACGAGGTGACCGTGATCGACCGTGATCCGATGGCCTTTGCAGCGTTAGGCGAACGATTCGGCGGTCGAACGATCACAGGTCACGGTTTCGACCGCGATGTGCTGCTGCGCGCTGGCGTCGCTCACGCCGATGCCCTGGCAGCAGTCACCTCCAGCGATGAAACCAATGTCGTGACAGCGCGCGTGGCGCGGCAGTTCTTCCGCGTGCCGCGCGTTGTCGCACGCCTCTACGATCCGCGCAAAGCCGAGATTTATCGTCGCCTGGGCATCCTGACCATTTCAACGACTGAATGGGGGGTTCACCGCATCGCCGAACTCCTCAGTTACTCCTGGTTCGAGCCGATTGTCAGCCTGGGATCGTCGGTCGATCTGGTCGATGTCGAAGCGCCGCCAGCGCTGGCAGGACGTTCGCTTGCCAGCCTCACTGTGCCGGGAGAAATTCACCCGGTGGCAATCAGCCGCGGCGGACGCTGTTTTCTACCGACTCAGGAAACGCGGTTGCAGGCAGGCGATCTGCTGCACATTGCCGTGCTGGCGACCTCGACCGAACGCCTGAAGTCGTTGCTGGGAGTCTGAACCTATGTTTGTCCTCATCATCGGAGGCGGGAAGGTCGGTGAACATCTGGCGGGTCTGCTGCTTGCCAGCGGACATCAGGTGCGCGTCATCGAGTCGCGCGCTTCCACCCGCGACCATCTGGCGCAAACTCTGCCGCCAGAGACGATTGTTGCGGGAAGCGGCAGCGATCCCGCTGTGCTGGAGGCGTACGGCGTGCGCCAGGCGGACGTCGTGGCTGCCGTTACCGGTGATGATGAGATCAACTTGGTAGCGACCAGCCTGGCGCGCTTTGAGTTCAACGTACCGCGCACGATTGCGCGGGTGAACAATCCGAAGAACGCCTGGATGTTCACCGCCGAAATGGGAGTCGACGTCGCGCTAAGCCAGGCGGATCTGATGGCGCATCTCATCATGGAAGAGATGTCGCTCGGCGATATGATGACGCTGCTCAAGTTGCGCCGCGGACGCTATTCGCTAGTGGAGGAGAAAATTGCTGCCGGTTCGTCGGCAGTAGGGCGCACCATCACTGAACTTAATCTGCCAAAAGAGTGTGTCATTGTGGCCATCATCCGGCGCGGTCGCCTGATTCTGCCCCACGGCGACACTGCGCTGCAGACCGGCGACGAAGTCCTGGCGCTGACATCGGCTGAGCAGGTGCAGCGGCTGGCGGAAATTCTGGGAGGGTAATCTGATTGAGACGCGATTAAATCCAAAGGGGGTTTGAGCATATGACGAAAGGGAGAGATGATGAAAACAGAAACTCTGGTGCAACGCACCGACAACGTATGGCACACTCTGCCGCCAAACGACGTTATTGTGCGTTTTGAAAGCGATGAGCGCTTCGGATTGACGACCGCCGAGGCGGAACAACGCCTGAAACGCTACGGTCCGAACGTGATCACTGCAAAACGCGGCAAAAGTCCGCTGGTTCGCTTCCTGCTCCAGTTCCACAACCCGCTCCTCTACATCCTGCTGATCGCTAGCGTCATCACCTTCGTTCTCAAGGATCCAGTCGACGCCGCGATCATTTTCGGCGCAGTGCTGGTAAACGTCATCCTCGGCTACATCCAGGAAAGCCGCGCCGAACAAGCGATCGAAGCGCTGGCGCGCACCATGACAATGGAAGCGACAGTTGTGCGCGATGGGAAAACCATCCGCATCCCGGCGGCATCACTGGTTCCTGGCGATCTGGTGCTGTTGCAGAGCGGCGACAAAGTTCCCGCCGACATGCGCCTCATTCGCACCCGCGATCTGCAGATTGCCGAAGCCGCGCTCACTGGCGAATCGGTGCCGGTTACAAAGCAGGCGCAGGCCGCACTCGACCCTGATACCACGCTGGCGGATCGTGTCACGATGGCATATGCCTCGACGCTCGTCACCTACGGGCAGGGCGCGGGCATTGTCGTGGCGACTGGCGACCGCACCGAGGTGGGGCGCATTTCGCAACTGATTGCAACCGCGCATGATCTCCAGACGCCGCTGACACGCAAGATTGCGCATTTCAGCCGATTGCTTCTCTTTGTCATCCTGGGGCTGGCAGCGGCGACATTCGTGATCGGCGCATTCCGCAATCAACCGCTCCTCGACACCCTGATGGCGGCGATTGCGCTTGCCGTCAGCGCTATTCCCGAAGGGCTTCCCGCTGCTGTTACCGTCACCCTGGCGATTGGCGTCACCCGCATGGCGCGGCGGCGGGCGATCATCCGCAAACTGCCAGCCGTCGAGACCCTGGGCAGCACCACGGTCATCTGTTCAGACAAAACCGGCACACTGACGCAAAACCAGATGACGGTGCAGCGCATTGTGGCCGGCGGCGAGCAGTACGAAACAACCGGAACGGGGTACCAGCCAGAGGGTGACATCCGGCGCAACGGCACTCCGATCGATCTGGAGTCGCACATCGCGCTGGCGGAATGTCTGCGCGCCGGTCTCCTGTGCAACGATAGCGAACTGATCGAAAAGGACGGGCGCTGGGACGTGCGCGGCGACCCGACCGAAGGGGCGCTCATTGTTGCAGCGCACAAAGCGGGCATCCCCCGCCACGATCGGCTTCCACCACGCATCGACGCCATTCCCTTCGAATCGCAGCACCAGTACATGGCGACGCTCCATGACGCTGGTCCTGACCGAGAGCGCATTGTCTATATGAAAGGATCGGTGGAAGCGATCCTCTCGCGTTGCGACACCATGCTCGATGCCGCCGGTCGCCTCGTGCCATGCGACGCCGATGCCATCCACCGCGCCACCAACAAACTGGCAGCGGAAGGGCTGCGCATGCTGGCGTTTGCGCGCGGTTGTATGCCCGCCGGAACTACGTCGCTGGACCATGCTGATGTGGCTAGCGGATTAACCTTCCTGGGGTTGCAGGGCATGGTCGATCCGCCGCGCCCTGAGGCGATCACAGCGGTGCGTGCCTGCCAGCAGGCCGGCATTCGCGTGAAAATGATCACCGGCGATCACGCGCTGACCGCCGCCGCCATCGCCGAACAGATTGGACTCAACGGCGGGCGCAGACCATCGGTGCTGACCGGTCGCGAGATTGAGCAACTGTCAGACGAGGAATTCGCTGACGCTGCCGAGCGAACAACCGTTTTTGCGCGGGTCACGCCGGAACAAAAGCTGCGCCTGGTCGAAGCGCTGCAATCACGCGGCCACATCGTCGCTATGACCGGCGACGGCGTTAACGACGCTCCGGCGTTGAAACAGGCGGATATTGGCGTCGCCATGGGTTTGACAGGAACCGACGTGGCGCGGGAAGCGGCGGACATGGTGCTGACCGACGACAACTTCGCCACGATTGAGGCGGCAGTAGAGGAAGGGCGCGGCGTGTTCGACAACCTGACCAAGATCATTGTCTGGACGCTGCCGACCAACATTGGCGAGGGACTGGTCATTCTGGCCGCTGTCCTGATCGGGTCGGCGCTGCCGGTGCTGCCGGTGCAGATCCTCTGGATCAATATGGTGACGGTCGCTGCGCTTGGTCTGGTGCTGGCAGCCGAAGGGAAAGAGCCAGGCATTATGAAGCGCCCGCCGCGCAAACCGGATGCACCGATTCTGGACGTCACCCTGATCTGGCGTACCCTGGCAGTTGGCGTTCTGATCATGATCGGCGCGTTTGCGCTATTTGAGTGGGAAGTGCAATCTGGCGCCGGTCTCGCCGAAGCGCGCACGGTGGCGGTCAATGTCATCGTCATGATTGAAGTCTTCTACCTGCTCAACTGTCGTTCGCTCACGCACTCGATGTTTCAGATCGGCGTGTTCAGCAACCGCTGGCTGTTCGTCGGCCTTGGGATTATCATCCTGCTGCAACTGGGATTCACTTACCTGCCGTGGATGAACCAGATTCTGAACAGCGCACCGATCAGCCTCGAGGCGTGGGGGCGTATTCTGATCGTTCCGATTATCGGGTACATATTGATTGAGCTCGAAAAATGGCTGCGTCGCCAGTATGCTGGCGAGCGTCACGCATTGGCGATCTGATAGTGAAACAGACGGAGGGCTTCTGAGAAATGCTGACGCAAAGGCGTTCATGTTGATAGCGAAACCTTGCGCCTTTGCGTCTCCGCGCTAATCTCTCTTCTGAGAAATACTGCCGCAAAGGTGTATCATAAGTTGTGAGGCTTCGCGCCCAGACGCCGACCTTTACTAAGAAACGCTACGGATGTCGAGTGATCAATCGACAGGCACGTAACCGAAATCTCGTTACAGACTCGAACTGGTAGCGCTCGAGAGTGCTCTGCGAGGCGGTTATGAACTTCGAGGGCGTTTGCTGTCTGACAATCCTGTTGATCGGCATCCTGTTCGTTCTCTGGTTGACCCTACGCTCTTCTCGTTCGCACACAGTTCAACCACGACGCAGGATCACCCGTAACGATCTCGTCACGTTTGACGCTCTGGTAGCTCGTTGGATTGAGGAGAAGCGACTGTCACCGGAGGTCGGCGCCACGATTCACAACCTGATTGTTGAAGAGTTTGTCGCTGCCGGATTCGGCACACCGCCCGTCGCCTCTGCGCCATCAGCGCCCGTCAGCGCCCCCGAGCCAGCCCCCGTTGCCGCAGCGCCGCTCGAAGCCTCTACTGCACCGCTCCTCTCCGCAACGCCCGTCAGCGCCCCTGCGCCAGCCCCCGTTGTCACAACGCCGCTCGAAGCCTCTACTGCACCGCTCCTCTCCGCAACGCCCATCAGCGCCCCCGAGCCAGCGCCTGTCGGTTCATCACCTGTCAGCGCTCAAGACAGGTGGTCATGGGTTGCTGCGCTGCTTGCACCAAGCTCTCGCCGCGCTCTGCTCTATCTCGGCGCCTTTTTGCTGATGATGTCCAGTCTTACGCTGGTCATCTTCAGTTGGGCCAGTTTCTCGCCAGCAGTGCAGTTCGCTCTGCTGGCAGGCGCCACCCTTGCGATCTGGGGAACGGGAACATGGATGACACGCCGTCCTAACCTGCGCACCGCTGGCAGCAACCTGCAGAAGATTGCCGCCACGCTAGCGCCAGTCGTCGCCTTTGCCCTCACTCGACCCGGATTGCTCGATCTCGCGCTGCGCCCGGCCTGGCAACTGACATCGTTTCTGAGCCTGCTGATCTATCTCCTGATAGCCTGGCGCACCCGGCATGCGTTCTACAGCGGCGCGACGACGGTTGCCGCCCTTAGCCTGATCTTCGCCGCGCCTGAGGTGCTGCGTTTGGAATGGCAATTTGTGATTGCATGCAGCCTGTTGACGGTCCTGACCCCGTTGAGTGCGCGCATGCGATCATCCGGTGCATTCGAACCGGCAACAGGCATCCTGCACGTCTCGCTGGTCGCTTTCCCCCTGCTTGTCCTGAGTCATAGCGTCGCATACCTGGCTGGATGGAGCGACCGGCTCGCCTTCAGTACTACGTTGGTGCTTTCCACTATCTTCTGCACTCTCCGCTATCGCATTAACCAGTGCCGCTGGTGGCTCTGGCTGGCGGTCGTGCCGCCACTGCCAGCGCTGGTCATTGTGCTGGGACCGGATACGGCACTGCACATTCACGCGCTGGCGCTGAGCGCGCTAGCGCTAGCGTACCTGGGGTTGAGCCTCGCCGCCGAACGGCGTCTGCCGCCCGCTGCCCCGCCGTTGTGGGGTGGCGCGCTGACGCTCACCGGCGAGCTGCTGCTGCTGACGCCCTTCGTCTTCACCGCCGAACTGTGGACACGTCTCGCTTTCGGGCTGCTGCTACTGGCGCACGCCCTGCTCTACGCGCTGCGCCACCAGGCAGACGGACGCCGCTGGTGGCTCTGGTTGGCAGTCGTGCCACCACTGCCAGCGCTGGTCATTGCGCTGGGGCCGGATACGGCGCTGCACATTCACGCACTGGCGCTGGGTCTGCTGGCGCTGACATACTTCTGGTTGAGTCTTGTTGCCGAACGGCATCTTCCGCTCGCTGCCATGCCGCTCTTGAGCGGCGCGCTGGCGCTCGGCGCGCTGACTCTGCTTCTGGCGCCTCTCAACCTGGAGACGGCGCGCTTTGCGCTGGGACCCATCGCAGCCCTGGGCGCGAGCTGGTTCTTTGCATTCGAACGAGGCAGGTTTGCCGGGATTCAGCGGTACCGATATGAGCTTGCGACCGGCGCGCTCGCCAGCGGCTATGTCGCCTTTACCGCCTGGATCGGAGCGTTGCTCACCGCAACCTCGCTCAGCAGCGGTCAGATTGGACTGGCGCTGCTGCCTCTGGCAGCCCTGGCGTTTGCTGGCGCTTACTGGCAGCCCGGTCGTCGCCGCGTCGGTTACAATGTGGCTCTCCAGGCGCTCGGATCGGTCATTGCTCTGATCGCTGGCGGACCAGCGCTGAACGAGAGCGACACGCGCCTGGCTGGCGCTCTGGCGCTGACACTAATCTTCGGCGGGCAGGCGGTGCTGCGGCGCAATTCGCTCTGGGCAGCGTTGAGCCTGGGGTTAGGCCTGCTGACAATTGCATTCGCCCTTGACCAGTTTGTTGCTGGGGCTCGACTGCTCCGCGCCGCTGCTCTTGCTGCGCTGATCATGAGTGCAGCCTACACCATTTGTGGTGAACGTCTCCGCACCACACCTCTGCGCTACTGGACCTGGCCAGCCATCACGTGGGGC
>JANXAL010000137.1 GCA_025062325.1 Roseiflexus sp.
ACAATGACAATATCGTCAATCCTCCCCTCCACCCATTTAGAGTGCCGTCACCCCTGCGTGCTATAGTCTCTTCGGGTTTGCCTATTCAAGTGTGGCATCCGTGGAAAGAGAGCGCGGTTATGCGGAAGATTATTGCTGGCATTATTCTGATTGGGAGCATTATTCTCTCTGCCTGTGGGTCGATTGCATCAGCGCCCCCGACCCCCGAAACCTGGACGCTGCCTCCGGCGACAGCGACCCCTGCACCTACTGCAATTCCGACGCCAACGCGTCTGCCATGGACGACGTATACCGTCCAGCGCGGAACGATTGAGCGCAGCGTGGAGCTGCAAGGACGGGTCGCCTCTGCTGGCGAACGCGAACTCTCCTTCGCAGTCGATGGCGTTGTCAAAGCGGTTTACGTGACACCCAACGCTGAAATCAGAAAAGGTCAGGTGTTGGCAGAGCTGGAGTCTGGCGAACTGAAAGATCGCCTGACGCAGGTGCAGCGGCAGTATGCACAGGCGCAGCGGCAGCTCGAGCGCGCACTTGACGAGAAGCAATTCCCGCTGCGGCGCGCCGAGATCGACCTGGAAGCAGCGCGCGCAGCGCTGGCGCAGTTGCTCACCCCTCCTGACCCTGCAAGGATCGCAGCAGCGCGTGCAGCGGTTCAACAGGCCGAGGCAGCCCGTGACCGGGCGCGCAATGACGCATCCGCTGTCAAAACCCGCGCAGAACTTGCGCTTCGGCAGGCGCAGAAGCGCCTGATCGCCGCCCAAGCGGAGTTCAGCGCTGCTTTACACGCGGCAGAGCAGGACAAAGCCGACAACAAAGCGCAGGAACGTCTCGCGCGTGCGGGCGATGCGCTACGCGCGGCTGAAGAAGAAGTCGCGCGGCTCCAGATCGAGTATGACACGGCGCGCAACAATGAGATTGCTGCTGTCCAGGCTGCTGAAGCGCAGGTCGTCATTGCGCAGGCGGCGCTCGATGAGCTGCTCAGAGGTCCTGATCCGCTGAAGGTCGCGGAGGCGCAGCGCAACGTTGCACTGGCAGAACTGGCCGTTGAGCAGGCGCGCAGCGCCATTCAGGTCGATCCGACGCTGGAACGTGCTGTCGAAGAAGCAAAGAAAGACGTGGAAGACATCCAGCGCCAGATTGAGGCGCTCAAGCTGGTTGCCAGGTTCGACGGGCGAATCCTGACGGTCAACATCGCCCCCGGCGCTGTCGTTCGCGCTGGAGAGCCAGCGTTTGTCGCGCTAGACCCATCGGTCGCCGCCAATACCCTGGAGGTGTTGGTGACGAGCAGCTCGGCGCCTCTCGTGGTCGGGCAGCCAGTGTCGATAACCTTTGCGCGTTATCCTGGCGCAACGTATCAGGGAAGGGTGACCGGCATCCCCGGCAGCGGGTCGAATGGCGCAGTGAGCGGCTATCGTATCGCTTATGAGCCGACCGATTTGAAGCTGGTTTCCGGTGATGCGGCTATCGTGACCGCCGTGCTGGAGCGGCGAGAAAATGCACTCTGGCTGCCGCCAAAAGCCATTCGTGCCGACTCGCGCAGTTATGTGCTGGTGCAGCGCGGCGACCGTCCTGAACGGGTGGATATTGAAACAGGTTTGATAACGCCAGACCGGGTGGAAATCCTTAGCGGTCTGAAAGAGGGCGATGTCGTTATCGGACAGTAGGAGCCAAACATGAGGATCGGCATCGACGTGCGCTATCTCTCCCACGGATTAGTGGGCGGAGTCCATACCTATATCAAACACTTCGTTGCAGAATTGTGCCTGATCGCTGCCGATCACCAAGTCTTTCTGTATGCCGATACCAAACGACCGTTTGAACTGACCGATCTGCCGCCGCATGTGACGCTGCGATTGCTCCCTTACCGAGGTCCGCACTCCAGCGTCTACCTTGATTACATCGGATTGCGGCGCGCTATGGCGCGCGACCGTCTCGATGTGGTGCACTACCCGGCAAACTACGGGTTTCGCGTCCCCGGCGCGTGCACCGTTGTCACGCTGCACGACGCGATCAACATTATGCCGCTGCGCGAAACTCTTTTCAGCTCCGGGACACGTCGCACACTCCGTTATCTGACGATGCAAACGTACCTGCACATTGGATCACGGTTGATGCTACGCGACGCCGACCTGTTGCTGACCGTTTCGAAGCACGCAAAACAAGACATCCTACGCCACTGTCGCTTCGATCCGCACCGGATCATTCCCATCCCGCATGCGCCGACGCCGGATATGCGGCGGATTGAGGATCCGGCAATGCTCGAGGCTGTGCGTCAGCGTCACGGAATTGCAGGACGCTTCGTATTGGCGGATGCGCTAAAGAATCCTGGTGTTCTGGTGCGTGCGTGGCGACGACTGCCGCAACAATTACATGAGAGTCACCGGATTGTCTTCTTCTCACGTCATCCAGCGCCGCTGCCGGTGGTGTTCGAGGCAGTCGAACGCGGCAACGCACTGCTGCTGATCAACCCGCCGCGCTCCGACCTAGTCGCACTGTACAGCATGGCGGACGTCTTCGTCTTTCCGTCCTGGTTCGAAGGTTTTGGCATCCCGGTGCTGGAAGCAATGGTCTGCGGCGCGCCGGTCATCGTCTCGGATCGCGGTCCGTTGCCGGAAGTCGCCGGCGGCGCGGCGCTGGTGATGGATGCCGAAGATGACGCTACGCTCGCCCGGTATCTGGAGCGGTTGCTGACCGATCCCTCGGAAGTCGCGCGATTGCGCGAGCGCGGATTTGCGCATGCTGCACAGTTTAGCTGGCGTAAGACAGCGCAGCGAATTCTGGAGAGTTATGAGCAAGCGGCGCAGATGACACATCGCACGTCTGCCGCTGTAAACGCGAGTGGTTGAGGTGAGCACGATGCGCATCCTTGCCCTCACATCCTGGTGGCCCGAGCCGGCGGACAATGGCTCACGCCTGCGAATTGCCAATCTGCTGCGCGCGCTAGCGCGTCATCACGAGATACACCTGATTTCGTTCATCCAGGAAGAAGTGACCGCTGCGCAGATCCGGAAGATGCGCGAACTCTGCGTATCAGTCGAGGTTGTTCGGCAACGTGTATGGCATCCGCGGCCAGGGGAACAGATCAAGAGCCTGTGGCACGCGGAACCGGCATCATTCCGCGCCACCTGGAGTCCCGAATTCGATCAGTGCGTCCGACATCAGGCTGCTGTAAGCAAACCTGATGTGGTCGTAGCGTTTCAGATCAACGCTGCGCGGTACGCTCTCGGCGTAACAGGCGTACCGCGCCTGCTCGAAGAACTGGAAGTAGGGAATATTCACACCGACTTCGTGCTCCAACAGACGCCTCACCGTCGGCTGCGCGCGTGGTTAACGTGGCAGAAACATACGTCGTATGTGCGCCGCCTACTGCGCTACTTTGACGCCTGCACTGTAGTATCGGATAAGGAACGACACCTAGTGCGGGCGATTGCGCCGTTTATGCACAACGTCCATGTGATCCCGAACGGTACAGAGGTCATTCTCGATGCAGAGTGTGGAGAGCCGCAGCGAGATACACTCATTTACCCTGGCGCTCTGACGTTCGATGCCAATTTTGACGCTGTCAAATATTTTCTCAGCGATATCTTTCCACACATCAAGGTAGAGCGTCCTGACGTGCGGCTCATTGTCACTGGCAGAGCGCCGCTGGAGCGTCGGGCGGCGCTGCCGCAGGTGGAAGGCGTGGAGTTTACAGGTTACGTGCCCGATGTTCGTCCTTTCGTTGCACGCTCGTGGTGTGAGGTGGTTCCGTTACGGCTTGGCGGCGGCACCCGTCTCAAAGTGTTGGAGGCCCTGGCGCTTGGCACGCCGGTCGTCTCGACTCCGAAAGGAGTTGAAGGGCTGGAGCTTGAGCATAATGTCCACGTGCTCATCGCACAGACCGCTAGAGAATTCGCCGAAGCCACGCTCAATCTCCTTGAACGACCCGATCTGCGCGCACGACTGGCATTACAGGGGCGTCGGCGAGTTATCGAACGGTATGACTGGCGGGTCATTGGAGAGCAACTGAACGATCTATTGGGCGCCATCGTAGAACGAAGGCGTGCAGTTTCGTACAGATCCGCCTGAGTCCGACATCCCTTCAAATAAGCTTGCATCTGGGAGCAAAGGCTTATAGATCCTGTATTACCAGCGGGCATACCTGTGCAGGGCGAAACATGCCCGGTCACTCATCAGTTATGAGCCAGATAGACGTTACAGTAATCCTTGTGAACTGGAATGGCAGCGCCTTGCTCGAACGAGCGCTGACAGCCTTGTTTACCACAACGCATACCTCCACCTGTCAGGTCGTTGTAGTAGATAATGCGTCGTCGGATGATAGCGTCGCTATGGTGCGGCGACAGTTTCCAGGCGTCACGTTGCTGGTAAACGAAGAGAATGTCGGATTCGGGCGGGCAAACAATCAGGCGCTGGCATTGGCTGAAGGGCGCTATATTCTGTTGCTGAACACTGATGCCTTTGTGCATGATGGCGCAGTCGATGGCATGGTCGCCTTTATGGATGCGCATCCTGACGCAGGGTCAGTAGGTTGCAGGCTCTACTACGAAGATGGATCGCTCCAGCGTTCGTGCTTTGCGTTTCCGACTCTGGCGACCGAGCTCTGGAATGCACTCTTTCTGGATAAACTCTTTCCGAAGAGTCGCTTCTTTGGTCGATATCAGATGACGTATTGGGACATGAATGACATCCGTCCAGTAGACTCGTTGATGGGCGCGTGTCTCATGGTACGTACCGATGTCGTCAAGCGTATTGGGCTTTTTGACGAGCAATTTTTTATGTATTCGGAAGAGATTGATCTCTGCTATCGCTTGCAGCAGGAAGGATTTAAAAACTATTATCTCCCAACAGTGTCGGCAACTCACCTGTGGGGCGGCAGTTCGCGCCGAATTCGACATGAATCATTTCTGCGGCTCTACCAGAGTCGGGTTAAGTTTTTTCGCAAGCACTACGGCGAGCGGACGGCGCAGTGGTATAAAGCAATTCTTTCTCTGTCGAGCCTCATACGCGTCCTAGCGGGGGGTCTGATCAACGCAGTGCACTATAACCCGGTTGTTCACGCGACAAGTCGAGACTATATGGCGCTTCTGCGCGTGGTATGGGCATTTTAGCAAACTATGCGAGGATTCAGCGAACAACAGATCATCGCCATTGATCGTGGATTGACCGGCAAGCTACGCGATTTGCAGCATCGTTCGCTCCTGATCGCCAGTATACTGCTCGCCGTCATTGGGCTGAGCCTGACAGGAGGGTACGTTATCGGCGCGGATCGGAAGTTCATTGCTCTGGCGATCTTCGGTCCGCTGGTGGCACTGCCGACATTATTTTTCATCAACCGAAGGTTCGATTATGCTGTATTGATGTTGCCAATAGTCGCTCTAGCAATTCCATTTGAAATATCGACAGGTACAGAAAGCAAGATTCCGGCCGTTCTTCTAGTCACAATGTTACTGTGTGGTATTTGGATGGCATCAATGGCAATTCGCAACGCCTGGCGACTGGCGCCATCTCCGATCAATCGTCCAATGCTCTTCTTTTGCGCGGCGTGCGTTCTATCGTTGATCTGGGGAATTGCCTGGCGCGATCCGGTGCTGAGAATGAACCTGTTCAGGAACTTTACTATTGTGCAAATAGCAACACTCGTCACGCACATTGCTTCTATCGGCGCGGCGTTGTTAATAGGGAATTTCATTCGGAATGAACGGCACCTCAAATATTTATTAGGATGTTTTCTGTTTTTTGGTTCTGTAATGACCATCTTCCAAATTCTTAAGGTCAATCATGGCAGTATTCTCGCCGATCGCGGTTTATGGGGTCTATGGACGGTTATCCCGGCATACGCGCTGCTTATTTCTCACTCGGGTCTTGACTGGCGCTGGAGAGTACTTCTGCTAGTAATCGTTGTCGCAAATCTTTATCAGACGATGCTTGTGAATGTACAGTGGAAATCAGGATGGATTCCGACAGTTGTCGCCATATTTGTGGCCACTTCAATTCGATCTTGGCGATGGTTTATTGTGATGAGTATTGTAACAGCGGCGCTGGTGTACGCACAGCGGGATTTTTTTCATCAGATGATCGAAGCCGAATTGAACGAAGGCGCGGATGGTCGGATTGGCATGTGGGAGATCAATCTGCGCGTGGTTGGTGAACACTGGCTTTTCGGCACTGGTCCGGGCGGGTATGCGCCATACTATATGACCTACTATCCCAACGACGCGCGATCGACGCACAATAACTACCTCGACATTATTGCGCAGTTTGGAGTGGTTGGCTCCATCATCTGGCTCTGGTTTGCCGTTGTGAGCACGCGCGAAGGGTTTCGGCTCTATCGCAAAGCGCCGCCGGGCTTCCTCAAAACTATGGCGCTGATCACGGTCAGCGGTTGGATCGGCGCTCAGGCGTCGATGCTCCTCGGCGACTGGATACTGCCCTTCCCCTATAACCAAACGATTACCGGTTACCGGTATACCGTCTATAGCTGGATATTCGTCGGTACGCTGATCAGTCTCAGACAGATCATCGAGCGTCAGCGGGCGACCGAAACAGTGGGCAACGACAGATGAGGATTCTGGCAATATTGCTGGCGAGTTTTCTTCTCATCACCCTGGCGCTGCCGCTCTCTCCGGCATTGGCGCAGCGCAGCCGGTGGACAACGCCGTTTGAGGTGTCGCCGCCGGTTGCGGAAGAGGCGCTAGTGCAAGCCACGCCGACACCGCCACCCTTTGGACAGAGAGCGGTGCGCTATGGCTCCTCGTGGTTCCCAAGTCTTGCAATTGGTCCGACGGGCAGCGTGCATATCGTGTGGTATGGGGCCATAGTGAACACGGCCGGCGATGAGGGTGGCCTTGATCTCTTGATGTATCGCGAGTTGCGCGATGGCTCCTGGTCACCTGTGAATAACATCGTGCAGACTGCTACAATCGGATACACTGTTCGGAACAGTATTGTTATGAGTCGCGACGGCAGATTGCATGTGTTGCTACGCATGCGCACAGCAATCCGACATGTCAGCGCACCCTGGGATCGCGCGTGGAGTGCAAAGGCGTGGAGCGAGCCTCACCTTGTCAGTGACGGGGGATATTATGTAGCGCTGGGAGTGGACAGCCAGGCGCGGTTGCATGCCTTCTGGTCTCAGGGAGTTCCTGATGAGCCTGGAAAGCCGCGTCCAGAGTGTCCGAACTGCGCCAATCTGTTCTACCGTTATTCTGATACCGGCGGCGAGATCTGGTCAAAGCCAATCAATTTGTCAGATTCGCCCTACGGCGATAACCGGCCGCAAGTGAAAGTAGACAGTCGTGATCGGGTTCACGCAGTTTGGGATCAGGGGCGAGACTGGTATACCGGGCGTGGTCAGCCTAAGCAGGGGGTCTATCGTCGTTCAGATGATCGCGGTGAGACCTGGCGACCGCCGGTCTATTTCACCGTTCCCGATGACGCAGTTCAACAGACGACCATTGGCATCGCTGCTGGTGATAATCCGATCGTTGTCTATCGCACACTAAAGGGAGCGATCTACTACCAGTACTCGCGTGATGGCGGTGACACGTGGAGTTTGCCCGACGTCGTGCCCGGGGTCGTTGCGCGGGATACTCGGGGAAATGATCTCGACCAGTACTCCATGGCCACCGACGGGGAAGGAAATGTCCATCTCCTGATGGTTGGCTACCCAACGACAATGTCTGGTATCGTTCCCGGCGCTGTGCCATCAATGGTGCTGCACCTGGTGTGGAATGGTTCACGCTGGAGTCTGCCCGAAATCGTGTCGGCAAACGAATTTTACCCGGAATGGCCCGTCATTGCTGTGTCGAATGGCAATAAACTCCATGCCGTCTGGTACACGCGCCGAGGAGATGGCATGGCAGCAGATGAACGTGATCGCTACCGTGTCTGGCATAGCTCACGTCAACTAGACCTTCCAGAAACAGCACCCCTGCCATTGTTTACCCCGACCCCGAGAGTGACCCCAACCTCTGCGCCAACTGCTATCCCCATACCTCCTACTCCCACTCCTCTTCCGGCAGAGGCAGTGACGGCGCCGCCGATCAGCGGTCCTCCCCGCTGGGAGACGGCAGCGCTGCCGGTGCTGGCGCTGGCGCTGCTTCCGCCAATCGGCGTCGTTGTCGGCGTGTATGCGCTGCGCCGATGGAGGCGACGCAGGTAGGGCGGGGACCACTTCGTTAGACAGGTTGACGCAAAGGCGCAAAGACCAAAGGTTGTTGAGTGAGCACGAGGCTTTGCGCCTTTGCGTCGTTCTTTTCGAGAATTGCTGCAGATTTACGGTCCCACAGCGATAATTGCGCCGTCTACCGTTTTCCAGTAGATCGTGTTATTGCTGATAGCGGCGCTGCGCACCGGGCTTGCCGATGGAAGATCTCGGTTGTTCGGATCACCGGTAGAGGAGTGCCACCACAAGTCGTACTGCGCCTGGTTCGTGTAGTACACATAAAAACCAGGGTCCTGGTTGGGTTCGCCGTTGGGGAGCAGCATCCCTTCTGGACAGAAGTGATTGCTCCGCTGTGGGCAGGAACCAATGAGAATGCCAGTTGTGACCGGGTACACTTCCTCGGTGCGAATAGGATCGGTGTAACTGCTGCCATATCTGGATGAGCGATCAGTAATGCGCAGAATCCCCAGCGTCATCCAGTGTGCATGTGTGATCGTATCCCCTGCCATCGCCAGCGGGCTCTGCTCGTCTGTGTGGATGCGCATCGTCCCCTGGTGTCTCCAGTCCTGGACGAATCGGATGTGACCGGTCGCAAGGTTCATTTCCCCCAGAGTGCTATCATCGCGCGAGTCGCAGTTCGATGGAGGCAGATGCTCACATGCCTGGCGTGTGCGCCAGATTACATATGCGATTTCTGTTCCATCGTCCATCCGCTTGATCACCGCCTGCGGTCCAACGGTCCAGATGCCGTCGCCAATTCCGCCGACTGCTACCGGGGCGACATACTTCCTGGCACCGGTGTCCAGGCTCAGGACGTAGAACGACTCAAAGTCCGGGTTCTGCGCCAGGAATGCACGGATCTGTTCGACGGTGCGCGGCGCCGTGTTACCTGGATCCCCTGCTCCGATAAATTGTCGCTCTACCTTGCGATACGTTCGGACAATGACGACATCGTTCGCATCCGATACCACAGGATAGGTATCCAGAAAAGCCAGGTACTCTCCAAATTCATCAGGGTCAAAGCCTATCACCCTGTTTTGCATCCAGCGGCGCGCTCCGGTGCTGGCTTGCAGCGCGTGAACGGCAGGACGGGGGGACCCTTCCGCCAGGATAATGACGAGTCCGCCATACCTGGTTGAGTACGCTGGCGAGCCATAGAGCGCGCCGCCAGCGGCATACGACCATCGTGGTCGCAGCGAGACTTTATCCAGCGCGAAGGAAGAAGGTTCCGTTGATCGAGCCAGTGTAGACGGTATCATTCACCAGCAATGGCGCCATATGGATCTCGCCTCCTGCGTTGAAATTCCCCAGAATAGCGCCATCGGCAGTATTCAGGCGATATAGACGCCCATTTGTGGAGCCAACATAAACACTGCGGGTTGTCGGGTCGTATGCTGCGGTATTCAGGATTTGACCACCAACCCTGGTTGACCACACGACATCGCCGGTAGCCTCGGAGATCGCGCGAACGACGCCATCGAAATGACCAACATAGACCTTGCCATCGCCCGTGACGGGCTGCACCCCGCGTGGCAGGCGCAAGTGATCAGGCATCGGCTCTCCGTCCATTCCTTTTGGCGGTCCGTTCCAGATCCACCGCACCCGCCAGGGTTTGGGCAAATCAGTCGGCACATACGCTGTGCGTTGCGGATTTCCTGCCAGTTGCGTCCACTCGAGTGCAGGACCGCCATCTCTCACGATCAACGGCAGATACGCCGTCCGCGTGCCTGAAGGCGCCTGAGCCAGCGCGGAGAATTGCGCGTCATAGTGAGGGTTGGCTTCAGCCATTGTTGAATGGCGAGATATCGAGCAGGATGAAATGATCAGGAAGATAACTGTCAGGAGAACGACGGAGAGAGACGTATACCTCTCTAGAGGTCCAGGAAGCATATGCAACCTCCTCGGCACTATCGCAATAGTAAGGGCAGGAACACCCTCGATTGCACCTCGACTGGCGTTCCCCATGTGACAATCAGCGTGGGACGGGCTGTGTTCACGAAATTTCCGGCCTCTGATGAGTGAAAATACTTGCTGGTATGCATTGGCTCTGCAGCGGTGTAGAGCGCGATGTTCAGCGGCGTCCCCGCAGCGTATGCCTCAGCGACTGCGATCGTCGCATCCCACGTATAGGGAACGCCTGGGAAGAGCGGTTCATTCGGATTACGAGGGGTGACGGTCACACCACCGTAATTGCGTCGCGCGAGCGGTCCGTTGTTCCACGTCACGCCGGTCTCTGTCCAGTCGGGATCGACGGTGAACAGTTGAATAAGCGTCGGCGGAGGACGATCATCCGGATTAGGGGCGTTGATGTCGCCGGATTGGCTCCAGTGCGTGACGATCAGCCGCGCATTGATGATGGTCTTCCCCGGCGGGATCTGGTCAAGCCCGAGGCGCAGGTATGCGCGCGCGAAGCAGGGAAAATCAGTAACGGCGGATTGGCTGGCGACCCAGAGACTGGTGTCTTCGCCGCGGGTGATGGGCGGGTTCAAGCCAGGCTTGATCGGCGAGTCGGGATTGCCCTCGTGACCACCGTTGCAGTTGCCATCAGCGCCGACGCTAGCATCGATGACCGTACTGCCGGGTAAGCCTCGGCGGATGGTCGTTGTGCCTTCGGCACGCGCTAACGGAATGTTCATCGTTGCCGGACCCAGTACTAATCCGCCCCATGTGTCGGGTCGAGTCGTGTTGAGCGTTTCGGGCCACGTCTGAACCGGCGCCGCGCCGCTGCTGCCCGGCGCATCACGGTCGAAGAGTTGCAAACCCATTCCCATCGTTCGCCCATGTGGCGGTCCGCTCAAACCAAGCGTCTGCCAGGGAATGCGGAAGGTAACAGCCCAGCCGAAATCCAGACCGCAGTCGTTGCTGTTTGGTCCAGGATTGCACGACCATTGTGCGCCCGGAAGATGTCGCCAGGATCCGAATCCATGCCGTATTCCAGGCGCTGCCGTTACCGTGCGCCTGGCGCTGATAGGGACGGCTGTACTCCTCGCCGCTGGCGCCCCACTTCGCCAGAAAGACATAGTCATCGGTTCCCGGCGCGCCTGTCCGGTCGCCATCGATATCCAGGTAGAGCGCTGCACCGTCGTAATCATAGCTGGTGGGGCTGCTATTCGTGTCCGGGTCGTATTCATGCCACAGGTAATAGTCGATGACACTCATGAACACCTGCAACTCGGGGGACATGTAGGCAACGCGCACATCAGCGTAGTTGCGCCCTGGAATTGGTGCAACGCCATTGGCGACATCGACGCGACCGAACCAGAAGATGGCGGCAGTCCCCCAATCGATCCGGTTGGCGAAATATGGTGCATGCACCCAACGGAGCGGCTGGGTCGCTACTGGCGCCGGTTGCGCTGGTTGGAGCAGAGTCAGCAGAAGAATGCTCACGAGGAGCCATGATTTCATACAAGGTCCTTCCTAGAGCGCTTCGCAGAAAGGCTGACGCAAAGGCGCGCAGACGCAAAGGTAGTGAGATATTGATTGCAAGGCTTTGCGTCTTCGGGTCAACCCGTTCCCGCTCGACAGGAGATTGCACTTCTTGCCATGACCATGACGGCGAGTGCAGAGGCTCCCGATGGTTCTCAACCGGAATACTAGCATGTCGAGTCTGAGCGGAATATGACAGACATATCACAATTCCAACGGGCAATGTAAGTTACAGAATTATCACCTGCTGTTCACCGCGATACAGAGTACCGTCATCCCGACGTGCTACGCTCTATCTGCCAGAGCGCCGCACCAACACGCGGTGCGCGGAAACTTTGATCCTTTGGCATTTGACACGCAGAAAGCAGGATAGAGCCTGTACGACGCAGCAGCAGAGATGACTCTTCAATCGGCTTCGATATATGAACTGGCGCAGGAATATGCACATGCTTGACTGGACGACTCTTCTCCACCATAAACTCATCAATGCAGAGCATAAGATGGGTTGGACCATACACTGGTGGAAGATCTATTTAGGTCTAGTACTATTAGTTTCTGGCGTGCTTAGATTGGGTTTTCTCTCGATGATGGAATTTCGTCACGACTCTGCGTATTGGGCTCTCGAAGGTTACCGGATATTGCAGGGTAACTATTATCCGTTGATAGGACAGCAGGTGGGGAGCGTGCAGTCGCCGTTATATAATGGCCCGGCCTTATCATATATAACAGCGGCTATCTTTGCTGTATTTGGCTATCAACCAATAGCAGTCGCCGCTTTCATCGCTCTGCTCAATGTTCTCGGTGTCTATATCGTTTACCTTCTGGGAAATTGTCTTTACTCACGCAATGTGGGTCTTATTCTAGCCACACTAGCCAGCGTGTCTCCCTGGATGGTTTTGTATGGTCGTATGTTCTGGCCCCAGTCCTTGTTTCCCTTCCTGATCCCTCTGGCGTTTTTGTTCCTCATCAGAGCTCTCGAAACAGATAAGATCGTATACTATGTTTTGTTCGGTGTTTTACTTGGTCTGGGGGTTCAGTTACACCTTTCGGTGTTAGCTCTCGTAGGGACCGGCTTTTTGGTGCTGCTTATCTATAGCAAGACCAGGTTGAAGTCGCTGGTTTACGCGCCAAGCATTGCCCTCGGGTATATTCCCAACATAATTTACGACCTAACCTCGAATTTTGTGCATATTCGAGGTATAGTATCATTGCCATCTATACATTCTACAGACGAACCGAGAGTTGTTCATTTTGCCAAGACTATCTGGAATTTTACCAACGTACTATCAGGTCAGGGGATGTGGGTGAGTAAACTGTCGAAGTCTCAATATCTTCCTTCTGTTATCGACTGGACGCAGGGAATTTTATACTCGCTCATATTTACTGCTTGTCTTATCCTGATTTTTTATAATGCCATCAGATACACAGAAGGTAGCTGGAGAAATGTCAGAATATCATATAAGGACGCGGTGGTTTTGTTGTTCCTACTATTGCCGTTAGCGTACTTGTTCTTCTCCGAGAGTCCGATTCAGAGGCACTACTTCCTCTTCCTCTACCCGATGCCGCTGCTGGTAATCGCTAGGGGGCTTGAATTGTGGAGACTGCAATTTTCGCCTAAGTACGGAATTTCGAAGGCGAATTTATTCGTATTCGCTATTATACCGATACTTTGCTCACTTAATCTAGTGACATTAGGATACGGTTATCATTTCCTGGAAAAAACCGGTGGTCAGGGTGAATACGGAACGGTCCTTTCTGATAAGCAGCGGGTGGTAAATTACATTATCGAGCACTCTGGAGGGCAGTATAAGGTAGATCTTGATGGAGTGCAAGAGTCGTTGCCGTATGTATTTCTCTTTCAAGCTCGAGGCGAAATAGTGATCGATGGAGACATTATGATTGCTCACTCAATCCAGTCTTATCCGTCGTCGCACGATTCACCAAAGTATCGGATAGTTGAGACAAACTATCATTCAATGGTTCCCAAGACCGGAGAACGAATAATATTCCAGTCGAGAGGAGTCGTCGTATTGAGCAGCAACAACTAGGGATCATCGGATCAAGAATGCTTGCTGATAGAAATAGAGGAGGAAAGCGTGGAAGTTATCGGCTCTCAAAAGATAGCAAACGAGGACTCGAAGGCAAAAATTAGGACTTTCGCGGAGGAATGGAGATTTATTGCTCCCCTCATCGTCTTCATTCTCGTCCTGACATCGCTTCCTTATGTTTATGCCTATACAACTTCACCTTCCGACAAGCAATTTGTCGGCGTACTCTCCGGTATACCGGACCAGTTTCAATACTTCGCCTGGATGCGCGATCTTTCGCGGGAAAATCTTGCTCCTAACCGTCTTACTTCTGAACCAAATGATCCTGCGTTCTTCAATCTCTTATGGTGGATCGCCGGACGTATAGGCGTAGTCACCGGACTGGATTACGCTATGGTTTTCCAGGTCATTCGCATATTCGGCGTAATAATCTGTCTTTCTTCTTTTTATGTCTTTCTCAAGATGATCCCATTCGCCCGGAAAAATATCAGACTCTCCTTCATCCTCTTCGCTTTCGGAGGAGGTCTTGGCGTTATCTGGATTATCGTAAAGTTTTTACTATCACTCCCAGAAGCTCCTTTCCCCCTAGATATCTATACTGCAGAGCCAAATACTTTGTTGATCATGCAGGTGTTTCCTCACTTTACTGTAGCGCTCGCTTTAATCATAATGATATTCAGCTCGTTCTTGTATTCATTGAAGACCGGAAAATATCGTTATGCTATACTCTCGGGATTGATAGGCGCTTCATTAGGGTTTCAGCACGCATACGATCTTATAACCATTTATTCGGTTTTGGGGTTATTTGGTCTACTCGTCTGGATCAGGGGGCGAGAGTTTCCTCTCAGAATATTCTATAGTGGTCTCATAACCTTTCTTCTTTCCTCTCCCCCTGTCTTCTATCTCTCTTTTATGGTGCTTACCGATCAAGCCTGGAGCAGAAAGCTCGAGCAGTTTGATAACGCCGGTGTCTTTACACCGCCTCTCTATCATTTGCCTATCCTGCTCGGAATACCTTTGTTACTGGCACTTTTCGCCTTCAGGCCGGGAATGTTGAGGAGCAGAGATGACGGTGAACTGCTTATTGCGTCCTGGTTTCTGATGCACTTCTTGCTGATATATCTGCCCGTTGATTTTCAGATCCATATGCTTCTGGGATGGCAGGTTCCGATCAGTGTTCTCGCCGCAGCAGCGATAACAAAGTATATCGTGCCATTTGTAAGACGACAGCGCCCGTCTCTGGTTGTTCCTGCGATGGCAGTCATCATAACTATTTGTGTGATAACGAATGTCTATCTTCAGGCTTGGCGCTTCGTCTATCTGAGCAGATACGAACCTCCCAACTACATCTCGATGGACGAGGAGATGGCGCTAAGATGGCTAGATGTGCATACAACGAGAAATGATGTGGTACTGGCAGCACTGGATTTCGGACAATTCGTGCCAGCCCGCTCCGATGCCCGCGCGTTCCTGGCGCACTGGGCAGGCACGCTCGATTTCTTTGACAAACAGGCGATGGTGCGCGAGGTGTTCGACCCTGCCGTTTCAGATGCGCGTCGCCGGGAGATACTGTCCTCATATGGAGTGACATATATTGTCGCTCGTGAGCGCGATCAGGCGGCGGCAGCCCTTGATCCGGCGGTTGGGCGCTATCTGACCGTGGTGTTTTCCGAGGGCAATACGACGATTTATCGAGTGATAACGGCAAATCTGCCAAATGGGTAGGCTGCTATGAGATTCATCTCCCGGCTCCGGGTTGAAATCCTGCTCTTTCTCTTGCTGCTGACCTGCTATGCCTACTTTCCGCCGCGCTGGGCCGACTGGAATCAGAATTCGCGGCTGAACCTGACGCTGGCGATTGTTGATGACGGTTCCTTCCAGATCGACCGGTTCGTTGCTAATACCGGCGATTATGCGAAGTATAACGGGCATTACTACAGCGACAAAGCGCCGGGCACGTCGTTCCTGGCGGCGCCGGTGTACGCCGCTGTTCGCCCGATACTCCAGACGGCGGCGGTGCAGCGGATCATCGAGCGTATCACCTCGTCGGCGACGTTTGGTGAGACGTTGCGCCCGAATGGGAGCGGGCTGGCGACAGAGAAAGTTTACTTTGCGCTGGTGCTGATGATTGTGGCGTTCGTGACAGTTGCCGTTCCTTCGGCGCTGCTCGGCGTCGTGCTCTATCGCTTTCTTGAGCTATTCAATCTGGCGGCTGGCTGGCGCGTGATGATTGCGCTTATTTATGGGCTGGCGACGCCTGCCTTCCCCTATTCGAATGCGTTCATGGGGCATCAGCAGGTGGCAGCGATGCTGTTCGCTTCGTTCTGGGTCGCGTTCCTCATCGGGCAACGTCGCCTGTCGCCGCGCTGGTCGCTGCTCATCGGCGTGCTGCTGGGATGGACGCTGATCACCGAGTATCCGGCGGCGTTGATTGTCGCAGGCGTCGGGCTGTATCTGCTCGCAGCGCTGCCCGACCGACGCTGGATCGCAGGTGCGGCGCTGGCGGGTATTCCGCCGCTGGCGCTGATGATGGCGTATAACTACGCGATCTTCGGCACAGTGCTGCCAGTTGGCTACAAGTACTCGGAGTTGTGGCAGGCCGAGCATCAGACTGGTTTTATGAGCCTTGCCGGTCTGAACCGTGAGGCGCTGTGGGGCATCACCTTCGGTGTGCATCGCGGTCTCTTCCTGCTGGCGCCGGTATTGCTGATCGGTCTGGCGGGGTTCGTCGCCTGGTGGCGCAGCAGAATGCACCGCCGTGAACTGGTAGTCTGCGTCTGGGCAGTCGTTAGTTTCTTATTGTTCAATGGATCTTCGGTGATGTGGAGCGGCGGTTTCGGCGTCGGACCGCGCTACCTTGTGCCGATGCTGCCGTTTCTGGCGTTCGGCATTGGAGCATTCATTGCGACATGGGGGGCGCGATGGTGGGCGCGCATGGCGTTGGGCATCGCTGGCGTCTGGTCGTTCCTGAATGTGTGGGCGCAGACGATCGGCGGGCAGAGTTTCCCGCAATATCAGCCGAACCCATTGCTCGACTACTCGCTGCCAGAACTGGCGGCAGGCAATGTGGCGCGCAACCTGGGCATGGCGCTAGACCTTGGCGGCTGGGCAAGCCTGCTGCCGCTGGCGCTGGTCATGCTGATTGGGATGGCCATGCTTTTCCATTCGGTGGAGAAGCCGATGTTGGCGGCAGAAGGGCGTTGGGCTGAGATCCAGGGACAGAGAACTGAGCACCAAGAACTGAGCGCCGAGAACCGAGAACCGAGAACCAGGAACCGAGAATTGAGAGCCGAGCATTGAGAATTGAGAACCGAGAACCAAAAACCGAGAAGGGACGGGAGGTGGAATGGCACGAATATGGTGTCAACGAATACGAGAACGAATAAACGAATACTCTGCGCTCATTTATTCGCCGCGCCATTCGGTTGTTCGTTGACATCCTCCTACCCTTCAACCTGTGGGCGCTCATGCTGGCGACGAGTCCAGCGGAGGAGCGCCCCTCTCACAAGAGTAGATTTTTCTGGCAAGCCTTTCCGTTGCATTGCCTGTTTCAGGCAATAGGACGCCCTGACTCCCCCTCTCCCCCCAACCCCCCGCCTCCCTGCCCCCCGCAAGCGGGGGGGATAGGGGGGCGCAGGGGGGTGGGAGAAGGGCGTCGGGGGGATGGGAGGCAAACAGTCGTCGGGATGCCGAAAACGCCTCTCGTACCTGAAAAACGCTACCTTTGAGAGAAGGCGCCAACAGGGGGCGCCCGTGGCTGTAGGCAGGAGTATTCCAACCATGATCCATCCAGAAGCGCACAGTACTCCACACCTTCAGACAACGTCGATGACCGTCGTCGTCTATCGGATTCTCGTGGCGACATTGTTTGTCATTGCGGCGTTGCTGGCGACGATCAATCTGCCATACGCGCCACCCACCTGGTTCGATGAGGGGTCGCATCTACACGTGCCGAAGACCCTGGTGCAGTACGGCAAATACGCTGACCTTAGCGCCACGCCTGATGGCAATATCGAGTTTCGCTATCACGGACCCACAGTTGGCATCGGTCCGACTGTTGTGCTGCCAGTTGCGGCAGCCTATCAGGTGTTTGGCATTGGCCTGACGCAAGGGCGACTGGTGATTGTGATCTATTTCGCTATTGCGCTGGTTGCTGGATACACGCTTGCGAGTCGTCTGTATGGTCGTTGGACCGCGCTGATTGCGCTGGCATTGCTCCTAGCGTCGCGCACGGTCAATTACGAAGGGCTGATCGAGTATGGGCGGCAGGTGCTCGGCGAGGTGCCCGGCGTTGCATTCGTCTTTCTGGGGATGCTGGCATGGCTGGCGGCGCTGAGGACTGCAGCGCAACCGGAGATGCGGCGTGCGCATTGGACGTGGAGCGTTCTGGCGGGGTTGGGGTTTGGTCTGGCGCTTGTGACAAAGAACCAATTTGTGCTAATCATCCCGCTGGCGCTGGCTTTGATCGCGTTGCTCGACTGGCGCTACTATCGGGCTGGAACCTGGACGCTGCGCCTAATTCCGCTGACTGTCGCTATCGGGTGTTTTGCACTCTGGATGGCGGTGCAGTTTGCGCTGCTCGGTCCTGGCACGTTCTTCGAGAACCTTCAGCAAACCCGGCAGGCTGCCGGAGGAGCGATCTTCGTTTTCAACCTGCGTTCGACCCTGCGCGCCGGATATTACCTGTTGCGCCCCGATCTGTTTGGCGGGCTGGTTGTACCAGCGCTGGCATACACCGTCTGGCGTGCACGCTGCCGCACATCGCAGGGGTTGAGCGAGGCGCTGATGGCGCTGATCATTGGTCTCTGGCTGGCCTGGTTCGTCGGCGCATCCCTCGGCTGGCCTCGCTACGCCTTCCCTGCAGTCGCGCTAAGTGCTCTGACTGTTGCGCGGCTGGCGTTCGACACGATTGTCTGGCTGCGCCGAGTGCTGCCAGTTGCGGCGACGGTTGCCGCCACTTACCTGATCGTCATCATCGCGCTGCCAATCGCACTGACGGCGCGCGTTGTCTTCACACCCGACGATAGTGCGCAGCAATTTGCTGCATACCTGAATGCCAATGTGCCTGAAACGGCAATCATCGCCACCTGGGAGCCGGAACTGGGAGTGCTGACTGACCACCGCTATCTCTATCCGCCCCAAGCGATGCTTGATCGGGCAGTGCGACAAAAGTGGCTGGAGGGTGATCCGGTGCGTTACGACTGGTATGCTACTCGACCGGAGTATCTCGTGGTTGGCAGCTTTGGCGGGTACACTGGCGTGTTCGAGACGCCCGAACTTGAACGCCATTACATTCGAGTGGCGCAGATTGGAACATATACATTATTCATGCACCGCTAGCCCGGGACAAGACAGCGTTTCTCAGCAAGGTTTGACGCGAAGACGCAAAGGTGCACAGGCTCGCAATTGATACGCGCATCTTTGCATTAGCCTTTCTAAAACAATATCTCATACATTGAATGGTTGAGTATGATGCCATGCTCCCGATTGATGCGTGGTTTGATCGCTCTTATACTTTTCGGCTCTCTGTTGGCGGGTTGTGCAGGAACTGAATGGAACCCCGCAGAGTCCGGTCGCGCTGTGGAACAACCAACGCCGCTCCTTGCTGATGCACTGCCGACGCCGCGACTGAAGGACATTGCCGCCGAGCGCCGCGAGGTACGCTTCGTCAGCGGCGATGTCGAGCTGGCGGGAGAACTCGATCTGCCGCCTGGCGCTGGTCCGCATCCGCTAGCGTTCATTATTCATCACTCCGGTCCCGTTCCACGCGATTCATATGGCTATCTGGCAGAAATCCTGCTGCGCGCAGGGTATGCTGTGTTCCGTTTCGATAAGCGTGGAACCGGCGCGAGCGGCGGGGTGTACGGGTGCTGTGAGGGCGATGATGCGCTGGCTGCCTATCGCGCAGCAGTTGCGCAACCAGGCATTGATCGCTGTCGGATCTTTATCATTGCACAAAGCATCGGTACGCAGCATCTTGCGACGCGATTCGAGGAGTATGCTCTGGCGCAGGCGCCGCTTGGCGTCGCTCTGCTCTCCAGTCTGCTCCACGCCCGCGACATTGTACGCATCCAGGCGCCGATCATCGTCATTGTGGCGGATAGCGAACCGGAATTGAACGCCATTGGTCCTGAAGCAGTGGCGGCGCACAACGCGCGCTATGGGCTGGTTTCGACATTGTACGTTGCCGAAGGCGCTGAACATACCCTCTTCGATATACGTGATGGTCCCATCGACTGGACCGATCCCCGCTGGGTGGAGCGTTATCACCGCGGTGCGATGGAGGCGCTCGTGCAGCAACTCGATGCCTGGCGAGTCGCACGAGCGCCGGGGTCCTGTTAGTTCCAGCGCACCCGTAAAACTCGCACAAGAGTGCAAAGATGACCGTTACCCTCATCTGGCGCCTGCAAAGGGGTGGGGTTTTTCCAGGTGTGAGGAGTGTTTCCGTGTTCCAACGACCTTACTTCCCTCACTCCCCGGCTTTTCTCTCAAAAGTGGAGGCTTTTTAGGGTGCGCAGCGGGTTTGCCGCATCTTGACGCCCTTGTTCCCCTCATCTCCCCGGCCCCCTTCTCCCATCCTCACAGGTGTAGAGTTTTTGGGGTGCGACGGATGTTCTCCGCGTCCTGGCGCCCTTGTTCCCCTCATCCCCCCTTCTCCCACAAGGGGAAAAGGGGGAGTTGGGGCGTCCTGTTGCCTAAAACGGGCAATGCCATGGAAGGGCTGGCCGGAAAAATCTACACCTGTGAGCTTCTCCCATCCCCCTTTGCTCCTCCGCACGCGGGGGGTTGGGGACGCACTGGCGGCGCGCCGGGGATGGCGCTGACTTTGCCCCCCGCATGCGGGGGGTTGGGGGGAGAAGGGGGAGGTTGGGCGTCCTAACGCTCGTTTTCCCCTCATCCCCCCTGCTCTCAGGTGTAGGCTTTTTGGCGTGCGAAGCGGATGTACCGTGTCCAGACGCCCTTTTTCCCCTCATCCCCCCTCCTCTCAGGTGTAGGGTTTTTGCCAGGCCGCATTCTGATGCGGTTGGGAGGCTGAAGACGTTCGACATCGGGGTCAAGACGTGTCGGCCAGGGCTCGGGGCGCCCCTGCATCGGCGGCAGCGCCTGGCCGGCGGGCAGGGCCGTGATGAGCACGAGGCGCCCACGATACCAGCCACTCAGGCGGCGCGGCGCCGGTTGGCCGGCGGCCGTGCGCCGGGCGATACGGGTGTCGCTGACGGGGCGGCGCGAGCGGAGGGCGGCACGGCTGCCGCGCCAGCGCTGCCGGTGCTGACCGCCCCCAGCGTGACCGGGGCCAGCCCCAGCCACGCTCGCTCGGCCCGGCGCGGGTCGGTCATCTTGGTCTGCTCCCAGCGCCCGCCGTCGTGCTGGAGGTCCTTGGAGCCGCATTCGATCCAGGCCCGCAGCCCAGACCGGGCGACATCGGCCTGGGTGGGAGGCCGGTCGGTGAGGATCAGCCAGGGTCGCGGCAGGCGGCGTCCCAGCGCACGCGCCAGGCGCAGGTCACCTGGCGCGCGGCGGTGGCGCAACCGGTCACCCGGCCCTGCCAGGGCGCGCCCCCCGCGGGGACCGCCTGGCTGAGCGGACGGAAGTCGGTGCAGCCCAGCGGGCGGTGCTTGCCCTGGCGGTTGATGCGGCGCAGGGGATGCCCGCCCAGGGCGGGGATGGCGGTGAAGCGCCGGTTGGCGTCCAGGCCGCGGTCGGTCGCCGCGCCCGCCGTCCCGTCGGCGGGCGCCGCCCCGTCGAGATGGGCAAGGAGCGCGTCCCAGCGCGGACGCCAGACCCCTTTGGCCGTCGCCCGCACGAGGCGCCGGGCGCTGGGGAGCGCGCAGCCCTGGCTGACGGCCCGGATCGACCGCACGGTGCAGCGCTGGCCCAGCGTCGCGGCGTCGATGACCAGCGCAATCTGGGCGCCGGTCGGCGGCAAGAGGGCGACCACCCAGCGCAGCAGGGGGGCAAAGCCGGGGCGCGCCTCCGGCGTGCGCCGCTGGTCGTCCCGTTGGCGGGGCGCATCGCGGGAGGGGGCGCGCAGTGGTTCGCGCCCCGCCGCCTCGCGGCTCTGCCGCCGCGAGGCGGCGACGACCGCGACCTGGGTCAACCCGCAGCGCTGCGCGCGCACAATCCCGGCGCTCCACAGGCTGAGCCCCGGCGTCTGTGATCGGCGGAGGAGGGGAAACGGTGGCGACACAAGCTGCTGCCATTGCGATCAGTCGCCAAGGCGGGGCGTCGGTTCCTCCAGGGGTCGCGTGGATGGTTGAGAACCACAGCGTACCGGGCGGATGCCCCGCCTTCAATAACCTTGTCCACGGGAGCGAGCGCGTCCAAAAAAACCTACACCTGAGAGCATCCCCCCTCCCCCCTTCTCCCACCCCCCCTCGCCCCTCACAAGTGTAGATTTTTCCAGCAAGCCCTTACCCGGCATCGCCCGTTTCAGGCAGCAGGCCGCCCTAGCTCCCCCTTCTCCCCTGGTGGGGGAAGGGGGTCGGGGGGATGAGGGGGAAAAGGGCGTTAGGATGCGGCACATCCGCTTCGCACGCCAAAAAGCCTACACCTGAGAGGGAAGAAGGGGATTTGGAGCGTCCTGATGCCCGAAACGGGCGATG
>JANXAL010000035.1 GCA_025062325.1 Roseiflexus sp.
AGATGACGCTGGTTGACGGCGCTTCCCGCCTTCAGCAGGGAGACCTGGTCAGCCTCATCGGCACCGAAGAAGAGATTGCTGAAGCTGCCGCATTCCTGGGCGAGATGACTGACGAACGCCTGGAACTCGACCGCAGCAAACCCGACTTCCGGCGCGTGTTCGTGTCCAACCCGCAGGTAGGATGCCATCTGACAATCCATGCTTGGCTCCCAACCAGCAGTTTGCCCATTCGCTCGCGGCGCTGTAACCCGTCGCGCCTGTGTTGCATCATATGAATGATCTCGACCTGCCAGGAGGGTGCGTATGATGGAGCAGCCATCGATCCATGTTTCGACAGGTGATCAGAGCCGAGCCGCAGCGCGTCCGCGGTTGCAGTACTTTCCCATCTCGTTCTTTGCGGCGGTGCTCGGTCTAACGGGAACGACAATCGCGTTTCAGCGCGCGGAACGATTGCTGGCGTTGCCATTTGCCGTCAGCGGCGTGCTGCTCGTGGCGTCGCTAGCGGTCTTTCTAGCGATTGCGACGCTTTATGCGCTGAAGGCGGCGCGCCACCCCGATGCGGTCAAACGCGAGTTCGCCCATCCGATCAAGATCAATTTTTTCCCGACGATCTCGATCAGTCTGCTGCTGTTCAGCATCGCGTTCATGCGCCTGAACAGCGACGTTTCGCGCGCCTTCTGGATAGCTGGCGCTGCTGCACATCTGGTTTTCACGGTCGCTATTCTCTCAGCCTGGATGCAGCGCACAACGCTCCAGATTCAGCATATCAATCCTGCCTGGTTCATCCCGATGGTTGGCAATATCATCGTGCCAATTGCAGGCGTTGAGCACGCTCCGGTCGAGATCTCCTGGTTTTTCTTCAGCATCGGCCTGATCTTCTGGCTGGCGCTGCTTATCCTTTTTCTGTACCGCATCATCTTCCATAGCCCCCTTCCTGAGCGCCTGATGCCGACTCTGTTCATTATGATCGCGCCGCCGGCAATCGGCTTCATTTCATATCTCCGGTTAATGGAGCGCGAGGTGAGCGGTTTTGAACTGGATGGGTTCGCCAGGATTCTCTATTATTTTGCGCTCTTTATCTTCGTGGTGTTACTTGTTCAGTATCGTCAATTCATCAAAATCCCCTTCTACCTGTCGTGGTGGGCGTATTCCTTCCCGATGGCGGCGATCACCATCGCAACCGTACTGATGGCATCAAAAACAAACATGCTGTTCTTCCAAGGTCTGGCGTATGTGCTGCTGATTGCCCTGACGGCGCTGATCGCCGTGCTGATCTTCCGCACGATTTCTGCAATTGTTCAGCGGAAGATTTGCGTCGAGGACGAATAACGCTTCAACACCTCATCTGCGGCGCGCCAGCCGCTCTCGATGGCGCCGTGCACGGTCTGCGGGTTGCTGTCATAGACGGTCGCTTCGCCAGCGAAGAAGAGCGTCTCCCCCTCTGGCGCCGCCAGGATGCGGCGCGCCGTAGCCGCGCCTGGCGGTACGTGCGCATATCCGCCATATGAGAAGGGATCGGCGCTCCAGACGATGCGCCGCGCTGCAACGCATCGTTGCGCCAGATCGTCCCGCCCCAGCAGCGTTTGCAGTTCCTGCAGACCCACAGCAAGCGCCGTTGCTTCGTCGAGCGCGTCGAGGGCGCGAGCGCGCGCCGCCGTCGCGTAGGCGATGATCACGCCAGCATTGCGCGTCGTATGCGCGGCTGGCCACCAGCGCGCCGCCAGCCCGGTATGCGCCATGAAGGTCAGGTCGGCATCCCATGCCGGTTCGTCGAAACGATAGAGCAGCTTGGTCGCCGCTTCGACGCGCATCGCCTGGATCGCCCATCGCTTTGGTGCGCTCAGCGGCGGATCAAACTGCGGTACGCCGCGCTGCAATACTGCCACAGGGATGGTTACAACGCAGCAGTCGGCATGAAACACGCCAGCATCGGTTTCGATGGTAACCCCGCCGGGAGTGTGGCGCACGACGCGGGCAACCGCGCCGAAGCGCATGTCGAGGCCGCTGGCGTACCACGCGAGCAGCGGCGCATACCCCGAACGCAGACGATACTCCCGCTTCCCAGCGTGATCGACGCGCAATTCCCGCGCCAGATCGGCGCAACTCAACGTCTCGACCGAAGCGCAGCACGTTTGCGCCAGCAACACGTCTGCGACGATCAGCGCCTCATCATCAAACCCGCTCTCGCGCAGATAACCTGCAAGCGACCGATCCGGCGCGTCGGGCGGCAGGTCGCGCAACCGGTCGAGCGTCTGAAATAACGCAGCGATCAGATCACGCCGGGCGCCTGGCAGCGCATCGAGCGCACGCGCCGGTCCGCCATCGCTCCAGCGCAGACGCCCATACCGATCAACCGGGACGGTTTCGATGCCCGCAGCAGCGGCAAGCGTGTGAGTCACGGCGCGCTCACCGTGGATGAACTCCGCACCATATTCGACAGGAAAGGGCGCGAAGGTCTCATCGGTCCAGACTCTTCCGCCGATCCGATGGCGCGCTTCGAGCACCTGAACCGCTACTCCCGCGTCGTGTAGTCGCCGGGCGGCAGCGAGACCGGCGGCGCCAGCGCCAAGAACAATGACGCGCATGGAGAACACCGGGTATAATGCAGCAGGCTGAAGAACGACACAATCAGCATACCATGGAAATTCGCGTTGCGACTCCCGCCGATGCTCCGGCGCTTGCCCGGTTGAATGCCGCGTTCAATCGCGTGCGGACATCGCCGGAGCGCAATAGCGGAGCAGCTTGCCTGGGGCAGCGGCATCGAATCCGCGCTGATCGCATACAACGGCGATCAGGCTGTCGGCTTCGCATGCCTGCGTCTGATACCATGGCTCCGTTACGATGCGATGTGTGCGGAACTCACTGAGTTGTTCATGATTGAAGCGTTCAGGCGACGCGATGTAGCATCGGCGCTCGTTGCGCATACCGAATGGCTGGCGCGCGGCAGGCGCCGCAGAAACGCGCATTCTGACCGGGCGCGACAATGTCGCCGCGCAGGCGTTCTATCAGGCACTGGGATGCGAAGGCGAGGATGAGATGCTGATGGTGGGGCATCTCTAGAGAATGTCTCAGAAGGGATGAAGAATGGCCGACGCAAGGGCTCAAGGACACACAGGGCAACGTCATTGCGAGATGTTGCGCCTTTGCGGCTTTGCGTCGAACTTTCCAGAAACTGCTGGAGAACACAGCTTCAGGAGGCAACGAATGTGCAGACGACTGCGCATGATACTGTTAGCGGTCGCGGCGTTCCTCTTCGCGGGATGCGGCGCAGGCGCACCGGTCATCACTCCGACGCCAACCCCAACGCCAGCCGAGATCAGCGCGCGCGCCGGGCAGGCGACAAGCGCAGCGCAGAGCCTGGCGTTTTCGATCACAGTAACGGGTCAACCGGTCTACAGCGACCCCTCCCGCGTGTTTATCATCACCTCCATCGAAGGCGCCCTGCGCCGACCCGACGGGGTGCTGGCAACGCTCAAACTGCGCAGCGCGGCTGGCGTCAGCGAGGTGCGCTCCGTCTCGCTGGCAGGAAAACAGTACATCACCAATCCATTGACGCGCGCCTGGCAATGCCTGGCGCCAGGGCAGGCGTTCGATGCTGCGATCCTATTTGACCCGCAAAAGGGGATTGAACGCTTGCTCCAGGATGGCATTGAAAATATCGCTCTTGTAGGCGAAGAAGAGCTGGATGGCCGCCAGACGTACCATCTGCGCGGCACAATCCCCGGCACACGCCTGGCGGAGATCAGCAACGGGCTGATCGGCGCCGCGCCGGTCGCCGCCGACATCTGGGCAGACCGGGAGACGCTGCGGCTGGCAAAGATCGTGCTGGTTGACAAAGCGCCTGACGCGCCGGAGCCAACCACCTGGACGCTGATCTTCAGCGCATACGATCAACCGGTCGATGTTCGGGCGCCGATTGAGTGTTAGCTGCGGGCCGATGTAAGTATTTAGGCATACCACCAGTGGCGCGCGCCTTTCGACAGGCTCAGGGCACAGGTGGCGCGCTCCCTGAGCCTGTCGAAGGGCGCGAGTAGCGCCGTCTTCTATCAGAGTCTTTGCGCCTCTGCGCCTTTGTGTGAAGTTTTCAAAAGGTGATTGACGCTCATATGGAGAGGAAGCGCTCCTTGACGATAGAACAGAAACCAACCACGCTCAGTCCACCCCAACCTGCCGAAGAGCGCAGCGCGTCCGCCTGGCTGCAGCGGCCGTCCACGGCGCTTGCCCTGGTCTGCGCTGCCGTCTTCGTCGGCGCTGTCGATCTGACGATTGTCACGGCAGTGCTGCCGAAAATCATGGTCGACCTGAGCGTCTCGATTGATACCGAGCTGCACCGCGCGTCGTGGATTATTACCGGTTACCTGCTCGCCTATACGATCAGCATGACCTTTACCGGCCGTCTCTCCGACCTGTATGGGCGACGCGCCGCCTACCTGATCTGTCTGACCATTTTTACCATTGGCTCGGTTGTGGTTGCTGTCGCGCCTGCGCTGGAAGAAGTCGTCGTGGGTCGGGTGGTGCAGGCGCTTGGCGCCGGGGCGCTGGTGCCAATTTCGATGGCGCTGGTCAGCGATCTCTTCCCGCCGGAGCGCCGTCCGGCGGCGCTGGGGGTGATCGCTGCCGTCGATACCGCCGGATGGATGGTCGGTCATGTTTATGGCGGCGCGCTCATGCGTTTGTTCGACGACTGGCGGCTGCTGTTCTGGTTGAATGTGCCGTTCGGCATGATCGCCCTGGCGCTGACCTGGCTGGCATTGCGGCGCTTGGTCGTCACCCGCGCGTCGGGCAGCTTCGACTGGCGCGGCGCGGTGTTGATTTCGATTGGTCTGACGGCATTCAACATCGGGATGGGGGCAGGCGCTGAGTTGGGTCAGACCGATTTCTACGGCGAGCGGCCTGGACCGCCGCCCTACGCGCTGCCGCTAACGCTGGCATCGCTCGCGGTCCTGGCGGCGTTCATCTGGGTCGAGCGACGGACACGCGATCCGCTGCTCGACCTGGCGCTGTTCCGGCAGCGCGGAACTGTTGCGGCGTCGATCATGAATGTGTTGATCGGGTTTGCGCTGGCGCTTGCGATTGCGAACGTTCCCCTTTTTATCAACACGCGCCTGGGGCTGCTCTACCCGACCGACCCTGACATCCTGCGACGGGGCGCGTGGGAGACCGGTCTGGTGCTGTCGGCGCTGACGGTGGCGCTGGCGCTGCTGGCATGGCCCGGCGGTCGCCTGGCAGGACGATTCGGCGAACGCCTTCCGGCGCTGATCGGGCTGGCAGTGGCAACCGCCGGATACCTGGCAATGAGCCGCTGGCAATCTGACACTGATTACTGGACGATGGTCGGCGGGCTAACGCTGGCAGGCTGCGGCATCGGGATGGCGCTTGCGCCCACGGCATCGGCGATTATCGCGGCTGCCGGACCCGACCGGCGCGGCGCGGCGTCGGCGCTGGTGATCATCCTGCGGCTGATCGGCATGACCGCCGGCGTCTCAACACTGACCCTGTGGGGAGTGCAACGGCAGGACGCGCTGCGACGCGCTGCGGACCCGGCGCTGTTGATGGATTTTGATCGGGCGCGGATGTTCCTGATCGACGTGGCGGCGCAGGTGGTAGGGGAAACGTTCCTGTTCGCAGTAGCAGCGTGCGCGCTGGCATTCGTTGCAGCGATCTGGCTGCCGGGGCGCGCCGTCAGGAAAGCATCGGAGTAACGGTTGCCAGTTTTCCGGCAATCGTCATCAGGATGCCGAGCAGTTTCTGCAGGTTATCGACGTAATACTCGCGGCGATCAATGCGCACAACGTTCTGATCCAATTGCAGGAAGCGCCAGTTCGTGCCGGTGGTGACAGCGCCGTGGATGACCGGAATAGCATTCCCTTCGCGCTCGTTGAAGCGCCGCGCAGCGATCATCGCTGCGATGCACTGTGGAAAGCCGCCTTTGATATCCTCGTTCTTCGCCTCGAAGATAATCAGCACCGGTGCGCTGATGAAGAGTTGCTCCGGCGACAGCGAGATGATAAAATCGCATACGCCGTTCAGTCCTTCGGAAGGATCAACCGTGAAATCGACGCCTGAAAATAATGGTTTTTGAATAAATATTCCGCTATTCGCTCGCCCGGCGCCTGAAGTCGCGGGCTACGGTTGCGAAGCCCGCCTTCGCGGGCTAGACCAGGCGATACTGAATTATTTTCTCAAAAACCATAAGCTGCAGGCTACAGTTACGAAGCCTACCTTCGCAGGCTAACTTTTTTTCTCAAACTCAATCAACTGGTTGCTCATCGCCTGCTAACGACAGTCATCTGCGCCCATGGGTTATAATGGTACAGGAAGCGAGCTACTGCCTCTACGAGTCTGTATGGACGACGAGTCTGCCCTGATCGACGGGCTGCGCCAACGCGACCCGCAGGCGTTTACTCT